>NZ_ATYO01000016.1 GCF_000427725.1 Mesorhizobium sp. WSM3224 | reverse complement strand
GGGCCGCCGGCGCCGGCATGGCCTTCGACCACGTTGCCGTTCATCGACAGCACCACCGTCTGGCCCGTCGCCGTGTCGATCAGGTTGGAGGGGCCGGCCGTCACGCTCAGCGCGTAGCTGGTCGTGCCGCCATCGGCGCCCGTCGTCACCGTGAAGGCGCCGCTGAACGAGCCCTCCGCATGCGTCGAGCCGGAAGGCGCCTGGCCGGAGCCATTGATGCCGTTGTTGGTCGCCGCCGTCAGGAAGCTCTCGTCCACCGTCAGCGTCGGCGCCGCGAACTGCTGGTTCGCAACGACCGAGGGAACATCGTCCGTGATATTGATCGTGATGGTCGAAGTGGACGTATTGCCAAGGCCGTCGGTTACCGTGAACGTGAACACGTCCTGTCCGGGTTGCAAGTTGGGGCCGTCATTGCCCGCCGGAGCATTCGCTTCCGGCGACGTCAACGTATAGGTGTAGGTGCCATCCGCGTTTACGTGCAGGATGCCGTACGTGCCATTGATGTTCGTCCCGACATTGCCGGTCACGTCGCTGCCGACATTGCCAGCCTGAACACCGGTCACTGTCACTCCGTCGGGATCCGAGATGGTCAGTTGGCCCGTCGTCGTCTCCGAGCCATCGCCTGCATGCGAGCCGTCCACTGTCCCGGGGCCTAGGTCGCCGGCAGGCGGCGTCGTATCCAGGCCCGCTTCGTCCACCTTAGCAACCTCCGCCGTCACATGCGGTTGGCTGCTGGTCACATCGATCGTCAACGTTGACGGCGAGCTGTCGCCGTCACCGTCCGTGACCGTGTAGTTGAACACGTCGGTGCCAGTCGGCGTGTTCGGGTTGGCGTGATAGCTATAATCGCCATTGGCGGAGACCGTCAGCACGCCGTGCGCGCCCTGAACGGTCGTCACGTTGTTGGTCGTTTGCGAACCTGTCCACACGATCGACGCGATCCCGTCCGCGCCGGGGACGTCCGCGGCGCCGGTACCGTTCGTGCTCGCCCCGGTCTCGACATTGCCCGTCACCGTCTCGCCGGACTGCGCCGCGTCGGTATCGGCCTTCGCCGTCGGCACATCGTCGATGACATTGATCACCAAATTGCCGGAGGCGGGTTGGTTATCCAGGTCGGTCACAACGACCGCGAAGCTGGGCGCAGCTTCCGTATTGGCGCCGTCGCCGCCCGTGGCGCTGTGAAAATCGGATGTCAGCGTGTAGCTGTAGTGGATCGTGCCCGTGCCGGTCGCAGCGGTGTATTCGTACCACGCGCTCACCGTGCCGCCGGTGGCGGGGTCCGTGAACGTCGTCGGATTGCCCGAATCGCTCGACAGCGCATGGCCGCCCAGCGTCACAGTGTTGACGCCGTCCTGCGAGGTGAAGGCGATCGAGCCGCTCACCGCGTTCGAGCCGTCATGCAGCGTGCCGGTCGCCAGGCCCGCCTCGTAGACGATCGCGCCGTCAGCGCCTGCGGCCGGGATATCCCCGAGCCTCGGCGGCTCATTGCCGATGTTGATCGTCAGCGTGGTGTTCGACTGGTCGCCATCGCCGTCCGTCAGCGTGTAGTGGAACACATCGTTCACGCCGCCCGGCGTGTTTGCCGCGCGGTCATAGGTGTAGTGGCCGTCAGAAAAGAGCGTCAACGTACCGTATTGGCCGGCGATCGTCGTTCCGATGACCGCCGACGTCACATTCTGCGCCGCGCCTGTCCCGGAGGCCGAGGTCACCGTCGCGCCGTCCGCGCCCTTCACGTCCGCGCTCGTGGACGGATCGGTCTCGCCGGCGCCGGTTATCACATTGCCGCTGATCTCCGCATGGCTGCCCGCCGCGACGCTGTTGGCGTCCGGGTTGGCCGTCGGCACGTCATCGATGATCTGGACCGAGAGCGTGCCGGGAAGCGAAACATCGCCGTCCGTGTCGGTGACCGTCACGGTTATATTGTCAAAGATCGGATCACTGCCTGCCGGATGCTGCTCGCTGTGCTCAAGCGTATAGGTATAACTCACCTGTCCGGTGGCGGCGTCGTAGCCGTTGATGGTCAGCAGGTTGCCGAGCGGCGTCGTGATTTCGATCGGCGTCGATCCACTGTTGGCAAGCGCGGCGGCCGAAATCGCTTGGCCGTTGATGTTCAGCGAGCCGGTGCCGTCGGGTGAGTTGACTGTGAAGGTGCCCGTATTGTGCTCGGAGGGGTCGCCGTCGGCGCCCGGTGCCGCTTGTTCGCCCGAACCTTCCGCGCCGGAACTTGCCGGCAGGCCCTTCTCATTGACGATCGTGTCGCCGCCGCTCGTCTCAGGGTTCAGGTCGATGATCGTCGGCGTGGAGTCGGGCAGCAGGCCCGGGAACAGCTCGCGGTGGTCCGGCTGGCCGAACGCCAGGTCGGTTGGCGGCAGCAGGGCGCTGAGGCCGAAGCCGTCGCCGATGCCGCCTGCAGGATGTTCGAAATTGCCGCCGGCGCTGGGCGAGGCGTTTCCAGCCGCCGAGATCGAGCCGTCGGCGCCGAAGGCGACATCGACATGGCTTGCCTCGAGCGCGGCGATCAGGGCGACGCGCGGCACCTCGACATCGCCGAGGACGAAGGTTGGCACGTTCAGCGCGGCGTCCTTGATGACGATCTCGGATCCGTCGGGCTGCGTGAGGACGAGGTCATGTCCCTCGACCTTGATGTTGTCGATCGAGACACTGGCCGGAAGCTTTACGACGTTGCCGGCCTCGACATGATATTCATGCGGGGCATTCGCTGCCGCCGCATTTGCCGCCGGCGCATTTGCGTTGGAAGCAGGAGCCTTCGCGTCAGCCGCAGGTTGGTTTGCAGCCGGGGCCGCGCCCTGCGCCGGCGCGCCGCTGCCGACATCGACCGGCACCGGCTCGCTCGCCGCCTGGCCGCTGGCGGCCTGGGCGACCTGGATACCGGTCGGGATCGGATTTTCCCCAGCGCTCGTGTGCTCGTCCGAGGAATTTGAAACGGCGTCGAATTCGATATTGGTTGTCATAGCTAAAGCCCCTCCGGCGTTTCCCGGAAAGAGACATGTCAGGCCTGGGCTTTGCAACAGACGTTCAATCTATTTCATATATTGGAATATGTAGAGAATCGCATTTTTTACACGTGGTAAATCGCAATGATATATGCAGATATGCATTCCCTTGAGGGGCGCGGGATTGGCCGTGGCGCGCGTCGTCAGCTTGGTAAATGAAAGTATAAATTTGAATAAAATTTGATGGAAATAAGAATAGAGTGATTCGCGGAAACTTACCCACCTTCCTTTCCGATAATTTGAGACAAGATTGGTAGCGTCCACAGTCAAAGGTGGGCGTTATGAAAATACAAAGAGCAGCCCCGGGGACGACGGGGATCAAGGTTCTCTTGCTGGCGATCGGCCTCGCCGTTCAGGCAAATCCATCATCCGCCAGCGCGGATTCGGGCCCGGCGCCGGCCCTGCAAAAGCTGCTTGCTCCGGCCAGCCTCGGCGGCGTTTCGCTGGCCCGGCCGCTGCCTTGGCATCCGGCCGCCGCATACCGGATCGCGGACGTCTCGGCGGGCTACGCACCGGCGGCATCCCATGAGATTGAAGCGCGAGCGAGCGCCAAGGCCGATCCCGGCATCGATCCGATCCAGACCGCCGCGATCATCCCCGGCGTCTTCGGCTCCGTCGCCTTGTCGATGCGCAACTTTCCGGTCGCGGCTCGCTGGGCTCCTGTCTACAGGGCAATCGTCGACTGCACCGCGGGCAGCATCTGCGACCGCGAGAGCCCGGCTTTCGCCGAGATCATCAACATTGCCGCCGACAAGGGTTTTCGCGACAAGCTGTCCTTCGTCAACAGCAGCATCAATCGGCTGATCGCCTATCGCAAGGACAGCGTCGTCTACGGCAAGCTCGACTATTGGGCAAAGCCTTCGGAAATCCTCGAGCATCGCGCCGGCGACTGCGAGGATTTCGCCATACTCAAGATGGCGGCGCTGCTCAGAGCCGGGATCCCGGCGCAGAGCATGTCGCTCGTGGTGCTCCAGGATCGCCGCCGCAAGTTCTTCCACGCCGTCCTGTCGGTGAGCACGGGAAGCGGCGCCTTCATCCTCGACAGCCTCGGCAACGCCGTCATGCGCGACAACGAGCTGCCCGATTATGTCCCGCTCTATTCCTTCAGCACGGATCGCGCCTGGATCCACGGGTCGAAGTCCGGCTCGCAGATCGCCGACATCGCCGGCGGCTTCTCGACGGTAGCGCCCGGCGAAGGATCGCCTGACGCGAAAGTTGCGACTGCGAGTTCCGGTCTCGACGCGAAATAGGCTGCTTGTCCGCTAGCGCTATCAGGGAAGGCGCGCCCAAAACTTTCGCAAATTGGCCGGAGCCTTCGTGTCTTCGTCATCCCTGGGCGTAGCGACGCGAAGCGGAGCGCAGACCCGGGGATCCATTCCGTTACCTTGGCCGAGGGGTGCAACGGCGCAGAATTCTGCACCGTCGCAACGCTTCGAAGTCACGGCATGGATTCTATGGTCTGCGCCGCGTCGCTTCGCTCCATGCTTCGCCATAGAATGACGAGGCGATTTTCGGGCCAATCTCCGAGATATGCGATCTTCCAGCGCAAGCCCATCGGGCCGTCGAAACTACCCGTTGAAGACGAAGGCCATCAGGAGTTCCGGCTCGGTAACGGGCGCGCGCACGGCGCTGAGCTGGCCGCGATAGCGGCGCTCGCCGGCGCCGATGACGAAGCCGCTGGTGACCGGTGTTTCACCATTGGCGTCGAGCCTGGCAAAGATATCGGGAACGTTGAGGTCGAGCGCCAGCTTCAGGTCCTGGCGCCCATCCTCGCCCGGCGCGCTCGGCAATTGGCGCCTGACCAGCTGTTGGAACGGCGCGTTGAAAGCCAGGATCTTCTTTGACGACGACAGCGCGAAGGCGGGTGAGGGGCAGGCGATCAGGATCGCGGTGATCGTGCGGATCGACGCGAGTTTGCGCAATTCCATGCTTTCCTCGGCGAGGCCGCGCATGCAGGCGACCCGGATCGCCGAGGTGAGATTGCCCTGGTCGGGATGATGTTCGGCGATCTCCTCGACCAGCATGCCGATCGTGCATTTGCGGCTTTCCGCCATCTGCTTCAGCGACACCCAGAAGGCGCGCTCCAGGCGGATGCCGCGGCGCACGCCGCCGCGCGCCACGACGCGGAACTCGGGGCCGAAATCCTCGGCCGCCAGCGCCGGCAACAGCCGGTCGCGGTGGGTGTCGGGGCGGATTGCGCTATCGCTCACTCATCGCCTCCTGACGCGCCTTGTTGATCGGCTTCAAAAGATAGTTGAGGATCGTCTTGTGTCCGGTCTTGATGTCGACCGAGCAGATCATGCCCGGGATGATCGAATAGGCCTTGCCGTTCCTTGTCAGCGTCGACTTCTCGGTGGCGACGCGCACCTGGTAGTAGGGCTCGCCGGTCTTCTGGTCGACGAGGCTGTCGGCGGTGATGTTGGAGACCTTGCCCTCGATGCCGCCGAAGATCGAGAAATCATAGGCCGTGACCTTGATCAGTGCCTCCTGGTCCGGCTGGATGAAGGCGACGTCGCGCGGCGAAACCCGCGCCTCGACCAGCAGCGTCTCGGAGGTCGGCACGATGCCGGCCACCACCGCGCCGGGCTGCACGAAGGCGCCGAGCGTGTTGACGTCGAGCGTGTTGACGATGCCGTCGACCGGCGAGCGAATGTCGGTGCGCGCCACCTTGTCGGTGGCGCCGCGGATGGTTTCGTCGACCACGGAAAGATCGGCGAGCGCCTGCGTCAGGTCGCTCAATGCCTCCTGCTGCAATTGCAGGCCCAATTCGTTCACCTGAAGCTGCGCCTCGGTGATTGCCGACTGGCTCTTCTTGATGGTCTCGCCGGCGAGGCTCAGCTGTCCGTGAAGGTCGGTCTGTTCGCGCTCGACGCGAAGCTGTTCGGTCTTGGCCATCAGGCCCTTCTTGACCATGGGTTCGACCAGCGCCGCTTCCCGGTCGGTGACTTCCAGGCTCTTGGAAAGGCGATCGGCGTTGGCGGTGGCCTCGTCCAGCTCCTTTTCGCGCTGATCGAGGCGCGATTTGAGCACCGAGAGCTTCACCTCGAAATTGTCGCGCCGCGCGATAAGCAGCTTTTGCTCGTTGTCGCAGATTTCCGGCGCGACCTTCTCGATTTCCGCCGGGCAGGGGAACGCCCCTTCGACATTGCCGCTCTGCTCGAACTGCAGCCGCGCGATGCGGGCCTGCAGCGCTCGCGCCTTGGCCTTCTCTTCGCCAAGGCTCGACGTGTTGCCCGAGTTGTCGAGGCGGATGATGAGATCGTTCCTCTTGACGATCTGGCCGATCTTGACGGCAATTTCCTGCACGACCCCGGGCTCGCTGGCCTGGATGATCTGCGTCTTCGAAGCGGGTATCACCTTGCCGTCGCCGCGCGCGATCTCATCCACCTCGGCAAAGGATGCCCAGGCCGTAAAGCACACGAACAGCGCCCCGACGATATAGACGGACGCCGAGGCGAAAAATGGTGGCCGATCTTCCCTTGCAAGCATGTCTTTGCGTTCCGCTCAGGCATTGCCCTTCTGCAATGCCTGGATGACTTGTTCCTTTGGCCCGTCCGCGACAATGCGGCCTTGCTCGATGACGATGAGGCGGTCGGCAAGCTCCAGCATGCTGTAGCGATGGGTCGATACGATCAGCGTCGTGTCGCGATCGAACGCTACCTTGAGCTGCTTGATCAACTGCCGTTCGGAAGCGAGATCCATCGAACCCGATGGCTCGTCCAGGAAGACGATCTTCGGTTTGGTCAGGAGCAGCCGCGCGATTGCCACCGCCTGCCTTTGCCCGCCCGAGAGATTGGTGCCTCGCTCGCCGACATTCATGTCGTAGCCGCGCGGATGCCGCGAGACGAAGTCATCGACACCCGCGGCCTTCGCCGCATCGATGATCTCATCGTCGGTCGCTTCCGGCGCCGCCATCAAAAGGTTTTCCTTGATGGTGCCCGAAAATAGGTCGCCGGCCTGCGCTACGATGCCGACCGCGGCGCGGACCTCCGAAGGATGGTATTGGCGGACGTCTATGCCGTCGAGCAGCAATTCCCCCGACGTCGGCAGGTAAAGCCTGCCGATCAGCCGGCCCATCGTGGTCTTGCCGGAACCGATGCGGCCGATGATGCCGACCCGCTCGCCGGGCTTGACCGCGATGTTGAGCCCGCTCAGAACCTCGTTCTCCGTGCCCGGATAGGCGAAACCGACATTCTTGAAGACAAGTGCGCCGCTGCGGATCGGCCGGTTGACGAAGCCGACCGTATCGGGGCGGTCCTCCGGCTGCGCCATGATCGTATTGACGATCCTGAGCGACAACATGGCCTGCCGGAACCGCGCAAGCGTGATCGCGATCTGGCCGAGCGGCGCCACGGCCCGGCCGGCCAGCATGACGGTGCCGATGATGGCACCCGTCGAGACCTGGCCTTCCGAGAACGCGTAGGCGCCGGCCACGACCAGGGCGACCGTGACGAATTGCTGGATGGCGCCGGTGATGTTGCCCGCCGCGGCCGAGAGTTCCTTGATCTTCTCGGACGTGTTGGCTGCGTTCTTCGAGTGCTCGCCCCATTTGCGCAAGAGGTAGGCCTCTGCGCGCAGCGACTTGATCGTCTCCAGCGTGGAAATGGATTCGACCAGCAGGGCCTGGCGCTGCGACGCTTCGTTCATCGAGGCGGCGACCCGCTTGCCGATCCGCCGCTGCGTGATCAGCCCGACGATGACGGAGATGACGAAGGCCAGCGCCGGTATGATCACCAGCCAGCCGCCGATGGCGTAGATCACAGCCAAGAAGACGAAGACGAAGAGCGTGTCGATGAAGACGCTGACGGTGTTGGAGGTGAAGAACTCGCGCACGAATTCGTACTGCGTGACGCGGTTTGCATATTCACCCGTCGATCCGGGCCGTGCCGACAGCGAGGAATTCAGCACTTTCTCGAACAGAAGATAGGAGATCCGCAGATCCGCCTTGCGTCCGGCATAGTCGATCAATGACGCCCTGGCCGTCTTGAGAAGCAGGTCGAACAGGATGGCCGCGCCGATGCCGAGCGCCAGCACCCACAGCGTGGAGATCGCCTTGTTCGGCAGGATGCGGTCGTAGACGTTCATGGTGAAGATCGGCGAGGCGATCGCAAGCAGGTTGATGAAGACCGCCGACAGCACCACCTTGGAGTAG
This sequence comes from Mesorhizobium sp. WSM3224, assembly GCF_000427725.1. Taxonomy (GTDB): domain Bacteria; phylum Pseudomonadota; class Alphaproteobacteria; order Rhizobiales; family Rhizobiaceae; genus Mesorhizobium. The sequence goes on along the minus strand of NZ_ATYO01000016.1, from coordinate 165,922 downwards.
GTTCGCCAGAACGCCCCCATGGTGCCGGTCAGCCAGTGGCGCCTTTCGATCCGCGCGGCGGAGCCGACCGTCATCTCTTCGGCCGTGTTGGCATAGGTGATCGAAAAGGAAGTGCCGCCGCTGATATAGCTTTCGGCGAGTTCCGATCTGTCGATCGTGGTGCGGCCGTTTTCCTGCGGCGCCGTCAGATATTGTCCGCCCTCGATTTCCGCCAGGAGAGCGACCGGCAATTGGCTGACGCGGAAGACGATGGCCGGAAGATCGAAGCGGCCGCGCAGGAAATCACGATGGCTGAAATCCTGGACCTCGAGGCCGATGCGCTCGGCCAGGTGGCGGATTTCATCCGGCTCGATGCGTGTCTCCGGAATCGGCACGCCGGCAAACAGCACGGTTTCCGCGCTCGGCCTGCCGAGATAGGCCGCAACAGCGCAGAAGCAGGCTTTGAAGGCCTCCTTGGGCGATAGGATATTGGGTTGCTGGTTCACGATCCGCCCCGAAGGACCCGAGATCGACGCTTACATCGACTACTTCTTCCTGACCGGCGCGAGGATGTCGAACGGAAGATCGTTCTTCTGTTCCGACGGCGTCCGCGCATAAGTCTCGGTATCGGCCGTTGCCGGCACGCCGAACTCCGAGCGTGCATAGGCCGAGGCCTGCTTGGCCGGCTCGATGTTGAGCGTCTTCAGCAATTCCCCGGTTGCGGCCAGCAGCCGGTATTCCGCAAACAGCGACGCGTAAGACGACGTGTCGGCCAGTGTTGCGGTGTTGAAGCGCGTGTTCTGGGCGTCGAGCACATCGAGCAGCGAGCGCTGTCCGACCTTGAACTGCTCGCGGTAGGAAGCGACGAGCTTTTCATTGGTAGCTGCCTGCAGCCGCAGCGTCTTTGCCAGTTCCGCCTGGCGGAAACGGCGGTCCCACGAGGTACGGACGGCTTCCTCGATCTCGCGCAGCACCTGGTGCAGCGCAAGACGCTGCTCGCTGGTGCGGCGGATCTGTTCCTGTTCGTTGGCCTTGTCGATACCGCCGCGATACAGGTTCCAGCGCAACACCACCCGAGCCTGCAAGTCGCTCGCGTCGCCATTGTCGCCGTCGATGTCATACCCGCCGCGGGCAACACCCTCTGCGGTAACCGTGGGACCGTATTTCGCCCGCGCCGCATCGACCAGCGAAGCGGCGGCGTCGATATCGCTGTCGGCCATATGGACACGCGGATTGTTCTGCCGGGCAAGCCCGATCGCATCGTCCAGCGACCGCGGCAGAGCGCCCGCGACATCGGCCGGCCGCGACGCGTTGGTCAGCGGCTTGCCGACATTCTTGAAGAAGCGGATCTTGGCCGCCTCGAGTTCTTCGGTTGCCTCCTGCATCCGCGCCTTGGCGGCATAAAGCCGTTCCTCGGCCTGCTGCCGGTCGGCATCGTTGAGCGCGCCACCCGCGATACCTTGCTTGATGTCGCTGAGAATGGACTGATGGAAGCCAAGGTTCTTCTTGGCCTCGACCACGATCGATGCCTGCAGCATGTATTCCAGATAGTCTTGGACGACCGCAAGCCCGATGAATTCCGACCGTTCCAGAACCCGGAAGGAAGCCCCGTCGACCCGCGAGGCCTGGCGGTTCAATTCCGCCCGCCTTGCGCCGCTGTCATAAAGCGTCTGCGAGACCGTAAGGTCGGCCTCGTTCGGGTAAAGGGAGTCATGATCCTGATCGAGCGCGCGCCTCGTATCATTGTCCAGGCGGCGAACGCCTGTGGACGCTTCCAGATCGACGCTGGGAAGATAAAGGCCTTTTGCCTGGCGCAACTCGAATTCGATCGCTTCGCGGTTTTCGATCGCCTGTCCAATCTCCGGATTGGACTCCACAGCGACGGCGACGGCTTCTTTGAGCGTGAGTGCGCCGGCGCTCTCGCAAGCCAGCATCGACACCGTTACGGCAAGCGCAAAGCGCCAGCCGACGGTTATTTTACCCGTTCTGATCATTTCTACCCCGTGACTATCCCCGCGCCATTGTGTTTTTTATCAGCGCTTATTTGCCCAAGCCTGCCACCAGAGCTTGCGGCCAGTATCTATCAGATTTTTTGGGGATGTGAGTGCATAATGGATTAGACACCCCTCAAAAGTGCGATTCCGGACATTAGTGCCAAAACCTGTAGCAAAAATGGCACAGAAACCGGGTGCGGCGGCCGAGACTTTTCGGGTCAAAGCGGATTGCAATGGTTAATGGCCTGAAAGAAATGGCGAATCCTGCGGTCGCTACGCACAAGCTCCTGGGAAATCTGCTGCGGCTTTGCAAAGCATGCGCAAGAAATCGCCATGTCGGTCTGGTTTGGTTGGCAAGCGGGGATCGTTCCCTGTATTGCGAGTCGGAGCAAAAAGCCGTGGATTTTCTTGCATGACCAATATCGCCCTGACCGGGCTTGCCCGCGATCTTGCCCGGCGCGCCGCCGAGGGCAAGCCGGTGCGCATCGGCGTCATCGGCTCCGGCGAGATGGGTACCGACCTGGTGACGCAGGGCATGCTGATGCCGGGCATTTCGATCGCGGCCATTTCCACGCGGCGCCCGCACACCGCCCGCGAGGCGATCCGCATCGCCTATGGCGACGAGGCGATGGCGGTCGAGGCCGAGACCGCCTCAAGGGTCACCCAGGCGATCGAAGGCGGCAGGATCGCCATCACCTCGAATGAGATGCTGGTCACCAATCCACTGATCGACGTCGTCATCGACGCTACCGGAAAGCCTGGCGTCGCCGCTGATTTCGATCTGATGGCCATGGAACATGGCAAGCATCTGGTCATGATGAACGTCGAGGCCGACGTGACCATCGGTTGTTATCTCAAGCAGCAAGCCGATCGTCTCGGCGTGGTCTATTCGGTCGGCGCGGGCGACGAGCCGTCCAGTTGCATGGAACTGATCGAATTCGCCTCGGCGCTTGGGCTAACCATCGTCTCGGCAGGCAAGGGCAAGAACAATCCGCTCAACCATGACGCGGTCCCCGACGATTACCGGGAAGAGGCGGCCCGCCGCAACATGAACCCGCGCATGCTGGTCGAGTTCGTCGACGGCTCGAAAACCATGGTCGAGATGTGCGCCATCGCCAACGCCACCGGCCTGGTTCCCGATGTTCCAGGCATGCACGGACCCAAGGCCGATCGCGATCAACTCGCCAAGGTGCTGATCCCGAAACAGGACGGCGGCCTCCTGTCGAGGAAAGGCGTCGTCGACTACACGATCGGCAAGGGCGTGGCGCCCGGCGTCTTCGTCATCGTCGAGGCGATGCACCCGCGCATTGTCGAGCGCATGGACGATCTCCATGTCGGCCGCGGACCCTATTACGGCTTGTTCCGGCCCTATCACCTGACCTCGCTGGAGGTGCCGCTCACCGCTGCCCGCATCATGCTCCATGGCAAGCCCGACATGGTGCCGCTGCCGAAGCCGGTGGCGGAAGTCTGCGCCGTCGCCAAGCGCGATCTCGGCGCCGGCGAGACCTTCGACGCCATCGGCGAAACCTGCTACCGCTCCTGGACCATGACCGTCGCCGATGCCCGCGCCAGCTGCGCCCTGCCGGTCGGGCTGCTCGAAGGCGGCAAGGTGCTGAAGCCGGTCAGGAAGGGCGAGTTGTTGACTACGGACAATGCCGCGCCGGACCAGACGACAAGGCTGTACGCGTTGCGCAAGCTGCAGGACGAGATGTTGTACGGAGCCTGATGCTTTCGCCGAGTCCAGGACGGTCGCGTTGCTACCCTGGCCGGAAGCACTTCCGACTGACCCATTGACGGTCTATATTCTGGTCGAAAGAGACCGATTTATGAAGTTGTCGGAACAGGTAAAACCTATCAGCTACCTCAAGGCTCACGCGCCAGAAATCATCCGCACGCTCGCAGACAACCGGCAGCCTGTGGTCATCACGCTGCATGGTGAGGCGAAGGCCGTCCTCCAGGACGTCGGGCAATACGAAGAGACCCAGGAAACGCTGGCGCTTTTGAAGATACTGGCGCTTACCAACCAGCAAGTGGTGGAAGGTAACGTTCGACCTGCCGCCGAGACCTTCGCCCGCATTCGCCAACGCCTGTCAAAGCATGACATCTGATGCGGCACCGCGTGCTCTTCGCAAAAGATGCGGAGCGGGATCTCGAAGACCTTTACCACCACATTGCCGGCCGTGACGGGGCGGGCAGGCGATCGAATTCTCGGAGAGATCGAGAAAGCTTGCCTCGAGCTTGAGGATTTTCCTGAGCGGGGAAACGTCCCGAAGGAGTTGGCAATCCTCGGGATCGTCGAATATCGGGAGTTGCATCACAAACCGTGGCGCATGATCTATCGCGTCATAGGAAACGATGTGGTGATCTATTGCGTTGTCGATGGCCGGCGGGACATGGTGTCCTTCCTTCAACGCCGGCTGCTGCGGTGAAGCACGGAAATTTGCCGGCTTCGGGCCTCAGAAACGGCCGGATTGACCGGTTGAGCCGTTCGAGACCGATATCCGATCGCAGTCACGATTCAGCATGACTTGGCCGAACCTTATTTTCCCAGCTCTATCGACCTGAGCCGCGCGGCTTCCACCGCGTCGGTCAAAAGCTTCGTCAGCCGGTCCTCGCCCATGAGCACGACAAGTGCGGCGGCGGTCGTGCCGTTGGGGCTGGTCACCTGCTGGCGCAGCACGCCCGGCTCCTCGTCGCTTTCGGCGGCGAGAGAGGCGGCGCCGAAAACGGTCTGCAGGGCAAGCAGCTTGGCGGTCTCAGCCGGCAGGCCCGCCTTTTCGGCCGCAACCGTCAGCGCTTCGATGAAGTGGAAGATATAGGCCGGGCCGGAGCCGGAGACGGCCGTCACCGCGTCCATCAAGCCTTCGTCGTCGATCGTCGTCACGACGCCGCTTGCCGAAAGCAGTTCGGCAACGAAGCGGCGGACGTCGTCGGAAACCAGCGGGTTGGAAAACACCACCATCATGCCCCTGCCGATCGCCGCCGGCGTGTTCGGCATGCAGCGGATGACCGGCGCGAGCTCGCCCAGGATTTCCTCGAAGGTGGCGACCGGCGTGCCGGCGGCGATGCTGACGAAAGTCGTCCTGCCGTCGCCGAAGCGCTTATAGTGCGCCGTTACCTCGCGGATCACCTGCGGCTTTACCGCAATGACCACGAGATCGGGCACGGCGTCGGCCGGAATAGCTGCGGCGTCGGCGGCGGCGCGGCAGCCGAGATGTTCGGCGCGCTGGCGCAATTCGGCATTGGGCTCGACCACGAACACCGCCGTCGGCTCGAGCTTGGCGGATTTCAGCCAGCCCGAGAGCATGGCGTAACCCATATTGCCGCAACCGGCGAGAACCAGCCTGATCGTCATGAAAGCCTCCGTGAGATGGCTCTCCTTAGCCGCTTGCGCGCCTGCGGAAAAGAGCAGTGAGCAGGAGACCGATTGCCAGGACCGGTTCCTCGACGCAGGGATTTTGACCGGCGGCTATGGTTTGCGCCGATTCAGTGAGAGACGCGAACCGGGATCGGCCGCAGCGAGACTTGCCTCAGGCCAAGCACGCCCAGCACGAAGAACAGCCAGACGGGGTCGCCGCGGTGGAAGAAGAAGCTTTCCAGGAAACCGTTCAGCGCCGTGAACAGCACCACCATCATGAAGAAATCGCCGAGGAAGATGTTTTCCTTGCGCGGCGGGATGTGCATGTAGTCGCGTAGAGGAGCGATCAGGAAAGTGTAGACGGCGACGCACAGCGCGGGGATGCCCATCAGCACGGCAATGTCGAGATAGCCGTCATGGCCGTGCACGATAGTGCGGATATCCCAGGGCCGGTCGAAAGGCTGGTCCTGGTTCAGCAGCAGCGGCGTTCCCCAGAAGCTCTCGTAGCCATAGCCGGTCCATGGCTTCTTCGCCAGCATCTCGCCGGCGAACTCCCACAGCGTCGTGCGTCCGGTATAGGTCAGGTTCGGGAAATAGATCGCCGCCAGATGTTTCACCGGCGCGATGAAGACGATGCCGAGCGTGCCGACAGCGGTCGCGACGATGGCCAGCGCGAACAGGATCGGTGTGCCGAGCCGCATGCCGATGAGGCTGGGCAGCACGACGATCATGATCGAGAACGGGATCAGCCCGGCGGTGGTCTTGGAGCCGGTGTGCAGCATGAACACCATCGCAGCGCAGAAGATGCCGGCGCCCCACCAGCGTTGGCCGCGCCGGAACAGATAGAGCCCGGCGAAACTGAAACAGGCCATCACCGGACCGGCGATGTTCTTGTGCGTGAAGACGCCGCGCCACAGACCCGCATGCTCCGGCTCCTGCGAGTCGGCGGTGTGCAGCGCCTCATGCGGAAAGACGATCAGCCCGATATAGGATAGGCCGATCACCACGACCGCGGTGAAGATGACCACTCGGGCGAAGGAGTCGGCGTCGCGCGGCAGCACCAGGATCGTCGCCATGGTGATGATGCCGATCATGGTGAAGGAGGCGGCGCGCATTGCCGCGGGCGGATCGGTCGCCAGCACCACCGACAGGAAGAAGAAGCCGAGCATCAGCGCCCAGGACGGGCTGACCAGCGAGCGCACCACGCGCGGATTGGCGAAGGCAAACAGCGAGAAGATCGAGACAGCGCCGAGCGAGCCGAAACCGAGCTGGTTGACGATGTCGCCGCCGTCGCCGGTCAGTTCCGCCCCGGCCGGCTGGAAAGGCCGGAACGAGACGATGATGACTGTGAACAAGAGCGCAGCGATAGCCGTCGCCACACCTTCCCTGGTGAAGGTGCCGCTGAGCGGCGCGCGCTCAATTCTTTTCAGGCTGTCGGTACTGCTCATTGGCATATCCGAATTCGGCAAGCACCCGGCCGAGCGCGACATAGACAGGATAAAGGCCCGTCGTCAGCGAGCCGGTGCGCGCCAGCCGGATGGCGCCGCGCAGCGGCGAGGCCGCAAGCAGCGCCAGGCTCTTCAGGAGGACTTTAAGGCCGGCAAACGGCGTGCCGGCGCGCTTTTTCTTTTCGACAAGCGTTGAGATCACGCCGTTGCGTAGGCTGCGGGCGCGGATCCAGTCTGCCTCGATGCGCCGGGCCGGCACGGTTTCGTTGACTTTTGCTTCGGCGCACCAGCCGAGCACGAAACCTTTCTGCGCCGAACGGCTGAGGAAATCGGAATCGCCGCCGCCCGTGAAATTGAATCGTAAATCGAGGAAGGGCGGCCCCATCGCCGCCAGCACGTTGCGTCCTACCAGCAGATTGCCGGACGAATAGAGCGCCGGCACGCGGCCCGTTTCACGATAGGGCGGTGCAAAGACAGGATGCTCGGCCCATCTGGCATGCGCCGGGTCGGCAAAGACCGGCACTTGCGGGCCGCCGACAATGTCGGCGCCAAGAGTCTCGGCTGCCTTGCACATGCGCTCCAGCCAATCGGGCTCGGCGATCTCATCGTCGTCGATGACCAAAAGGTGCCTGAAGTTGGGAAACTGCAGCATCGCCGTCTGCCAGCCGGCATTGTAGGCGCTGCAATTGCCGCGCTCATGCGCGATGATCACCATGCCGGGCATCTCGACGCTTTCGAACAACGGCAGCGCCGCGCTCGCTCCCTCGCGCGCCTCGGCCTCGTTTTCCATCACGATGACGGCAAAGCGCCGGTCGGTCCGCTGCACCTTGAGCGAAGCCAGGGTTTCCAGCACCTGCTTCGGCCGCTTGAATGTCGGCAACGTCACCACCGCCTCGACGGTCTCGGCGGCAAGCCCCGGCGACCGTCCCGCGATCGATACAGAAGCGTCGGACGGCAAAGGGATCATCCGTTTCCAGCAGCGTGGGTTTAAGCCTCGATAGCATCGCGGTGATAACGTTTCGTTAATCACCTTCTCGCCCGTCTGTCGGAAAAGCCGGGTCTTCGGCCTTTGACAGTGCCATTTAATCAAGGCTTCACCGGGTTTTGCTACCGGCTGCACCTATGGATAGGTGAGATGCATCTGCTGTTCGCCACATCGATCGTGCCCGATGGCGCTCTCGCCTCGGGCTACGAGATTGCCAACGCCGCGATCATCGACGCGCTGCGTCGCGCCGGCGCGCGCGTGACGGTGATCGGCTTCATCTGGCCGGGAAAGGCCCCGTCCGATCCGCAAGCCACCATCGTGCTCGACGCCGTCGAGGTCCGCACCGAAAGCGCTTCGGCCTTGCGGAAGCTTGCTTGGCTCGGCAAGGCCGTTTTCTCCGGCCTGACCTTCTCTTCGGTCAAGCTGCGCGTCGTTCCTGACGCGCAAGTCCGCGCCGCCATCGAGCGCTCCGGTCCCTTTGATGGCTATGTCCTGAATTCGGTGCAGTTCGCCGGTGCCTTTGAAAGGGTGTTCGCCGACCGTCCATTCGTCTTTGTCGCGCATAATGTCGAGCATCGTTCGGCAGAGGAAAATGCCGCCGCGGCCGGCAGTGCGCCTCAGCGCTGGATGTTCCGCCGCGAGGCCAGGCTGCTCAAAATCATGGAAGAGCGCCTCTGCGGCGCCGCGCGCTTTGTCTTCACGCTGGCCGAGGAAGACCGCGCCGCGCTTGGCGTCGCCTCCGACAGACGCTCGGCGGTGCTGCCGCTGGTGACCCGCGCGCAGGCGCCCATAGGCAAGGGGCGGCGCCACATCGATTGCGACGGCGCGCTGATCGGCACCTGGACCTGGCAGCCGAACCGCATCGGGCTCGACTGGTTCCTGACCAAGGTGGTGCCGCATCTGAAACCGGATTTCCGCATCAGGATCGCAGGCAACATGCCTTCCGGCGTGACCTCGGCGCATCCCGGCGTCTCCTTCGTCGGCAGGGTCCCGGACGCCCAGGCCTTCGTCCGCGCAGCCGCCGTCATCCCCTTGATCAGCACCGCCGGCAGCGGTGTCCAGCTGAAGACCATCGAGACCTTCGAGCTTGGCCTGCCGTCCGTCGCCACCAGCCGCTCGCTGCGCGGCATCGGCCATCGTCCCGACAATTGCATGGTGACCGACGATCCGATTGCTTTCGCAGCCGCTCTCCAGGCGGCCGCTGCCAATGTCCGCGACGTGGATGGCAGCGCCTTCCATCGCCGCCAGCTCAACGCGCTCGACACCGCTATCGGGCTTGGTCTTGAGAAGCTCGGCGCCGTCAGACAGGAGGCCGCCGCATGAACATGCACACCGCGCGCGCCGCCTTCGGCTTCGATACGCTGAAGACGATTCTGGGCATTCCGGTGCTCGCCTTACGTTGGGACGAGGCCATTTCCTTGCTCACAAGGCTGATCGACGAGCGTCGCTTCACCAAGGTGAGCTTCCTCAACGCCCACAATGCCAACCTGGCCTGCACCGATCAGGTTTTTGCCGAAGCGTTGGACGATTTCCTGATCTTGCCGGACGGCGTTGGCGTCGACATGGCGGCAAAGCTGCTTTACGGCGAGCCTTTCCCGAGCAATCTCAATGGCACCGATTTCATTCCGGCCTTCCTGCAGGCGTCGTCGCACCCGCTGACGGTAGCGCTGCTCGGCACGACACGCGCCAATGCCGAAGCCGCATGCGCGAAGCTTTCGACGCTCGCCGTGCAGCACAAATTCGTCGTCATCCATGACGGTTTCTTCTCGGCCGCCGAGGAGCCGGCGATCCTTGAGCGCATCGCCAGGCTGCGGCCGGATATATTGCTCGTCGCCATGGGCGTGCCGCGCCAGGAATTGTGGATCGAGCGCCACATCGACAGCCGCCATTGCACGCTGCCGGTCGCCGTCGGCGCGCTGCTCGATTTCATGAGCGGCTCGGTGCCGCGCGCGCCGCTATGGCTGCGCCGGCTGCGGCTGGAATGGCTGTTTCGCCTTTGGATCGAACCCGGCCGCCTGTGGCGCCGCTATATCGTCGGCAATCCGATGTTCCTGTGGCGCGTGTTCAAGCAGAAGCTGTCGCACAGGCCGCAGCCGCTGGAGGCGCGCCGGTGAACAGCCGCTTCGTGCCGGGCTCCTCCACCGCAATCGAACCGCTGCCGCGCGCGCCGTCAGCCGCAATCGTCACCGCGAGCTACGCGCCCGATTTCGAACGCTGCCGGCTGTTGTGCGAAACCATCGACCGCCACGTCACCGGCATGGCGCATCACTACATCCTGACCGAGCATCGCGACGTCGCGCTGTTTCGCCGGCTGGAAGGCAGCCGCCGCAGCGTTGTCGACGAGCGGGACCTGTTGCCGCGCTGGCTGCGCGTGTTCGACGATCCGCTGAGCGGTTTTCGCCGCCGCATCTGGCTGAGCCTGAAAACACAGCCGCTGCGCGGATGGCATGTGCAGCAGCTGCGCCGCATCGCCATTGCCGGCCAAGCCAAGCAAGACGTGCTGGTCTTCTGCGATTCCGACGTCGCCTTCCTGAAACCGTTCGACGCCGGCGCCTTCTGGCGCGACGGCAAGGTGCGGCTGTTTAGGCGCGACGGCGTGCTGTCGCGCGATGGTCATGACGAGCACCGCATCTGGTCGCGCAATGCCGGCGCCGCACTCGCCATCGATCCTGCCAATGCGTCGAGCCACGACTACATCTCGACGCTGATCGCCTGGCGCCGCGAGACGGTCAACGCGATGTGCGAGCGCATCGAGACGGTGCATGGCCGCGACTGGGTCAGCGTCGTCGGCTCGGCGCGCCAGTTTTCGGAATGCATGATCTATGGCCGCTATGTCGACGACGTGCTTGCAGGCGCCGGCCATTTCCACGCCTCGGAGGAATTCTGCCGCGTCCACTGGAACGGTGAAGCGCTGTCGGATGAAGAATTCCGCCGCTTCGTCGACGCCATGGCGCCGCAACAGGTGGCGATCGGCATGCAGTCCTTCATCGGCACCGATATCGGCCGTATCCGCCGCCTGATTGGGCTGGAATAAACCGCGCTGAGATTCAGGTCAGGCCGAGTCGAAAATGGCGGCCTCCGAGAACCGGAGCGGAGCGTACTGAGGTACGTGAGCACCGGAAGCGCAGGAGGCTGCCATTTGCAGGCCGGCCTCACCTGAATCTAGACGGCCTTGGCCGGCCGGCGCATCGCTGAATAGGTCAGCAGCATCGAGGCGAGATAAAGCAGCAGGAATACGATGTTGAGCGACAGCACCAGATTGGCCGTATCGGCGATCGTCGTCAGCACACAGGTCAGGAGCACGGCCTTCAATCCGGCAAGCAGGCCGAGATTGATCGCCCGCACCGCCGTCTGGCCGCGCGCGAACAGAAGCTCGGCCTGGTATTCGACGAGGTTGCGCAGGCCCGGCACGCAGACCGCGAGCCCGACCAACGGCGCTGCCTCGGCGACATTCTTGCCGAGAGCATTCGGGAAGAAGTGCAGCACGATGCCGAGCGACACGAGCGCCAGCGTCGAGACCAGGAACACGCCGCCTTCGATGCCGCTCTTGACCGTCAGCCGCGATAGAAGTTCCGGCGCCCGCATCATGCGCTGCACCAGCATCATCGAGAAGGTGCGGATCGGGATCGCCGTGAGGTCGACCAGCCGCATGATGATGGCGTAGATACCGGCGAGGTGCGGTCCGCCGATCGACAGCACCAGGAGCTTGTCGAACTCCATTTGCAGATAGAACAGAATTTCGGATCCCGCGACATAGATGGAATCGGCGAGCCGCCGGAAATAAAGCGCGCTGCGCAGCCTCAGCCGCTGGCGCGGATAAAAGAAGGCGAAGGCGACGACGAGCGATGCGGCGTTGGCGCCGATGTAGAACAGCGACCAGACGTCGATGGTGTGCTGCGCAGCGAACATGAACAACACCGCGCCGGCCGCGCGCAACGCCGTTGCCAGGATTGCCAGCACCGCGGCGCGGCCGAATTTGCCAAGCCCGTTATTGACGATCAGCACCACTTCGACCGGCCGCCACAAAAGCGCCTCGGCGAAGACGACCGCGGCGTAGGCCGACAGCGGCACGGTGCCCGAAAAGAAGATCAGGTAGACGGCGTAGGATGCGGCGGCCAGCAACGGCAGCGACAAGACGCCGAGAAGCAGGAAGCCGGCGGTGAAGGTGCCGATCAGGTTGGGGCGGATCGTGGCGGTGCGGTAGAGCGCCGAGATGAAGCCGAAGGCGAGGATGCGCGACAGCATGATGCCGGCGGCCGAGGCGGTCGCGAACATGCCGAACTCGGCGATCGAAAGCGTATTGGCCAAAGCGATGAAATAGGCCAGCGAGAAGACCAGCCGGCCGCCGGCGCCGCTGATCGCCGAGAAATAGTCGAGCACCAGCTTCCGGCGGGTGGCCACGAAGTGGCCGATCCGCGCGAACGTCCGCCTTTGCGGTATGTCGCTGGCCCGGGTCATATCCGGGGCAATACATAGGCTGGAAAGTTTAACGCGGCGTTCTGGCGGCCTCCTCGGCGGCGCTGAAAATGCCGCGTGCAAGGCGAGAAACCGTGCTCGCCGAGGCGCAAGATTAACGTTTTGTTTCCTATGCCTGTTTAGCGTGGCTTAACGATTGGGCCGATCCGCCGCGCCGAAGCCACCAAAGGTAAGTTCCAGGACAATGGTCGACAGGGATAACCGTGATGACTGGAGGCGCGAGCGTTCACTGCTCGCGCTCGGCCAGGCCATGCGCGGCGAGGACAACACGGTTTCGATCGGCGACCGGGCCGACTCTTCATGGCGCCAGGATGCCGCCGCGCGCCACCGCGCCGCGCGTTCCGAGCGCGAAGGGAAGTTGAATCCGCAGCCCGCAGAGGCTGGCGAATTCGGCCGCGATCAGGCCCGACTGAATTCGGATCCCGTCGAAACCGAAGATGACTTGGCTGGAAGGGATCGGCCCTCTTCGACAGGGCAGGGCTATGAGGCCGCGGCGGCGAGCCATCGGCCGCAAGCCACCCCCGAACCTCACTATACAAGCCGGCCATCCGCCGGCGACGGCTCCCAGGATTGGAAACCGCTGATCGACCCGATGCAGGTCATTCACGGCGTTACGCGATCGAAGGCGCTGATCCTGTCGACGACGATCCTTGGCGCGGCCCTTGGCGTCGCCATCGCGCTGTCGACGCCGAAGAAATACGAAGCCACCACCGACGTCATCGTCGACCCGCGCGACCTCAAGCTCACCGATCGCGACCTGACGCAGAACGTGGTCGCCTCGGACGCGACGCTTGCGATCGTCGAGAACCAGGTTCGCATCCTGACCTCGGGCACCGTTCTCAACAAGGTCGTCACGGATCTCAACCTCACCAACGATCCCGAGTTCAACGGCCAGGGCACCGGCGGCATCGGCCTGATGTCGACGCTCCGCTCAATCCTGTCGCGGCAGGATGCGAGCCCCGCCAACGAGGCGCGCCGGCGCTCACTGGCGGTCGGCAATCTGGCGGACAGCCTCGACGTCGAGCGTGGCGGCAAGACCTTCGTGGTCTCGGTCAGCGCCACCACGCAGAACGCCGAGAAATCCGCGCTGATCGCCAACACCATGGTCAAGGCGTTCAAGCAGATTTCCAGCGACATCCAGTCCAATACGGCGGGCCGCGCCAACGACGAACTCACCGGCAGGCTCGACGAATTGCGCAAGGGCGTCGAGACGGCCGAACGCCAGGTCGAGGATTTCAGGGCGACGCATGACCTTGTCGACGCGCAGGGCCACCTGATCAGCGACGACCAGATGCTGAAGCTCAACGAGCAGCTTTCCATCGCCCGGGCCCGCACGCTCGAGCTCAACGCACGCGCCGCCTCGGCGCGCTCGCTGAATATCAATTCGGTCCTTAGCGGCACCTTGCCCGAGGAAATCAACTCCAACATGATGAGCGAGCTGCGCTCGCAATATGCAGCCCTCAGGCAGGAGGCGGACCGCGCCGCGATCAAATTCGGCCCGCGCCATCCGGAGATCGAGGCGCTCAACGCCCAGCTTGCCGGCGCGCGCGAACGCATCAGCGCCGAACTGCAACGCATCGCTTCCTCGCTGCAGGTCGACCTGAAGCGCTCCGTCCAGCTCGAGCAGGACCTGTCCTCGCGCCTGGCGCAGGCCAAGGTGCAGAGCGGCGACGTCAACAGCAATCTGGTTTCGCTGCGCGAGCTCGAGCGCGAGGCCGCGGCCAAGCGTTCCGTCTACGAACAGTTCCTGCTGCGCGCCAAGGAAACCGGCGAGCAGAAGGACATCAACACCGCCAACATCAGCGTCATTTCAGACGCCTATGCGCCGCTGCAGGCCAAGGGTCCGTCGCGCGCGGTGATGGCGGTGGCCGGGCTGTTCGCCGGGCTGTTCGCCGGCATCGGCCTCGGCGTGCTGCGCGGCATCCTTGCCAGCCTGCGCGAAACGGCCGACATCCACTCGCGCCGCAGGGTCGACGAGCGTGCACCCGCGATGGAGAACAATTCCAAGCGAGCCGCGCCACCGCCTGCACCGCCACGGCTCGTTACGCCGCCGGTCGCTCCACCGCCGGCTCCTCCGTCTTTCACGCCGCCTCCAGCTCGGTCATTCACGCCGCCCCCAGCCGCGTCTTTCACACCGCCGCCAGCCTCGCCTCCACCCCCTCCACCGGTGTCGGCGGCTGCGCCGGCTCCGGCCCAGTCCGTCGCACCACCGACACCGGACGACGACGCAGGAAGGCCAGGACTTTTCGGCTCGCTGGCCTCGGCGGTTCGCTATTTCGTGCGGCGCGAGCCGGTTGAAACGGTCGATATGGACTCTGTCCCACCTGAAAGCGCCTGGCGCGCGCCCAGCCGGGAAGAACGCTATTCGCGGGCTGAGACATCGACGCGGGAGAACTTCCAGTCGCCATACGACCAGGGCTATTCCTATCGGCCCGACCATACGCGGACCGATCCCTACGAGGATCATTCTCCGGTATCGCCGGCATCCTATCATCCGCAGTCGCCGACCGCGGCCGAGGCTCACCAGCAGTCCGCCGATCAGCAGGGCCAGATCGACGAGATCCGCGCCAGCCTGCGCGAATTCCGCGAGGCGGTGCGTGAGCTGACCGAAAGCCGCGCTAGCCGCCGCTATTTTTAAACCGTCCAGCGTTCGATAAAAAGCGGCCGGTTTCGGGTTTACGGCATCCGACGACGCTTTGACGGGATTGCCTTGTCGAATTTTCGTGACAATGCCGCGCTGCATTTCAGCCGCCGGCGTCTCGCTTTGGCGAATCGACATGCCGGATAGAGGAATGGGGCCGTGCATCGATGCGGCCTCGAAACGGAGAGTTCGTGATGACCGAAGTGATCGACGGAAAGCGTGTCGCCGAGGATGTGGTTTTAAAGGTCAAGGCGCTGACGTCGGAGCTTTCGGCCAAGGGCGCCACCAAGCCCGGCCTGGCGGTCGTCATTGTCGGCGAGGATCCCGCAAGCCAGGTCTATGTTGCATCGAAATCGCGCACTGCCAAGGAATGCGGCTTCCATTCGCTCCAGCACACCCTGCCAGCCGATACCACCGAGGAACAACTGCTGAAGATCATCGGCGACCTCAACGCCGATGCGTCGATCCACGGCATCCTCGTGCAACTGCCGCTTCCCGGCCACATCGACGCCGGCAAGGTCATCCAGACGATCGCGCCGGAAAAGGATGTCGACGGCTTCCACTTCATCAATGTCGGCAAGCTCGGCACCGGCGAGCTCGAGACGGCGTTCGTGCCCTGCACGCCGGCCGGCTCGATGCTTTTGATCGAGCGAGTGCGCGGCAAGGACCTGTCCGGCCTCAACGCCGTCGTCGTCGGTCGCTCCAACATCGTCGGCAAGCCGATGGCCAATCTGCTGCTCGCCGCCAATTGCACGGTAACAATCGCCCACAGCCGTACCAAGGACCTGCCGGCCTTGGCTCGCACCGCCGATATCCTGATCGCCGCCGTCGGCCGTCCGGAGATGGTCAAGGGCGACTGGGTGAAGCCCGGCGCCACCGTGATCGACGTCGGCATCAATCGCATCCCGGCGCCCGAAAAGGGCGAAGGCAAGAGCCGCCTGGTAGGCGACGTCGCCTATGCCGAGGCGGCCAAGGCCGCCGGCTCCATCACGCCGGTCCCCGGCGGCGTCGGGCCGATGACCATTGCCATGCTGATGGCGAACACTGTAGCTTCCGCCTACCTCGCGGCCGGGTTGAAGCGGCCGTCCT
Source organism: Mesorhizobium sp. WSM3224 (assembly GCF_000427725.1). Classification (GTDB taxonomy): domain Bacteria; phylum Pseudomonadota; class Alphaproteobacteria; order Rhizobiales; family Rhizobiaceae; genus Mesorhizobium. The sequence continues at coordinate 149,952 of NZ_ATYO01000016.1, read as the reverse complement.
TCTGATTTGAGAAAGCCTTGGCATTGCCGAACCTGACTGTTCCCGTTGAACGGCCGATCACGAACGATCCCGTTCAGGGCGGCCGTCAGTTCGGCTTCCTGCTGGTCGACAAGTTCTCGATGTTCTCCCTTGCCGCGGCCATCGACTGCTTCCGCTCGGCGAACCGCCTGCTTGGCCGCGATTTCTATGGCTGGACGACGATTTCGGCCGACGGCGACGCGGTCATGGCCTCGAACGGCCTGCCGCTGAAGATCGACTACTCCGTCGCCGACATGCCGCCGGTCGACATCCTGTTCGTCTCGGTCGGGCTCACCACCGAATTCCCCGGCAAGAGCAAGGTGCTGGCCGCGCTGCGCAGCTGGGGCCGCCGCGGCAACGCGCTTGGCGCTTTATCGGTCGGCTCCTACTTGCTGGCCGAAGCCGGACAGCTCGACGGCTATCGCTGCACCATCCATTGGGAGAACCGCGCCGGCTTCATGGAGCGCTTTCCCGACATCACCTGCACCGGCAACGTCTTCGAGATCGACCGCAAGCGTTACACCTGCGCCGGTGGCACCACCTCGATCGACCTGATGCTGGAGATCGTGCGGGGCGATTTCGGCTCCAACCTTGCCAATGGCGTCGCCAACCAGTTCCAGCACGAGCGCATCCGCTCGGCCGGCGACCGCCAGCGCGTCGGACCCGAGCGCGACCTCACCGGCAAGTCGGAGAAGCTGAGGCGCATCGTCGAGCTGATGGCCGACCATCTCGACGAGCCGCTGTCGGCGGTGCAGCTCGCCAAGTCGGCGGGCCTTTCGGTGCGCCAGGTCGAGCGCCTGTTCCTGCGTCACCTCAGCGTGACGCCTGGCCGCTACTACATGCGGCTGAGGCTGGAACGGGCGCGCGAGCTGTTGCGCCAGACCAACATGCCGATCCTCGACGTAGCGATCGCCACCGGCTTCACCTCGCATTCCTATTTCGCGCAGAGCTACCGGCTGCAGTTCGGCCGCCCGCCATCGGAAGAGCGGCGCACCACCTACTGAGTGGTTTGCCTGGCCGTCGGACTTGTTTCCAAGGCTTGCCTCAAATAGCTTTCCCAACGCGGACGAGGGTTGCTCTCAGGAGATTTTCATGGCGGGACTGATACGGAGCGTTGCTGCGGCGGCCTTCCTTTTGTCGATGACCGGTTTCGGCTTTGCCGCCAACAAGGTCATCATCATCCTCGATGCGTCTGGCTCGATGTGGGCCCAGATCGACGGCAAGCCGAAGCTGGAGATCGCGCGTGAATCGCTGCGCACGGTGCTGCAGTCCGTGCCGGCCGACGACGAGATCGGCTTCATGGCCTACGGCCATCGCACCAAGGGCAGTTGCGACGACATCGAGTTGATCGTGCCGCCACAGGCCGGCTCCGCCAGCGCCATTTCGGCAGCGGCCGACAGCATGAAATTCCTCGGCAAGACGCCGCTGACGGCCGCCGTCAAGCAGGCCGCCGAAGCGCTGAAGTACACCGAGGAAAAGGCAACGGTGGTGCTGATTACCGATGGCCTGGAGACCTGCGGCGGCGATCCTTGCGCGCTCGGCAAGGAGCTCAAGGAAAGCGGCGTCGACTTCACCGCCGATGTCGTCGGCTTCGGCCTGACCGCCGACGAAGGCAAGCAGATCGCCTGTCTCGCCGAAAACACCGGCGGCAAATACATCCAGGCGTCCGACGAGAAGGCGCTGCAGCAAGCTCTTGTCGAAACCGTCGCGGCACCGGCCCCTGCGCCGGCTCCCGAACCGGCACCGGCACCCGCGCCTGCGCCCGAACCCGCCAAGGCTGAATTCAATTTCATGCCGAGCGTGGTCATGGCCGACGGCGGCGATCCGATCGCCGACGGCAATGCATGGGAGATATACAAGGCCGCGGCCGACGGCTCGCGCGGCGATCAGGTCACCACCGAGTATGGCGAGCTGAAGACCAACCTCGAACCGGGCGACTATGTCATCGTCGCGCGCGACGACGAGGCAAGCAGCGAGCAGAAGATCAAGGTCGAGGCCGGCCAGGTCTACAAGCCGCTGTTCACGCTTAACGGCGGCACGCTGGTGATCCATCCGCATGCGAGCCAGGGCTCCGAGATCAGCGGCGAGGCCCGCGTCGACTTCGCCTATCCCGGCGGCAGCACCACCCACTATGGCGACGCCAAGGTCATCGTGCCGGCGGGCGAGCAGACGGTCACCGTGCAGATCGGCGCCGGCACCGCGTCCGAGACCGTCCAGCTTGCCGCCGGGCAGACCGTCGAGAAAGACGTCGTCGTCGGCGTCGGCCACGCCGTGCTCAACGCCTACTACACTGCCGGCGGCGACATGGCCGACAATTCCGGCATCGGCTTCGAGATCCTCAAGGCGAAGAAGAAGATCGACGGCTCACGCGAAAGTGTCGAGCATTCCTACGGTCCGGACAGCAAGTTCTGGCTGCCGCCGGATGATTATGTCGCGCTCACGACGCTCGATCTCGCCGTCGTCGAGCAGCCCTTCAGCATCAAGGCGGGCGACAGCCAGGATGTGAAGGTGGCGCTCGACGCTGGCGTGCTGGCGATGTCGGCGCCCGGCGCTTACTCGATCGAAGTTTTCTCGTCGAGGAAGGACATCGAGGGCAAGCGCAAGTCGCTCGGACTGACCTACGGCGACAGCTGGCAGCAGACGGTTCCGGCCGGCGACTATGTCGTGGTGCGCCACATGTCGGCTGAAGGCCAGGAAAAGGAAGTGCCGGTGACGATCAAGGCCGGCGGGCGGACGGAGATCACCGTTCAGTAGGCATCGCAGTCTGCGAACGAAAAAGGGCGGCACCCGGCCGCCCTTTTTCTTGAGGCGCGTTGGGGAAGAAGTCAGGCGATTCCGAATGCCGCGGCGCCATGGTCGGCGCGGCCGACAAGTTGCCGGAAGCCGGCGAACAGCTCGCGGCCGAAGCCGAATTCGTTGCCGATGAGATCGGCGTCCGCCGTGCGGCGCAGCGCTAATTCCGTGCCCTCCACCAGCACCTCCAGCGTGCCGGCGTCGGCGTCGAGCCGGATGATGTCGCCGTCATGGATCCTGGCGAGCGGTCCGTCTTCGACCGCTTCCGGCGTCACGTGGATCGCCGCCGGCACCTTGCCGGAGGCGCCGGACATGCGCCCGTCCGTCACCAGCGCGACGCGCTGCCCGCGATCCTGCAGGATGCCGAGCACGGTGGTCAACTTGTGCAGTTCCGGCATGCCGTTGGCCTTCGGTCCCTGGAAACGGATGACGGCGATGAAATCGCCGGTCAGCGTGCCGGCCTTGAAGGCGTCGTTCAGCGCCTGCTGGCTGTCGAACACCTTTGCCGGCGCCTCGATGACGCGGCGCTCCGGTTTCACCGCCGAGGTCTTGATCACGGCGTGGCCGAGATTGCCGCTGAGCACTTTGAGGCCACCCGTCGCCTGGAACGCTTTCCTGGCCGGCGCCAAAACCTTCTCGTCGCCGCTCTGCAGAGGTGCTGCTTGGCGCACCACGCTGCCGTCCTCGCCGAGTCTCGCCTCGACCGCGTAGGGCCGCAGGCCTTCGCCCCACACCGTCTGGACGTCCTCGTGCAACAGCCCTTCGTCGAGCAGCTCGCGGATCAGGAAGCCGAGCCCGCCGGCGGCATGGAAATGGTTCACGTCGGCAAGCCCGTTCGGGTAGACGCGGGCGAGCAGCGGCACGGCCTCCGACAGGTCCGAAATATCCTGCCAGGTCAGCGCGATGCCGGCGGCTGCCGCCATGGCGATCAGGTGGATGGTGTGGTTGGTCGAGCCGCCGGTGGCGTGCAGGCCGACGACGCCGTTGACGATCGAGCGCTCGTCGATCATGCGCCCGACCGGCGTATAGGCATTGCCGAGCGCGGTGATCGCCAGCGCCCGCTTGGCCGCTTCCCTGGTCAGCGCGTCGCGCAGCGGCGTGCCCGGATTGACGAAGGAGGCGCCCGGCGTGTGCAGGCCCATGATCTCCATCAGCATCTGGTTGGAATTGGCGGTGCCGTAGAAGGTGCAGGTGCCCGGGCCGTGATAGGATTTGGATTCGGCCTCCAGCAGTTCGGCCCGCCCCACCTTGCCCTCGGCATAGAGCTGGCGAATCTTGGCCTTCTCGTCGTTCGGGATGCCCGTGGTCATTGGTCCCGCCGGGATGAAGACAGCAGGCAAATGCCCGAAGGTAAGCGCGGCGATCACCAGCCCCGGCACGATCTTGTCGCAGACGCCCAGAAACACGGCCGCGTCGAACATGTTGTGCGACAGGCCGATCGCCGCCGCCATGGCGATCACGTCGCGTGAGAACAGCGACAGCTCCATGCCGGGTTGGCCTTGGGTGACGCCGTCGCACATCGCCGGCACGCCGCCGGCGACTTGGGCGATGCCGCCGGCGTCGCGCGCCGCTTCCTTGATCAGCGCCGGAAACGTCTCGAAGGGCTGATGCGCCGACAGCATGTCGTTATAGGAGGTGATGATGCCGAGGTTCGGCACGCGGTCGCCGCCGAGCGCGATCTTTTCGGATGGGCTGCACACGGCAAAGCCATGGGCGAGGTTGCCGCAACTCAGCACCGCGCGGTTGGCGGTGCGGCTGGAAGCCTCCGCAATGCGGCCCAGATAGGCTTCACGGCCGGCTTTCGAACGTTGGCGGATGCGTTCCGTGATGGCTTCGATATCGCGTCTGGCTGTCATGGTCCGTCCTTTCAAACCCGGCAACGTCCTCCCAACGCCGTCGGGGCCATCATGTTGCAATCAGGGTGCCCAGAACACCTCTATCGGTCTTGGCGCCGCTTCGAGCACTCTGCGGATGGGCTTTTTCGCACCCGGGCCCATCGCCCCGTCAAAGGCAGCGCGCTTGTCCTGGCCTTCGATATGCAGCGCGGCGAAGCCGGCGGCGACGATGCGCGCCATCGACAATGTGAGCCGCGGCTCGCCGCCGCTCGCTGCGTGCACCGGCAGCACGATCCGATGCGAGGTCGGGTCGAGCAATTCTTCGAGGTTGCCGGCATCGGGAAAGAACGAGGCCGTATGGCCGTCGCCGCCCATGCCGAGGATCACCACGTCGAGCGGCCAGGGCAGCGCCCGCAGCGCTTCGCTGTCCGCCGCCGCCGCGTCCTCGATGCTTGCCGCCTCATGGTAGAGCGGCACGAAGCGCGCCGCCGCGGCCTTGTTCTGGAGCAGGTTCGCCGCCACCAGTCCGGCATTCGAGCGCGGCGAGGACGGCGGCACGAAGCGCTCGTCGACCAGCGTGACGGTGACCTTGTCCCAGGCGATCGGAGTGGTCGACAGCGCGGCGAACAACTTCGCCGGCGTGGTGCCGCCGGACACCGCGAGCAGCGCGGTGCCGCGCTCCGCGATGGCGCCGGTCAGCCGGTCGGCAATCTCAGCGGCAAGCGCCGTCGCCAGGTCCTGGCGATCGGCAAAGCCGTTCCAGCTGTAGCGGTCCCCATTCAATTGCTCTCGTGCCATGTCCGTCCGTCACGTTCGATCAGCGCGATGGAGGCCGACGGTCCCCAGGTTCCGGCCGTATAGCCCTGCGCTTCCTGCCTGGCGCTTTCCCAGGCGTTCTGGATCGGGTCGATCCATTTCCATGCCGCCTCGACTTCGTCGCGGCGCATGAACAGCGTCTGGTTGCCGCGCACCACATCCATGATCAGCCGCTCATAGGCATCCGGCGCACGCCCGTCGAAGGACTGCGCGAAGCTCATGTCGAGCGAGATCTGGCGCAGCCGCATGCCGCCCGGTCCCGGGTCCTTGATCATGATGTACTGCTTGACGCCTTCGTCGGGCTGCAGCCTGATCACCAGCTGGTTGGCGAAGATCGGTCCGGCGCTCTCGCCGAAGATCGAATAGGGGATCGGCTTGAACTCGATGACGATTTCCGAGACGCGGGTGGCGAGACGCTTTCCGGTCCTGAGGTAGAAGGGAACGCCGGCCCAGCGCCAGTTGCCGATCTCGGCCCTGATGGCGACGAAGGTCTCGGTGTCGCTGCCCTTGCCGAGCTCGTCGACATAGCCCTTGACCGGGCCGCCCGCCGACGCGCCGGCGCGATACTGGCCGCGCACCGTATGCTTGGGCGCCTCGTTGCCGTTGATGCGCTTCAGCGCCCGCAGCACCTTCAGCTTCTCGTCGCGAACAGCGTCGGCGTCCATCGACGACGGCGTTTCCATGGCAACCAGGCAAAGCAGCTGCAGCATGTGGTTCTGCACCATGTCGCGCAGCGCGCCGGCCTTGTCGTAATAGGTGACGCGGTCTTCGAGGCCGACGGTTTCGGCGACTGTGATCTGCACATGGTCGATCTGCGCCGAATTCCACAGCGGCTCATAGAGCGCGTTGGCAAAGCGCAGCGCCATCAGGTTCTGCACCGTTTCCTTGCCGAGATAATGGTCGATGCGGAAGATCTGGCTTTCGTGGAAGTCGTCGCCGACCGCGTCGTTGAGCGCGCGCGCCGAGGCAAGGTCGCGGCCGATCGGCTTTTCCAGCACGATGCGCGAATTCGGAGTGATCAGCTTGTGCTGCTTGAGCTGGTGCGAGATATCGCCGAACAGCGCCGGCGCCACCGCGAGATAGAAGGCGCGAATGCAGTCACTGTCGCCGATCGCCTTTTTGAGCTTGTCAAAGCCGGCGCCGGTCGTTCCGTCGGCCGAGATATAGGAAAGCCGCGCCAGAAAAGTTTCCAGCTCCTTCTGGTCGATATCGGCCGGCTTCACATGGTCGGATATTGCCTGCCTGGCAAAGGCCTGGAACTCGGCGTCGCTCATCTTCGCGCGCGATGTTCCGATGATGCGCGTCGGCTCGGAGAACTGATGATCGCGCTGGCGATGATAGAGCGACGGCAGGAGTTTGCGTTCCGACAAGTCGCCGGTGCCGCCAAAGATGATGAAGTCGAAGGGATCGACGGGGATGATCTGGCTGGTCATGGTCAGTCCGATTTGATGCTGGATGCCGGCAGCGTGGTTGGTATATTCTAATCGATTTAAATTTTCCAGTGCCATGGTGTCACATGTGAGGACCAATCGCTTGCTATTGCATCGGTCCACCTGTTTCCCCGACACTCGCGCCGCCGGCAGGCTTGTCGGCAAGCCATGGCTTCCGGAGGCGTTCGCGACCGCAGCATAGAACGCGAATGTGACGAAAGCTAAGGGAGATAACTGCTGAAATCCAATGGGCGGGAAAACCATGCGTCTGGAAAACAAGGTCGCCATCATCACAGGTGCCGCGTCGGGCTTCGGCGAGGGCATGGCGAAGCGCTTTGCCGAAGAGGGCGCGCGCGTGGTCGTCGCCGATCTCAACGCCAAGGGCGCCGAGCGAGTGGCCGAAGAGATCGGCGACAACGCCATCTGGACCCAGACCGACGTCTCCCTGCGCTCCGAGATCGACGAGATGATCTATGCCGCCAAGAGCGCCTTCGGCCGCATCGACATCATGGTCAACAATGCCGGCTTCACCCACCGCAACGGCGATATGCTCGGCGTCGATGAGGAAACCTTCGACCTGATCGCCGCCGTCAACATGAAGGCGATCTATCATGCGGCCCTTGCCGTCGTGCCGATCATGGACCGGCAGGGAGGCGGCGTCATCCTGACCACAGCCTCGACGGCCGGATTGCGGCCGCGACCGGGCCTGACCTGGTACAATGCCTCCAAGGGCTGGGCGATCACCGCCACCAAGTCGATGGCCGTCGAGCTTGCGCCCAGGAACATCCGCGTCAACTGCCTCTGCCCGGTCGCCGGCGAGACCGGCATGCTGGAGAAATTCATGGGCGCCGACACGCCGGAGATCCGCGAGAAGTTCCGCGCCTCGATCCCGCTCGGCCGGCTCTCGACGCCGCTCGATGTCGCCAACGCGGCACTCTGGCTGGCCTCGGATGAAGCCGCCTTCATCACCGGCGTGGCGCTGGAGGTCGATGGCGGGCGCTGTATCTAAGGCGTATCGCCCGACACTGCGCAGCGGTCTGGGGGAACGACTTGAAGCGCATCGCCGCAGTTTGACTCCGCCGTCCGCCGAAAGGCATAAGCGGACCAGGGCGGGTTGTAGTGAGCAATGAAGGTTGATCTGCGAGAAGTCCGTAAGGCTCTGGCGTGGCGGCTACAGCTCATTCGGGCAAGGCGCGGGCGCGCCAAAAGCCGAGCGACTTTCATAGGCATCACCGGAAGTTCCGGCAAGACAACGGCTGCGAGCCTGCTGGGCCATATACTGGCCGGCCATGGCAGTGTTTACACGCAGGTGCTGGCCAACACCATCAAGCTGCTGGTCAGCACACTGTCCAGGCGCATGAAGAGAAGTGGCGGAGCGGACTACGTCGTCTTCGAAGCCGCCGCCTTTGGCCCGGATACGATCCGGCCGATGGCCGAATTGCTTCGGCCGAACGTGGCGGTCGTTACAATGGTCCGGCTGGAGCATCTTGCCAGTTTCCGCACGCTGGAAAACGTCGCAGGCGAGAAGAGCAATCTTGTCCGCGCCCTGGAGCCGGGCGGCTTTGCGGTTCTCAATGCCGACGATCCGCACGTGCTGGCTATGGTTTCCGCGAGCAATTGTCGGTCGGTCACATTCGGCATGTCGGAACTGGCGGACTACCGTGTCCGCGACGTCCATGCGGCCTATCCGGAGCTTTTGCGATTTTCACTGCATTGGCGCGGCAACGTCTTGCATCTCGAAGTGCCGTTTCCAGGAGAATATTTCTGGCTGCCGACGGCGGCGGCCGTGGCAACGGCGCTCGAGCTGGGGGTTCCCCCGCAAACCGTCAAGGAACGGGTCGCGACCTTCAAGCCGCTGGAAAATCGCGGCCAGGTAATCGTTGCCGGGAATGGGCCGCATTTTATCGTGGACGCCGCCAAAGCGCCCTGGCACTCGCTCTATCTTGCCTTTGATGCAGTGGCCAAATCGACGTTCAGCCGCAAGCGGATCGTCCTTGGGCAACTGTCGGACTTTGCCGGTTCGAATACGAAATATGCCTATGCTTACAGCGCCGCGCGCGAAATTGCCGACCAGGTGATCTATGTCGGCGACCACGCCCACCGTTCCAAGGCGAGCCAGGCCGACCGGGACAGCGGCCGGCTCGTTCAGTTTCGAACGGCCAAAGAGGCGTCGGACTACATCGGGCAGACCGGCATGCCCGGCGAACTGATCCTGCTCAAAAGTTCTTCCAGCCTTCACCTCGAGCGAGTTGCTCTGGCCTTTACCCACGATGTCCAATGCTGGGTACCGGTGTGCGGCAAACGTGAGGGATGCGAGCAGTGCGGCCTGTTTGGCGTTCCGTTCGATCAACATCGCGAGTTCGTGGCGCAACGGAAATTGCAGCGCCGCAGGCGGAAGCTGCTCAGGCTTTTCCGTCGCTAATGCGTTTCACGTTCCCGCTTCTCCGGGAATTGCTACGAGGCTTCGTTTCCAAGCACGCCAATGCCCGTTTGACTTGGGAATTTGGCGCAGGGCATATTAGACCGGGGCTAGATAATGGCGGGCTATGAAGCTGGGGTTGCGGAAAATTCGCAGGGACCTGGGGTGGCGACTGCGACGCTATCAGGCGCGTTGGGTGCGCGCGCGAAGCAAGGCAATATTTATCGGCATCACGGGCAGTTCCGGCAAGTCGACTTCGGCCAGCCTGCTCGGACACATTATGGGCGCCCACGGCAAGGTGCATTTGCAAGTGCAGGCCAACACTATCGTGGCGCTGATCCGTACGCTCTACAAGCGTCTGAGGCGAGCCGGCCCGGTCGACTATGTCGTTTTCGAAGCCGGAGCCTCGGACTTCGGCACGATCGACGCCATGGCGCAGATGCTGAAGCCGGACGTGGCGGTCGTGACGATGATCCGGCTGGAGCATGTCGGCAAGTTCAGGACGCTGGAAGCCGTCGCGCAGGAAAAACGGGCGCTGGTCGATGCGCTGAAGCCCGACGGAATTGCGGTGCTTAATTGCGACGACCCGCTGGTGCTCGCCATGGCGTCCGGCGCGAAGTGCCGGATAGCGACCTTCGGCCAGGCTGAAAACGCGGACTATCGCGCCACCGATGTTGGTGCCGCATATCCCGAACCACTGCGATTTTCGCTTCGTTGGCGCGGCGGCGTGCTGGATCTCCAGACACCGTTTCCCGGCGAGCAATTCTGGCTGCCGGCTGCGGCGGCGGTCGCCACGGCACTGGAACTAGGCGCTCCGCCCGAGAAAGTTGCAGCAAGACTGGCGTCGTTCGATCCCTTGCCCAACCGTTGCAAGGTGCAGCAGGTCGAAGGGGGCCCGCAATTCCTAGTCGATACGGCCAAGGCGCCCTGGCATTCGATCGACATCGCCTTGGATATGATGGCGAAGGCCAAGGCTGGCCGCAAGCGTATCGTGCTCGGCCAGATTTCCGACTATGTCGGGTCGACGAGGAAATACGCCACTGCCTATGGCATCGCGCGCGACATTGCCGACGAGGTCATCTACACCGGCGACAACGCCCATCGCTCGCGCGCGAGCCAGGCCGATCGTGACAGCGGCCGTTTCACCGAGCTTCGTACTCCGAAGGAAGTTTCGGATCATATCAAGCGGACGGCCGTTCCCGGAGAACTTATCCTGCTCAAGAGCTCGTCCAATCTTCATCTGGAGAGGATCGCGCTGGCCTGGACGCACGATGTCAGATGCTGGATACCAGCATGCGGCAAGAAAGAGGGTTGCCAGGCTTGCGGCCTCTACGAGGTGCCGTTCGAGGAACACAAGTCCTTCCTGGCAAACCGCAGGCTTGAGCACAGAAGACGCCGCTTCGGATGGCTGTTTGGTGGGTTAGGCCTTACGCGCCGGTCTTGACGTAGCTTTTGTAGACCCAGCCATGCTTGCCGTTATAGACGATCTCGCACCACTGCTTGCAGCTCATGACCTGCACCGATGATTTGGCGGGTACTGTAAGGATCGCGGCTGCTCCCTTCTTCGGCCCGGAGCGCATGGTGACAGCCCTCAAAACGCGTCCGTTGGCGGCCGCGCCGGCTTTTTGAGGTTTCGGCTTGGCCTGGGTCGCGCTGTCCTCTGCTGGCTCGGCATCGGGAACCTGCGGCTTGGCTTCGGGAATGGCGGCGGTTTGGGCGCCATCCATCTTGTCGCTCGGCTTCTTCCCCGCTGTCGGCGTCTCGCCTGCGGGTGCGGGTGCGGCGACTTGCGACAGCGCGTCCGAAGCGTCGTTCTCGGCAGCAGGCTCGGCGAAGGCCGTATCGGTTGACTGCGCGGCGCTCGGCTCGGCGGCCTGCTTGGACTGAACTGGTTGATCCTCGGCCTGGGCCAGCGGAGGCGTGGCGTCGGAAGCCGTCCAGCGGGGGTTGTTCGATGCCAGCGCCGGAATGCTGGCCGCGCGAGCCGCTATTGCCGGCGAAACCGCGTCCGCCTTGCGCGCGGCTTGCGGTGCCGCAGCCACGGTGATCGCCGCTGCCGCCGGAGCGACCTTAGTGGTCTTTACCGGAATTGTCGGGACGGCCTGCTCGGTACTGGCCGCGGCCACTTGCCGATCGCTGCCAGGAATGCACAGCCACAGCGCCACCGCGGCCACGCCGAGCAGCGCAGCGGTGCCGATCGCTGCAATGACCAGATGCGCGTTCGACTGCACCTTCTGCCAGAAGGAGGGCCGCACGTTGTAGCCAAACTGCATTGTAAAGCGCTGCCGTTCCGGCGTGCCGAAACTGAAGGGCTCGTTCACTCAAACCACCTCCAACAAGCGGGCCGACGTTCTTTCGATCTTTGCCGCGAGGGCTGGCATCGATCGGCATCGGTCCCGAAAATTATTGCGGGCAGGCCCGCGAAATCCCCGGATTTTCGCCCATGATGGCATCTTTTACTGTTGATTATGGCATGAGTGAGCCATTTCGCGAAATTCTGCGCTTTCGTTAAGGATTCTGCAACGTGACGTAGGGGAACCGAACTTGTCGAATCAATAGCTTCTGCAGAGGTCCGGCTTCAGATCCTGTCGCGCAGCGCGAACCAGTTGAGCGCCAGGAAGAGCAGCGGCGCTCGAAAACGACGGCCGCCCGGGAAGGCGGGGATATTCAGGTCTTCGATCAGTTTCAAGCGGTCTCGATTGCCGGCAACGGTCTCGGCATAGAGCTTGCCGAAGAAGTTCGACAGCATGACGCCGTGGCCGGAATAGCCTCCGATCGAAATCACCTTCGGCATCACTTCGCGCACGAACGGCTTTCTCGGCACCGTGATGCCGACATAGCCGCCCCAGCCATGCGTGATCTCGACATCCTTCAAGTCCAGGTAGAGTTCGGCGATCTGCTTGCGGATGTGGATATGGATGTCCTTCGGATCGTTGACGGCGTAGACCTCGCGGCCGCCGAACAACAGCCGGCCGTCCTTCGATTTGCGGAAATAGCGCACCACGAAGCGGGAATCGTCGACCGACTCGCCGCCCGGCAGCACCCTGGAGGCGGTGCCGAGCGGCACGGTCGCGCCGATGAAGGAGCCGATGGGCATGATATGCGCCGCGCTCACTGGCTCGAGATCGCCGCCATAGGCGTTGACCGCGATCAGGCATTTGCCGGCGGTGATCGTGCCCCTGGGCGTTGTGACCTTCACCTTGCCGCCGCTGGAGACGATGCCGGTGGACGGCGTCTGCTCGAAGAGATGCGCGCCAGCCGCCGCGGCGACCTTCGCCGTTCCGATCACCAGCTTCAACGGATGGATATGCCCGGTGCCGGTGTCGCGCGTGCCGCCGAAATAACGCGTCGAGCCCAGCCGTTCCGCCGTTTCCGCCGCGTCCATGAAGCTGATATGCGGGTAGCCGAAGCGGCTCGCCATGATCTCGGCGTGGCGCTTGTAGTCGTCGACATAGCGCCTCTTGTGCGCCACCGACAACTGACCCGGCATATAGTCGATCTCGATGTGGTTGGCCGTCGCGAAGTCCAGCAGATGCGCCTTGGCCTCTTCCGCTAGGTCGAACAAGGCCTTGGCGCGGGAAAGACCGTATTCTGCCTCCAACTCCTCCGCCCAAGCGCGCTGACCGGTGCCGAGCTGGCCGCCATTGCGTCCCGACGCGCCGTCGCCGAGGCGATGAGCCTCGATCAGCACGACATTCGCGCCGGCCTTGGCCAGATGCGCCGCAGCCGACAGCCCGGTGAAGCCGCCGCCGATGATGACGACGTCGCAAGCTCGGTCGCCGTCAAGCGCTGGATATTCGGGCCGAGGTCCGGCCGTATCTTCGTACCAGGAACGGCCGGGGGAAATCGGGGATTGGTAGGGCATGATGCTCGGCAGTAGGGCAGTAGGGCAGTAGGGCAGTAGGGCAGTAGGGCAGTAGGGCAGTAGGGCAGTAGGGGAGCTATTCGGGTGACAATTTACGGATCAGAAGCCGCAAGAGTGTCCCCACGCTCTCACTACGCGTCATCAATTGTTGGGCTGCTTCGTTGGAGGTGATTCCGACGCGCTGCGCGATCAATAGTGAGTTTCCAACTCTTTGAGTGATCCCTGGGCAATTCTAAGAAACTGTTGATAGGAAGCCCGACTTTCTCGTCCATAGCCCTCGGCAATGTTGGCGGGCACGGACGCGGCTGCCCTGCGTAGCTGGGTTGTCAATCCATAGAGCTCTTCCTTCGGCCAAGCTCTTGTCGTTTCATAGATCGAAACTGCGAGGTCCATAGCCTGCTGCCAGACGATCAAATCTCTGTACGATTCGATCTTCGCCATCGCCCCTACTGCCTGACTGCCTTACTCCCCTACACATTGAGCAGCAGATATTCCCGCTCCCACGGGCTGATCACTTCCATGAACGTCTCGAATTCGGCCCGCTTGATCGCCGCATATGTGGCGGCGAAGGATTTGCCGAGGAGAGTGCAGAGTTCCGTGTCGGCCTCGAACAGGTCGACCGCCTCCAGCAGGCTGCGAGGCAGGTCGATCTCGTCGGCATTGGCCGTGGTCAGCACCGGCGGCTCGGCCTTGATCTTCCTGGTCATGCCGATCAGCCCGCAGGCAAGCGACGCCGCTAGCGCCAGATAGGGGTTGGCGTCCGAGGATGGGATGCGGTTTTCGACGCGCCGCGCCGCCGGGTCCGAGCGCGGCACGCGGAAGGCGGTGGTGCGGTTGTCGTAACCCCATTTGTTGTTGACCGGAGCCGAGGCCTGCTGCGTCAGCCGGCGGTAGGAATTGACGTAAGGCGCAAACATCACCAGCGCGTTCGGCACGTGCTTCTGCATGCCGCCGATGAAGTGGAAGAAGGCGTCAGTCTCGGAGCCATCCTCGGCCGAGAAGATGTTCTTGCCGGTCTTCTTGTCGACGACCGACTGGTGGATATGCATGGCCGAACCGGGCTGTCCCTGGATCGGCTTTGCCATGAAGGTGGCGTAGATCTCGTGCTTCAGCGCCGCCTCGCGGATGGTGCGCTTGAACATGAAGACCTGGTCGGCGAGCTCGATCGGGTTGCCGTGGCGCAAATTGATCTCGAGCTGGCCGGCGCCTTCCTCATGGATCAGCGTGTCGATCTCCAGGCCCTGCCGTTCCGAGAAATGGTAGATGTCGTCGATCAGTTCGTCGAATTCGTTGACCCCGGCGATCGAATAGCCGGCGCCGCCGCCGATCGGCCGTCCCGAGCGCCCCACGGGCGGCGTCAGCGGATAGTCCGGGTCGGGGTTCTTGCGCACCAGGTAGAATTCGATCTCGGGCGCTACCACCGGCTTCAGTCCACGTTCGTCATAGGCCGCGAGCACGCGCTTCAGCACGTTGCGCGGCGTGAACTCGACCGAGCGGCCGTCCTGATGCACGAGATCACAGATCACTGCCGCGGTCGGGTCTTCTTCCCAGGGCACCGCCGTCAGCGTCGAGAGATCGGGCAGGAGCTTCAGGTCGCCGTCGTCTTCCGGGTAATGGAAGCCGTTGCCGTCCTCGGGATAGCCGCCGGAGATCGTCGTCATGAACACGGCCGAAGGCAGCGCCAGCGAGGTATTGGAGGTGAATTTCTTCGACGGCATCATCTTGCCGCGGGCAACGCCCGCCTGGTCGGGCGTGATGCACTCGATGTCTTCGATGCCGCGCCATTCGAGCCAGGCGGTGGCTTCCTTCCAGTTCTTCACGCCGCGATCGTTCTTCAGGAACGCAGGCGTGCGGGCGCGTCCCCCCCGGCTTGACGGACGGACTTCCTTTTTCTCAGGCGGCATCATTCACCAGATTGTGTTGCGGATTTTGGAGTATAGCCGGGCGCCATGTGGGAAGGGAAGGGGAGGCGCCGGGCGCTTGCTCAAGGTCACTTGTCGGGAACGGGCCTATGGCCTTTGCCGGTCGGTCGCGTCGAGCCACCGCAACAGCGCCGCCGCATAGAATTTGCGCCAACCCCTTTGCGGCGTCGACAAGAACCAGGACTGGCGGATATCCCAGGTGTCACCGGCCAGATCGCGCAGACGGGTGTTGATGATGCCTTTGCCGGACAACGGATAGACCGAAAACTCCGAGAAATAGATTTTGCCGTCGATCTCGTAGAAGTCGCACCGCATATGGTCGAACGGGGCCGTCAGTCGTTCCGCGATCTCGCGCATCTTCAGAAACGATGACGGCAGATCGATCTTCACCCATTGGCTGCCGCTGCCCGGTGGCACCGGCGCATAGCTCCCGTCGCGGTCGAAATGACTTTTCAGCTCGTTGCCCTGTCCGTCGCGGCGCGCGGCGTAGACGTAAGCCGTCTTTCCGTTCGAGACATGGAATTTATACTCCAGCGGGACAGGCACATTATCCTGGACAAGCATCTCCTCGACGAAGATGAGCCGTCTTGCGTCCTTGTAGGCCCGCTCGCCGAATTTCCTGCCGTAGCGACGGCGCATCCAACGAGCCGTTCGCCTCCCCAGCTTCGCCATGTCCACCTCGCCATTGCGGATCATCATGTTCCAGCGGCAACCATGATTGGCTTTCACCACGACATTCCCGGTCAGCAATGCCGGCGGTATCTGTGTTGCGTCACGGCCGCTCCACAATACTTTCGCGGTCTTCAATTCAGGGCATAAGGAGAGCGCATGGTCTTTGGACGCCAGCTTGTCGCAGGCCATGGCATAGAGCGGATTGTGATCGAAGATCTTGCGCCACAAGAACTTGTCGACATAGGAGGTCGGCCTGGCGGGATCGGGAAAGACGCCACTGTGATCGTAGGTTCTTTTCCAGATCACCGGATGGCGAAAGAGGCACCAGGCCATCGTTGCGGCCAGGATTGCACGATCGGCCACGCTCGCCGCCATCAGCTTTCGCTTGCGCGCGCGGCGGCACCAGGCCGGAAGCGGACAAACACATCCCTGGTCATGTTGCGCGACACACGTGTGCGGCCGACGACTTCCAAGCGCGGGTCAAGCGTCTCTTCCGCCCGCTCCGACCACAGCCGGGCCAGCGAATACGGTTCCCACAGTACGAGTTGCAGGTCGGGCGGGGCCATGTCCGCGATCCGCGACACGACAGCCGCTTTGGGCGAAACCATGCTGGCGATGTAGACGACCTGGGCGCCGCGATAGTCGTAGTCGCGCCCGTTGCGAAATTCGGCGCGGCAGCGCGTGTAGCTGAGTTTGGCGGCCAGAATATTCGCTGTCTCGACCGCGTCCGGCACGATGTCCAGGCCGACTATCTCGGGCACCGGGGTTTGATCGTGAATGCGGAACATGGTGAACGGACGGCCGCCGCAGCCGACCATCACGGCGCGTGTGCACCGGCTGAAATCGACATGTTCGAAGACTTCGTCGAGGCGTTTGTAGGCGTCCTTCGAAGACATCACGCCGATGCTCGTTCTTTCCGTCGCTATTTGCCCGAACGACGTCGGTCCGTTCACGTCCGTGTCCAACATCTGCCTGATTTCGGCGACGTCTTGCGTATGGACCATCTCAATAAAGGCTTGCGTGAGCATGGGCCGATGGGAAAACAGCTCCGGATGGCTGTCGAGCAGCGCCTCACCCGCGTCGTGACCCATGGCGACGCCGATATCGCGAATGCCGTTTATCAGCTCGGTCGGCGTGCGCTCACGAGCGCTCGCCACAAAGCTTTGCAGCTCGTCTTTCCACATCCAGCACCCCGCGCTTTGCCGATCTCTAGCTAGCAGCGCCGGGCGAACGCGTCTACACCACGAGCGAGGAGGATGATGTGGCAATGACCGCTCTTACCACCATCGGCTTCGATGCCGACGACACGCTGTGGCAGAACGAGCAGTTCTTCCGCATGACCGAACAGCGCTTCATCGCCATGCTTGCCGAGCACGGCGAGGCAAGCCGGGTTTCGGCAAACCTGCTTGAAGCCGCAAAGCGCAATCTAGGCCTCTATGGCTTCGGCATAAAGAGCTTCACGCTGTCGATGATCGAGACGGCGATCGAGGTGACCGAGGGCCGCGTTCCGGCCTCGACCATTGCCGAAATCCTGGCTGCCGGCCGCGACATGCTCAGCCATCCGATCGAGCCGCTGCCGCATGCGCGTGAGACGATCGAGAAGCTCGCCGGCGCCTATCGCCTGGTGCTGATCACCAAGGGTGACCTCATGGACCAGGAGCGCAAGCTGGCGCAATCGGGACTTGGCGAGCTTTTCGACGCCGTCGAGATCGTCAGCGACAAGAGCGCCGCCACCTATGCCCGCATCTTCAGCCGCCATGGCGACGGACCGCAAAAGAGCGTGATGGTCGGCAACTCGCTGAAGTCGGATGTCGTGCCGGCCATCGACGCCGGCGGCTGGGGCATCTATGTCCCGCATGAATTGACCTGGGCGGCCGAGCATGCCGAGGCGCCGGTCGCGGCGCCGCGTTTCCGCCAGATCGCCGACCTGAGCGAACTGCCGGCGTTGATCAAACGCATCGCCACAGCGGATTGACACGTCCCGGGTGCTCCCGGGCTGTGCAAAAACCCGGTGAGGCGAGCGGCATACCTCCGCGGCGTCGGTTGAGCGGACGCCCTGAACATCGGTTCGGGTGGTGAACGGCCGGCGCGAACGAACCGCCCGACGCGCTCTTGCATCGGACCCTGGGGCCGGCCTTACACAAGCAAGGGTCCGGAACGGAAGGTCGGTTATGGGCGGCGAAAACGAGCAATGGTTCGGTCCAGGCGAGACAGCTCGGCGGCTCGGCGTCACCACCAAGGCGCTCAGGGTCTATGAGCGGGAGGGGCTCGTTGCCCCTCACCGCGCGGAGTCGAGATGGCGCCTGTACGGCCCAACTCAAATCGCCCGCCTGCACCAGGTCATCGTGCTTCGTGATCTCGGCCTACCCCTCAAATCGATCAAGAAGCTTGTCGGGAGCCCTTCCCGGCTTCGGGATGTTTTGCGGCTGCAACGTGAAACCCTGGAGTCCCAACAAGATAAGATCAGGCGCGCATTGGCCCTGATAGAGGCGGCGCAATGTCGCCTGGATGAGGGCCGGGACCTTTCCCTGGACGAGTTGGCAATCCTCACCAAGGAGACTCTCGTGCAACAATCCACCGGCAAAAGGAAATTTGTCGCAAGGTTCGAAGCTCTGATCGCGGAACAGGACCCGACCGGGCAGGCAAGCCGCACCTTCGACGAGATAAAGAAAGAGTATGGCGGAGATGCCCATAAGGCCGCGCTGAAGGCCATGATGGCGGAAGCCAGCCGACTGAAGGAGGCGGGGGACGTCAATTCCGAAGCCGCCAAAGAGCTCGTTCGGCGTATGCTGTCCCGTACCGCCGGCATCAGGCGTTCGACCCCCCAGGCCGAGCAAGAGCTTATGCGCAACGCGTATGCCAAAACGCTCGCCGAGGCGCAGGCGAGGTCTGACTCCCTCTGGTTCGATCCGGCGATCCTCGAATTTCTCCGGCACGTCGCGCAGGCAATGAAGGAACGCGGCGAACTGGACTGATCCAGCCTCACGGAGAACAGCTCCCGGAGCGTCGCCTCGGCGCTCAGGGGCCCGGCGTTGGGCTAGCCGCGCCCGACCAGGCGATCGACCACCGGTTGCAATCTCTCGGGCGTGATCGGCTTGGCAACCACCGCATCGACCACGCTCGATAGGCCAAGGCTCTCCGGCGTGCCATTCATGGTTGAGAGCAGGATCACCGCGGGCAGCGGCTTGCCGGAGGCGCGGCGCAGCGCGTCGATGGCGGACATCAGCCGGTCGCAGTCTTTGTTGTCGGGACCGCCGTCCAGGATGACGGCGCCGGGCAGATGCCCCGTCAGGGTCTTCTCGGCGGTCTCGGGCGGTTCCGAGATCGGTTTCAGTCCCGACTTCTCGACGATTTTCGACACCACGACCCGGTTGATCGACGACTTTCCAACGACGAGAACCTTGGAAAAGTCCGCCGCCATCGCACCAGTGCGGGTCGCCGGTTTCGGATTTTTTTCGGAGGGATCGTCACGGTCGGCGGGACACATCGGCGGGCAGGCACTCTGGTTCAATGCAGGGTTGAAACCTGAGGCACAATTGGGTGAGATCGCGGCCGGAGTCAAGCTGAAACAGTCGAAGTCGAAAATATAGCAAGCAATTCTGGAATCGGCGCAAGTCGTGTCTGCCTGCGACGAAGGCAAATCGAAAAAATGCGATAGTCTCCCGAACGTATAGCGCGCGGGAGACTATCGCCGAAACTGTTGACGTTACGTCAGGTGTGGCTCTGCTGGGTAACGATCACCGGGATCAAAAGGTCACCCCAGTTGCCGTCGCCGCCATGGTGCCTCGCCGAGCGCACCAGCTCCACCGAGACACCGGCCTCGACTGCCTTCATGACCGACTGGTTGAGCCTGTGCAGATCGTTGGCGAGCATGCGGATCGTCGCCTGCTGGTCGACGCTCATCGCGCTCGATTGTTCTTCTGCCCTTTCCTTGACGCGGCTTATCGATGCCATTGGTCTTCTCCTCGATGTAAATGCCCTGCGGGCGTTTCCTCTGGTTGTTATCTGTCACTCGGCCGCCGGCCTGAACTGCGCGTGCTCGGTCGATTCATGCATGGCGGTGGTCGAAGACCGGCCGCCGGTGATCGCCATCGACACGGCGTCGAAATAGCCGGTGCCGACCTCGCGCTGATGCTTGGTCGCGGTATAGCCGCGGGCCTCGGCCGCGAACTCGGCCTCCTGCAGCTCCGAATAGGCGGCCATCTGTCGGTCCTTGTAGCCGCGCGCCAGCTCGAACATGCCGAAGTTCAACTGGTGGAAGCCGGCGAGCGTGATGAATTGGAACTTGTAGCCCATCGCGCCCAGCTCCTTCTGGAACATCGCGATCGTCGCGTCGTCGAGGTTCTTCTTCCAGTTGAAGGACGGCGAGCAATTATAGGCGAGCAGCTTGCCCGGATGATGCTTGTGCACGCCCTCGGCGAACTTCCTTGCCTGCGCCAGATCCGGCTTCGAGGTCTCGCACCAGATCAGGTCGGCGTGCGGCGCATAGGCCACGGCACGCGCGATGCAAGGCTCGATGCCGTTCCTCACATTGTAGAAGCCCTCGACCGTGCGGCCGGCGTCATAGTCGACGAAAGGCCGGTCGCGCTCGTCGATATCGGAGGTCAAAAGCTTCGCCGCTTCCGCGTCGGTGCGCGCCACGACCAGGGTCGGCGTGCCCATGACGTCGGCCGCGAGGCGCGCAGCGTTGAGGTTGCGGATATGCGCCGCGGTCGGGATCAGCACCTTGCCGCCGAGATGGCCGCACTTCTTTTCCGACGCCAGTTGATCCTCATAGTGGACGCCGGCGGCGCCAGCCTCGATGAAGGCCTTCATGATCTCGAAGGCGTTGAGCGGGCCGCCGAAGCCGGCTTCGGCATCGGCGACGATCGGCGCAAACCAGGTCTCGACCGAGAGCCTGTTGCCTTCGGACGTCTCGATCTGGTCGGCGCGCTGCAAGGTGCGATTGATGCGCTTGACCAGTTCCGGCGCCGCATTGGCCGGGTAAAGCGACTGGTCCGGATACATGGCCGACGCGGTGTTGGCGTCGGCGGCCACCTGCCAGCCCGAGAGATAAATCGCCTTCAGCCCTGCCCGAACCTGCTGCATGGCCTGGTTGCCGGACATCGCGCCGAGCGCGTTGACGAAATCCTCCTCATGGATGAGCTTCCACAGCCGGTTCGCGCCCATCTCTGCCAATGTCTGACGAATCTGCACGGAGCCGCGCAGCCGCTTCACATCCTCTGGCGAGTAGGGCCGTTCGATGCCGTCGAAACGGCCTTCCGGCGCGGACGGGACGAGGTTGTAAAAATCGGTCATTGGTCACTCCGGGTCGCTTGGAAACTGCTTCATCGCTACATCGCAAAGGCACGCTTCGCGCCGGCGATGTATGACATCATTTACATTGCGGCGCCAAAGGCGCCCAGGAAAACCGTCGATTGACGCAAAAAATAAAGGAAAAGCTGTGTTGTCATTGACAGGTCATCTCTGTAAATTTGTCACGATTGTAAAAGCGCCGTAGCGGACGCTCGGCGCAATGTTCATGTAAATTCTTGTCAAGGATGGCAGGGGATGGCCGACCAGAAGATCTTCGCCGGGCCGCGGCTGCGCCGGCTGCGCAACGCCAGGAGCCTGACCCAGACGGCGATGGCCGAAGGGCTGGGCATCTCGCCATCCTATCTCAATCTCATCGAGCGCAACCAGCGGCCGCTGACGGTGCAGCTCATTCTCAAGCTGGCCTCCGTCTACAAGGTCGATCCGCATGAATTGCAGGGAGAGACGAAAGGCTCGATCGCGGCCTTGCGCGAAGCGTTCAGCGATCCGCTTCTTGCCGGCGAGCTGCCTGGAGATCAGGAACTGATCGACCTTGCCGAGACAGCGCCGAACGCTTCGGCGGCGATGGTGAAACTCTTTCGCGCCTACCGCGAGCAGGCCGAGCGCCTGTCCGACCTCAATCAGCTTCTGGCACAGGAGGGCAGGGCAACCGCGCTGTCCGGCACCCGCCTGCCCGCCGATGAGGTCCACGAAGTGTTCGAGCGCCGGCCAAACCACTTTGCTTCGCTGGAGGAGGAGGCGGAGGCTTTCACATCGGTCCTCGATCCCGGCGACGATCTGTTCGGCGCGCTGAAGGCCTGGCTGAGGCGCGAGCACGGCATCGTCGTCAAGGTGCTGCCGGTCGCCACCATGCCCAACTGGCGCCGCCGCTACGACCGCCATTCGCAGCGTCTGTTCCTGTCCGAGCGGCTGTCGCCTTTCGACCAGCTGCGCGAGGTCGCCATGGAGGCGAGCCTCATGCGCATGTCGGTGGCCGTCGCCGGCGAGATCCAGGCGCTGAAGCTCGGCACCGACGAGGCGCGCCGGCTCGCCCGCTTCGAGCTCGGCCGCTATGCCGCGCACGCGCTGATGATGCCCTATCAGGCCTTCCATGCCGCCGCCCTGCGCGCCCGCTACGACATCGACGTCTTGCGGTCTCGCTTCGGCGTCTCCTTCGAACAGGCGGCCAACCGCCTGACCATGCTGCAGCGGCAGGGCGCATCGGGCGTGCCGTTCTTCATGCTGGAAGTCGACAATGCCGGTAACCGCTTCCGCAAGGCCGGCAGCCAGGGCTATCCGCAGAGCCGCTTCGGCGGCGGCTGCCCCAAGCTTCCCGTCCATGCGGCGTTCTCGCAGCCGGGCCAGATCCTGGTCGAGGCGGTGGAGATGCCCGATGGCGCCGAGTTCCTTTGCATCGCCCGCACGCTGGAAGGCCTGCAAGGCGCCTTCTCCGAGAGGCCGCGGCGCACGGCGCTCCTGCTCGGCTGCGATATCGGCTTTCGCGACGAGATCGTCTATGGCGCGGCGCTGCCGGCCGGAGCCGCTGGCAAGCCCGGGCAAGGCATCGCCACGCCGGTAGGCCCCGCCTGCCGGCTTTGCGAGCGCGCCGGCTGCCTGGCGCGCGCCGAACCACCGGTGACGCGCCCGCTCGGCCTCGACGAGATGGTGACGGGCCTCAGCGCCTTCGATTTTCAGGGCTGACCGCCTCCGCAAAAAATGCGCTGTGTGCGGAACCAGACATGCGCAAAGTAAAAGCGGTGGCGAGGTTTGTCCCACATTTCAGCGAGTGCTGGATCACGCATGGATTACTACTTTGCGCTACGCGAATGGGACACAGTCTTGTCGTCCCTGGTGCATCGTAACGCGAACAACTCGCTGACAGTAATCTCAATGACCAATACCGCCTCGCCCAGCGCAGCCTTGCCAACCGTCTCGCCGCGCGAGGAGCGGATCGGCATGCTCCTGGTCTTTCTTTCGGCGCTAATGTGGAGTTTCGGCGGCACCATCGCCCGTTTCATCCATGTCGGCGACAGCTGGACCGTGGTGTTCTGGCGCTCGCTTTGGGCCGGGGCCTTCCTGGTCGCCTTCATGCTCTGGCGCGACGGCTGGCGCGGCACCTTGAGACTGTTCCGCGATATGGGCCTGCCCGGCCTTGGCGTGGCCTTCTGCTTTGCCACCGCCTCGACCAGCTTTATCGTTGCGCTCGCCTATACCACGGTCGCCAACATTCTGTTGATGCAAGCAGGCGTGCCGCTCCTGGCCGCCCTGCTCGCCTGGCTGCTCTTTCGCGAACGCGTGAGCCAAGGCACCTGGATCGCCATCGCCGCTGTCATCACCGGCGTTGCCATCATGGTCTCCGAGTCCCTGGGCGGGGCCGTGTCGCCGATCGGCGATGGCCTGGCGCTGCTGATCGCGGTGATGTTTTCGTTCGCGACCGTGATCACCCGGCGCTTCGCCCATGTGCGCATGGTGCCGGCCACGTGCCTTGGCGCGCTGCTTGCCGGTGCTTTCGCCGCCTCGCAGGCCACGGAATTTGCCGTGTCCGCGCGCGACATGGGCTTTCTCTTCGCCTTCGGCGTCGTCAATCTCGGCATTGGCCTTGCCTTCTTCGCCATGGGCGCACGGCTGGTGCCTGCCGCGATCGCAGCCCTGCTCGGCACCTTCGAACCGATCCTCGGGCCGATCTGGGTCTGGCTCGTCCATTCCGAGGTACCGTCGGTGCGCACCATCATCGGTGGCGCGGTCGTGGTCACGGCGCTGCTCGTCCATATCGGCCTGGAGTTCAAGCGTCAGGCGCGGCCGGCGCGTCCAGGCGTTACAGGCCTGCCGTCACCCAATTGACGATCCGCAGCCTTCCCCATTGACAACCCTGTTGCCGGCCGGGCAGGTTGCAATTACGGCAACAACAAGACAGGCGTATCTTGCCAAGTGTCACCGCCGGCCTCATCGGGGCCGGACCACATCGTCATCGTTCTGCTTACGCCGCGGCGAACGCCGCTGACGCCACCCGGACAGCTCCCTGGAAGGGATGCAGGGGTCGCAACCCACACTCAAGGGGCGCGCGCACCGCAGGGCGTGCACGCTTGTCGCTCTCCGGAAAGCTCAATAGTCTGAAACGAACGCCGCCCCGCCATATCGCGACGAGCCGGCGAGGGAACACTCACCAAAGGAGAACATCATGATCCGCAAAGCTCTCTGGCTTTCGGCGACGTCGGCATTCTTGACGCTTTTCACCATAAACGGCCATGCCGAGGATCGCGTCGTCAACGTCTACAACTGGTCTGACTATATCGACAGCTCGATCATCGACGATTTCACCAAGAAGACCGGCATCAAGGTCGTCTACGACACCTTCGATTCCAACGAGATCCTGGAGACCAAGCTGCTTGCCGGCGGCAGCGGCTATGATGTCGTCGTGCCGACCGCCAACTTCCTGGCGCGCCAGATCCAGGCAGGCGTGTTCCAGAAGCTCGACAAGTCGAAGTTGCCGAACCTCTCCAACATGTGGGACGTCATTTCGGAGCGTACCGCCAAATACGATCCGGGCAACGAATATTCGGTCAACTACATGTGGGGCACGGTCGGCCTCGGCTATAATGTCAAGAAGGTGCAGGCCGCGCTCGGCACCGACAAGGTCGACAGCTGGGACGTGTTCTTCAATCCGGACAAGCTGGCCAAGCTGAAGGATTGCGGCG
Source organism: Mesorhizobium sp. WSM3224 (assembly GCF_000427725.1). GTDB lineage: Bacteria > Pseudomonadota > Alphaproteobacteria > Rhizobiales > Rhizobiaceae > Mesorhizobium. Next base: position 125,195 of record NZ_ATYO01000016.1, on the reverse strand, counting down.
TCTATGTGCTGGATTCTCCCGCCGACATCATTCCGGCGACGCTGAAATATCTCGGCCTCGATCCCAACAGCACCTCGCCGGATGACATTTCCAAGGCCCAGGAAGCGTTGCTGAAGGTCCGGCCGTATATCCGCAAGTTCCATTCGTCCGAATACATCAACGCGTTGGCCAACGGCGATATTTGCCTGGCGATCGGCTGGTCGGGCGACGTCTTCCAGGCGCGCAACCGCGCCGAGGAAGCCAAGCAGGGCGTCGAGATCGGCTATTCAGTGCCGAAGGAAGGCGCCCAGATGTGGTTCGATCAGATGGCGATCCCCGCCGACGCGCCGCATACCGCCGACGCGCTCGAGTTCATCAACTACATGATGACGCCCGAAGTCATCGCCAAGTCGTCGAACTACGTGCTCTACGCCAACGGCAACAAGGCTTCGCAGCAGTTCATCGACAAGGCCATCCTGGAAGATCCTTCGGTCTATCCCGACGAAGAGACGACGAAGAAGCTGTATACGGTTGCGCCATACGATCCCAAGACACAGCGCCTCATCACGCGCACCTGGACCAAGATCGTCACCGGCCAGTAAGCATTGAAACACGACCCCGGCAGCCAACTGCCGGGGTCGCTTTCTTTTGGGGAATTTAGAAAAATAACGGAGTGGGGATCATGAAATCGCTTGGCAGCATCCGCAGGGATTTCGCGCCATGGAACGACCCGAACGCCAAGCCATATATCCAGTTCGACAAGGTCACCAAGAAGTTCGGTGAGTTCACCGCCGTCAACAACCTGTCGCTGACCATCTTCGAGCGCGAATTCTTCGCTCTGCTCGGCGCTTCGGGCTGCGGGAAGTCGACCCTGCTCAGGATGCTCGCCGGCTTCGAGGAGCCGTCCGCCGGCCGCATCCTGCTCGACGGGCAGGACCTGCGCGGCATCCCGCCCTACAAGCGGCCGGTCAACATGATGTTCCAGTCCTACGCGCTGTTCCCGCATATGACGGTGGAGAAAAACATCGCCTTCGGCCTCAAGCAGGAAGGCATGCCGGGAGCCGATATCGCAAGGCGCGTCGCCGAGATGCTGAAGCTGGTCAAGCTCGAGCAGTTCGCCAAGCGCAAGCCGCATCAGCTCTCGGGCGGCCAGCGCCAGCGCGTGGCGCTTGCCCGCTCGGTCGCCAAGCGACCCAAGGTTCTGCTGCTCGACGAGCCGCTCGGCGCGCTCGACAAGAAGCTGCGCGAGGAGACGCAGTTCGAGCTGATGGATCTGCAGCAGGAGCTCGGCCTCACCTTCGTCGTCGTCACCCACGACCAGGAAGAAGCCATGACCATGGCCGACCGCATCGCCATCATGGACAAGGGCGAGGTGATGCAGGTGGCGACGCCTGCCGAAGTCTACGAGGCCCCGACTTCGCGTTTCGTGGCGCATTTCGTCGGCAATGTGAACCTCTTCGAAGGCAAGGTCGCGGAGCGTTCGGCAAGCACGACACGCATCACCGGCATGACCGGCGCTCAGATCGTCGTCGACAATGGCGGCGATGCCGCCAATGGCGCCGAGATCGTCTTTGCGATCCGGCCCGAAAAGATCAAGGTCTCGTCGAAAAAGCCGGCTGACGCCGTCAACGCGCTCGAGGGCGAGGTCTACGATGTCGCCTATCTCGGCGATATGACCGTCTACCACATCAGGCTGGACGACGGGCAGATGGTGCGGGCAAGCGCCTTGAACGCCTCGCGCGTCACCGAGGACCCGCTGACCTGGAACGACCGCGCCTGGGTATCCTTCCGGCCCGACGCCGGCGTCGTGCTGACAAGGTAGGAGGCGGACATGGCCAACATCGCAGCGACCGCCGCTCCATCGACCGATACCGCCGCCACGCTGCCGACGCGGCTGGCGAAGGGCTTCGTCGACCGCCTCGTCATCATCGTCCCCTATCTCTGGCTGCTGTTCTTCTTCCTCGTTCCCTTCATCATCGTCTTCAAGATTTCGCTGTCGCAGACGGCGATCGCGATGCCGCCCTATACGCCGGTGCTCGATTTCACCGATGGCATCTCGGGATTTTTCACCGGGTTTCGCGAGCTCAACTTCGACAATTACACCTGGCTCACCCAGGACGCGCTCTATTTCAACGCCTATGTGACCAGCCTGATCATCGCTGGGATATCAACGATACTCACGCTGATCGTCGGCTATCCGATCGCCTATGGCATGGCGCGCGCGCCGGCGACGATCCGCCCGACCCTGCTGATGCTGGTGATCCTGCCGTTCTGGACCTCGTTCCTGATCCGCGTCTATGCCTGGATCGGCATCCTGAAACCCGAGGGGCTGCTCAATCAGTTGCTCATGTCGCTGCACGTCATCAGCCAGCCGCTGGTCATCCTCAACACCTACACGGCGATCTTCATCGGCATCGTCTATTCCTACCTGCCCTTCATGGTGCTGCCGCTCTATTCCTCGCTGGAGAAGATGGACTACTCGCTGGTCGAGGCCGCGCAGGACCTCGGCTGTCCGCAGACCAGCGCCTTCTGGAAGATCACCTTCCCGCTGTCGCTGCCCGGCGTCGTCGCCGGCTGCCTGCTTGTGTTCATTCCGGCCGTGGGCGAGTTCGTCATCCCCGATCTCCTTGGCGGCTCGCAGACGCTGATGATCGGCAAGACGCTCTGGAACGAATTCTTCTCCAACCGCGACTGGCCGGTCTCGTCGGCGGTGGCAGTGATCCTGCTTCTGGTGCTGACCATTCCGATCATGTTCTTCCAGCAGGCTCAGGCGCGTGCACAGGAGCAGGGCAAATGAACGCGACCTGGAGCCGCTTCAACATCACCTCGATCGTGCTGGGCTTTGCGTTTCTCTACCTGCCGATTGTGCTTTTGATCGTCTTTTCCTTCAACGAATCGAAGCTCGTCACCGTCTGGGGCGGCTTCTCGACCAAATGGTACGTGTCGCTGTTCCACAACCAGGGTCTGATGGACGCCACCTGGGTGACGGCGCGCGTCGGCGTCATCTCGGCCACGGTGGCGACCGTGCTCGGCACGCTCGGCGCCATCACGCTCACGCGCTACACGCGCTTCAGGGGGCGTTTGCTTTTCTCGGGCATGGTCTTCGCGCCGCTGGTCATGCCGGAAGTCATCACAGGCCTCTCGCTGCTGCTGCTCTTCGTCGCCATCGGGCTCGACCGCGGCTTCTTCACGGTGACGCTCGCCCACATCACCTTCACCATGTGCTTCGTCGCCGTCGTCGTGCAGTCTCGCCTTGTCACGTTCGACCGCTCGCTAGAGGAGGCGGCGATGGATCTCGGCGCGCCGCCGGTGAAGACCTTCTTCCAGATCACCTTGCCGGTCATCCTGCCGGCGATCATTTCCGGTTGGATGCTGGCCTTCACGCTCTCGCTGGACGATCTGGTCATCGCCAGCTTCACCTCGGGTCCCGGCGCCACCACGCTGCCGATGAAGATCTACAGCCAGGTGCGCCTCGGCGTGACGCCGGAAATCAACGCCGCCTGCACCATCCTGATCGCGGTCGTGGCGGTCGGCGTCATCATCGCCTCGATCGCCAACAAACGCCGCGAGATCCAGCGCCAGCTCGACGAGCGGGCCGCGCAGCGCGGTTGAGCGAGAAGGCGGGGGGCTTTGCTTTTACGCCTCCGCCTTTACTGGCCTGAAACGCCGGGAGCGATCGGCGATACGAACGGCGCGCTCCAGTTGCCGCCGACGAAGAACAGCGACTGGCTCGGCGGCGCGGCAGCCGGACTCGCCGCCTGGCCGTTGGCCTGGGGCTGCTGCGCCGGCTGCCCGTTGGGTACGACCCCACCCGACAATGCCAGCCCGCGTCCGGCATAGGAGGCGATGCCGGACAGCCAGATCTTGTATTTCTGCGAATTGATCTCGGCCTTGTCTAGGCGCGCCACGCCCTTCGAGATGCTTGCCTTGATCTCGGCGCCGTCGATCGGCAGCGAACCATTGGCGACGTCGTCGAGCGCGAAGAAGCCGCCTTGCTGGTTGCGCTTGAGAAAGGCCGGCAGGTCGAGCCCGTTGAGCGTGCCCGGCCCGAAAGTCGCCGAGAACGATCCGTCGGCATTCTCGAAGATCGAGCTCCAGGCCTTTCCGGGTCCCTTGAGGATGACCGATACCGTCCCGGTGCCGGCCGGCACCATCCGCGTCATCCCCGCCGCCGTGGCAAAGGCTCCCGTATCCACATCCGACGCCAAGAGCCGCATCTCGACCTGCGTGCCTTCCGGCTTGCGGTCGAAGCGGAGGCTGCTCTGGATGGTGCCGCCGAAAGCGGATGCATCGGATATGTCGAACACGGCAAGACCGTTCTTGACCTGGGCGGTCGCCGCGATGTCGGCGAGCTGGACCGGTCCCGCCATGGCGTGCGCCGCCGACAGCCTGAGGTCGAGGTTTATGCGGTCGGCGAAACTGGTGTCGATGTCACCCGGGCCGGCCTCGCTGGTTGGCGCGACGGGCGTGAAGGCCGACAGGAAAGATCTGAGGTCGAGCGTATCGAAGGCGAGCGTGCCGGCGATCACGGGGCGCCCCTCGGCGAAGGAGAAGTCCAGCGCTCCCATGCCCGGATTGTTGTTGAGCGTGACGGTGGTGTTCTCGAATTTCGCGCGTCCCGCCGAGGCGTTCACCTTGCTGGCGACCGAGACGGCACCGATCGCAGCACCTGGCGCGAGGCCGGCCTGCGACCATTCCAGCACGCGCCGCAGCGACGGCGCGGCGAACTTTGCCTGGCCGTCCAGATAGGCATTGTCCGACATCGAGGCCGTTCCGTCGAAGGAGAATGTCGCGGGCGCTGCCTTGAAGGAGACGGTGACGGGTGCTGCTCCCCCGGCAAACAGCACCAGCGGGTTCGCCGAGGAGAAATCGAGCTGCATGCTTTCACCGCGCCAGATCCCGGTCGCGGTCAGCGACGCCTCGCTGTTCATCGCTTCCCAGTTCACCTGGCCGCTCAGACTGCTCAGGATTTCGGTGTCCTTGCCGTCAGCCGTAGTCACGACGCGGCCATCGCGGAACTCGACGGTGCCGAACGGATCGGAGGGCAGTCGGCCGAGATCGGGCTTCTGCGGGTTGGCGGTGACCACGCCGCGCGCGGTATCGATCGAGCGCGTGATGCGACCCCCCGTCGGAAGCGGCGGCAGATAGAAGCCGTTCGCCATGCGCTGCACCCTGATCGTCGGCCGCACCAGCCTTGCTGTCGAGAATTGGACGTCGCCCTGCAAGGCGGCCATGGCCGAGAGGTCGACTTCGACACGGTCGGCTTCGACCACCGGCGGCGCATCGGTCTCGGTCCATTGTGACAGCGTCACGTCGCTGAGGATGGCCCGGAACTTCGGCCACACCTCGATACGCGGCGATCCGTCGATCGTCACCCTGAAGCCGCTCCAGGCACTCAATTCCCAGGCGATGCGGTCGCGCACGATGCGGGTCGAGGCAATCAGCGGGAGCGCCGCGACCGCGAGTGCGATGACGAGCACGGCAACGCCGACCGCCCACACACCGCGCCGGATCAAAGATGATGGCATTTCGCCCCGTGTGCTTTCGTTGCCGACAAATCGCCCGACGGGTGTAACCGAGCGCCGACGCTTTTCAAGTCTTTATGGCCTTGCGATGGCATTTGCGCAGTGCCCGCGATGGACCGGGCGAACAAAATCTTGCTCTGCTGCGCCGCAATATGCATAAGCGGTCTGCACGATCCCGGTCCGCGGTTGCGCGCCGTTTTTGAGACGATGGCATCTGCGCTGCTGAGCTTTACTGGCTCAAACCGACGCGCTTTGGGAGGAGCGATCATGGCCGCCGACACGCCTTTGTGGACCCCGACGCAGGAGCGGATCGACGCGGCCCCTATAACCGCCTTCACGAAGGCCGCGGAAGCAAAGGCCGGGCTGGCATTCGCCGGCTATGCCGAGCTTCACCGCTGGTCGATCGAGGATCGCGAAGCCTTCTGGAGCCTGGTCTGGGATTTTTGCAATCTTGTTGGCGACAAGGGTGAGCGCAACCTCGTTGACGGGGAGAAGATGCCCGGCGCCGGCTTCTTTCCCGACGCCAGGCTCAATTTCGCCGAGAACCTTTTGAAGAAGACCGGCGCTGGCGAGGCCATCGTCTTTCGCGGCGAGGACAAGGTCGAGCGCCGCCTGTCCTGGAACGAGCTCCATGCGCTGACGTCGCGGCTGCAGCAGCTCTTCCTGTCGCTCGGCGTCAAGGCCGGCGACCGCATCGCCGCCATGATGCCCAACATGCCCGAAGCCGTCGCCGCGATGCTGGCCGCCGCCTCTATCGGCGCGGTCTGGTCGTCATGCTCTCCCGATTTCGGCGAGCAGGGCGTGCTCGACCGTTTCGGCCAGATCGAGCCGGTCGTCTTCATCGCGCCGGACGGCTATTGGTATAACGGCAAGGCGATCGAGGTCGCCGACAAGGTCCGCGCTGTCGCGGTGAAGCTCGCCACGCTGCGCAAGGTGCTGATTGTCGATTATCTAGGCACCTCGGCGGATGTCGCCGCCACCATCGACAAGGCAGCGGCGCTCGAAGAGGCGCTCTCGCCCTTCGCCGGCAGGACAGTCAGCTTCGAGCGGCTGCCGTTCGCGCATCCGCTCTACATCCTGTTCTCCTCAGGCACGACCGGCGTCCCGAAATGCATTGTGCATTCGGCCGGCGGCACGCTGGTCCAGCACGTCAAGGAGCACCGGCTGCACGCCGGCCTGCTCGACGGCGATCGCCTGTTCTATTTCACCACCTGCGGCTGGATGATGTGGAACTGGCTGGTTTCGGGCCTCGCCTCGGGCGCGACGCTGCTGCTTTATGACGGCTCGCCTTTCTACCCGGACGGCAATGTTCTGTTCGATTTCGCCGACGCCGAGCAGATGACCTATTTCGGCACCTCGGCCAAGTTCATCGATTCTGTCCGCAAGGCCGGGCTGAAGCCGATCGCGAGCCATGATCTGTCGAGCGTGCGCACCATCTCCTCCACCGGCTCGCCTTTGTCGCCGGAGGATTTCCGCTTCGTCTATGAAGGCATCAAGAAGGACGTGCACCTGGCCTCCATCTCCGGCGGCACCGACATCGTCTCCTGCTTCGTGCTCGGCGTGCCGACCGAGCCGGTCTGGAGCGGCGAGATCCAGGGGCCCGGCCTTGGCCTGGCGGTCGATGTCTGGGACGACGACGGCAAGCCGATCCGGCAGGAGAAGGGCGAGCTTGTCTGCACGAAGGCCTTTCCGTCGATGCCGATCGGCTTCTGGAACGACCCCGGGGGCAAGAAGTATCACGCGGCCTATTTCGAGCGTTTCGACAATGTCTGGTGCCACGGCGACTTCGCCGAATGGACGGCGCATGGCGGCATGATCATCCATGGCCGCTCGGATGCAACGCTCAATCCGGGCGGCGTGAGGATCGGCACGGCCGAGATCTACAACCAGGTCGAGCAGATGCCGGAAATCCTCGAGGCGCTCTGCATCGGCCAGGACTTCGACAATGACGTGCGCGTCGTGCTGTTCGTGCGGCTGGCCGCCGGCGTGACGCTTGACCAGGATCTGGAAAAGCGCATCCGCGCCAAGATCCGCACCGGTGCCAGCCCGCGCCATGTGCCGGCCAGGATCGTCGCCGTTACCGACATCCCGCGCACCAAGTCCGGCAAGATCACCGAACTCGCGGTGCGCGACGTGGTCCACGGCCGCGCCGTCAAGAACAAGGAGGCGCTTGCCAATCCCGAGGCACTGGAGCTGTTCCGCGACCTGGCGCAGCTCGCGACCTGACACTTGTCGTGGTTAACGAAATCTATCCGGCGAATTTACCTAGATTTCACGGGTGGTACACATTCGTAAATTTTTTCGCGGCCCGGTAAGGACTTGTTAAGGGACGACCCCGATAGTCGCGAGTAACTTGAGGGAGAAATCCCGTTCCTCGTCCCCTGAGGTTCAGCTCAAGCCCCCGTTGTGACAGCATCCCATTTCTCAAGGCGTCCTCTTGGACGCCTTTTTTCTTGGCCGCCGCAGCTCCGTGCAATGTTATTCGGCGAGCACGCGGGTCGAGGGAAAGCCGATCTCGACCAGGGTTCCTTCGCCCGGCGTGGAAGTGATGGTGAAACGGGCGCGGTTCGCCTCCACCATCGCCTTGGTGAGCGGCAGGCCGAGGCCGGTGCCGTCGCCGCGCCCGCGCTTGAGCGCGTTGATCTGCTTGAACGGTTTCAGCGCCTGCTCGATCTCGGCAGGGGTCATGCCGATGCCGGTATCGCGCACGCGCATGACGACATCGCCGGAGGTCTCGTAAGCGGTCGAGACGATCACCTGGCCGCCGGCCTGGGTGTAGCGGATCGCGTTGGACAGTATGTTGAGGGCGATCTGGCGCACGCTTCTCAGATCCGCCACCACTTCCGGCAGCCGCGAGGCGAAGCTTGAGCGGATGATGACACGCTCGCGATTGGCCTGCGGCTGCATCATCGCCACCGTCTCGGCCAGCGTGTCGTTGAGCGACACCGCCTCGTAATCCATCTCCTGCTGGCCGGCCTCGATCTTGGAGATGTCGAGCAGGTCGTTGACGAGATCGAGCACGTGGTTGCCGGAACGGTTGATGTCGCGCAGATAGTCGCGATAGCGGTCGTTGGCGACTGGGCCGAATTTCTCATCCACCATCAGTTCGGAAAAACCGATGATGGCGTTGAGCGGGGTGCGGATCTCGTGGCTGATGCGGGCGAGAAAGTCCGTCTTCTGCGAGGAGGCGCGCTCGGCCACGGCGCGGGCCTGGGTGAGGTTTTCCTCGGCCCGTTTCCACTGGGTGATGTCGCGCACGACGGCGCAGAAGCCGCTGTCGTTGGGGAGGCTGCCGATGGTCATGAACAGCGGAATGAAGCGCCCCTGCGCCTCACGGCCGATGACCTCGCGGCCGTCATTGAGCACGCTCGCCACGCCCGGCTCCGAAAGGCCCGCGAGATAGTCGCGCGCCGCGCGCTGGCTTTCGATGGCGAACAGCGAGGCAAAGGGCTTGCCGGCGACCTCGTCGCTGTCGAAACCGAACAGCGCCTCCGCCGGGCGGCTGATCGAGCGGATGTTGCCGTCGCGGCCGATCAGCACGACGCCGTCGGTAGCGGTGTCGATGATGGTGCGCATCTCCGCGATGCGCGACTTCAATTCCGGCACGTCCGGCTGGAGCGCCGGCTCGTCATTCGCGGCGGTGAAATGCGCCGCATCGTCCTCGCCGGAGCGCCGCACCACCAGCATCAGCGCCTTGCCGCCGCGCCACGCCACGGACCGCAGCAGCGCGTCGATCGGAAATTCCTGGCCCTGGCGGGTCTTGAGCTTGAGCGAGTGGTCGCTTTCGTCCGCGGCGGCCTCCCCCGCGTAAGGATCGGCAAACAGCGCGCCCAGGCCGCCCGCATCCGCGAGGTCGTCCAGCGCATCGTAGCCGGTGAGTTCGAGGAAGGCTTCGTTGGCATAATGCAGCATGTCGCCCGAATGGATGAGCAGTGGCACCGGCAGCCTGGCGAGGATGGATGTATCGGGCGCCTTGGCTTCTTCTCCGGTCGAAAAAGCGGACGGTACAAAGCCTGCGAGCTTGAGCGGCGGCACTTCGAGGCGCGGTCGTGCCGGCGCTACCGCTTCTTCCGGCGGTTCTTCTGAGGCGGCGGCATCGGAGCCGGCCCAATCCTCATTGTCTTGCGCATCACGGAAATCGTCGGCGGTCATGCTGTCGCCGTCGGCCGTCGCATCGGGAGCCGACTGTTCGGCGACCGGCTGCCGCAGCTCCGCATCAGCATGCTCGGCCGTTTGCCGGGCTGCTTGCTCATCCTCGGAAACAGGTTCGACGCCGGCTTCCTCCGTGGATTTCTCGCCATGGGCATGGTTGAGCAGCGAGCCGGAGACGGCCGGTGTTTCATCCTTGCCGGTGTCGCTCGTCTCGGCGGCCTCATTGATGCCGTCGAGCCGCGCCAGGTCTTCCTGGTCTTCAGCCTCGGTCTCCGCCTCCGCGGTCTCCGCATCGGCCTTCGCGTCAGCAGTTTCCGAGGCTTCCGGCGTGGCGCCTGGCTCGGCAGGGATGGAACTGTCCCTGCGCAGCCGCTCGCCGATCTCGCGGAAGGCGCTGCGCTCGAGGATCGACAAACCCCTCTGATTTGCTGGCGTGTCGCTTCCCGGCTGCTTGTCATTGGCTGGCTGGCGATGCTCGGCCAGCCTTATCACCTTGTCGGCGAAGCGCCGCTCCGGCTTCGGCTCTATGGCCAATGCCGGCACTTCACCCTGGAAGGGATCTTCGGGCTTTGTCTGTTCGGGTGACGTCTGCTCCGCTGCCGGCTGCTCGACGGATGGCTCGGCCCCGCCGGGGGCGGCCGTGGTTAGTGCGGCATTCGGCACCAGAGCCATGCCAAGCGCTTCGGGATCGATCACGGCGTCGGCGCTGCGCGCGACGCCGAAACCACGGAAACCCTCGAAGGCGCGGCTGCGGCCATAGACGGGCAGCGCCGCAAGGTCGACCGGGATCTTCAGGCCGGTTCCAGCCACCGGCCACAGCACCGAGCGGCCGGACCAGGTGTCGCGCCGTTCGAGCAGACCGGCGATCTCGCCCGAGGCATCGAGGCCGAAAGTGGTGGCGACGTCCTTGAAGCGGCGGCCGATCACATCGGCGGCCGGCTGGCCGACGATATCGGCGAATTCGGGCGACAGCGCGCTGAACTTGCCTTCGGCGTCGGTGCGCCAGACGAAGCGCAGCGGCGGCGCGGAGCGGTCGATGTCGCGGGGCGCAGCCGGCCGCGCCGGCGCGACGGGTTTGCCGGCATCCTGGCGCTGGCCTTCGGCTGCTCTCGGCCCATCCTTTGCCGGCGCTACCGGTTGAGCTTGCCCGGCATCGTCGTCGCCGGCGTTGAAGTACCAATGGTCGTGCTGGCCGGCGCCGGCTTCCGCGGCTTGTTGGCTGGACCCGGTGGCGCTCGCCTGATGCTTGCTTCGGGTAGGCTCCTGGTCGGTCCCGGCCCGGTTTTCCGCATCAGGCTGTGCACCGCCTTCAGGAGCCTCCGGGACCGGTTCAACCTGTTCGCCAGCCGGCACGGCCGGCGCGGGACTGTTGTCTTGGAAAGGCTCGGACTCGGGCTCGACGGCCGGGCTTTCACCCGACGGTCTGGCCGCAACGGTCTCCGGCGCCGCAACCTGCTGACCGTCGGGCTGATCGCCTTGGCCGGCGGCCGGCTGGTCGCCTTGGTCGTCGTCGAGTTGGTCCTCATCGATCACCACCAGCAGATGGCGCGTGTCGGTGAGCCGCGCAAAACCGGCCGGGTAGGAGGTTTTGGTACCCGGCACAAGTCGCTTGACGATGCGGTCGCCGCTGCTTGCGACATCCGCAACCAGGGCAGCCAGTGTTCGCGGCTCGATGCCGAGCGCCGCAAAGCCGTCCGAGGCCGCCTCGACATCGCCTTGCGCGTCGACGAAGGCGATGAAATGCCCTGCCTCGGTGAAACCGCCGATGGCGCGGCTGGCGATTTCGCCGGCGCTGCGCGAGCTTGTCTGCGCCGCCGGCAACGCCAGCATAATTGCCCTCTCGCCGTCCGGCATCGTCACAGCGCTGGCCAGGAAACCGACGGCGCGGCTCACCATGCCGGTGGCCAGTCTCACCGTGATGGCGCGGTCGCTGCCGATGTCGGGAAAGCCGCTGGTCGCCATGATCTGCCGCCGGGCAACCAGCGGCAGCCGCGCCGAGGCGCCGATAATGGCCTCGATATCCGGATAGCCGAACACCGATGCCCCTGGGCCGTTCGCCCAGATCACCTGTTCGAGGTCGGCCGACAATATGGCCAAAGCGTCGCCGGCGGCAAAGCGCTGGCGCACCGCGTCGAGGACGGCGACGTCGAGGAAGGAGTAGTTTTCAGGCGGCATGCGCTGGCCAACCCTCCGGAGCGGGCATTTCAGTTAACACTTTGTTAATAAAAGCCCGCGGCCCGAAGGTCCACAAGCCCTGGCTTGCAATGGTCGAAATCTCTGGGCTCTTGGTTAATGGCCATATGGCTGACGCGGGGGAAGATTTTATGGTGCAGTGCAACAAAGATATTGCAACGCACAAAAAATCCTTTATATTGCCATCATACATGAACGAGACGGCTTTCTGTCAAAGCCGCTATCCCGAAAGGTTGGAAAATGTCCAAGACCACTGCCAAGACTGCCGAGACCATCGAAAACGTCGAATTCCCGAGCTTCGACGCTTCCAAGGCCACCGACCAGATCCGCGCCTTCGCCGAGAAGGGCGTCGAGCAGTCGAAGGAAGCCTATGCCAAGCTGAAGACCGGCGCCGAGGAGACCCAGAAGGTTCTGGAGTCGACCTACGAGACCGCCAAGACCGTTTCCAGCGACGTTTCGCTCAAGGCGATCGCCGCGCTGCGCGCCAATGCCGAGGCCAGCTTCTCGCACCTCGAGGCCCTGGTCGGCGCCAAGACCCTTTCGGAAGTCGTCGAGCTGCAGACCGCTTTCCTGCGCAAGCGCGTCGAAATGGTCGTCGAGCAGGCCAAGGAGTTCCAGACCGTTGCCACCAAGGCGGTCGAGGATGTCTCCAAGCCGGTCAAGAGCGCCTTCGAGAAGGCGATGAAGGACGCCAAGGTCGCCTAATTTTCGCGCACAATTGTGCGCTGCATCAACACGTCGCATTTCGTCAGACAAATGATCGTGCGATAGTTTGAGCAACCAGATACCCGGGAATGGAACCTCCTCCCTCCGTTTCCGGGGTGACCAGCCAGCACCTCCTCCCGCTGGCTCGTAACAGGAAAAGGCCGGCACCTCCTCCCGCCGGCCTTTTCTTTTGCCTTGACGAAAGGCGGATGAGGAAACCAATCCTTTACCTTATCAAGGCCCTTGAATTAGAGTCCGATAGCCCGTATTTGACGCATCGCCGAACGACAGAGCGGATCACGGAGAATGAAGCTTTCACCTCGATCTAGCTCAGGCAGGCATGCCGTTGTAGCTCAGATGGTTAGAGCGCCGGATTGTGGATCCGGAGGTCGCTGGTTCGATCCCAGCCAACGGTACCATTGGCCTCTCAGCCAATTCTTTGAAATTATTGCTAAATTTTTGGTCTTGCGCGAGCGCAGTTGCACCAAATCGGCATTTTGTGCTACATATTGTGACACATTTTGTGACACAAATGGTACCTACGCTCATGGGAAGACGACGCGAAGAGCACGATCCCGACCGGTTCCTCCAGCTGCGCGGTGGTCGTTTTCACTACCGTCGCCGCGTGCCGAAAGAGGTCAAGGACTTGGCTGGTCAGGGAGAATCCATCCGCCGAGCGCTCACCACGACCGACAGGGCAAAGGCCCGTACGGTCCGCGACTTGTACGAGGCAGCCGACAATGCGTTGTGGGCATCCCTGATGATCGGCGGCAGTCCGCAGTTTGCACGAGTACGATACAAATCGGCGATCAAGCGCGCCGAATCTCTCGGTTTCGTCTACCGGCCTTTGGCCGAGATCCTAACAGCCGAGCCGCTGGAAACCATTTTGCAACGCGTCGAGAGCACGATCAGCGAGCCTCCGAAGTCTCCAACCTTGGACGCCGTGGGGGGCATGGTGCAGCGCCCGGACGACAAAATATCCGATGCTTTGAACCTATATTTCTCGGAGATCGCGCGGGACGAGTTACGGACCAAAAGTCCCGATCAGCGAAAGCGCTGGAAGGCCAAGCGGCAGATGAGTGTAGCGTTGTTCATCGAGTTGGTCGAAGACAAGCCAATGACTCTCATAACACGGGACGACGCCCGAAAAGTCCACAAGTACTGGCTGGACCGCGTTGCACCGGAGCAAGGTCCCGGCGACCGCTCGGCATCCACCGGCAACCGGAATATGGGTAATCTTCGCACACTCTACGCCGCCTATTTCCGTCACTTTGGCTTCCCCGAGCAAAAGAACCCGTTCGCCGACTTATCCTTCAGCGACAAATCCAAACGAAGCCGAGCTCCGTTCCCGACCGAATGGATCCGGGACAAAATTCTCGCTCCTGGTGGGTTGGCCAAGCTGAACGATCAGGCACGAGGCATCGTACTGGCGTTCGTGGAGACCGGTTGCCGACCAAGCGAGCTTGCCAACCTCCATGCCGACGTCATTCATCTCGACCACGAAGTTCCGCACATCTCGGTAGAGCCACGCGAGGATCCAGAAGACCCGCGCGAGATCAAGACTGAATCCTCCGTTCGCAAGGTCCCCCTGGTCGGCGTTGCGCTGGAAGTTTTCAAGAAGCACCCGGAGGGGTTTCCTCGCTACAAGGATCGCGAGGCTCAGCTGTCGGCAACCGTCAACAAACATTTCAAGAAACAAATGCTGTTTCCGACCAACAGGCACACAGTGTACTCACTTCGCCATTCGTTCGAGGACCGGATGAAGAATGCTAGATTCGACGAGGAACTGCGTCGCATGCTGATGGGCCACGCGATCCATCGGCCGAAGTATGGTGAGGGCGGTGATATGAAGATGTGGCGGGAAGAACTCATGAAGATCGCGCTGCCATTCGATCCTGCAATCGTATGACACGCTGGCGCACAAGGTTGAGCCGATCTTCCTTTGCCCGATGATCTTGAAGAGCCCCTTCCAGATGGTCGTAGAGCGGCAACCATGCCTCGCCCTGCTCGCCGCGGGCCACAATAATTTCGGCTACGCGATCGAGCGCACGCTCAATTCGCTCCGTTGTGATCGGCTGAGGTCTTGTGGAGTAAGGCTTCACTGCTCTTCAAGTCTCGAATTGAGCACGAATTCTTGCTGTAGACCGAACTTAGATCTCTTTGGAATGCTCAGCTTCCGCCGAGCCAGTAAACGGCGGTTGCGGCCTGCGAATAGGCCTGCCACTGTGGTCTGCGCCTTCGACGGAGATCGGAGTGTCCACATCGATGGGTGTATTGGGCTAAAGAGCCGCGGTCACTCCTCGAGGATATCAAGCTGAGGATCTGGGGTAGCGACTGCTCCACGGTCAGCGGCTAGCGCCGAGATCGGCATCAAATTTCCGGCTAAAGCGGACCGATTGACCTAGCGCAAAGACGCCGTGGAGCGCAGCGGTCAGGATAATGCTGATCTGAGGAAGGAACAGCGACCATTGCAGAGCTCAATCCTGACGAAATACGCCGAAGCTGGCCCGCCCTGGTACACGATTTATCCGGCTGCTCCGCAGTTCTCCACTGCGGTCGGCGCCGAGGCTTGTAAGGAATGGCTGAGGGACCTGCCGGCTGACGAGCCTGTGTCGCTCTATCTCCATATTCCGTTCTGCCGCTCAATGTGCTGGTATTGCGGGTTCCCCACCACCGGCACTCGCGGGGATGCCCCGATCCTCGATTATCTGACGGTTCTGCGTGAGGAGATCCGATTGGTCGCGGAGCAAGCACCACAAGCTCTGCCCGTGAGCGACGTGCACTTCGGCGGCGGAACGCCGACACTCATCGGACCTGCGGAGTTCCTCGCTTTAATGGAACTCCTGCGCCACCGTTTCGCGTTCACCAAGACGGCGATGCTCGCCATTGAGATCGACCCGCGCACCTTCAGGGCCGACATGGCAGAAGCCCTGGGGGGAGCCGGCGTGACCCGCGCGAGCCTCGGCGTGCAGAGCTTCGATCCTATTGTTCAAAAAGCGATCAATCGGCTCCAGAGTGAGGAGCAGACCGCAACTGTTGTCGAAAACCTGCGCCGCCACGGAGTGAGCCGCATCAATTTCGACCTTGTCTACGGCCTTCCCAATCAGACAGTGCACTCCTGCATCCAGACCGCGGCGGCGGCGGTCGCAATGCGCCCCGACCGGCTTGCGGTGTTCGGCTACTCGCACATTCCGTCGTTCCAGAAAAACCAGCGCCTGATCGACGAAGCGGCGCTGCCGGACATCGCTGCCCGCGCGGAACAGGCAGCGGCTGTAGCTGAGACGCTGGTTGCCGCCGGCTACCGTCAGATCGGGCTTGACCATTTCGCCTTGCCGGACGACCAACTCACGCTCGTGCATGAAGCTGGTGGCTTGCGGCGTAACTCCATGGGCTATTCGGCCGACACCCGCAAAACCCTGATAGGCTTCGGCGCGTCGGCCTTGGGCCGTCTCGGCGATGGTTATGTGCAGAACGAAGTTGCAACCAGCTCTTACAGCCGTCACATCAGAGCTGGCCGCCTGGCAACGTCAAAGGGCTGCCGTCTCACCGACGAAGACCGCGTCCGAGCCGCAATCATCGAGCGGCTGATGTGCGATTTGGAGGCCGACGTGCCGGCAATCTGTGCCGCCCTCGGATATGATCCGATCCCTATTCTCAATTCAGCTGGACGATTGGCGATGCTCGCCAACGACGGGATAGTAGACATCGAAAATGGTTGCATCCGCGTGAGGCAGGAGCACCGTTTTGTGGTTCGTGCTGTTGCTGCCTCATTCGACGCCTATTGTTAGGGCTATGCAATCCACCACGTCGTTTTGTTCGGAGGCGCGACAGTGGCGGTGGAATGGACGATCACGGTCGAGGGGAAGAACGAGTTCGGCCACTTTTGTCGTCGCGACGTTCGGATCGACAAGAGCTGGGGGCGCAGCTCGCAGCTCATGACCTATCAGTTCGAACCGCAGTGCGACCGTCAACTATGGAAACGCGGTCTTATGTAGCAAACGCACCAACTTCCTGCTCTCCCTTTTGGGTGGGGCCCATAGAATCCGGGGATGCCAAGAGTTGCCCCGATAGTCCGCTCCACCCGCTACCAGCACGCAATCAACACACTTGTCACCAAGCGTGCCGAGATCCGGCATGGTCCGCTTCACGGAGGGCTGATTTGGCTGGCGACCTCCAGCACATAGACGCGGTGCTGGTTCTGATTTAGGTTACAAGGGTGATCCATCCGACATCGTGCCGCGACGGCGCACGCCAAGCCGCTTCCGTAAGGGCGAGCTTTACCGGCTGATCTTGAAGCATGAGGCAGAAGGTAGCGCGTCAAACCGCGAAACGGCAACGCGCATTGCACGGGCAAAGGGATGGGATGCTGCGCTGGAGAAGCCGCTCATGAACAATATCAAGACGGCGAAGGGGTGGCGGGCGAGACGAAGCACGCTTGCAAAGGGGACCGCATTGCAAAATAGTTAGGCTGTTGCCGTTGCGCTACCCCCTTGATTCGTGTTTAGGCATAACTTAACTTTTGTAGAGAAATATGGATCGACGAAATCGCGATCGAGGCAAGAAGCGCACGCCGCCGGCAAGGCCGACAAAGCCGACCCGCGCAGTCGTGCCTGAAACAAGCGGCGGGATTCTGGTCGCTTGCGGAGATTATGCCGATGTGTGGCTGTTCGGTGAAGCCCGAGAGGAATATGAAGCCCTGCTGGCGCGAAAAGATGAGAAAAGTATCGTCTCCGCCACGCAACTTCCCCGCTATTTTGAAAGATACGCCTCAGATCAGCCGCTTGGCGACCAGATGTTTAAGCCGGTTGGGCGTTTTGGTCCGAAGGGGAACGAGGCGCAGGTTTATGAATTTAAGTCTTGGAAGTTCCGCATCTACGGCGTGGTCAAGCAATTCCGTGGGAAGCGGTGCTTTGTTGGAACGGCCTGTGATCCTTACAAAAAGCAGAACAAAGCCGACCAGACTAAACTGAAAAACGCGGCTGCGATAGCAGAGGAAATAAATTAATGAAAAAAGAGAGCAAAACCGCAATGGGTTTCATTGGCGTCGAAGAGAACGCATTGATGGACTTTCAGTTTGCTCTGTTGGATGCGATGAAAGAGAAGGGCATTTCGCAAGTTGAACTTGCCGGACGGCTCGGGGTAACCCGTGCGAGAGTCAGCCAGCTTCTTTCTTCGGAGGCGAATCCGACGATCAAATTGGTCGGCCGCGCCCTTTCGGTCCTCGACCTCAAGACCGACTATTGTCCGGTCAAAAAGTCGGAAATCAAGCGACCTGTTATGGCTGGGAAATCGGGGAGCGACCGAGGTTTTGCCATGATGGCATGCCAAGTTCGTGAAGCGACCCGCGCGTGGGGCAGGAGTACCGGCCCTGCGAACGAAAATTATGCCGAATGTCTCGAATACGTAGCAGCTTAGTATGGCGAACAAAGTTTCAGCCGTGGATGAGAAGGTCGCTCGGAAGCGTGATCGCCTCGAAAAATACGGGGACGTAGTTGAGCTAGCGCAGCTGAACGCAGTTCAGATGACGAGCGTGAAATTTAGCGTAAAACCTGAATTTTTTGCGGATGAAGACCACAGGAACCTTTCTTATACAATTGACAAAGGCACCAGGGAATATCTGCGAGACGATGAGGTCGGAATGGCCTTTCTGTCCTTGAAGGTTGAGGCCAAGAACGGTCGCAAACGAACCCTCTACTGTGAAGCAGAATATCTGGTCACCTACGGCAATTTGATTGATTTGAATGAGGAGGCCGTGGTGGCATTCCTGGATCGGGTTGCGCCGTTTGCTTGCTATCCCTATTTCCGCAGCCTTTTTGCCAATCTCGATTGGGCTGCAACCACGGGTTTGCCGCCACTCCCCGTGCATAAGGAACCTGCTAGACCGCGTGCTTCTAACTTGCAGTCCGCTGCCAATACCCCGCCCAAACGCGGCTGACAGGATGCGCACCGCCAAGGATGGCGAAGGCGTTGCCGCCATTTGACCGGCGACGGTGATCTTCAAGCCAAGCGGCATGGTTGGCGTACTGGTAGAGGTACTTGTGCGAGACGTGATGGTGCTGGCCGACGACCCGGCGGCGCAGGCGGCTGAAATAGCTTTCCACCATGTTGGTATGCGTGCCGTCGCTGTAGCTTCCGAGTGGTTGATGCGGTCGAAGCGTAATCGGCCTCCAGCACGTCCCAACGGGTTGCCTTCGTCCGCGAACAGCTTGGAGCCGGCCAGCATGCGGGCGCGGGCAATCTCGACGCCTTCGGCTTCACGATGACGAATGAACGTCAAGGCGCGGCCAGCGCGCTCACGCAGAGCGATGACGACGCGACGGCGGTCTGACGGTTTTCCTTCGTGCGACGGTCCTTGCGGTCCTCTACGCGGTTCATAGGGCGCACCACGCCGGGGAAGTACGCGCCGTCAATCTCGATCTCGCCTTCAAGCATTTCGTTCTTGGTTTCAGCAAACAGGGCTTCGCGCAGCTTGTGCGACGGCAGCGGCAATGGTCAAGAAGCAACAAATGCGTTAGTCGCTACACGGCGCCCATATGTCGATGCAAGTCCGCACCGCTGAACTGAACGGTAAGCTTCCCGATCGCATGCGAGCACCGTTACGACAGCCCGAGCCGAACGTGCCCCCCTTTGTTCAGCCCCAAACCTTCCCTCCTGCAGGCCGCCGCATAACCCGGAATGATTACCGGTCTCCGCCACGTGCGGGCGACGCCGGCATCAATGCGCCGAGGGCAACAAGCGCGCCTGACGTAACGCCGCCAGATCGGCCGAACCGGTGCAGAAGCAGGCGACTGCCAACTGGCGGATGACGATCTCGAAATGCTCGACAACCGCCTCGGTGGACACCGTCGCCGCGCGCAGCACGCCCGCCGCCTGCCCGGCGAGGTCAGCGCCCAGGCGGATGGCCTTGGCCACGTCGACGCCGTCGCGAATCCCGCCCGACGCGATCAGCTTCACCGTTGGCAGCGCCCGACGGACCGCCTGCACGCTGGCCGCGGTCGGAATTCCCCAATCGGCGAACGCCATAGCCACTGCACGGTCGGCGGCATCGCGGGCGCGCTCGGCCTCTACCGCGGCCCAACTGGTGCCGCCAGCGCCGGCGACATCGATCACCCCCACGCCCGCCTCGACGAGCGCACAGGCCACCGAGGCGGACAGGCCGGCCCCGACTTCCTTGGCCACGATCGGCACGCCCACACTGTGCGCGGCGCGAGCGATCTGCGCCATGACGCCGCGCCAGTCGCGGTCGCCCTCCGGCTGCCCCGCTTCCTGCAGCGGATTGAGATGGACGATGAGTCCGTCGGCCTCCAGCGCATCCACCGCCCGGCGCGCCAGGTCCAGGCCACTAGCCTCGCGCAGTTGCGCGGCGCCGATATTGGCCAGCAAGGGAATGTCTGGGGCCAGGCGGCGCAACGCGCGCGTCAGCCCCTGGGAGTTGCGGGATTGCAGGCTCACGCGCTGCGAACCGACGCACATGGCGATCCCCAGGGCTTGCGCTGCCTCGCTCAGATGCCGGTTGATGGCCTCGGCGCGTGGCATGCCGCCGGTCATGGAGCTGATCAGTAGCGGCGCGCGCATCGTCTTGCCCAGCAGCGAGGCGCGCAGATCGATCTGCATCAGGTCCAACTCGGGCAATGCGCAGTGTTCGAAACGGATGTACTCCCAGCCGGCGGCGACCGTGGCCGGCGCCGTTCGCCGATCCAGCACGATATCCAGATGGTCGTCCTTGCGCCGGCTCAGGGCGGTATCGCTCTTGCTCGCTTCATCCGTCGCATCGGGCGACGGCGTTGCGTCGGACCGGACCGACGGCAGCACGCGTACGCCGCCCCCTCCCGCGCGCTTAGGCCGGCGCACGCTAGCCACCCCCCGCAGCGTCGCTGCGGTAGCGGCTGGTCGAGGTCTGGTAGAACTGCGCGCGGATGACCGTCATGGCCTCGATCAACGGTCCCCACGGCCCGGGAAAGCGTTCTTCCGCCATCACCCGGTGCAGCATGCGCGTATGTCCGGCCAGCTCGTCGTTGAGGAATTCCACCGCAGGCATAGCCGGATAGCGCTGCAGCAGCAGCATCGCCGCGTTGTCGGCCTCGCCGGCCGACCTGTCCTTGTCGCGTCCATGCAGATCGTTCTGCAGGCGCCCTATCGCACAGATGAGCCGCAGGACCTGGCGAAACGCTGGGCGCACACGCAAGGTCGCCATATCCAGCCCCCACAGCAACGACAGGCAACAGAACACGTTCGCGTAGGCGATCGAATCGATGCCGTTGTGCAGGTACTCGGCGTAGGACCAGCGTTCCGCTCCTGCCGCCTGCGCGTGTCCTGCGCGCAGCGCCGCGCAGTAGCGCCGGGTATCGTCGAGAAGCTGAGCGTAGTCGCGACGATCGTATGCGAGCGCGGCTAGCGAAGCGCCCAGCACAGCGCAGCCCTCGAATCCGGGGAGCGCGCACGGCACGCCCTGTCCCAGCGCCTGCTCCACCGCGGCGAGCTGCTCCGGCGCGATCAGGCCACGGTCGTTGCAATCGTCAAGCCAGAACAGCAGCGCCAGTTCGCGATAGAACGCTATGATCAGCGTTTCGTCCTGCGGATCGCGGCCGGTGCGGGCGCTGGTGTCGCACAAGCCCGGGTGGATGCGCTGTAGGATGTACTGGCCGCCCCTGACCGCTTCCACGGCATGCTCGTCGGCGAACCCGGTCAGGGAATGCCCCCACTCCAGCACCTGCTGCAGCGCGCGTTCGGTCTGGATCATGGCGCCGCTCCTGCTCCCTCGGCCAGGACGTGCCGCCCCCAACCAAGCGCCAGCCACAACCCGGCGAGTTCGGCCACGCGCACGACCCGGGTGGGGCAATACAGTCCCTTGCCGATCCACAGCGGCCTCTGCGGCAATGCATGCGCCGCATGGTGGGCGAGCATCCACTTCAGCGCACGCGCCACCGCCTGCGCGATGCGCCGGCGCCCTGTCGGCTCTTCGCCTCCGTCCATCACGTGCAACGCGAACAGCGCATAGGCGGTTTCCTCGAATGTGGCCGCGCGACCCGCGCCCCAGCCGCCGTCCTCGCGCTGCGCCTGCAGCAGTGCCGCCAGCGCGCGCTCGTCGCGCCACTGGGGCTTGCCTTGCGCAAGCGCAGCGACCGCGTGCGCGGTGGGATATAGCCATGAAACGTGCCATTTTTCGTTGTCCCATATACCGTGCAGGTTGCGATTGGCCTCGACATAGGCGCTGGTGCCATCGGCGGGCCTTCCCAACAGTCGCAACGCATGCAGGGCATGGATGTTGGTCGACACCGAGGCATTGCGTTCGCCGGGGAAGGTGACGAACAGCTCGCCGATTTCGAAATGGCGCAACGCATCGACCGCCGGCTCGCGGCCTGCAAGGCGCAGGACGCACAACGCAACGGCAGTGTCGTCCGCGTCGGCCGCGAAGTGCAAAGCCGGGCCCAGACCGCGCACGCCCAGGCGGGCGTCGAGCCGCGCGACGATCACGCGCACCGCCTCGGCGAGCGCGGGATGCGCGAACAGCCCGGCCAGATGCAGGGTGTAGAGCGACCAGCATGGCTCGAACACGTTAATCGGCCAGACGTTGGGAACGACACCTTCGATGCCGCTGCGCGTCGCCCGCGATGCCGTCTGCAGATATGCGTCGGCGCGCTCGACCTGCGGCGTGCTCCCCTGCGTCACGGCGTGCGCACGCCACGCGGCGGTGGCCGCCGGACTGATGCCGATGCTGCCGTCGTCATCCGGGCATGCGCTGCTCGGCGACGTCCCCCAAGCTTCCCAGGAGTGCAGCAACGGATGGCCGCTTGGCAACGTCGCCACCGCTCCTAGCTTGGCCATACAGGCCTGCCGCAGCGGCAATAGCGCCGGGTGGCGCGGAAACGCCTCGCCGCCCGGCAAGGATGCGGCCTCGCCGCACAACTGCGGCAGGATCAGCTCCGCGCCGATCGGCGCGTCTTCCGGTACCGCATGCGCGTAGGGATCGGGCTGACGCTCGAGGAATCGGCTTGCAGCCTGGACTGCGTCGGCAGCGCCGGGAAGAGGATCGGCACGCTGCAATGCCAGCAACGCCGCCCACGTGGGTGCATGGCGGAACAGCGGGAAGTCCGCGCTTCCCCATCCGCCATCGGCCTGTTGCTGCGCGATGAGCCACGCGTATGCATCCTGCCGACCGGTGACGTTGCCGCGGAACTGCAGAGCTCGCGCCGTGTCGTAGACCGACGGACCGACGCTGCCGCCGTCGTTCATCTCGCTCAGCAGGTGGCGCAATTCGGAAAGGATCTGTTCGAGCAGCGCGTTCACGCGGGACGTTCCTTCTGCAGACGGTTGAGCAGGGTCGGGCAGACGCCGGTCCGCCGGATAGGCTTGCGGTGTAGCGCGCCGCTTGCGCCGCGGCCGTGCTGGCCACTGCTGCAATCTGGTGCCGCGGACTCGGACACAGTGCGAGATGCACCGCTGCCGCCGGCCGATCACAGCGGCCCAAGCGCG
The DNA here is from genome assembly GCF_000427725.1 of Mesorhizobium sp. WSM3224. Lineage (GTDB taxonomy): Bacteria > Pseudomonadota > Alphaproteobacteria > Rhizobiales > Rhizobiaceae > Mesorhizobium. The sequence continues at coordinate 102,168 of NZ_ATYO01000016.1, read as the reverse complement.
GCTCCCTGCGGACGGGCGCGCTCATGCAGATGGCGCGTGCTTGAACAGATAGGCGTTGGCCCGCTTCAGCATCTGCGCCAAACGTTCGGCACGCGGCCCCAGCGGGGCGATGGCCTCCCCGGCGTCGCGCAACAGATCCAGCGCGAACTGGCGCGCCGCCTGCGGCCCCATGATCGACGCGCAGGTCGGCTTCTGCGCCGCCGCGTCCTTGCCGGGGGTCTTTCCCAGCGTCGCGGTATCCGCTGTCGCGTCGAGAATGTCGTCGAGCACCTGCAACGCCAGGCCGAAACAGGCGCCGTAGCGATCGAGCGCACGATACAGCGCCGCGTGCGCGGCATCCTCCGCGATGGCGCATAGCGCACCCATGCGAACGGACGCGCCCACTAGCGCTCCGGTCTTCATCCGGTGCATCGCCACGATCCTGTCCAGTTCGACGTGCTTTCCGACCAGCGACAGATCCATCGCCTGCCCGCCTGCGGCACCCTCGGCGGACACCGCCTGCGCCAATTCGCGCACGAGCGCGATACGGTTTTCGCCCGGCGCATCCATGCTCGCCAGGGTCAGGAAGGCGTGCGCCTGCAGCGCATCGCCGACCAGGATCGCAGTGGCTTCGCCGAACTTTGCGTGCACGGTCGGAAGGCCGCGGCGAAGCACGTCGTCGTCCATCGCGGGCAGGTCGTCGTGGACCAGGGTACAGGCGTGCATCATCTCGATTGCGGCGCCGATGTCGTCGAGCATGTGGACCGGCGTGTCAGTCAATGCGCCAGCAGCCAGACAGAGCAAGGCGCGGGTGCGCTTCCCGCCATGCAAGGTGGCGTAGCGCATCGCCGCCACTAGCTCGGTCTCACCGTCGTCTTCGGCGCAGAGAAGACGCGCCAGCGCCTGTTCGACCCGCGTTGCGCCGTCCTTCATCCAGATCTCCGGCAGCAGCCCGTCGGATGCGCCGCGCGCCTGCGCGCCCAATCCTCCGAGGGCGGAAACGCCAGTTCTGTCGTCGTGTAGCGTGGAACCGGTCAGCATGTTGTTTATGTCCTTGTGCCTGACGGGAGATTGCCACGGCGTGTGGAGGGCCGCCGCGGTGTTGCCGGTGTCTCAGCGAGCGCGCGCGGCGAGTGCAGCAACGCCGCGCGTCGCCGGCGCCGCTGCCTCGCCACATAGGGGATGCCATGCCAGCTCATGAGAATCGGATGCGGATTGTCATGGACGGATGTGCGGTCGGGTAGTAGCGCCGGCCTTTTTCGACGTCACTCAGCAACCGCGGCCGCACCCCGGCCTTGTGCATGGTCAGCGCCAAGGCGATGCAGAACTGCACCATTTCCAGCCATACCAGGTGGTAGCCGATGCAGACGTGTGGGCCGGTACCGAACTGCAGCATGTCCACCGGCCGGATCGGCTCCGTGCGTTGCAGCCACCGCGCCAGGCGGAACTGATCAGGCGCCTCATGCAGCAGCGCCGAGGTCGAGAAATGCAGCAGCGGGATGCACAGATGGGTGCCCGCGGGAATGCGCCGTTGGCCGAGTTGCAATTCCTGCAGCGTGCGGCGCGGCAGGAGCGTGGTCGCCGGATGCATGCGCAGCGTCTCGCGGAACAGCGCCTCCGCGACCGGACACTGTGCCAGGTCCGCGTGCCGGGTCGGCACCGCGCCCACGCGTTGCGCCTCCTCGACCAGGGCGTCCCACAGCACAGGCTGCCGCGCCAGCTCAATCACGATCCAAGCCATTGTCGAGGCCGTGGTGTCGTGACCGCCAAGCAGCAGCAAGCGGATATTGGCGACGAGGACGTCATCGGAGAGCGCATCGTCGCTGCGATCGAAGGCGCTCACCATGTCGTTGATCAACCCGGTGCGCGCCGCATGCGCGCGCGCGTCGCGGATGAACTGGCGCAAGTGGGCGTCGATCCAGTCGCGGGCGGCGCGGCCCCGCCGCAAGCGCAGTCCGGGCAGGTCGACCCGGGGCGCGACGATCAACTGCAGCAGTTGCCGGTACTTGCGATACCATCCCGGAAGGTCTTGCGCCGGGATTCCCATGAGGCTGAAGATCAGCTTGAGCATCAGGTCGCCGGTTTCGCGCAGGATGGTTATGTCGCCGCGGTCGCGCCACGCCTGCACCCGCGCCCGGATGAGGGGCGCGAACAGGTCGCCGATGCCGGCCTGGGTCAGCCCCTTGGGCAGGAATGCCGCCTTGATCGGATCGCGCGCCTGCCGGTGCGCGCCGCCGTCCTGGGCAACCAACGTTCCGCCAAGCAATTCGGGCGCTATCTCTTCCATCAGCGCCGAGGACACGTCCTTGTGCCGGAGCAGTGCGAACGCATCCGGATCCAAGCAGGTCATCATGTGTCCGGCAGGGCCGAAATCCAGCCAGAAGTGGCTGCCCAGCGTCTGTTCCGCGCGCTGCAGCAGGCGCGGCAGGTCGCAGACGATGGCCGGAAGATGGCCGACCAGGGGAAAAGCGCCGGGCACGACCGGGATGTCGTACCGCAGCCGGTGTCCACGGTTCAGCGGGTTGAGCAGCATGTCCATCAGCAGCGCGCCGCTTCGGCGGTGTCGCCGGCAGCCCGCGCGGCGCGGATATTGCCACCGTCGGCGTAGGTCGGCACATGCGCCAGCATGCCGCCGTCGATGCACATGACCTGGCCGGTGATGAACGCAGCATCGTCGGAGAGCAGGAACGCCACTAGCGCGGCGACGTCCTCAGGGCGGCCGACGCGCGGCAGGAGCTGGTGCCGGCGCAGATGCCGTTGCATGCACTCGTCCAGCTTGGCGAGGAGACGCTCGGTCATGATGAGACCCGGCGCAACCGCATTGCAGCGGATCTGCGCATGACCGTACTGGGTAGCGAGCGAGGCCGAAAGCATGTTCATCGCCGCCTTTGACGCAGCATAGGACGTCTGCGCGGTGTCACCGCTGAGCCCCTGACACGACGACATGTTGACGATCGCGCCACCGCCGCGGGCGATCATCCGTGGGATGGCCTGGCGGCAGCAGAGCAGCGTGCCGCGCAGATTGGTCGCCATGGTCTGGTCCCAGACCGCCAGGTCCAGCTCGAGGATCGCGCCGTCGCGCGGGGTCAGATGCATGGCGCTCGCGTTGTTCACCAAAAGATCGACCCCACCGAAGTGCCGCTCCGTCGCCTCGAGCAGCGCTGCCACCGCTTGCGCATCGGCGATGTCCATGGCCAGGGCCAGCGCGTGGCCCGCTTCGGCGGCGATCTGCGCCGTGCAGGCGATGGCCGCCGAGCCATCAATGTCGGCCACCACCACTCTGCCGCCCTCGCGCGCGATGGCGAGGGCGCATGCCTTGCCAATGCCGGCGCCGGCGCCGGTCACCACGGCCACCTTGCCTTCAAACCGTCCCATCGTGTCCTTCTGGATTGCGTTGGTCTTTCGCGGCATGCCGCTCGGCCTCCACCGGAGAAGACGTAAGGTCGGCGCTGGCGCGCTCGTCATCGCCAGCGTTTTCAATGACCCGAATGGCGGCGACCGGGCACTGGCTGGCCGCGAGCCGCACGGTGGCGTGCAGCGCCTGCGGGACCGTCGCCACGCACACTTCGGCCACGCCATCCGGTTCGCGCTGGCGAAAGGTCCCCGGTAGCGTCAGCACGCACTGCCCAGTGGTTCCGCACAGATCCTGGTCGACCACAACGCGCATCTCAGCCCCACCTTGCGCACGCAGCCGCACTGGGAGCGCGCGGAACGTCCTAAGGAACGCGGAGGGCTCCCGGGTTGGCTGCTCGGCCAATGCCAGCGTGGGGAAACGCGCCTGGATCCGCGGCAGGCTCTCGGCCAACTGCACCCGGGCCAGTTGCGCACCGAGGCAGAAGTGGATGCCGTGGCCGAAGCTCAGCATGATCTTCCCGTCGATCGACATGCCAGGACTGGTGCCGTAGAACCGCGCGGGATCGAAGCGGTCGGGGTCGGCGAAGGCATCCGGGTCGCGATTGCCGGCCGCGATCAGCACGCGCACGTCCGCGTTCTTCGGGATCACCACGCCGCCCAGTTCGATGTCGCGCTGGGCGATACGCGGAATGGAGCTGAACATGGCGGGCGCGTCGCAGCGCAGGACTTCTTCGACGAATGCCTCCACCCCCGCGGCGTCTCCCTGCAGCCAGTGCCGCTGTTCGGGATACGCCAGCATCGCCAGGACCGCATGGTTGATGGTCGCAGCAGTGGTGGCGAAGCCGCCCAGCAGCATGCCCCATAGCATGCTGACCAACTCCGCATCCGACAGCATGTCGGCATCGTCGTCGTGTGCGCCGACCAGCATCGACACGATGTCGTGTCGGGGATCGGTGCGTTTGCGCTGCATGAGGTCGCCGAGGTAGGCTTGGGCCGTCGCGCTGGCCGCGTCCGCCGCGGCGAGCTGGGGATCGCTGGCGTGCGGGCTCAGGCCTTCCAGAATGGCACCGATGCCGGCGGCGAGCCCGAACATGTCGTCTTGGGGCATGCCGAGCAGTTCGGCGAAGACCAGCATGGGCAAGGCCAGCGCGAATTCCCGGTTCAGGTCCACCGCCTCCCCGCGTTCCAGCGCGGGCGCCATGCCGTCCAGGCGCGCAGCGATGATGCGCGCGATGCTCGGCCGCAGGTTGTCAATCTGGCGCATGGTGAAATCGCGCGAGATCAGCCGGCGCAGACGCGTATGCGTCGGTGCGTCCTTCATCGCTAGCGTGGACGCCAGCAGATTGAGCGACAGGCTGGTCGCCCCACGCGGGAAATAGCGCGCCAGTTCGCCCGGCGCCGGTCCTCGAAACGCATCGCCCGTGGCCTTGAGCGCCCAGGAAATGTCGGCGTGTCGGCTCAACAGAAAGAGGCCCGACGCGGAACGATGTACCGGATCGTGCTCGCGCAACCACCGCATGAACGGATACGGGTCGTGGATGCACGCGGGCGACGCCAGTTCGGCGAAGGCGTCCCGGCATGCTGCCGTGGTTTCTTGCACGTCCATCCTGGTTACCTGTTGGCTGGCTGATCTGACCGGCACGCGCCAGGCGCGCCGGCAAATTGCGGAGAAGATCGCGATCCCCGGCGGCGTCCGCGCATCACCAGAGCACCGGGAGCTCCTCGAACCCGCCCGTGATGATCTCCTTGCGCAACATCAGTTCTTCGGGTGCCACGGCCAGGCGCAGCGCGGGAAAGCGCTGGAAGATCGAACCGAACACCACCTTAAGTTCCAGCCTCGCCAGCGCCAGGCCGATGCAGTAATGCGGCCCGTAGGAGAACGTCAGGTGCGGGTTTTCGTCGCGTCCGATGTCGAAGATTTCCGGGTCGTCGAAATGGCGCGGATCGAACGACGTCGCCGGCAGGCCGACCAGCACTTTGCTCTCCGCGGGAATATGCACGCCCGCGATGGTCACGTCGGTCCTCGGATAGCGCATGATGCCGTCCCAGCCCGCGCCCGGCGGGTACATGCGCAGGATTTCCTCCACCGCCTTGTCCACCAGGGATGGATCGCCGATGAGGCGTTCGCGCTGTTGCGGATGGCCGAACATGGCCAGCAGGCCGAATTCGATCTGCGCGACCGTGCTCTCGTGCCCCGCCACCAGTATGCCCGCCGCTAGGCCGATCGCCTCTTCCTCGGACGCCTTCCCCTGGTCAACCGCGGCGAGCAAATCCGTGAGCAGGTTGTCGCCCGGATCCTGACGCTTGTCCCGCATCTTGTCGCGAATGTAGGCGCGCAGTTCTTCCCAAGCCAAGCGCGACGCGCTACGGGGGCCGCTTTCATGCTGGTGCGTCATCACCTCGTCGGACAGCCCGGCGAAAAAGGCGTGATCCTCATAGAGCACGCCAATCAGCATGCTGATGACCATGGCCGGAAGCGGAAAGGAGAGGTGGCGCCGCAGGTCGGCGGGTTGGGGCTGGGCCGCAAGCGTCTCGAACAACTGCGCGGCGATCGCCTCGACCTGCTGCGCGAGCAGCTTCACCCTGTCGTTGGTGAAGGCCAGCGCCACGATCGTGCGTAACCGGGCATGCTCGCCCCCCTCGTGCGAGACCAGCCACCCCGGCGAACCGAGAATCACCGAATCCGGGGTGAATGCCGCCGGCGGCATTCCCGCGGGCCGGAACACCGCATCGGACAGCACCGCCTTGGCCTCGTCGTAGCCCGTCACCCACCAGCCTTCGTGCCCAGATGGGAAGCGCACGCGGTGGATCGGACCGTTGGCGCGTAGCGCCAACATCTCGGGCGAGGGCTCGATATGATTGACGCGCCACATCGGCAGCGTCGGCAAGGCATGTTCGGACATTGGTGGCACTTCACTCTCTAAGCGATGGAGGGCGGAAGGTGACCGGCAGACGCTGCGGGCAGCGAAAGATGTCTGGTGACCGTAGGGGCTCGCAAAAGGGCTGGCAGGCTGGATCACGCCGATCGGCTCGGCACCCCAGCTCGCGAAAAGGCGTAAAATCGAGGGCGTGATGGAGGCAGAACACTATGAGGCGTGCTGTTAATTCCGGCGCACCGCGAGACAAACTTCCCCGGCGCTAGTGTCCACGCGATCCGCCGCCTGACCGGTCAGCACTTCGGCGACTACATTTTCGGCAAGAGTGATCATGGTACGATGTCTCCTTCGTTCCTGACGGGTTTGCGGATGACGCAGCATCTACCGTGCCAAACGGAGAACCATTCCAAACAATATGTTAGCACCGCGATCGCGGTGCCGATGTCCAACATCGTGTCGAACATCGGACAACGCGGAACACGTTCGGAGCGAATTGTGAATTCCTGCCGCGCTGGGTCTTGATCGCCTACTGCGCTCCATCAGCAGATCGCGCGACCGCCAGAGGGAATCGCGGAAGGTTGAAGCGACTGATATTGCAATTATCATTCGTTTCGTGCCGCCGACAGGATGTGCGTTTTGGCGCGAAACCGATGGCACAAAGCGCACGCGCGCTTTACCCTCCAGAACCATGATTCGCCTCGATCCCGCGACCGCCAGTCCCGCCGCGCCGCCGACCGTTCCGACCTGGGCGCTCGTCGGAGGTGCGGCGCTCAACGATGCCGACGCCGCCTTCCGTGCCGGCGCTGTCTTTGGCGCCTGGCGGCAACTGGCCGTGCAGCCGCCCGCCGCCAGCGCCGATCGGCTCCAAAAATCGTCGACCAGCTAGGCTTCCAATGGGACGGCGCGGCGCTCGCCGATCTCTGCACGGAGATCGAAAACGTAGCGCGGTCGCCACGGCCGGCACCATTCGCCGCTGCGGCGATCGCCGCCTACGTCGTCGCCCTGCGGCCTGATGCCGAGCTTTTCGCCTGGTGGCTTGCCGACTTGGTGCTGGCGCAAAGCCTGCGCTGGCCGGGGCCGTTGCCGCTGCTTATGGCGCAGGCATGCCGGCTGGCCGCCGAGCTGTCGCGCCGCGCAGAAAAGCTGCTGGCGGTGGCGCCGAAACTGCGCGCCAAGGGCGCCGGCGACGTAATCTTTCTGCTGCTCAACGAAGACGCCGTCTCGGGCTCGTTGACGACCAGAAATTTGTCGCGTTTCGCGGCGCGGCGCCTGTTCGACCGGCTGCAGCGATTGGATGCCGTGCGCGAGCTGTCGGGCCGCCCCAGCTTCCGGCTTTTTGGACTTTAGCGATGAGCGAATCGTCCGCCCGCCGCAAGCCGAACACCCAGCCGGCCTTGCTTGACACCGAACTCGATCACCTGCCGCTTGACCTGCGCTGGCGCGAGTGGATGAGCCGCGTCGAAGCGGTGATCTTTGCAGCCAGCGAGCCGGTGCCGCGCGAGGTGCTGGCGCGGGTGGTCGGCAAAAAACTGCAATCTTTACCTGATGATCGACGACTTCCGACGCCGAGCTCGCCGGCCGGCCCTATGAGCTGGTCGCGGTCGCCGGTGGCTGGCAGCACGGCACGAAAAAAGCCTTTGGCGACATCATCCACGCAGCATTCGGGACGGCTGCGGGGCAGGGGACAAAAAAACTGTCGCAGTCGAAGGCGCTCGTTCTGATGTGCATCGCCTATTTCCAGCCGATCACGCGTGGCGAGCGGTCGTCCTTCTTCGGCAAGGAGGTGTCGCGCGACCTGATCGGTGTGCTGCGCGCGCAGGAGCTGATCGCTTCGGGGCCGCGCAGCCCGTAGCCGGGCGCGCCTTGCACCTATGTGACGACCAAAAACTTCCTGTCGCAGTTTGGGCTCGACACGCTGCGCCAGCTGCCGGATTTTGAGGGGATGGAGGACGCCGGGCTGCCATCGAAAGAAAGGCTGCTGGCCGGCGACATCATGACCGAGTTTTTCGGTAGCCAAGGAGAAGCTGCCGAGACTGAGGACAAGAGGCCCGCCTTTTAATCAACCAAAAATGGGTCGGGGAAGCCTGAAAGGCTGTCATTGACAGCTGTCATTGACAGCCCCTCGGCTTATCTGCTTGGTGCTCTCAACTAGGGGGGATGATGTCGACGATTACGCTCAAGGCAAAGCACGACCATCTGGAGAAGGTCGCCAGCACCCGCGATCCGGTCAAGGCTATCGCCGAGTTCGTTTGGAATGCGCTGGACGCGGACGCGACGAACGTTTCAGTCGATTTCCCGCGAAATCCGCTTGGCGGCGTTCAGTCCATCGTCATTTCCGACAACGGGCTCGGGATATCGAGAGATCGCGCGGAGCATGATTTCGATAGTCTGGGTGAATCCTGGAAGCGTCAGACCCGGCAAACGAAGGTTCACGCGCGGGCCATTCATGGGAAGGAAGGGCAAGGTCGTCTAAAGTTCTTCTCGCTGGCCCAAAAGGCAAGCTGGAACACGGTTTATGAGAGCGATGGCACGCGCTTTTCCCTGTCGATCTCGGTCGATTCCAACAGACTCCATACAGGGACAGTATCGGAGCCCCTCGAAGTGGTGGCGAAGGAAACCGGTACCGTCGTCGAGCTTACAAATCTGAAAGAAGGCTTTGACTGGCTAACGGGGGAGGAGGCCCGGGCCGATTTCAATGCAACCTTTGCACCCTACGTGCTTCAGTACCCGGGTATCGAGATCCGCTACGATGGCATGCCGGTCGACCCCAAGGCATCTATCGAGCGGTCGCATGACTTCAAGACCAAGTCAGTTGTCGGCGCTACCCGCGTTATCAGCGACCTCTCTTTGAAGGTCATAGAATGGAAGTCGAAAGTTTCCGCCCGGCGAATCCACTTTGGTGGAGAAACCGGAGTGGTCCTGGGTACGCTTCCTGCAAATGTCACGGCGCCGGACTACTCGTTCTCCGTATATGCCTATTCGCCCTTCTTTCAGGAGGTCGCCAACGCCAACCTGCTTGAACTTGATGGCCTCGGCGATCCTGACTTCACCCGCGTGGTCGACTATATCCGCGATGAGGTCGGCGATTACTTCAGGGAGCGTGCTGCCGAAAAATCAAGCGAATTGATCCAGTCGTTGAAGGAAGCCGGCGTCTATCCCTATGAGGGCGATCCAAAAGATGAGATCGAGAGGCGTGAACGACAAGTGTTCGATATCGCCACCCATGCGGTCCAGTCCTATTCGCGCGACTTCAAGAAAGCCGAAAATGCTCTCAAGAAGATAGCCCTGGGCCTACTCAAGGAAGCCTTGGCACACAATCCGGAATCGGTAACGCGGATCCTGCGGGCGGTCTTCAACCTACCTAAGAGCAAACAGGACGACTTTTCCGACCTTCTGGAACGGACGCAACTGTCTCATATCATCTCGGCGTCGAGCCTGATTGCCGAGCGTGTCGTCACATTGCAGGTGCTTTGCCAGATGGTCTTCGACCCCAAGCATCGGTCGACCATCAAGGAGCGCGGCGAACTCGATGTTCTCGTCGGCGAGAACACCTGGATCTTTGGTGAAAATTTCCATTTCACGATGCAGGAATCGGGCCTGACGAAAATTATGTCGCGTGTTTCGGAGGAGCTCGGCCAAGCTCGGTCCCGGAACAGCAGGGGCCGTAAGCCCGATGGCAAGATTGGCCGCATCGATTCCTTTATGGGCAGGATGGTGCCCCATGCCCAACCCGGTCACCGCGAGTTTATCCTCATCGAGCTGAAACGACCGTCACTGAAAGTTACCCGCAAGGAACTGGATCAGCTCGAGGACTATGTCCGCGCTTTAGTCGAACAACCCGACTTTTCGACAACGTCCACCGTCTGGAATTTTTACCTGGTGACGACGGAATACGACGACTATGTGAAGGACCGGGTCACGCAGACGGCCAGACCAATTGGTCTCTTCCTCGACAAGGAGAACCACAGGGTCTGGGTGAGAACCTGGGCCGAAATCGTCCGAGATTGTGAGGGTCGGCTGAACTTCATTCAGGAGCGCCTACGGGTCGAGGTATCGGCAGAAGAAATCGAGCAGAAGATCGCGCTTCTGAAGACGTCCATTGTCAAAGCCGGCAAGGAAAAAATCGTTACCCAAGGCGATCCTGGCGAATGAATCCGGGGTTATTTGCCTGGCCTTCGTCTTTGCCAGCAGGGTGGTGAATGGCGTTAGGCGACTTGATCTGGAAGCAAGCCTTTGCGAAGCGGATCAAAATCGAGAGGCTTCCCCACGTTTTGAACTCCCCAATGATGGGGACAAGGCGCCCGTGGCCTATCTGCTCGTGCCAGACTTGCGGGCGGTGCGACAAATCGAATCACTACGGCGCATGTGGGTGGCAGGCCGGGTGTTGCCAAAGGGCCTGACGCCGTGGCGGGATGTCTTTGCTTGTCTTCGTGACCTTCGTGTTTGGGGGCCAGCCGACCGAGTCCAACCACTGGACGCGGATATTCTGGCTGAGGAGATCGAGGGCCTGGTGGATAACGAGCTCGTTCCTCTTGAGATCGAACTTGTGTTTCGCTCTTCTCCGGAGGCCGGGGCGATCAGTAAAGCTGCGGTAACGGCTCTGATCATTCAGAGCGGCGGCCTACGTATCGGCGGCTGCCGGCCGGGCCAACCACATTCGCAAGTTCTGGGCTCCAAGGTCTTGTTCCTTTACGGTGACAACGACATATTGCGCATTCGCATTTTCTGGAATATCGCGTTTTCGCGTGCGATTGCGCCTTCCATCCGGCTTACAGCGACCGGCGCAAAGTGCGGTGACTTGAACGCAGTCAGCAAGCCGAGGCGTGAGGAAAAAAGCGCCGCGTGTCTCTGATATTCAACTAGCACCAAGTAACCGCAGAGCTTTTCTTTTACTCACGAAGCCGGAGCGAGAAATGCAGGCGGCGTTTCGTACTCGAAACAGATGGCCGACCATCGCGGCCGCGTTTTGGCCGGTTTTCAGTCGTGTTGGATTTTCGTCTACTCAGCTGCAAGTATAGGCGCAGCTGGAATCATGCGGCCAGACAAATGGAGGAGGACATGGTGGGGGAAGTTAAGACGGAACCGGAAGAGGAAGAAGGCTCTAGTCTTCCGGGAGTTGCCGGTGCCTTGGTCAACGTCGCCAACAGCAAGCCTTTCACAGCACTGCTCGGCCCTGCCTTCGGCGTGCTGGGGGATTACTGGGGCGAGCGCATGAAGCAATGGGTCGACGCTAAACGTGCAAAGAACGTTGCTGAGCACGTCGAGAAGGTCAAAACCATCGAGCACATCGCAACCGAGATAATCGAACCGACAGAACGCCAGGCCGCCGCAATGCTCGATTGGGCGGAGGAGGCTCAGAAGATCGATCCAGAACGCGAAGACGATCTAGCTGCCCTTTGGCAGGGGATTTTGGGGCGGATCTACAACGACGAGGATACCGAAGAGCTGGTCGCCACATTGAAGCAGATGAACAGGGGGGACGCCAAAGCCCTCCTTGAAATGTCGACCGAGTGGTTCCCGGGCGAGACTCTTGACCCCATACGATCGGCAAGGTTTCAGAGACTTGGTTTGCTTGTTCTCTTCGATTGGCGCCCTGAGGTTCGTGATAGGCTACCCAGCTCAATTTTGTTCGTCGTAGCGGCCGTCATGGCGGGCTTCGTCATTCCACCTTTCCTAACGGTACAGATCGGCGAAGGAGGCGCATCAGGAATGAGTAGGCTGATCGCAGCATTGAGCGTGCCGTTGGCAGTCACCTTAGCGCTTGCGTCCGCAATGGCCTTTTTTGGACCGATAATGAGACGTATCAGCAACGTCCGGCTGTCACGCCTTGGGCAACAGTTGCTAGAGAGTGGCAGTCGGTACTACCAACCCGAACGTTAAGTAGGGCCTGGGGCGCTGCCCACCGCACTGCAAGCTGCCTTCCGCCCAGCTTCACTACGTTGCAGCCGGTTCCCCGCGAAGGAGCTTGCAGCTTGACACCCGCTGTTCGCCACGAGGCCGGTTGCATGGCTGACATCCGTAGGTAGTGTGCTGAGAGTTCTGCAAATTCGCTGAGAGAGGGCGGTTATGGCCGGCTGGTGATTGTTCACGTCACGTGATTCCCGCGAAGGAACGCCACCATGACCAAGGCTGAGAGTAAGACCGCCAGCGCTGCCGTCAAAGACATTCTGCTTTCGAACCCGGATGGGTTGCGCGAAGTGATCCGTGGATAGTGGTTACGATAATCATTGCCGGGGTTGCGGTTAAGGTGATGAATCGCCAGCCTTCCTTTTGGATCTTCGGATCGGCAGTGGCAAGCATTACCATCCTTTTGGCAAACGCGTTTCTCGTTCTCGAACGTGCGCCACTCGGGCAGAAGCCTCGACCGCCCTCGCCCCCACTGGTCCTGTCGACCTGTGAGCAATTTCAACTCCTTAATCTACCGCCCTTTCCGGACAAAATTCCTGCCCCTTCTGCGATCGCTAATATCGACTGGGGCCCAGAATTCAGAAGAGATATCACGGTGGGAATGATTGCCAGGCATCTCCAGTCCGATTTGGTCGATCGGCTATTTCTCCAAATCTTTTTTTCGACTTGATTGCGGTTTTGCCATCGTGACTCAGATGGAACACATAAATGATGACGGCAGTCCCGCAACCGATCGATGCAACACTGCGGTTGCTATCCATCTCGATTCTTTCTCTTTAGTTGCCTATCTCCGGGCCTTGATCACCATGCCGCGGGGACGGTTTCGGGTGATTGTTTTTTTCGTGGACGGTAGGTTTGTGCCGCCCAGTGAATCGACAGCCAACATGTCCATGACGCAAGCGTGGATACGGGAGGGTGCCCCAGACATGGTTGATCTGCCGGAGATATCCTACTTTCCAGTGTTTAGAACATTTGCTTACGTCTACGAGTTCCAGAAAACCCCGGGAATCGCCGTCTTCGTTGCTGACAGCCATCTGCTCGGCGCCGAGCATCTCGCACGAGCCGGACTCAGACTCCAATGATCTAGCAGGAGGAGGCGAATGAACAAGTTGATATCCCTAGAACAAGTCAGATGGAACCTTGCCATAATATGGTTCGTCGGTTCAGGGTTTTTGGTGCTTGTTCTCATTGCGCAGTCTTTTGGAGGAGCTTACGCACTCAAACTCAAGCTGCTTGGAGTTGGGCGCTCCCGAACTTTCTGCCCACCTTGGCACTGATCCTCAGTGTATTCGCAAAAGAGGCTTTGGAGGATTATGAAGCCAAGCAGCCCGTGGTGCGTCTCACGTATTTCAAGCTTTCGCGCGGAGTGTCTTGTTTCTATATGACTGTATTGATTCTTACTGTATTGGTTAAACCATTCCTTCCCGATCAAATAGGAGGAGAGGCGCCTTCTCGAGTTGCGGCATTGTAAGTCTCTGACCTGTGGATTGGCCCATTGCAGAGCATGGTGGTCTATGCGCTTGGAGTTTTGTTCTTTCTCAAACAGGGGGAGCCGCACCAATGCCTACGCCGGAGGTCCCCAATGATATTGCAAAGGGGTCGGAACCCAAGAAAAACTAGCCGAGGGGGTCAGTGCATTTACCTAGACGTTAGCCTTCAGAAGGTTGTCCCTTCCTTTGGCTATCTCATGATTATCTGTGTCTTCTATACAGAATGCCTTCTTTCCGCGAAATCTCAGGCCTGCAGCAACTTGAAGAACCGGGATGCGGAACACGCTGACGGGCCCTTGCCTCTCTAGCCCGCCCGACATTAAGTGGTCGCTGACACGCGGCGAACGAACTGCGTGGCGGCGCCGCGAAATCAGTAGCATTTCACGCTGGCTTCACGGCGGGTATGAAAGAAGAGCCCGAGGGTTGGGGAGAAAAGCATGAATGCTCATCGCGGGACCGACACCGCCGGGCCGACTCTGACGGGCGGACTTCAAAGCATCGCCGGCGCTATCGATCCGCGGCAGGTCCAGTTCCGCAACTTTGGCTCTGCGGGCGGCGCGGAAATAGCTAAGCTCTATCATGGCCTGGAGACGCCTTGGGTCACTCAGTGCCTGCTTGCCAAGCTGCTGCGCCGAATGAGCGCGCCACCGGCCGCAGGTGCCGACACAACCAACGAACATATTCCAGCCGGGTATACCTATCTCGCCCAATTGGCCGCACACGACATCATCCGCAATTCCTCGCTCAATCCTCTGCTTGCCGCCAACGAGACGGGTCGTCGCAACGAGCGCGAGCAGGCACTCCTGCTCGACGTGCTTTACGGCGAAGGACCATCATCGAATCCCAGTTTGTATGCCTTGCCGAAGGTTGGCGACGTCGTCAGGTCGATAATGCGGACCGGGCCGATGGCACCGCCTTCGCCGAGTGCCATGGCGATGCCCGCGGGCGCCTGTCCCTTTACCTTGCGCGACTTGCCGCGATTCCAACCGGCCGATCTTAGCGACGGTTTCGAAAATGGACGAACGGATGTCTTGGTCGGAGATCAGCGCAGCGACGACAATGCCAACATTGCGCAGATGACGGCACTTTTCCTACACCTGCACAATGCAGTGGCGGCCGCACTTAGCGCGAGTGGACTGCCTAGACAGGACATTGAACTACCGGCCGGTGCATTTCTTTTCGACCGGGCACGGCGCGTGACGACGGCGGTTTACCGCAGCGTACTGCAAAATGACCTGCTGCCGCGCCTCATCGCCAAGCCAATATGGGACCTCTACCAGGCAAGTGGATTCAGGCCGCTGGTCGACATGCAGCCGCAGGGCGTCCCCATCGAGTTTTCCCACGCGGCATTTCGCCTGGGCCACGCCATGATCAGGCTTTCTTATGTGTTTAACGACCAACATCCAGAAGGGGAGGGGCTAGAGAATGTGCTACTCAATCGCTCCTCATCGCGTCCGCACAAGTTCCCGGTCTCTGAACATTGGGTCGCCGACTGGTCGCATTTCTTCGAAATTGCGGGGTCCACACCGCAGTTCAGTCGACGTATCGGGCCGACCGTCAACGAAGTTCTGCTCAGCGCGTACACCATGCCGATCCTTAGCGTTGGCCCCGATTCCAAAGCACTCGACGCCACTGCGGCGGGTCTGCTCAATGAAGTCGACAGGGGGGCTCTGCCTGATCCAAATGCTTCCGGACTTTTGTTCAGCGATTTGGTACGAGGCACAATTGGCGGCCTTCTCAGGCTTGATGCCTTGATCGAAAAGCTGCCGCAGGCCGTGCTTGCAACCGCACCGCTGCTCAGCGAGGCGAAAAAACGGAGCCAGGCGATTCAATCGTGGCTCCAAGGTTCGACCGTTACCTTCACAGCGGCTGAGTTGGCTGAATTGGCCGAAAATCCTCCGCTGTTGTTCTGGTTGCTGTTTGAGGCCGCGATCGAGCAGAGCGGGCTCTGTTTCGGTACTACGGGGTCGGTAATTGTCGGCGATGTCTTCATGGCAAGGTTTGCCGCCTCGCGCGCCACAGTCGAAGACGACCCGATCACGCAGGACCTCGTTTCCCGGCTGTTTCCCGCAGGCATTCCGCGAACGATGCCCGATCTAATCCTGTTCGTCGCCAATACACTCAATTTGAGCAATGCTTGGCCCCGCTTTATCAGCCCGTCCACAACTCCTGGAGCTTAACATGGCCGACCCTGTCGACAATTTGGACGCCTTTCCCGAACCGATCCAAACCCTTAACTTCGAGGCAACCGGCCGCAAGGTGGTGCAATGGGCACAGGATCCGAGCACCCGCCCGCGCGACTTGGCCGAGTTCAAGGCGCAACTGGATGGACTCGTCGTCGTGCCCGAGCGCTACAAGGAAATTCAGATTGTTCAGGGATACGACCACGTGTTCTTCCTGCGATTGCCGCCTAATAACCAGGTGACGCAATCGCAAAAGAAGCTCCAGACCGAACAAGGCGGCATGGGCGACTACGGCATTCCCGAATTCTATTTCGATGCCATTCTCGAAAAGGTGCCGTTCAACCGCGACAGCTTCTTTTATTCACGCATCGCCGACTACACCATTCGGGGCTGCCGATAGAGCATCCCCCGGCAACAGAACATGGCTGATGACAATGCCGGCCCCGGCCAGCCCTCGGCGCAGTGTCTCGAGCGCCTCTGGACTGGAGATCGGAAAGCTGTCCAAGAGCCACGTGCCGACGTTGCTTGGCTCTGGAGGCGCATACCCAAACCACTCTGTCTTCAGGTGTGCCAAAAATCGGTCGGCTTCTTCGTGCGCGGCCCTCTCGTCCCCCAGCAGGGCGAGAGCCGCAGCCTTCCAGCCGCCGATATAGGACACGCTGTCGGCGGCACGCTCGGCCGCTTCGACGCAACCGGCATAGTCGCCAAGCAGGAACCGCACGCCTGCCTGATAACTCCATTGCAGCCGCGAAACGCCGAGCCCGGTCTGCAACGCCAAATTCGCTATGCGGTGGGCGTTCTCGCGATCATCGCAATAAGCAAGTCCTAGAGACGCAGAGACCAGTGTCCAAGGGTCATTGCTATTGAGTTCGCAGGCCAGAAGGAAGCTGATGGCCGCCTGCTGCGGGATGCCATTCATGGCGTACGACCACGCCAGATGCAGCTGGCTTCGAGAGTCTATCGGATCGATCTTGGTCGCTTGCTTGGCAAACCTCAGCGCTTCCGCATGGCGTTCGCGCCGACGGCCGATGCCAGGGAAAATCAGATGCCGCGAATTGATGATGCCGGCCAAGCCGGCGTGAGCGGCAGCGAACTGTGGCGACTCTGCAATGATTGATCTGAACAGCGCCTCGGCCCGTTCCTCTGACTCGGGGCGCCACTGAAAGATCAGTTCCTGCGCTCTCAGCCAGCGGTCGAACTGCTCCAGCGACAGGTCCGGGATGCTGGCGATCTGAACCAGCCGTTCTGACGACATGCTTACACCCAGCGCGACCGAGATGCGGCGGATGAGTCTCTGTTGGGTCTGGTACCACTGGCTGTTCTCGATGACGAATTGCTCGCTCCAGATGTAGCGCCCGGACGCGAGCTGTTTGAGCGTCATACTGACGCGCAATGTCGGCCCGTCAAGAAACGTGGTTGCCTCGATGCAATAGGCATTCTCAGTGAGGCGGGGCGGATGCCCCTCCCATTCCATCACCGCCCAGTCGCGGAATCGCACCAACGAGGCCACCAGTTCACTGCGGAAAATACGCACCGCGTTGCGCGCGCGGACGGAACCGCTCACCAATTCAAATTCCCGCACGAACAGCAGCACGCCGGCGGTGGACTCTTGCAGCCGTGGCGCCTGCGACCCGAATGCCTCAGCGGCGATTGCGGTTCCAGACTTCCTGTCCGTGCAGCCGACCGTGCCGAGCTTGATGTCACTGACCAGCGCCTGCGTGGCGGCAGAAGGTTCGCTGTCGAACTCTGTTTCAAGCAGGTCCCAAAGGCCCTTATAGGCCCTCAGGGCGGTTGCCTGGTCGCCCATGCGAGCCGACGCTTCCATAACTGCCCGGCACCCGATCTCGTTCGTCGGATCGAGATTAAGCAGGGCTTGTCCGGCTCGCTTCAGCGCTTGCCAGTCTGCCGCGGCTTTGGCCATCGCTTCCAGATATGCGATGAATTCATCCTGAAGACATTGCCGCTGGACGAGAACCCAATTCCGAAACGAAGGGTCGATGTCGTCCAGACCATTGAGAAAGCTTTCGGCGACACGTTGCCTCTCCAGAAGGACGGGTGGAATCCGGCCAGTATTCAGATCGTGCCTGATCTCACTCACATCCACCGTGACGAGCGACTGCTTCAGCGTCACGTTGAGCCGGTCTCCAAAGAAGACCCCTTCGACTTCGGCCAGGCAGGCCTTGAGATCGACTACGGTCTGCCTGAGCGAGGCCCTTGCCCGCTCTTCGTCCGATTCACTCCAGAGCAAGCCGCAGATACGCTCGCGTGTCTCAAAGCCATGAGGACTCATTGCTAGATACGCAAGGACGGCGCGAGACTTACGGTTTCGCAACGCGATGTCCCGTCCAAATTGGCTCAGCGCGACTTTGTCAAGTGTCGTGACGCTGATCTGCGGCGCAGTCCTCGTTGGGGATTTGTACTCGATCATCTTTGTCCGCAGCTCTCCGCCTCAATCTAGATGAGATCGGCGCGGCCGCTCGGGCCGGCCTGATCAATCAGGGAACGAAGCCGGCGTGACTGGAACGGCGACGGGAAGGGCTGAAGCCCGGGAATGAAGACTTTGGCGACGGGAATGTCAAACATTGGCGTTGTCAGATCGGCAGCATATATGCGGTATTGCTTTTTAAGCATTTCGCCAACCAAGGATACGAAATTCGAGCCCTTCTCATCATTTTTATTCGCCAGTAGTCCGCTGGACAGTTGTGAGACGAGATCAGTGTCGGCGGCGCTCAACATCACGGAGCGCTCCGCCTGCAGGCGCTCGCTCTCGCCCAGCCTCTCATCACCTTGTTCCCTGCGCTTCATTGCTGTCACGTCGAGAGCTAATTCCATCTGGCACATTTCGAGCAGCGCGGCTCTCAGGGCGTCGCCCGCGTCGAGCCTGCAAGCCAGGCCAACTGCCTGGTTGCGCCCATCTGCGTCAAAGGATATCGCCGCGACTACAGGCGCCGGAAACTCGGCCGATATGTGGAGAAACTGTGTGCACCTCCCGAGCCTTGCCTGCCTGATGCGGGCAAGCAGATCGAGCACGCCCGCGCTGGCAAGCGCTTCCAGTCCAATCAACTGGCCGCCGCGTCTGCTGCGCCACCAAGCGGCTGCCGCATCGCGCTCGATCGCCTCCAAAAGCGCCGAGGTCAGGGCGGCCTGGTGGGTGATCCCTGCGGCGCATCCGCAACTGGTTGCCCAAGCGCCTCGGCTTGCGCTGCGGATGAAAAGTGTCTCAGGCAAATAGCCCTGCCGGCCGTCGTCGATGCGGCGGGCGGGCACCCACCGGGCACTTTCGTCGAAGCCGGATTGCACACGGAAGTCGTCCAGGTGTTCAGCTAGGCGAGCGTCCTCCCAACGACTTACACCGTTTGGCATATCCGCGCGGGTCCTCGTCCCGTGTGGTACTTGCCATTCGCTATGATATTCGACGCCTTCGCCGATGCACGCTTCGAATGCTCGCGCAGGCGTGAGACCGACACCACTGAAGCTGGCGGAGGTGGACAAGACCGAATCTCCCCAGTTGCGCTGTACCTGCGCCCCAAAGAAGTACAGCCCTGGCGCGTGGCGTGCATGCAAGCGAAACAGATTGCCGAAGCTTGCGGCAGCGGACAGTAACCTTTGGCGGTTGTCTGCCTCCACCTGCCCTGGATTTGCATCATCCAAGTCGAGATAGCCGAGCGAGCTGAGCAGCCCGCGTGCCATTGCGGCCTGCTCAGGCGCCAAATCTTGCGGGTGTGAAAAAAATCGCACTGCCAGTTCAAATGCATTAACGGCTGTCAATCCACGATCCTCGCTGTAAAGAATCCGTTCCCCTATTGTCTGCCACTTTTGCCTAACAAGACTGATGGGGCCAACAAAACATTGCGTGGAATGCGATCCGAGTAGCGCAAAGCCACAAGAGCCAAAGGTCGCCGTCATCTCACGCTGGTTTCACGCTAGCTGGTCTAATGGTCAATTCCGAAAGGCCATCTCGGAGCTGGACCTTCCAAAACGGGTCGATCGGAGACGACTGAAGATCGGCGCGAACGCGTATCCTCCCGGAGCGCCGCCGCGGGGCCATGACCGGAGCGGGCCGGTTTGTGCCTCGCGGCCCGCTGGGAAGGGCGAAGGCGGGTTCTTCGACACAAAGCCATTCTGCAATCAGGCAACCGACAAGACAGGGAGATCCAAAAATGGGAACGCATGGCACCCCGCCCCGGGGCATTGATGCGACACGATCGCCCCTGTTCGAAGGCCGCTTCGGCCGTATGTTCCGGAATCTGGCGCCCGCAACGTTCGGGGAAAACGATGCACAGAACCGGCGCAACCTCAAGGCACTCGGCTCGGCCATGTCTGCTGGCATTGACGAACCGAAAGATGGGCTCGATGCCGAGGAAAGTGGCATACCTGCGCTCTATACCTATTTTGGACAGTTCGTGGATCACGACATCACCTTCGACCCAGTCAGCACCCTACGCAAATCGCTCGACCCGGATGGCCTGGTGGATTTCCGCACGCCGAGCTTCAACCTGGACAACGTCTATGGTCGCGGCCCGGCCGACCAGCCATACATGTACACAAGCGAGGGCCGATTCAGGCATGGGGAGCCATTGACGGGAGCGGGCGGTCACTCTGGTCACGATCTGGCCCGCGTCGGCGGACGAGCCATCATCGGCGACCCGCGCAACGACGAGAACAGTCTCGTGTCGCAGCTACAGGGGCTGATGCTCGAGATGCACAACCGGATGGTTGACGACAATCCGGGTCTGGACTTTGAAGCCATTCAACAGCTTGTCCGTTTCCACTATCAATATGTTGTCGTGAACGATTTTCTGCCCCGGATTGTTTCGGGGCCCGTCCTCCACGCCCTCAGGACCGACGGCCACTTTGATCAAAAGCTCTTGCGGTATTTCCACTGGCGTAACCTGCCGTTCATGCCGGTGGAGTTTTCGGTCGCTGCCTACAGACTTGGCCATTCGATGGTTAGGCCCGGCTATCGGCTGAACAACGACAAACTGCTGCCGATCTTCCCGCGAGCTGACGAACCGCGCGAAGAAGCTCTCACCGGGTTTCAGACGATGAGACCAGGGCGCGCGCTGGATTGGGGCCGATTTATTGACGTTGACGTGCGTGCCGGTGGAACAGATTCCAACACGAGCGACCCGGCAAACAAGCGTCGCCTGCAATTTGCCTATAGAATCGACACGTCCCTGGTAGGCTTCCTGCACGACTTGCCGAAAACCGTGGCGGGTGATCCGCCGGCCTCGCTCGGTGAGCGCAACCTCCTGCGGGGCTGGCTGCTCGGCCTGCCGTCCGGCCAGAGCATTGCGCGCGCCATGCGCATCGAGCCGTTGACCGACGAAGCCATCCTTATCGGCAAGGCAGTGGACGCTCCAGAGGATGGAGATGTCGTCGGCCCCATCATAGAGGCGGTCAACGCCCGCGGTGGGGACGGCAACGCCTTTGCCGGCAACTGTCCGCTTTGGACCTATGTTCTTGCCGAGGCGGCGGCAAACAGGACCGACGTTCCAATTCCGGTGACAGGGGGCGGCACGCGCTCGACGCCGCAGCTTGGACCAGTTGGCGGCCGGATCGTGGCGGAGGTCTTCCTTGGATTGCTGTTTGGCGACGGCAGATCCTACCTGTCGCTCGATCCTTTGTGGAAGCCCGTGAGCGGGGTGGGCTTCAGACTCAAGGATCTGGTCTCATACGGGCTCGGCATGGGCCCACCGTTGCACTACCGGTAGGAACCCGCTCGGCGGCGGGACAAGTGACCGCCGCTCTTCGGGTACCAATGTCTAAGCCATGGCTGTTCGCGTTCCCCTCAGGCCCAGTCCAAAGATGTAATTGCAGAGGCAAGACATGTCGGTCAAAGTCTATTTCGCGACCAATCGCCAGCCCTATACCGCCCCGGGCAGCAGCAGAATCACCAGGTTCGAAGACGATCTCGGGCCGGTTGGTGGCCTTAACGTCCGTTATGGCAGCGCCGACGTCGACGTTGATCTTGATGCGCGCACGAACACGATCGTCGCCGGATCCCTACAGGTGGCGGACGAGCAGCTCATTCCTCCTGAAGGCGGCGAGCCGCAGTTGGGCAGCACCACGATCTTCGACGCATTGCGGAACGACATGAGAACGTCCCGGCGGCCGACGATCGCCTTCATCCATGGGTTCAGCAACAGCTTCACCGACGCGATCGAGCGCGCTGGTTGGATTTCAGCCTTTTACGGTCTGGACGCCAACATGTTCGTGTTTACATGGCCGTCACGTGGTTCGCCTCTCGGCTTTCCTCTGCCTTACGCCGACTACGCGCATGACAGGAAAACCGCACTTGCATCGGGTCCCGCCGTTGCCCGCACGATCCGGCGCCTGCATGACTATGTGGATTTGCTCGGCGATAATTCGGCATGCGACCAAAGCATCCATCTGCTGTGCCACAGCATGGGCAACTACGTCCTTCGCAACGCCTTGCAGGCGCTCATGCGGCTGCCCAACCCGTCGGTAGCCATCCAGCCAGACGACGCTGTCTCGGACATGGTGCCGCTCCCGCAGCATCTGCCCGACCCTTCGGTGCTAAGGCGAACATTCGACAAGATCGTGCTCGCTGCGGCCGACGAGGATGCCGACGCCTTTGATGATCCAGCAAAATTCAAATTCCTGCCCAGGCTCGGTCAGTCGGTTTCCGTATACCACTCATTGAAGGACTGGGTCCTGAACACTCTGAGCGACAGGACGAAATTCAATGGCCCGCGGCTGGGGAGCGACGGCCCCGACAATATGGCAACCATCAGCGACAAGGTTTCCGCCATCGATTGCTCGGATGTGACCTCGTTCAACAAGGATCCGGAAGAACACCAATACTACCGCGTTTTCCCGGTGGTTCGAAACGACATCGTCCAGGTACTTAAGGGGGTTCCACAAAACAAAGTTAGGAACCGGACTGCCGTTTCGCACGGGCGCTATCGCATCAAGCCGGTATGAATGGTCGGACGGCGACGTCGGGAGCCTTGGCATCTGCAAACGCCAGAGGTCTGCCAGCTCAGATTGCATACATCAACAACCCGAGCGGCGCCTGGATGAAAGGACCGCTAATATTAGAGGAGTGTCCAATGGCTTTGAGCAGAAAAGTACTCTGGATTGTCAACATGGATACGCTGGCCATCGAGAACCAGTTTGGCCAGCATGCCCGCGCCGCCGGCATCAACACGCTCTGCATCCGTACATCCACCAACCGCCTTCCAGAGTCCATTGCCGCGCTGAGCAGCCAAGGCTTTGACGTTTATGCATGGCGATGGCCCTCCGCTAATGCTCATGCCGCGATGGCGGAGGCCAGCAAGGTCGCTACGCTTCTAATCCCTGCTGGCCTGAAGGGCTACATCGTGGATCCGGAGTCAGACAGTCCGGGTGCCAGCAATGATTGGAACCGCGCGGGTTTGGCGAATCTTGCGCAGTCATTTTGTGCAACAATCAAGGATGCCGCGCCTGCCGGTTTCCGGTTCGGCACGACGTCGGGATGCATTTATCCGGCGTCGACCGGAAAGCCTCAAATCCCCTGGTCGGAATTTTTTGCGGCGAGCGATGCGCTCTTTCCGCAAACCTACTGGAGGTGGACCGCAAGCAGCGGGCGACGGCAAAACATCAATGGAGGGACACCTGCCAAAGCAACTGCGCGGGGAATGGGTGCATGGACATCGCCGGCTCAGGGCAAGGCGATCATCCCGATGGCTGGGGAGATCGATGTCGTTACGCCGGCCGAAATCGCGGACTATGGCAGGGAGCTTAACAGCCGTGCCATCACCGAGGGTCATTTCTATGCCGACAGCCCGAGGGTATCGCCAGCTGTTCTTGCGGCGATCAGTGCACTGTGACCGGCGGGCGTATGGCCGCCAATTTGGATGACGCGACACAGGAGACTGACTATGGCCACTCCAAGAAAACTTGATCCCGGTGCCTATCTGCCAGGCAGTCTCGGCACCGAACTCAATCTGGCCGCACCTATCGGACCGGGCAGTGCCAAGAAGCAGGTAAAATGGGTTCAGGAGCGTCTCTATCTGGCTGGATTTGGGCTCCGCATCGATGGTGATTTCGGCCCGGCCACCCAACAGCAGCTCAAGAACTTCCAACAAGCCAAGGGTCTGCAGGCAACAAGCCTCTATGCGCAGGCAGAGCATGACCTGCTCACTTTGCCGTTCGTCGACGCACTGAACCCAATACAAGCCGCAGGACGCACAATTGGTGATCTCACCGTGGCCGTCGCCCGCCAGCACGTCGCGCAACACCCCGTCGAGGTTGGTGGACCCAACAGCGGACCCTGGGTTCGAATGTATATGGATGGGGAGGAGGGGCCCGAATGGCTCTGGTGCGCCGGGTTCAGCTTCTTCATGCTGCAGCAGGCCTGCTACTTGCTCAACCAACCTCTCCCAATGAAGCGGTCTGTTAGCGTGGACACGGTTGTAGACAGAGCCAAGGCTTCGGGAACCTTCCTGACGGAAAAAGAGAGCAAAACCGCGGATGGGCGCGCCAGGATCGACCCCGGCAGCTTTTTCCTCGTCCGTGCAAGCTCCACGCATTGGTCCCATATGGGCATTGTCTCCGCAAGCGGAGACGCGACTTTCAAAACCTGCGAAGGCAACTCCAACGACGATGGCAGCTCGAACGGCTATGAGGCGCTAGAACGGGTTCGGAATTACACCGGAAAGGACTTCGTGGTGTGGCGATGACAACAGAAAGGTGCAGTCCGCCTGCATTAACAATGGCTCGCTATTAGACTTCAGAGATTGTTATTCCTAACGGCGGTCGCAGAAAGCGATATTCAGACAAAGGGGGACCTTCGGTGACAATTGACGGACTCAAAACGACAGGCGACCCTGGATCTATGCTGGCAGGTGAACAGCAGCAATCTCTCCGAAATGATCTGGTCGATGGACACAGTCCATCGACAGAGCCCAACAGTTCTATTGAAGTTGATAAGGGGGTGCCCACAAACGGAAAAGCACCAGATCAAGGCATCGATCCGAATGTGAAACCTCCTGGGATGGCAATCGTCTCTCAGATTACTCCTTCCGGCCCGCCAGTTGCCAACGCCGTCGAACTTTTGCGAACCAGGGAGGACTTTCGTTTTAAGGTCGACACCGTAAGGTGGTTTGGCATACTTTGTGCCGCAGTAATAATTGGAATGATTGGGTTGGGTTTCATCTACCTTGATAAAATCGTCAATGTCGCGAAGGCGTATGAGTCACAGATGGACTTCAGCAAAGTTTTATCGTCATCTACACCAGATAACACTACCGTTGTACTCGGCCTTGAGCACGACGGTCTTAGCATGCGCAACAAGCGAGCTATTTCGGCACTATACATGCGGGCATACACCCAATTTCTGGCGATAATCGCGGGAACCATAATCGCGTTGCTCGGCGCGGTATTTGTTCTGGCACGAGTTGACAGCGTATCCACGACAAACGACGCGAGTTGGGGGAGTTTCAGATGGGCCCTGTCCTCAAGCTCGCCTGGGGTGATTATTGCGCTCCTTGGTGCGACGCTGATCGGTGGAGTTGTATACCTGAGCAGCGATGCAATCCAAGTCAATGACGCTCCTGTATTCCTAAATCACGGAGTGCCTGACTTATCGACAGCGAGCTCATCCATGTTGGAGTCTCCAGACTTCCAGAAGCATATGGAAGAGCGTTTGAAAGATCTCAGATAGGAGGATGGCGGTGAGAAGAGCAATATTCATAGTCAGCAGCGTGATCGTGAGCGCCAGCCATGTTCAAGCTGATCCTCTCGAGGACGCATATCGGCGAGGTTTCGAGGATGGCTACGCTGCCAGAGGTCAGCTGGTGCCAGGACCGGTTCCTGGAACTACCATGAAGCGCATTGACCTTGATGGCCTTGCTTTCAAAACCACTATAATGCCGAAAAGTGGGACGAACTTCGACATTGGGTCCGACAGCACTGTTGCAATTGTACCGAAAAATGCGCTCGGGGAATTCAAACAGAAACTCGGGACCGATTTTCTTGCCAATAAGAATATCATTATTGACACGCCGTCGGCGCAATAGGGGACGCTCGCTCAGGCGCGCCTTGCTTCGTGATGCCGCGGCGTCGAGAGGGGGAAGAGTGTGTCGGCAAAGTCGTAATCTTCTGCAACAGTTCTCCGTGATGCTGGTCCTGGCTGTCGGCATTGTCTTGGACCAAGGCGCGGTCGCGTCGGCCGGCGCGCCGCCGAAGTACGATCACATTGTAGTCGTCGTCATGGAGAACCATTCCTTCGATCAGATCGTGCAGCCGGGCGCGGCTCCCTATCTACAGAAACTAGCGGAGGACGGCGCGCTGTTCTATAATTCGCATGGGGTCGCTCATCCTAGCCAACCCAACTACTTGGCGCTGTTCAGTGGTTCGACCTACGGGATACGTGACGATGGCTTTCACGAAATCGCCGCGCCTAACCTTGCCGCCCGACTTCACGCTGCCGGCAAAGCTTTCTCGGGCTACGCCGAGGCGGGATCTCCGCGCAAGCACAATCCATGGGAATCCTTCACCGATGCCAAGGGGACCGGAAAATCGCTGACAGAATTTCCGCGTGACTTTGCACGGTTGTCGGCGGTTAGCTTCGTCATCCCCAACCTGGCCAACGACATGCATGACGGCACCGTAGCGCAGGGCGATTCTTGGCTGAAGGCCCATCTGGGCACCTATGCTAACTGGTCGCGCGGTCACAACAGCTTATTGATTATTACCTTTGATGAGGACAATTATGGTCTTGAGAACCGCATATTCACGGTGTTCTACGGCGCCGGTATTAAGCCCGGCCGTTATGCTGAGAAAGTCGACCACTACACATTGCTGAGAACGATCGAGGATATCGAGAGCGCGGCGCCTCTGGGCGCCACAGTCGTCAAAACGGCGATCAGTAGCATCTGGCAAAAGTAGTAGACTTTGGGGCCGCCATGTCGGTCATGTTCAAGCCTAGCCAGACCGAGCGTGACGCCTGGATCAAGCTGATCGGAGCCGTCAATTCAGCATTGAAATAGAAGCTTCCGGCCCTGCCGGCCTTTAGGAACGTCTGCGTATGATCTGGCCATTTGTTACAAAACAGACGGAACCCGCAAAGGCGGCCGAGCAGGTGTGCGACACATGGGTGGAGAAGCTGGAGCTTGATCTTTCGGCTTCCACCGTCGGAGATTTGGGAAGTGTTGCCGATCCTACTTTGGAACTCGCCCAGTCCATGGTGGCCAATGCGGGCTCAGAAGCATTTCGGTCCGAAGCACGAGAATTCGTTTTGAAGACGATCGCGGACCTGCCGCCAGATGCCCGCGGTTTCGCGGGCAAGGATGAATCGGGGCTCGAACAGTTTCTTGACGATTTGCTTGCACGCGGCGGCGACCTGGTCACGGCAAGGCTCAAGGCCAGGTGCAGCGCAATGAGACTGCGGCGCCTTGAATTGGCCCGCTACGGCAAGTTTACCGATAAGGCGATCGATTTCGGAGAGGAGCCGGTTTCCGGTCCCGATCTGCATATCGTTTTCGGGCTGAATGAGGCCGGAAAATCGACCGCGCTCTCCGCCTACCTAGATCTGCTCTTTGGCATTGAAGAGCGCAGCCGCTACAGTTTCCTGCACGAATATAGCTCCATGCGCATCGGCGGGCCGCTCGAATTCGAGGACGCACGCTTGCCGTTTCCCGCATCGTAGCAACTCACTGCACGACGCCGAAGGCCGGCCGCTGAGCGAGATTGCCATTTCGGCTCACCTTGCCGGGTTGTCCCGCGATGCCTACAGTAGCATGTTCTCGCTAGATGACGAGACGCTCGAAGCAGGAGGCAAGGCGATCCTTGAATTGCGCGGTGATCTCGGCAAGCTTCTCTTCACCGCCAGCGCAGGGCTCGGGCATGCCAGCGATGTGCTGGCCGCACTTGAGACGGAGGCAGACAAGCTTCACCGAAAACAGGCCCAAACCACCGAAATCGCTCTGCTGAAGAAGCGGTTCGCGGAACTCAAGTCACGCAAGGAGACGATCAACACCCTGGCCTCGACATTCGAGGCACTCGAGGCGGAACGGGTGGAAGCCCAGGATCAGTATGATCGCAGCCTCGCTGAACGCTCGGTGTTGTCGGCTCGTCTACCGTGCCCGCCATGACGGTGAACTCTGCTATGCGCTATTCACCGATCGGCCGATGCGATTGCAGAGGCGGCACGCGAGGTCGATCTCGATCAGGACTGGTTCTGGCGAGTCGACGAACGCTATGGGGTTGGCCTGGCTCGATAGCGCTACCCATGTTACTAGGTCCACGGCGAGCAGTCGCCTTACAGCGTGTAAGAGAGCGGTCTCGTCATGGACGCGGGTCAGCTCCTTTCGATGCCGCATCTCGCCTCGTTCGCTGTTCCTGCGGCCGGGCGTTGCCTCCCCATGCTGAATGTGTGCAGCAGCGGATCGGCGCAGACAATGGACTGAATGGCAAGTATCGAGTTGGCGCTGCGACTACGAGCTTGCCCGTACCGCTCTCTACGAAGCGGCGCACTCGCTACTATGGGCGGCCAGAAGTGGTCGAGTCGGCGCGCCTGGGCATGATGTCGCCAGGCTCGCGGTATGGCGCCAGATTGCAGTTGCTCGCAACTCGCGCACCTCCCGCATTGTGTGGGGGAGTGATGCGACAGAATTCCGCCACGGGAACCCCGGCCCATATCGGCACGAATTGAGCAACGGACAGATTAAGAAGGAGCTTCGCCCACAAGGATGATGTTGGATCGTCCCCGCCGAGACGATGGGCAAGATTGTCGAACAGACGTTCGATTTGGCATGAGACGCGACCGTCGTCGTTCGAGGTTCCCTGTTCACGTGTCAGCCGTGTCCGATTGAAGACATCTATGTTCGAAACCCGATACACTGAGGCGCAAGTAGTCCGCCCAGCGCAGCACGAAACACGTGTCTTCTCCTTTCGCGCGCAGCGTCTTCGGTGGCACGCCAATTGCGTGGAACACGATGAAGAATCGGGAGCAAACTTGCGCTGATGCTGCGGACTATTTCGGTTGCGACGTTTTGCCTGCCACTGCCGGGATCACGACCGCGTGGAAATCCGGATCGACCGCTCCGCCTAGCCCTTTGTCCTTCAGATCAAATCCAATCCGGCGTCCGGTATGCGCGCCGCGTATGACCCGTACTTTCAATTTTCAGCACAGCTGCGTCTGCCGTGTTCTCACAAATTATCGGATGATTGTGACAAATCACCGCGCGATTGTGCTTGAAAGATGCTAAGAGACGGAGAGTAATGATGAGCAAAATAGTAGTTAATCCGGCAGTAAAATGGGGTGATTTTACACCCAATGCGACAGAATATGGTAGACGGCCACCGTATTCAAATGTTGTGCTTTCATCTCTCGTTAGGACGGTGCGCGCTCGGTTTGAGACGGTTGTGCTCGCGGAACTCGGAGCCGGTACCGGGAACCTCTTACGATCTTTCAAGGAGGAAGATATCACCGGCTTCGCGATCGAGCCTAACAAGGAAATGCGAGCCGTGGCACGCGATCTGTCCAGTTGTGACAAACGTTTCGAATGGCGCGTGGGTACAGCAGAAGAATCGGGCCTGCCATCGGCGTCTGTCAACTGGGTACTATTGGGAAACGCCTATCAATTCGTTGATCCTCAAACAATGTTCAAAGAGGCAAAGCGAATTCTCGTTGCTGGCGGGTTCCTTACAATCATTTGGAATCTCAGGCACTTCAGGAGAGACCCCTTGCAACGATCCATTGAGCAGATGGTCAATGGTTTGGTAGGGCATCTGAAACGTACAGGTCTTTCGGTCACCGAAATTATGGAAAGCATGAATACAGGCGGGAATTTCAACGAGTTCATCTACACAGAGGCTAGTCACAAACAGATTCTTTCCTCCGACCGATTTCTCGCAACTTGGAAGGCTGGACATGATGTTCCGAGCCAAGTTTCAGCTGAGATGTGGGACCATATCATAAGCCATACAGCGCGTATGATCCCTGATCAAATGGAAATCGAGACAATTTGGCTTACACGGGCCTGGACGTTCTTCTTAGCGTAACAACGAGGAAACGGCCATGTTTCGGACAGATTACGCATGAATCCGTCAGATTCCTATCCTCCAATCGATCTTTCACGAGCCATACCGCCAACGCCTCCTGAACTCGAGGAGGCGCTGGCAAGTACTATCACAAAACTGGCATTGTCTGGCTGCATCTCAAGCTCGCTGAGGCGGAACCGTGTCGGAGGGACAGAAGCAGACAGGGCGGCCGCCGCGAAATGGCTTGGACGACGAATTGGTCATGAACCCGAGGCCGGAAGGATAATTATCGCCAACGGCACGCAGAGCCTTCTCGGCCTTCTCTTTTACGAGATATTGACCGCCGGCGAAGTGTTGCTTGCGGAAGCCCTTACTTACCCAGTTTTGTGTCCGCTTGCAAAGCGCTTCGGCGTTCATGTTGAACCAGTTGCCATCGACACCGAGGGAATTCTACCAGAGGCGTTGGAAACCGCGTGCAGGCGGCACCGACCGAAGGCTCTGTTCTGCAACCCGACTGTTCATAATCCGACGACTGCCACGATGGGCGGCGAGCGGCGAAAGGCTGTTGTGGAATTGGCGCGTCAGTACAATCTGATGATATTCGAGGACGATGTCCTCGGGTCAATGCATGGGAATATACCTCGTCCTCTGGCGACGATTGGACCCGACATCGTTTGGTATATCCAGAGCCTGTCTAAGTGCGTCTCGCTTGGTCTGAAGATTGCGTACATGGTTACACCAACCCGTGGGGACGCTGAAGCCCTCGTGGCATCAGTGGCCAATCATTCTTTTTGGTTTCCCTCGGCGATGTCAGCTGAAATCGCAACGGCCTTAGTGAACGATGGGGCGGTTGCACGCACCGCCGCAGCAATAGCCGAGCAAGCGCACCATCGTCAGAAAATCGCACGAAAGGCCTTCGACGGAGTACCGTTTGCCGCCCAAAGGGGAGGTCTGCATATTTGGGTACCACTAACGCTGCCAAGGGAGAGTATTGATTTCGTCGAAGCCGCGAACAGGGAAGGCGTATCAATTCGGCCGGCTGACATGTTTGTCGTAAAGGGCAAGGACAGGGACAGGTCATTTCATATGCCGGGTGTGCGAATTGCGCTCACGACCCCCGACACGGACGACCTCCTTGAAACGGGTTTGCTGCGACTGAAGAGGCTGCTCCGCCCCTAGTTCTACCCTAATCGCTGCCCGTCAAACCCCATATCGCAAGGAATTCCAATGACAATTCAATCAGGACGATGGCGCCTAAGGAGACTCCTCACGACCTGGCGCGATGGATGTCGAATTGCGGAGGGAATCCTTGTAGCAGTCTTCGGTGGGCTAGCGTTTAGCTGGGTCGGCCTTCCCGCGCCGTGGCTGACTGGAGGAATTTTCTTCGCGGCGGCCGCTGCGCTAGTTTCGCCGGTGGCAAGTCCACCGAATTGGCTTAATGGTGCTTCCATGATGGTCCTTGGCGTCTCCGTGGGATCTAGGATTACCGGCGAAAGCCTTGCTAACGCGTTGTCCTGGCCAGCTAGCCTGTTTGCCATGAGTGTGACCGTGGTTGGGATGTTTGCAGGTTCGTATTGTCTTCTGCGCTGTGTGTTCCGTTGGGATGCTGCGTCGGCATTTTGGGCATCCCCACCAGGGGCCGTTGGTCTCGCGCTTTCGATGGCATCTCAAACAGACGCGGATCTCGTAAAGGTCTCCATGGTTCAACTCACACGGGTCATTGCCACCATGATCCTTTTGCCGGTAACTTTAGGCGAATCGAGCTTGTCGCAAGCATTTCCCCCGATTGGGTCACTGTGGCTCACCACGGTTCTTCTCGCCGGCTGCTATTGCGTGGGGTTTACTGCGGAAAAGGTAGGAATCCCTGCGGGAATGCTGATCGGTGGAATTGCAGGAAGCGCCATACTTCTTTGGAGCGGGTTCTTTGTGAGTGCTTCCCCAAACATAATGATAACGCCAGCATGTGTAGTTATATCGGCAAGCGTAGGCTCGCGCTTTTCCGGTGTTCAACCCAATGGAATTAAGCGGCTCGTACTTCCGTCAATCGCATCAATGCTGGTAGCTGTCTCCGTCGGATTTTCTGGTGGTTTAGTCGTAACACAGATCTCCGGACTTCCTTTGCAGCAGGTCTTGATAGCCTATGCGCCGGGCGGGTTGGATGCCTTGATCGCGGCGTCCATCTTGTTAGGCGCGGACTCGCTTTTTGTCGCGGCGCATCAGATCGCAAGGTTTGTTTTGCTCAGTGTCTTCCTGCCCATCGCAGGCCGGATTCACGAACGGACGACTCGCATCGACGTAGAATAGAACTGACGCCATCACATAGGTTGGCTCCGGCCCGCCGCCAATAAAGCTCACGCCCCACGATCGTCGATAAGACGTCTGTCGCCGCCCCTCCCACTGTCGAGAGAGAGACAAGATCACCGTCTCTAATTCTCTTCCGACAAAAGGACCATATTGTGGACCGAGTCTGCGGCCTGGGTCCAAGCAGTGCGTTAACGCGCTGGCATTCGTCCAGCCCAATATCCGTAGAAACGATACTGTGATCGCTATACGGAACCAACTGAAGTATATCTAAACTCGTCACCCTACCTTTTCCGAGAAAGGCAAATGCACCATCTGAAACTGGCTGGCTGTAGGTGGAATATGCCGCTGATAGATCAGAATCGGATACTGATGAAACGGCTTGGGCCAAGAAGAGTGAAAGAGACGATCCGACGTTAGCCTGAGAAGACAACGCGGTCGGAAGAAGACCTAAATAGCTATTCTCGGCGATGTCTATTATTTCGGCTCCATGCCCATCCCAGCGCTGAGATGGCGCGGTCGCTTCACCAATTTCACGAAAATACGTGTGGATCGAGTTGTCATGATCGATATCCACGACACCAACTTCACATCCCATTGGCCATGGCTGAACGATTGGAGTGCCATCGATCTCACCTCTAAATCTCCCAAGCGTGTGCCCCGCTAGAATGACGTCAACCGCCTTTGCCCAGGGCTGACATCTTTGAACCAAACGGTCGAGCTCGACTGCAAATTGCCGATCTTGATCGAATTTCCAATCGATCCCGTCATGAACCGCCGCTACGACAATCCTGGCGCCTTGACTTCGAAGCCCGCGAGCCAATGCGACGACATCTACGGCGTTCTCGATCTCGCCTTGACATGGCATATGGCGATCAGGGGTGATGCTCCATGAGCGCATCGACGCCAAGTCATGGTGCGTGAGACCAATCACGCCCACATCTCCTCCGGAGGTCTGAATAATGGTCGTCGGGGGCAGGCCAATGCCGGCGTTTGCACCAAGAACCGGAAAATTTAGTGTGTGAAGGCTCTCGCGGAAAAATGGAACACCGAAGTCCAATTCGTGATTTCCAATCACAGACACGTCGACGCCGAGTTCAGATGCTGCTGCAACCCCGCCTCGGCCGAATGTTGGAAGAGATAATGGTCCCCCTTGCACCAGGTCGCCGGTATCGATCCAAACAGTGGGGACCTGTTTGCGCATCGAGTCTACCGTCGCTCGAAGCTGATATCCGCCGCCACGCGAACCGGTAGTAGTTTTAAGTGGCGCAAAACATCCAAAAAAATCATGTGTTGTAACAATCCGCAGCGCAACCATTACCTGCCTATAAGCTGCTAGCAATTAGGTGAAGTCCATGTTCAACTTCGTCACGGCTTGTGGGGCTACTCAGCGAGACTCGGATGGCGTTCGTACAATTCGCCAACGGGTCGACGGCAAAGGCGTCGGAAGAGCGAACAAGGACGTTGTTGCCCGCCAGTTTTCTGGCAAATTCGTTCTGATCGAAACGTTGGGGCAACAGCAACCACGCATGCAGCCCACCATGTTGGATGGACATGTCGTGACCAGAAAGGACGGCCTCTGCCAGCTGCTGCCGCCAGACAGCTTCACGGGATATATCCTGACGAATCTGTTCAGCCACACCTGATGTGATCCAGCTATTGACGATCGTAGTTGCGATCGGGGACGGGAACCAATGAGACAAGCGCCTTGCCTCTCCAACCACAACCTCCATGTCACGTTCGCTCGGCCCCACTACGTAGGCTATTCGTAACCCGTGAGCCAAGCCCTTCGTCAGACCTGCGACATACCACGTGATGTCCGGGGCGATCCTCGCAAGTGGCTCAGGAGCGTCCGGATGAAGGCAGCCAAGTGGTTCGTCTTCCAGGATCGTCACCGAATACCGGCGAGCAATCTCTACAATGATCTTTCGTCGTGCTTTCGACATCACGGTCGCGGTTGGGTTGTGGACTGTCGGATTACAGTATAAAGCCTTTGGCCGCCGCGTCTTGCAGGTGTATTCGAAAAACGATGGCTCGATGCCGTCCCGGTCGAGTTCAAGACCAGCAATTCGAATATGAGCGCGCTTTGCAAGTTGCGCGAGGACACCATAAGAAAGCGCCTCGGCGGCCAGCAAACCTCCCTGGCCAATAATCGCTTCGAAGAGGAGAAGAAGCGCGCTCTGCGTCCCATTGGTGACGAGTAGCCGCTCCGGTGTAATAGGCTCTGGCAGTCTCGATTGAAGCCATATCCTGGCAGCGGCACGGTCAGTCAGCGACCCGCCGGCAATACTGTTTCTCGACGTTAAACCGATCGAGTCTATGAGGGAAAGCTCTGTAAGTGTTGCCTGCAGTGACCGCGCAAAAATCTCTGGCAAAGGTGGAATCGATCGCGAAAAGTCGATAATTTGCTGCGGGCCCGGCAAGCGCGGGCGAGGAAAGTCTGAATTGTCCGATATTTGTACCATTAGCCTACCTCGCCACCGCGTGCTCTCGCCAAGACTTCGATCGCAAGGGCAGGATCATTTACAATAAGAGCGTCGGCGTTTGCTAACGCGAGCTCACGAATGTGATGTGGCCCAGCATCTCCAATCTGCCGTTCGCAGCCTCCGCAGGTTACCATTACTTGCATACCTGCACGCTGAAACCCAGATATCTTGCTAGGATTGACGTCTCGCTCGTGAAGCCGAATCCAATGACCCGGCATTTGATCGGTAAAGCTCCCAAGAGCTGCATCATCATTTATCATGGCAACCTGGAGAATGTGTGGATGAGATTGCCGGATGACCTCGAATGACGAAACCGAATGAACACCGACAATAAAGCGACCAGACGCATTCGCGATGTCTGGCACGGATAGGACTGTGAGTATGTCCGCCAAACTCGTCTCCTTGATATCAAGGAGAATAGGCAGCCCCGCCTTACAAGCCTCAGACAGTGTTGGAGCCGTCGGAATAAACTCCTTTGCGGTCGTGTAATCAAGTCTCCCAATTGCCCGCCGGCCCCCACCCGGGAGCAAGATCGTACTATCGTGTCTGCATATCGGGACACGATCGTGCGTAAGCACAATGTCCATTTCGACAGCGTCCGCCCCCGCATCAGTTGCCGCGTAAAAGGCGGCAACTGTATTGTCCGGAGCATAGGTGGACGCCCCACGATGAGCAATAATCAGCGGGCGGGTCCGCCGATCGGCCGGTCGTCGCCAGATGTCGAATATATCTGCCATCTTTACTTCAGCAGTGCGCCGACGTCTTTCTTCATGGAAGCGAGAGCCTCTTCCGGTTGGCGATTCAAAGTTAAAACCGCCTGCAGATACCTCTTGATGATGTCAGTTATCTTGACGGAATTATCACCCGGGAAAGCGTACCATTCCGTCAGACGCGATAGCTCAGCAATCGCTGCCCTTTGGTTCGGACGCGCCTCCTGTTGATTTCCCAGTCGATTTGGATCTTGCAGGGCAGTCTTGTTGACGGACAGAAGCCCGGTATTATTGCCCATAATCGTCTGGGCGTCGGCGCCAACAGCGAACTTTATGAACTCCCATGCCGCCTTCTTCGTCTGCTCGTTTCGAGCGGTGATCATCAGAACAGTCCCCGCTGCGGGAATCCGACCTTCTGGGCCTCCCAGGGGTAGAGGCGCTGCCCGAAGGGAGAATTTGCCCGCGGCCTGCTTTTCGAGAGCGGGCAAGGCACCACTCGAGGTGATCAATACGCCCATTGATCCCGCTGCAAATGCCTGGCGGGCCTGGTCTCTGGTCATGTCGGCACGAGCCTGGCCAGCCTGCCCGAAGGCCTGGAGAATCTTGAACGCCTCCTGGCCTTGCGCATCATCGAACTCGATCTGCTTGCCGTCCGGGCTCATCATGCGTCCACCCAGCGTCGCGACCAATGCCTTGTAAGTCCAATTGCCAGTATTGTCGTATTCCATGAAGCCCCCCAAACTTCCTTCGAGAGCGCTAATTTTCGTGATCAGTTCAATCGTCTCAGGCCATGTTGTAGGGAATTGCTCTGGGCTTCCTCCAGCCTTTGCCACAAGATCCGCATTATAGACTACGATCGGGACCGATACCCCAAATGGGATGCCGTAGAGGGTATCATCGACTGTTCCAACGCCCGTCGCGCCGGCAATCAAATCGAGATTAGTTAGAGCCTGCATGTTTGCGCCGACCGTCTCAAGTTTGACAGCAATCTTTCGACCAATCAGCGGTCGCATCACATTCGGGCTGATGAAAAGCACGTCAGGAAGTTCTCCAGTCATGGCAGATCGAAGGGTATTCTGCAGCAGCTCCTCATCCTCTCGAACAGGGGGGAGCAAATCCACCTTTATGTCAGGGTGCCGTTTCTGAAATTCCTCCGTTATTTTCTTATACGTCGCCTGATAAATCGAAGGGGCCGCGGAGATGCGAAGCGACACATCTTCCGTTCTCGCTTCCCCATAACAACAACCATAAATTGCTGCAGTAAGCGCGGCAATAATTGCTATCGATCTCACAATGATATCTCCTTTGGTTATTTGATTGCGCCATCGGTTAAACCGCGAACAAACGCGCGCTGTGCTATTAGAAACGTTAGAATGAGCGGAGATACAATGATCACCGCCGCAGCCATAAGCGGCCCATAATCGGTGCCCGCCTCTACATTGGCGAAAGCCATCATTCCGAGCGGTGGGGGCATTAGTTGCTCTGAACTTACTGCGATACTTGGCCAGAACAAATCGTTCCAGCGACTGACGATTGTTAATATCGATAGAGCGGCGACTGCAGGCGAAGCCATCGGTAGTAAGATTCGCCATATGATGGACAGGTCGGAAAGCCCATCTAAGCGCGCGGCATGAATAACGTCCTCAGGAACAGATTTGAAACATTGCCGCAAAAGAAATATGGCGAATGGCGAAACGATAAACGGTAATATAAGGCCGAAGTAGGAATCGAGCAGTCCAACCTTGTAAGCAATAATAAACAATGGCAGTGCGAGAACTTGATGCGGGATCAATAGGCTTATGAGCACTAGGCCAAAAAGAAAATCGCGCCCCATGAAATCCAGCTTTGCGAGGGCGTACGCCGCTGGCGCCGAAATCACAATCTGGAGCACGACGATGGAGAAACATACGATCACCCCGTTCACCATGTAAGTCAGTAATGGTGCGGAGGACAGCGCAGCTGAATAGTTGTCAACCGCGCCCCAATGCGTCGGCAACAGCGAAAACGAGCTCTGGAAAATCTCGCTTGCTGGTTTCATAGATAGACTTACCATCCAAACGAACGGGAGTAAAATAAACGCGCTTGTTACAAGAAGGAAGACATGCCGGACTGCAGCTGCAGGTTTGGAACAGGGTCGATAGGTCATGTATAATGAATCCTCCGCTCAAATAGACGGGCTTGAAAAAGCGTCAGTCCGACGATTATTACGAGAAAGACTACCGTTATCGCTGCGCCGTATCCGGTATTGAGATACCTAAAACTCTCGCGATACAAGGAGTAGAGCAGCATGTCGGACGATCGACCGGGGCCGCCTTGTGTTAGTATCTGAACTGTATCAAAGGCTTCGAAGGCCCGCACGGCAACGGTAATCAAGATGAACATTGAAACCGGCCCAAGCAACGGCAGCGTGACGGTCGTCAGCCGATCGAACCAGCTATCGGCACCATCGATTTCCGCCGCATCATAGAGCTCCTGGGGGATAGCTTTCAGACCTGCGAGAAAGAGGATCATAGCAAAACCGAGATTTTGCCATATCCCAATTGCGGCCAGCACGGGCAGGACAGTTCGCTCGTCCCTCAGCCAGTTCTCAGTCGGCAGATGGAGTGCCGTTAATATCTGATTTATCAGCCCGATTGTCGGATGGAGAAGTGCCTCCCAGGCAAGAGCCATAGCCGCTAAGGTTGCCATAAATGGAAGAAAGTGAATTGCTCGGTAAAAGGTGCGCAAGCTGCTGCCGGCCTCGATTGCGATAGCAATTGTCAGGCCGATGAAAAAAGTACTAGGAACAACGATCAGCACGTAGCTTAATGTATTCCAAAGAGAGGTTCTAAAATCGTGATCAAAAAACAACGATAAAAAATTTTGACCTCCAATAAATGATAGATCGTCAGCGCCAAACTGCCAATTCGTCATGGAAATGAAGACGACGCTCGCCGCCGGCAACAGAAAAAGGGCTAGCAACAACAACGCCGCAGGAAGAGAAAGGAGATAACCGGCCCAGGAAATCGGTTTTCGAACTTGTTCAATCTGGAAGCGTAGGATCACTTTCCGCAGCGCGATCACTATGCACTCCTGCGGTTCGCGCTGATCGCGGTCGGAATTCTCACGCGGGCTCCAGCCTGGTCGAAAACCAAAACCGCGTTTGGGGAGAATTTGAGATGCAGGGCTTCACCATGACGAATGCGCGTGGCGCGGTGCGGTGGCATTCGAGCGACTATCCGATCGGACGCGCCGTCGACATCCAGGTAAACATAAAGGTCCGAGCCAAGATGCTCCGTAAACTTCACGCGCCCGTTGATTGTGTTCGGGCCGGGGCGGTCATTAACGGACAGAAAGGCCTCGGGGCGAATACCGAGCGTCAGATGAGTGCCAACATCACCCGCGTCAATAGAAATCGACGTACCCGCAACATGGACTTTGCCGCGAACTCGAACTGTCCCATCGAGCATGTTTATCTTGGGAGAGCCGATAAATTCTGCGACGCGGCGATCGAAGGGGTCGTCGTAGATTTGAGCGGGGGTGGCGATTTGCAGAATTTCGCCGTCAAACATTATGGCAATGCGGTCTGCCATGGTCATAGCTTCCGTCTGATCGTGCGTCACATAGACAAACGTCGCTCCAAGTCTGCGATGCATGTCCTTTATTTCCGTCCGCATCTGCATACGTAGTTTTGCATCCAGATTCGAGAGGGGCTCGTCCATCAGGAAGACGGTCGGCTGGCGGACCATGGCGCGTGCGAGCGCGACACGTTGACGTTGTCCGCCGGAGAGCTGTCCAGGCTTTCGTGACAGCTGCTTTTCGATTCCGACTGAGTGTGCAACGGAGCGAACCTCACCTTCAATTTGCCGGGTGACTGCCTTGGAACCAGGAAAAAAGTGCCCAAATACCGGTATTCGTTGCCAAACGGTGTGCCAGCGCATCCTCAAGGGAAGTGCAATGTTCTCGGAAACGGTCATGTGCGGGTAAAGCGCATATGACTGAAACACCATTGCAACATCGCGTCTCTTAGGACGTAGCGCGTCGATCATGCGCCCACCGATCGCGATGCAACCGCTATCTTGCATTTCCAAGCCGGCGATGATGCGCAGTAACGTTGACTTCCCGCATCCGGAAGGACCTAAAAGGGTTAAAAACTCTCCAGGCGAGGCACTGACCGAGACTCCCTTCAGTATCGTCGTATCCCCGAATCGCTTCGAAACGTTTTCGATATCCAACTGAGACATTGTTCATCCGTGGGTAGCTAGCTTTTCGTTCTAGACTGCTACTACCATTTAATATATGAAATGGATGTGACAGTGAACAACCACCGGATTTTGTGGGACTTGGAATGCTCGAAACGACTGGACATTTGTGGCAGCAGATCGAAGCGACATTGACGAATGAGATTGAGCGGGGCGTTTTGCCGGCGAACGCGCGGCTTCCCTCAAGTGTTGAGCTCGCCGCGCGCTTTGGCGTCAATCGCCACACGGTTTTGCGAGCGCTCACCGATTTGCAGGCAAAGGGGCTGGTTAGAATTGAACGTGGCCGTGGCGCCTATGCAGTTGTAAATTCCATGGAGTTCAATCTTGGGCCTCAACGATGGTTCGAGGAAAACCTCAGTGACAACAAGCGCAGACCATTGCGAACGGTGATCGCTGTCGCGGAGCTTCCCGCTCCCGCGGAGATCGCCGCGGCCCTGCAGATCGAACCAGATGCTTCGCTTGCAAGGGTGACGCTCCTTGGCGAAGGAAGTGGAGTACCCCTTACCTATGGCTACCATTACTTTCCGTTGGAAAGGTTGCGTGGAATTGCCGATGCCTTTCGGTCGTTTGGCAATTCCCCGACAGAATCCTTGTCTTTCACCACGATCTTTCGATCGGTCGGCGTGCAAGAGTTCAGAAGGCGCACTATCAGAGTTCGCTCGACCGCACCTGCTCCTGACCAAGCGCATTTCCTCGGCATCTCGCCGAGCATGCCCGTCCTTAGGACGGAGATCACTAACGTAGACCAAGACGGTGTGCCGATCGTCCACGCTTTCACTTTCTTTGCGAGCGATCGAATTGAACTTCGGATGGACTTATAAACACGATAGGGGGTGATGAGATGCAATGCCGCGTCAACCTGCGAGCCAAGCTGGCGGGCGGCCGGCTTCTGCACATTATGGCGACCCACAGCCCTCTTTCGGCGATCCTTGCCGAGGAAGCCGGGTTCGATGGCATCTGGGCTTCTGGTTTCGAGCTTTCGGCGCTTTACGGCCTGGCGGACATGAGCCTGATATCGATGACTCAACATCTCGACATGCT
Source organism: Mesorhizobium sp. WSM3224 (assembly GCF_000427725.1). Taxonomy (GTDB): domain Bacteria; phylum Pseudomonadota; class Alphaproteobacteria; order Rhizobiales; family Rhizobiaceae; genus Mesorhizobium. The sequence continues at coordinate 61,608 of NZ_ATYO01000016.1, read as the reverse complement.
GCGGGCGATCGCGGGTCGTTCCTTACTGCCAATCGTAGCTGATATCGATACGGGGTATGGCAATGCAATTAACGTCATCCATTCCGTTTCCGAATACGAGCGGGCCGGCGCCAGCGCTATCGTTATCGAAGACAAGACTTTTCCGAAGGTCACGAGCCTGGTTGCAGGCGGGCGGCAAGAATTGCTGCGTGTTGAAGAATTCCAAGGCAAGATCGAGGCCGCTGTCGCCACAAGGCAGGACCCGGATTTCCTCGTCATCGCCCGGACCGAAGCTCTGATTGCTGGGCTTGGCGAAAGAGAGGCCCTGAGCCGGGCTCACGCCTATGTGAACGCCGGAGCGGATATGATCCTGATTCATTCCAAAAGAAAGGATCCATCCGAAATCGAGAGCTTTTCCCGGGCATGGAAAAGATCGGTGCCGCTGGTGATCGTGCCGAACACCTATCCGGATTTCGACGCGGAGCGCGTCAGGGCGCTTGGCAATATCCGCATGATGATCTACGGAAATTATGGCATCCGGGCTGCCGCGACCGCGATGAAGGAGATCTTCCGGCGGATCATAGCCGACGGCGGCGTCCAGAACGTTCACAGAGACATCCTCCCGGTCGAAGATATCTTCCGGCTCCAGGACATGGAAAAGACGAAGGAAGCAGAACAGCGCTTCCTGAGATAGCGCGGGAGTTGAGATTTCGCGGAAACATTGAGGGGTCTTTCAAAGCCAGCTGTTCGCTTAAGCGACGGCTTTCAGACCACGTGGGTTCTCTGATCGCGGTTGCACGTCGCCTTTACTCACGCGCACGTAGTCGATCGGCACTTATTGCCTTCAGCGTACGATAGTTCGCCTCGTAAAGCTTTGCTTTTCATAATCCTCTTTCATTGCGACGCACGTACTACTACCAACTCGTCACTTTCTTTGCACCGCCTGATGTGCGAGCGGCGATGTGCGGGTACCCACATCGCGGTCCATCGCTCGCTAGACTAAGGTACCACCCCATGGCATTGGCAGTTCGTCGAGGTCGACGAGTGCCCCCGCAGCGGCATTCATTGCGTCAATCACCCCGGGAGCGGGATTACTCGGGCCGCAGTTTGTCCGCACCCCCCTGCGCAGGTTGATGATGGCTCAACGCCGAATGAGCGGTATTGTCGCCCGGCTTGTGACATCGGGGCATATTCGGTTTTTTGTGACCGTGCTGGCAAAGTCATGAATATACCCCCTCTGCAGGAGGATGGCCGAGGCAAAGATCGCGGAAACCGTTATTGCTACGTACATCGCCCGATTGGGCGACGGAACGCGCACCGAAGCGAGATGGGCAATGCTCAGAAGGATGAACACCACATTGACGATTGAGACAAATAGCACTGGGTGAAATAAGGGCTGGGCGAGAACGAGGGCCGCCAACAACGGAATGTCGTAGGACAGCGGCACCCCGGTGAAGCGCCCGTCTTCAGATTTGCCGAAGTTCGCGAAATAGCTCAACCGGATCGCACCAGCGAGAAGAAGTGAGGTTGAGGTGAACAGGGACAGTAACGAGACACTGCTCAGTTGCAGGACAAATACGGCGGGAAGAACCGCTCCATAGATGATGTCGGCAAAGCTATCGAGGCTCTTGCCCACCTTCGCCGTATCCGGATGCCGGTTCGGCGCGCGACCGGCCACGACTCCGTCCAAGTGGTCCGCAAGGACAGCCCACAACGCTACCGCGACTGCCAACTCAACCTGGCCCTTCAGCGCGAGATACAATGACACCGACGAGCACAACAAACCGGCTGTGGTGATTGCGTTTGCAAGATCAGCAAGATAGCGGAGCATTGTCCATCCTCCCAGCGCGAGCTGCTATTACGCCATGTCGCGGGCGGTGATGAACATCGCTTCCGCGATGCGCAGATCCGCTTCGTTATCGATTTCGTACCATTTGAGACCGTCACATCTGGCAGCCGCGATCTGCAGCCCTTCTTGCCGCACGAGGTTCGAGAGGATTTCTTCGATGTATGATTTGACGGCGCCGGTGGCGATGACGGCGTTGAGATACGGAACGATCGTCCGGCGCAGATCTTCCCCGGAAAAGCGGATCAGGTTCATCATTTTGAAGAGAACGGGCGAACCATCGTTGAGATTCGCTGCCGTCTGCTTCATCCGTATCTCGGCAATATAGCCATTGTTCGTCAGGACAACCGCGGAACCTTCCATAACTGTGCTGAACGGAGCGACGGCCGCGACATTGTCCGCATTGCTCAGTGTCAGGGAGCGGAGCGCATCTGGTTCGAAAAACACGTCGCCTTCGAGCAGATAAATATCCCCCGCCAAAAGCGCATCGCGCGCCAGCCACAGCGAGTAGGCGCTGCCCGTCCGATCGAAGACGTCGGATTCAACATAATCGATGTCGAGATCGCCGAAGCGCCGCCCGCAGGAATATCGGATCGCGTCTTTTCGATAACCGACGACGATCGTTACCTCCCGCACGCCGACAGCCTCGAGGTTCTGCAATGCGTTGTGCAAGATGGGCGTGGTATTGACTTCAACCAGCGGCTTCGGCCGCAAATCGGTGAGCGGACGTAGACGCGAGCCAAACCCGGCGGCAAGAATGACCGCCTTTCTCGGAGCAATTGCAGTCATGGGTCTCGATCCTCTGTGGTTGATGCGACGAGTTCTTCAGTTCCAGGCATTAAGAACCCGGACTACCCGTTCGAGCCCCGCCTGGAGTAGCTCCGGCGGAATTCCATATGAGAACCGGAGGCCGTTGGGATCGCCGAATGCCGTGCCCGACACTCCGGCTACGCCGGCCTGTGATAGGAGTACGGATACGATGTCGTCGGACGTCTCGGCATGACCGTTCTCGAGTGTCGGCCGCAAAACGCCGGAGAGATCGAGGTAGAAATAAAATCCACCCTGTGCCTCAGGTATCGGCACGCACCGCAGTTGGGAGAGGGCAGCAAGCCCCGCTTGCCGCGCCGCCGTCAGTTGCTCCCTGAGCTGGGCTTCAAAGGCGCCGTCGCCCTCAAGGAGGTGGTGCAACACAGCGTGCTGGGCGATGACATTCGGGTTCGATGTCGTGTGCGACTGCAGCGCCCTGACAGCCAAGATCAGTTCCTTCGGCGCCGCGAGGTACCCGACGCGCCAGCCGGTGAGGGCCAGGCTCTTGGAAAAGGAATTGACGATCACCGTCCGGGCCCGAACCTCCGGGACCAGCGACACGAGCGGATGATGCCGATGACAATCATAGGTGAAGGGCTCGTAGCATTCATCGAAGATGATCCAAAGGTCCCGCTCCACCGCCAACCGACCGATGCCCATAAGGGTCTCTGCGTCACAGACGGCCCCGCTGGGGTTGCCGGGCGTGTTGACGACGATGGCCCGGGTGAGCGGCGTGATGACGCGTTGGATATCGTCGATCCGTGGGACATAGCCGTTTTCTCGCGTGTCGATATGGACAGGCGTGCCGCCGGCGATCTGGATCTGCGCCGGGAATGTCGTCCAGTAGGGTGCGGGAATGATGACCTGGTCGCCGGGATTGATCAGCGTCATGGCCACATTGAAGAGAGCCTGCTTGGCGCCACTCGTCACAGCGATCTCTTCGGCCGGCCAGGTCTGCCCGGTCTCGGCTGATACCTTCCGCGCCAGCGCTTCGCGCAACCCCATCAAACCGATCGTGTCGGTATAGCGGTTCAGCCCTTGTCGAATGGCCTCAATCGCTCCATCTCGGATGGTCGGTGCCAGATCGCTCCAGATCTCGCCGGCTGTGAGATCAACAATCTCCATCCCTGCATCGGCAGCGGCTTTCGCTGCGGCGCGGGCGGCTGCGGTTCCCGACGATTTGAACAAGTGTGTCCGTTGCGCCAGCATGCGCGTCTCCATCCAACTATTTCGAGAGACCGTTTGCCGCTACTATCCCTTGCCGTTCTCGGCCCGCGGAAGGTATTTCTCTTCTGCCGCTAAGAGTTCGCCGTAATTCATCAGCTCGAACAGCTCATCGAGCGTTGCGATTTCGTCTTCGATACCGGCGATGCTCTCTTCCTGCATGATGCGGGCGCACACCTGGCGCATCGCTGAGATCGCGGCGCGCATGTTATGGTTGGCCCAGATGACCGTGGAAATGCCGGCCGCCCGGTAGTCGGCCACGGGCGTGCGGTAGTATTTGGTCGGTACGATCATGACCGGCAGCTTGTTTTTCCATTCTTTGGTGAAAGCGAGGATTTCGTCCGGAACGCCCTTACGGGAATGGATAAGGATCGCGTCGGCGCCGGCTCTCGCATATGCGTGCGCCCGCACCAGCGCCTCATCGAGACCGCGGCCAGCGATCAAGGCTTCAATGCGGGCGACCAAGACGAAATCGGGACCGGTGGTGTCCTTGACTGCCTTAAGGCGACCGGCGAATTCGTCGATATCAGCCAGCGGCTGCTTGTCGCCAACGAACGAGTTCATTTTCGGGAAACCCTTGTCCTCCAGGCAGATGCCGGAGGCTCCACGCTGCTTCAACTTCCTCGCGATGATGCGGGCATTGTTGAAGTTGCCGAAGCCGCCGTCGCCGTCTACGAGGACGGGAACGTTCGTGGCTTCGACTATTCGCTCGACGACATCGCCGACTTGCGTCCAGCTTGCCTCATTGGCATCGCGGTAGCCGAGCGCAGAGGAGATCGAAAGACCTGACGCCCAAAGTGCCTTGAAGCCTGCCCGCGAGGCGATAGCGGCCGAAAGGCCGTCATGCGCTTCCATTAAAAATGTCAGATCATTGGAAATAATGAGCTCGCGAAGGGTCGTCGATGATGTCGTCACCGGCAAGACTTCGGCGCTCATCGGAAATGAAATCGCCTTGTTCATTGTCATGCGTCCTTAACAACATCATGTCCGATGGCCTCGCCAGGTGCGAGCGCACTTTGGGAGGTGGTGGACTTGCCGACTCCGCCTGCCCATTCGAGTGCCATCTGATGCAGATCTGACATGTCGTTTGGTTCCTTTGTTTCATCCGTCGCTGCTAACCGCGCCATCAATGCCGGTCGATAGTTGCTGCCGCCATCCAACGAAGGGAACAAAACTCGTGCCAATTTGGCTGGTCGAGCTGAAGAACGGACTTTGTGATTGCCTCTCAGCTATTTAGCCGGGGAAAAAAAGAGCTGCTAAAAACAAAGGATGTGTCACGGACCCCACAAAGTCGACAGAATGCGTATCTAGGAAACGGCCGAACTGACAAAACGTCCGTCCGGACGCTCGAGATCATCGACCTGCACGATTTCCGTGCGTCATCCTGCATGATGCGTTCCGGACAGTTCTCCGGGAAGCCGAGATGTCGCCTGGGTCTCGGTCAGATGCTCGACCTGAACTGCGGCCGTTTCGACGCCTTCAATACTGATGCCCTCGCGAGATACGATGGCAAGTCTGCCGCCATTCGTCATGCCCTGTGGAAGACGAAACGGACCCTTCCGCCGCCTCGTGCTGCAGCCTAATCCAAGGTCCAACACCCGAAGCCTTCCAGCGACGCGTTCTTGCCAGGGCGCCTGCGCGGATGGGCAACCTGGGGGCGTTTAGCTGGCACGCTCGATCCCGACCTTGCCCTGTCCTCTGGAGAGCCGATGGATAACAAAAGGTGCGCACGTCCTGTTTAATGAGGCGACGAGAAAACAGCCAAAAGGTGGTATGGCGCTCGTCGCCTATCTGCAACTCCTTTGTCCCAAAGAAGCCATGAAGGCGTCGTCCGACGAGAAAGGCCAAGCCTTCGCGCAGGCATCCCTTGCAACAAGCATGAAACAGACCGGTCCAAAAGTCACCGCTTTACAACGTGCGCTACCAGATTTGCTATTGCCTCATGTCGACTGACTGAATGGGCAACAACAAATCTGAGATAAGCTTCGGCCAGCTCTGGGTCGAGACCTGCGCTAAGAGCGAGGTCCCGCAAACGCGTGGTCTGCGCGGTCTCACGCGTCTTGTCTTGGGGCAAGTATCCATATTGGGCTTTGAGGAAGCCGACCTCCTCCGTACAGCGAAATCGCTCAGCGAGCATGTGGATGATCGCGGCATCGATATTGTCGATTGTGTTCCGATGCTCTGCCAAGCGAACTTCCTGCTTAAGATCTTTCTTCATCCATTCTCCTGAGCTGACAGCAAAAAGCCATGGATAACCCTGCGCGAGAACTCGGGCTTTCAGCAGATTTCCCACCGCCATCGCCGCCGGATTCTGGCAATGACGAACGTCCGCTGCGGCACTAGCTCGATCCCGCGTGTTCAGCCAGGCGCAACGTCTATTGTCGGTGACGATACCCTCGCAATCTGTCCATATCCTGTCGGAACGCGCAATCGGAATATGTCTGCGCGCGAGCTTCCGGAGGCGGGTTTGAGGCTGCACAACTTGTGTGCGCAGCCGCTGCGATTAGCGGGGGGACTCTTCATCCATTGTCCAAACCGAAGGCACTCACGGCTATCAGCGAGAGGGCCGCAATAGCCTTTGTCTCTAGGTCATGAAAGGGCGCGGTTCCGAAATGAGGTCTGGTCGGTGCTACCTGTAATGAAATACCGGCCACCGGTATCGGCCCCGACCGCCGCGGCCACATCAGGCCACGACGGGCTCGAAATTTCATGCCGAATTGGATCGGCGCTGCGAACATGAGCCCGTATCGATGCTAATGACGAATTTCATTGCGCCTATCGCCGGGAGCTGGAATTTCGAGCTGGCGATCCTCTGCCTAAGACATCGCCCACCGTTATTCTTGTGCGATTCGGTCATCGAGCCTCTCCCTGACTCTGATCGCACGTTTGCGCACTCGGTCGCTTCAATCGCCAGAAACGCGGCAAGCCCCTTCGTCGCCTGCCGGTAGGGGCATCATGCCTCCCAGTCGCACGTCAGACCAAGCAGTTTAGCTATGCCCAAGACAACAGCCCCGAAAGCAATTAGATGCCTGAACGCGGTTCACGCCTCGCCCGGCGTCGGGTTCACTTACGGCGGTTTTTCCGCGCGTTGTCTCCATGACGGACGGCAGCGGCACGACGCAGTACACCTGTGCTCCCTTCAACCAGGGGCGCTCCAACTGTAGCAGGAAGGCGGCCCGCTTGCCAGCAGCGTCGGGAGGAGCGTTCAACAAGACCGGTTATTTAATGATCTCAATCCATGGTCGCCGGCTTGTTCGGCTGCACGACTATCCCGCTTTCGTTGGGCTGTTCTGGGCTCCCGTCATTCGTCACGATTGATGAGCTGGAGCGGCGCTTTTCCGACCAGTCCGCGACTCCAATGAGAAGCCATCCAGAAGATACGCGACTACCAGCTGGGTGTCGTCCAGGCGCAGTAGATCCCTCACCTCAGTCGAGGTCAGGTTCATCCCGAAATCTCAAGCTATTTTGGAACTTTGCAGTCGGGTCGTCGGAATCCCATCATCGGCTGATATCGCCAGCCACCGGGCCGGAACCGGCCGGATGGGCATTGACGTAGATGGCGTACAGCGAGGTCTGCGCGGTGATGTAGAGGCGGTTGCGCTTGGGACCGCCGAAACAAACATTCGAGACGAGCTCAGGAACCAGCACTCGGCCGATCAGTGCCCCGTCGGGCGCGTAAACCCGCACTGAATCCGCGCTCGATGCCCAGATGTTGCCGTCGCGATCGACACGAAAACCATCGAACATGCCGGCCGCGCATTCGGCAAAGACGCCGCGCGCCCGCACCGAGGAGCCACTATCGGCGAGTTCATACGCATGGATCGCGCACGGCAGGCCCGGCACATGGCTGGCGCCGGTGTCCGAGACATAGAGGATTGTCTCGTCTGGTGAGAAGGCGAGGCCGTTCGGCTGCACCCTGTCAGTGATGATAGTGCTCACCTCACCGGAGGCTTCGTCGAACCGGTACACGTGGGAGCCGTCGACCTCCGACCTGGCGATCTTGCCCTCATAATGGCTTTCGATGCCGTAGGTCGGGTCGCTAAACCAGACCGTGCCGTCGGACTTGACCACCACATCGTTGGGTGAGTTGAACCGCTTGCCACCAATGTTTTCGACAAGGGCCTGCCAGCCCCCGTCATGCTCGAGCCGGGAGATGCGGCGCCCGCCATGCTCACAGGCGACGACGCGACCTTCACGATCGAGCGCGTGGCCATTGTGGTTGTTACACGGCGTCTCGAAGACACCGACCGAACCGTCGGTTTCGTCGTAGCGCAGCAATCGGTCGTTAGGGATGTCCGACCACAGCAAATGCTTTGCCGAGGGAACGTAGACGGGACCTTCCGCCCAGCGGCTCCCGGTCCATAGCCGTTCGAGCTTGGCGTGTCCGATGATCAGCTTGCCGAAACGGTCGTCCAGGATCTCGTAGTCATTCATGCTGTCATTCCGAATTCGCGGCACCAAAGCTTCATCTGTCCGTGTGGCAGCGGACATCATTTTGAGACGAACGAACCCTTCCGCCACTCGTTTACTGCAGCCTGATCCAAGGTCCAACACCCGAAGGCTTCCTTGCCAGGACGCTCCTCCTATGTGGTCCGATGGAACCGCGGACACCACTCGACGACGAACAAGCGGCGATCCTTGCGACCACGCATCGATCTGTGGCGCACTGATCGACCATCTCAACCAAAGATCTTCAGTCGCCGGCGCGAGAGGGCCCGTCACATCTAACCCCATTACAGAGTCAGCACGATGCCCGAAAGCCGTCCGAGTTCAACGAGGCGATCGAGCAGATCTGGCGCGCTGGCGAAATCATCAGAACTAAGGACGTCGATTGAGGCCTCATCGACGCGTGTCCCGAATAAAATCAGGCATTTTTCCTCGTCGAAGCGTCGCGATGTCCAAATCATGCCGTCAAGCGCCGGATCGGCATCGTGGATCGCTTGTGCCCAGGCCCTGGTCGAGAGGTATGACGAGGGCGGGGTATCGATCAAAGACTGGCGCGTGATGCCCCATTTGTTGAGATCGGGTTCGAAGAGGCGCGCCAGCTTCAAGTCGCGGTCGATCGCGATGCGCGAGCCAGTGAGTTCCCCGACCTTGCTCATTGGGACGGTCTTGAAGGCTGCGGAAGGGTCGATATCGTGGAAAACCGACTCATAGGCGGCGCATCCGAAAGCAGTCGCGGCATACATTGTGGGAACCTGTTGGCCCGCACTCGTGAAGGGAGCGAACCTTGAGGAGCCGAAGCCAGGATTGAACTCGTGCGCACGCCGGCCTTTGGAGTGCACACGATGCAACTCTGTCCCGGCGGGAAGCATAACGACGTTGCAATCCGGGGATGGGAGCGGGGCCGGGACGAAGGTCAATCCGCCGCTTCCTCCCCCAGCTTACGCGCGGCATCGACGATCAAGGCCACCCGGTCGAGATTTTCTGAAGGAACTTTTCCGTCTAACCACGGGTTCGACGAAACGAACCAGAAGGCGATCTGCCATCGACTCATTTGTGGCAGAGCCCGCAGCACCTGCGCGACCGCGGGGTCAGGCTTGCCCTCCCTGAACTGGAAGGCAGGAAACAATTCGCGGCCCCCCAACTGCACGGAGAATACCTTCTTCTCTACCTTCCATCTTGATCCTGTCGCGCTCTTGTTGCGGGCGCTATGGCCCGCAAGTTCAGCCAAGTCGGCGCTCGTGAAGCAAGGGATGTTTTCCACGAAGCTCACGCGCGCCCGGGCATTGTCAGCCTCGATCTTCGAGCGGACTGCCGACATCGGATCGTTGGCGGGAAGCATGGCTTCCACCAAGAGTTCCATGTTTCGCTCTGACAGCTCGGTTCTCTTTGTGGCAACGATCACGCTAAGTGGCTCGAGCAACCGCATGGCAGCGGGATCCAGGTTTCCGGTATGCGCCACGCCGTCGAAGACATCTCGCACAGCCTTTCTCACTATGGCCTTGAATTTAGCAGTGTTGAACTTCCGGCTTCGGAGTACTTTCTTCCCAGCAATGTCTTTCTGTCCCGACGCACCATGCGGGCCCAGCCTTTCCATCAGCGTGTCCGCCATCAGCCGTTCGACGTCGGCCTCCTTGAACATGTTCGACAGTGCATTCGGCATTGGAATCTCCAATAGGTGAGATCAGTGATGATCCACGCAACTTACTTATATCACGTACTGGCATTCTTCAACAGGAGGCTGGCGATGACCATTCCAGCGCAACCTCACTAGACCGGCCGCGGGGACCGGAGCGCTTACGCCACGGGGTATGATCGACGGCACAAGGCACTCAATAAGTCTGCCGTGCATTCCACATTTCGGTTGAGGGCTGGTGTACGTGTGCGGCCTTTTTCCAATCAGTCCATCTGCGTTGGTAGAGAGCCCGTTTCTAAAAAAGGCTATAAAAACCGATCCATTGTCGGCCGCGCAACGCCGAATGTCGGACAGTTGCGCGAGGCTCAGCAGCAATCATTGACCGGTGCAATTCATCGCAGCCCTTCAACGAGGGCCGGCCGTCGACTTTTAATGCAAGCCTTCAGGACCCTATCTCCACGTTGCGACCGAGTTGCAAACGTCCCCATGCGCGATACGGTGCGGACATCATCGTGATGCGCAGCCGGCCAGTCACCTGATCCCTTGTAGCCAATTTGCCATTTCTGTGACTGAGAGGGGCCTTCACCGTCGTTACCGTCAGCGTTTCGTCGGACAACCCATAGCAGTGCGCGTGGATCAGCAGCGAGTGAACCTCGCCCATTCTATGAAATAGGAGCAACCGCCAGCTTAGACGCGGACATCAGGCGCCTTCTCAAAGCCGGCAACCAGAGTCTTGTTAATCACGCCGCTGTCGAGTTTACCAATGCGGCGGTGCCGAGCCAGGCGGTATTGTCGCTCGTGGAACGCAATGACCGTACCACAACAAAAACCGAGAAAAAGAATTTCCGACCGAACTCAAACATGAAATCATCTTTCTCTATAGATTTTGTATAATTACCTAGTCTGATCCTGTCTCGAGAAAGCAGCCCGCATTCAACAGAGAAGGGCCGGACCATGACCACCGCCGCAATTGTCGGATTTTCCGGCAGCTACAACGCTCGCTCCCGCACCCGCATTCTGGTCGAAGAGATCGTCAGGCGAACCGCGCTCCGATATGACAAGACCTCCGAAGTCCTAGACATCGGCCAGTTCATTCCTAATCTGGGCGCCGCAGTCCGTCTTTCCGACCTCAATCAGACCGCAAGGAGGCTCGTTGACCGCCTGCTTCAAGCCGACGCATTGGTTGTCGCCAGTCCGGTCTACAAAGGCAGTTACACCGGGCTCTTCAAGCACCTGATCGATCTGCTGGAGCCGACTGCGTTCAGTGGCAAGCCAGTCCTGCTCGCCGCGACCGGCGGCGGCGATCGCCATGCGCTGGTGATCGAGCATCAGTTGCGGCCACTCTTCGGTTTCTTCGAGGCGCGAACGCTTGCGACCGGGATCTATGCCTCGGAGCGGGATTTTGCCGATCCGACATCCATTTCCCCTGCCTTGGCAGAGCGACTCGATCGCGCGATCGAACAGTTCGCGCCTTATCTCGAACCGCGGATTCCAAATGAATTGTCCATGCAGGCCAGTGTGCTCCGAGCGAACGGTGCGACGAGCCAAGCGCATGGGCGCTCCTTGAGCCGAGTTCCTCTCGCCAGCTTGGAGTGAGGAATGGTTCACGCCCCCTCGAAGGCTGGAGAACCTCAGATTTCTCCCATCCAGCAGTTCACTTAACGACGGAGACCATCATGACCAAGCCAGTTCTCGTTGACGCTTCGATCCCGGAAACCGACGTCGCCCCGCTTACAATGCGTGTTGGTGCGGAAATTCGCAACGTCCGCCTCTCCGGCGATCTGCCGCACCCGGTTGTGGCCGGCATCAACGACCTCCTGCTGCGCCACAAGGTGGTGTTCTTCCGCGACCAGGGCCACCTCGACGATGCCGAACAGGAGCGCTTTGCTCGCCGGCTCGGCGAGCTGGTGCCACATCCAACGCAAGGTCCCGTGGCCGGGACGGCCTCGATCCTCGAACTCGATTCGAGCCGCGGCGGCGGGCGAGCTGACCAGTGGCACACCGACGTCACGTTCGTCGATGCCTACCCAAAGTTCTCGGTTCTGCGCGGCGTCGTCATTCCGCCGGCGGGTGGCGACACGATCTGGGCCAACACCACCGCTGCCTATGAGAGCCTGCTGACGGCGCTAAAACTCCTCGCCGACAATCTTTGGGCGCTGCACTCCAATGCATACGACTACGCCGCCGTTCGACCGCGAGCGAGCAATGCGGAGAAAAAGCATTTCGAAGAGGTGTTCACCTCGACGATCTACGAAACCGAGCACCCGGTCGTGCGGGTTCATCCCGAAACTGGCGAACGCACCCTGCTTCTCGGCAACTTCGTGCAGCGCTTTGTTGGCCTCTCCAAGAACGAATCCCAAAAACTTTACGAGCTGTTCCAATCCTACGTCACGGCACCCGAAAACACCGTCCGCTGGCATTGGCGGGCCGGAGACGTGGCGATCTGGGACAACCGCGCCACCCAGCACTACGCCGTCAACGACTATGGAGACCGCCATCGGGTTGTCCGCCGCGCGACCGTCGATGGCGACGTGCCAGTTGGCATCGATGGACGTCGTAGCGCCACCAGGACCAAGATAGCCAAACCGGCGACGGCGAAAGCGGCCTGAATCCAGCCCATTTTCCTCGAGTCAGCCATATCCCTCAAGTCAGCAATGAGAGGAACCGAGATGTCCAGAAAGATCAGACTTGGCGCATTCCTGCCCGGCGGCGGACAGCATATCGCCGCTTGGCGTCATCCCGACGCGCCGGCCGACGGCGCGACAAATTTCGAGTTCCACAAGCAGCTCGCGCTGACCGCCGAGCGCGGCCTGTTCGACGCCTATTTCCTCGCCGACAATCTGACCGTCGGCCTAGGCGCGCGAGAAGGCGGCAACGCCAAGATCGCCGGCTTCGAGCCGGTGACGCTGTTTGCGGCACTGGCGCCACTGACCACGCATCTCGGCTTCATCGCCACGGCATCCACCACCTATGAGGAGCCCTATACGCTGGCCCGCAAGTTCGCCTCGCTCGACCTCTTGTCGAATGGTCGGGCCGGCTGGAATGTGGTGACCTCGGCCGGCGACGAGACCGCCAAGAATTTCAACCGCGACAAGCAGCCTGATCACGCCGATCGTTATGCAAGGGCGCACGAGCATGTCGAGACGGTCAAGGCGCTGTGGGACAGCTGGGAGGATGACGCCTTCATCCGCGACAAGCAGTCGGGCCGCTTCTACGACAAGGATAAACTGCACGACATCGACCACAAGGGCGCACATTTCAGCGTCAAGGGCCCGCTCAACGTGCCACGCCCGGTGCAGGGCCACCCGGTGGTCGTGCAGGCTGGCCAGTCAGAGGACGGCCGTGGGCTTGCCGCGCATTCGGCCGAGGTGATCTTCACCGCCCATCAGAAGCTTGAGACGGCGCAGGAATTCTATCGCGACATCAAGACGCGCGTCGCTGCCGCTGGCCGCGACCCCGACCAGGTGCTGATCATGCCGGGCGTCGCGCCCTTCGTCGGCCGCACCAAGGAAGAGGCTCAGGCCAAGTACCAGCAGCTCAACGATTTGATCCTGCCCGAGGATGGCGTCGCCCTGCTCAACGGCCTCGCCGGCCAGACCCTCGACATCAGAGGCTATCCGCTCGACGGACCGCTGCCGCCGAGTGAGGAAACCGAGGGCATGAAGAGCCGTCAGGCGCTGATCCGCCAGATCGCCGACGAGCACAAGTTTAACATCCGCCAGCTCTACCAATGGGTCGCGACAGCGCGTGGCCACCATACGGTGATCGGCAGCGCCACGGACGTCGCTGACCAACTGGAAGAGTGGTTCACCAGCGAGGCCGCCGACGGCTTCAACATCCTGCCGCCCTGGCTGCCCGGCGGGCTCGACGATTTCGTCGACCTGGTCATCCCGGAGCTGCAGCGACGCGGCCTGTTCCGCACCGCTTACGAAGGCAGGACCTTGCGCGAAAACCTCGGCCTTAGGCGGCCGGTGAACCCGTGGACCGCGACCCGCGCCGTCCGTTCCAGCGTGCTGGCCGCAGAGTAATCCACCACAGGAGGACGTTGTCATGAGCCTAGAGGCGATTGGGCGAGGGGTCATTGTCGGCCACGACAGTGACGGCTCGCGATCGGGCGCAGATGTCCTGCGCCGGGGCGCAAAGGCGCTAATCTGGTTCCTTTCGCGGTACGGTCTGCTGCTCGGGTTTCTTATCCTCTGGCAGGCAGCCAGCCGCGCGCGATGGCTGAACCCGGCCGTGTTTCCGCCACCAGACCTGATCCTTGCCGCACTGTGGAACGGCCTTTCCAGCGGCGCCTTGTTCGGTGATATCGCCATCAGCCTGCAACGCGCCGGTCTTGCCTTTGTCGCGGCCGTCGCCATCGCCATCCCCCTTGGCCTGTTCATGGGCCAGATACGGCCGGTCGAGCGGCTTCTCGATCCAATCCTTCAGCTCTTCCGGCAGACCTCGGCCCTTGCCCTCTACCCCGTCTTCATCCTGCTTCTGGGACTTGGTGAAGCCTCCAAGATTTTCGTCATCTTCTGGGCCACTCTCTTCCCGCTGCTCCTGAACACGATCAGCGGCGTCAAGGAACTTGATCCCAAGCTCATCGAGATGGCGCGTGTGTATGGCGCCGCAAGGCTCACCATCTTTCGCCGCGTGGTGCTGCCGGGAACCGTGCCTTCGATTTTCGTGGGGCTTCGGCTCTCGGCGACCACGGCACTGCTTCTTCTGATCGCCTCAGAGATGATCGGCGCCAACAGCGGCATCGGCTTCCAAGTGATGAATGCCCAATACAACTTCCAGATCCCGCTGATGTTCGCCGCGATCTTTATCCTGGCCGGGCTCGGGCTCGTATCCAACTACGCGCTCGTCCTACTCGAACGACGGCTCTGCCGCTGGAACGGCGCCGCCACCTGAACGTCCCCCGAACCGCACCGCTTCTCAATCAAGCCAACCCGCGAGGAACGACCATGAACGCTTTTTTCCAATACCTCGGCCTCAGCGGCATTGCCGCCGGTCTCTCGTTTGCCCTGATTGGCTTGGCTTCCGCGCAGGCTACTGATCCGGTGACGCTGCGCTATCTTGCCGGCCAGGGAAACATCTCCCCCCATGAGCTTGCCGAGGCACTCGGCTATTTCAAGAACACTCGCATCCAGCTCCAGAACGTCGGCTACGCGCCAGGAGGCCCGGCCTCGCTGTTCGCACTTGCTTCGGGAAGCGTGGATATCGGCTCGGCCGCGACTTCAGCCGTCATCAATTCGATCGCCAGCGGCAACGACTTCGTGGCCGCCTATCCGACCAATGGCATCAACCAACAGGTTCAGAGCGTTTTTTATGTACTGGACGACAGCCCGGTGCACTCGATTGCCGACATTTCCGGCAAGACGATCGCCGTCAATACGCTCGGCGCCCATCTCGACTATACCGTGCGCGAGGCGCTGCACGGCGCAGGGCTTGCCGAAAATGCCGCCAAGCTCGTGGTTGTTCCAGGGCCGCAGCTCGAACAGACCTTGCGCTCCCATCAGGTCGACATAGCCGCCGTCGGCTATTGGCAGGCGACGTTCAAGGGCGCCCTGCTCGCCAACGGCGGCGTGCGTGCGATATTCGGCGATTCCGATGTGCTCGGCGACATAGCGGGCGGCTTTGC
Source organism: Mesorhizobium sp. WSM3224 (assembly GCF_000427725.1). Classification (GTDB taxonomy): domain Bacteria; phylum Pseudomonadota; class Alphaproteobacteria; order Rhizobiales; family Rhizobiaceae; genus Mesorhizobium. Next base: position 46,044 of record NZ_ATYO01000016.1, on the reverse strand, counting down.
CGTGCTGCGCCGCGATTTCGTCGGGGCGCATCCCGAAGCCGCGCGACAGTTCATCGAACAGTCGGCGCGCGCCGCCGATTGGGCGCGCGAGCATCCCGATGAGGCGCGTGCCGTCTTGGCCAAGATCCTTAATGAGCGTGGCGAGAACGGCGATCTCGCAAAATACTGGACGGGCTTCGGCCTGCGCCAAGGCGCGCGCGCGACGGATCGCGACATCGATTTCTGGACCGGCGTGCTGGAGCGCGACGGAGCCCTGCCCAAGGGGAAGTTCAGCGCCCGGAACATCCTGTTCCACCCGGACGTCGCGAGCTCGAACTGACGGTCATGAATGCGATGGAACCCCCCCGAGGCGGACGCGTCGTCATACGCGACCTTTCCAAGTCCTTTGCCATTAACGGGCGCGTGCTGCCCGTCCTGAGGGGCCTGCATCTCGACATCAGTCCCGGCGAATGCCTGGTCATTGTTGGCGCCAGCGGATCAGGCAAGACCACCTTGCTGCGCGTGCTCGCCGGATTGGAAAGCGCTGACAGCGGCAAGGTCCTGGTAGACGGCGAGCCCATCGGCGGGGTCGGAACGGAGCGCGCGGTGATCTTTCAGGAGCCGCGCCTGCTCCCTTGGCTCAACGTGCTGGGCAACGTCGCCTTCGGTCTGGAAGTACGCGGCGCATCCCGGGCTCAAGCCCGGGAGCACGCCCGCGAGTACATCGATCTGGTCGGCCTCGGCGAGTTCGCCGACGCTTACCCCAGGCAGATTTCCGGTGGCATGGCGCAGCGTGTCGGCATCGCCCGCGCCTTAACCGTGCAGCCTGAGATCCTGCTCCTTGACGAGCCGCTCGGCGCGCTCGACGCCATGACCAAACTCATCATGCAAGAGGAACTTACCCGTATCTGGCGTGAAGAGGGCGTCACCATGATCATGGTCACCCACGATCTGGAGGAGGCGGTCTATCTTGCGGATCGAGTACTGGTCCTGCCTAGGGAAAAGAGCGGCGCCGTGCGGCTGATCGACATCGATCTGCCACGCCCTCGCGACCGCAGCGAAAACCGCTTTGTCCGCTACCGCGAGGAGCTTCTGCGTGAGTTCGGTCTGAACTGAAGGCGAGAACAGAAGAGGGACCGGTGAATCCTATGCCCTGCTTGTACAGCCGCCCTCTTTCTATCCGGCTGATATCGGGACAAGAGGCGGCTCTCGAGCTGCTGGCGGCGCGGGCTAGGAAATCCACCGACGTGTTCTGCCTGTTGGTAAAAGCTGGCCCAAAACGTGGGCGATCGGCTCGGGACCTCCAACACGCCGCCGAGAAGTGGCCGCAAAGCGATGATCGGCGCCGATGCAATCGCAGCCGGCAAACCAAAAGCCCGGATAAGCGGGCGTAAGGTCGCATGTAGCTTCAGGCTCGAGACCCCGTTCCGCACGTGGCGTTCACGGTCAAGGTGGAGCTGATATTTGTCCTGCGGAAGGAGGTATGCATCACCAAACGTGCGTCGCTTGTTCCGGATCGTGCGGGCAATTTGTGGTGACCAAGGAAGTAGTCGCATCTTGGTCTGACTGCTGCCCCATGACGCGTTCACGCCGGCCGTTACGATTCGGACCGCCCTGCTGTACCGTGCCGTCGGCGGCGTTCGAGCCTCGCGATGCCGTCTTGCCCGGACGGCTTCCTTTACTGACAAGGGTGCAGCAGAATCCTGTTCAATCGGGGGAGAAAGAGGGTGGACGTCATCGACAAGCATGAGCCCTACGCAATCATGACCATTTGACACAAACGCGTCGTCCGACTGAGATTATCCTGGCGAATGCATAGTGCGTTCGCCAGGCTATCCGAGACGATCATGAGCAAATACAGAGACCATCGTAAGCAGCATCACCGTCGAGGTGATGACGAGCTCGCTTTTTCAGAACGTGCATCCGAGCCAAGCTATTTCCAGCGGCCGCAATCGGCGATCATGGGTCCCATGGCCGCCGAAGTGAAGTGGTTCGACGCCACCAAAGGATTTGGTTTCGTCAAACTCGCGGACGGCGCCGACGCCTATCTGCATATCCGAGTTTTAGAGGCAGCACGAGCCCACAGTGTCTCGGAGGGCGCGCGCCTCAAAGTCACCGTCGAAGAAGGGCCAAAGGGTCGTCAGGTCGGGCAAATCCTGGAGATCGGGGAGGAGCTCGCGAAAGCATCGGCACACACGCAAAAACCTGTCCCCGAACCGCATGAACACATCGCGAGCGCGGGCACGGTCAAGTGGTACAACCCTGAAAAGGGCTTCGGCTTCATTGCGCCTGAAAGCGGCGAGAAGGACGTCTTCGTTCACGTGTCCGCACTGGCCCGCTCTGGGCTCACCGTGTTGGTAGAGGGGCAAAAGGTGCTTGTCGAGTGCGGGCGAGGCAAGAAAGGCCTGGAAGTCCAGAGCATTCGCCTCGCATCAGACTCCAACAGCTGAGCTATGACGTCCCTCGAGCCAAGAACAGCCCGCTGCCAGAGGAGCGGCAGCGGGCCAAATCGAAGACAGCGCGGGAGGAGGTGCGCTGCATTCAACGCCGGCTCCGCATCCGGGAGGAGTAGATGGCCGGCAGCGCGACCATACCCACAGCTCGGCATATTGCAATGCACAAAATACATACCGCAACTGCGCAGGCTCGTTCAGATTCCCACTCCACGAGAAAAGCCGCGTGACATCAAGGGAGATCGCATCCCCGTATGTGGTGTAGCTCGGCGGCAGCAAAAGCTGCTCGCGAGCGCGCCCTCATCGGCGCCTTCCGAATAGGTCTAACTTAGACAACAAGCCATTGACCGCCACAGGCGATCACCCCGCCGGCAAAAATCGCCGCCGGCGCCAAGAATGTTCAGGCTAATTCGGAGGCCTATTGGCGACGACCTCTCGCATGTCGAGGACGCGACGGGTCGCGGCGGAAAACACCAAGGCCGATGGTCATCTCGGTCGCTGCTAGTTCGCACAGGAAATGACGCGGCCGTGGGCCACAGCTTCCGCCGCATCTCGGCCTTGCTCAGATATTTTAGTTGGCTCTTCCTCTGCTATGACGAACGCCCGCGCCAAGGCCAGATAGATCCGGCTTCCGAACGCGTACGCGGCTCAGTCCCGGCTGTTTTAGCATCCATCCGCTTTGTCGACCTCTGCCTTCAGAATGGCCGCGGGAGCTTCCGCGTCGCGCCTCGGCAGCAAGCGGAGCCATGCTGAGCACACCAAGCGCCGGTCCGCGCGGGATCCTTGAAGGCTGTAGTCGGGCAAAATGCCACGACCCGTTTCACGGGTGGGCGGCGCCCCCGGTCGGCCGTTCCGTCAGTTCAACGTCAGGTAAGACGAATATAAGCGGCCAATCGGCGCGTAGTCGAATTCCTGAGGGCCGGCGGCAATGTCGCCTCACATCGGAGTTGAACCGTGAGAAACGTTGACGACCGGGGAAAGCTGCCCATTTCTAAATCTGATGCCAGCGAGACGGAGGGCGTTGGCGGCTCTCGCGCTCAGGCTCCCAAGGCCGGCGAACAGGAACAATTGTTCGATTCGGCCGTAGATCGGATGCGCTCTGACTCTCAGGGTTCCGGCGCTTCTTCTTCCCCTATTCCCCCCCGCGCCAGCGGGGGCCCGCCGGATCGGATCGCCGGTCCTCGCGGTGGCGCAAATCGGCTCCTTGGCGCTGCGATGCAAGGCGCCGTTGGTGGGAATCGCCGTCGCTTCCGCCCCGGGCCGGGAACTAGCTCATCGCCTTCTGATGAAAATCTCTGGCCGGACGACTTTGAAAGCTCGAGAACCAGCGCGCACCCGGAGGTAGAATTCGAGCCCGGCCGCGGTGGCCGGCCGGGAAGGTGGCGTGATCATGATGGTTCTGAGCAATTCCAAGGCTCAGGCTCGCAGCGACCTTTTGGAGGTCAGGGCGGCGGACAAAATCGCGACGCGGGCTCACGTTCGGACGGCGTTTCGTGGCGCGCCGGTCGAACAGCTGGGGGCTTGGAAAGGGGCGCGCTCCCGCCCGATAGGTTGGCCGCATCCGAGCCGAGTGGAAGAGCAGGATGGCGCGCTGGCGACGTGCCTGCGCAACCACCTCGGCGTGAAAACCTGAACTGGCCTAATGAACCTTACCGTGGCTCAGCAACTCAGGAAGCAAGGCCGTCGCGTTCTGATGCCGAACGCTGGCGCGCCGATCCAAGGCTCGAAGGCATGCAAGCAGGCACGATCCCGCCGCGTGCGCAAACCGTGCCCGACTGGCGTGGCGCAGCAGGACGACCTCATATCGGCGATGCATCCACGTCGACCCAGCGTGAAAACGTACAACAGTCTCATAGACCGTACGGCGGTGCAGCAAATCAACCAACCGGCCTATCGCGTTCTCAGGGCGAACGCTGGCAAGCTCACCAAGCTGCCGAAAATCTGCAAAGACACGCACCTCCGCCACGTGGCCAATCGGTCTCCGGTCCAGGTGAGCGATTGGGACGGGTGCGTGTTGAAAATTCAGCCCCACAGAACCTCCAGGGTGTAGGTTCGGAACGATCTTCAATAGGCTCGGAAAGACTTAATGCAGCGCTAGCTGACATTTGCCGTGCTCGAGACGTCGCCGTTTTCTCCAGTGCAGTAGGGCGCAATGCCAAGCGGCTGCAGAGGCAGGATCTCTCAGGATTCCTGAATGCGGCAGCCGCCGAGTTCACGCACCGATTTCTCCCACATTTACAAGAAGACATTCTCGCAAGGCGATCATGGCCTTACGCTTTGGTTTGCAACGACCTGAGCCGGCAGGCCGGAGGGCAGGCTGGTGTGGAAGCCTGCAGGCGCTTGGCGGCTGGGGTTTCGCGGCTTGGAGACGCGGTTAGGAACAGAATCGAAGGCAAAGCCCTTTCGCTTTTAGCATCATCGTTCGGCCGGCATCCAAAGGAATGCCGTGATGGAATTGTCAGAGTCGCTGAGTTTTGCCGTGATGAAAGCGAAATACTTCAGGAACTGAGCGGTCAAAATCTCTCGTTGCTAATGAGCGGCTTGAGCAAGTGGCCTGAAGAGCAGGCTTGCGGCCAAGCCGCTGCAGCGATCTCTCATGCGGTGCTGGAGGGCGGACAAATCCATCGTTTCGATGCGCAGGCCTTGGCGATCCTGGTCAATGGATTCAGCAAGTGGCCGGAGCAAATGACTTGCCGCCACGCCGCAGTCGAAACAGCAGGGTTCATTGACGTCAACAGGCTCGGTGATTTTGAGCCACAGCACCTCGCGAATCTGGTCAACGGCTTCAGCAAATGGCCAGACCAGCCGGCCTGTCAGCAGGCGATCGTCAATGTCGCTCATGAGCTCGTGCGCTGCCGCGCCAGCAAGCTCTCTCACTTCAGTGAGCAGCACTTGGCTAATCTCATGAACGGTTTCAGCAAATGGCCGGATCTGGCAGTCCATCGCAACGCCGCAGTTTTGATCGCTGGTGAGCTCTGTAGCCGCGCTGCACGCCCGCCCGGGCTTGGTGGCTTTACTCCGCAGGGACTGGCAAACGTGATGAACGGCTTCACCAAGTTGTCTGACTCGCGAGCCGCGGTGGCGATAGCCGGAGATGTCTGTCGGCGCGGCAAGCGCCCAGCCCAGCTCGCCGATTTTATTCCGCAAGACCTGGCAAGCTTGGTCAACGGCATCAGCAAATGGCCTGGCGAGCCCAACTCAAGGGAAGCCGCAGAGACAATCGCACGGGAAGTCTTGGGTCGTGCTCATGACGCCCCACTCTCTGGGTTTTCGTCGCAAGACATGGCCAATCTGGTGAACGGTTTCAGCAAGTTTCCGCATTCGAACGACTGTTCCCGCGCGTCCATCGCCATAGCGCGCAATATCGACCCGGCGCGCGTGTTTAGTTTCGCTCCGCAGCACCTGACGAACTTGGTGAACGGATTCAGCAAGTGGCCGGGTGCGCCCGAGTGTCGCCAAGCATCCGTGGAAATCGGTCGTGAAGTCCGAGACCGCGCGACCTCTGGTCGGCTCTCCGAGTTCACTCGCGGGGAGCTGGCGAGCTTAGTGAATGGTCTCAGCAAGTGGCCTGGCGAAATCGCCTGTCGCCAAGCTGCCCTCGCGGTGGCAGCTAACATCGACCGATTCCCCCACTCTGGTCACGACTATCGAGACTTGGCAAACTTGGTGAACGGTTTCAGCAAATGGCCGCTAGAGCTGGATTCAGTCAAGGCGACACTTGCGATCGCTCGGGTCGTCGTTGATATCGCTGATGAGCTCCCTCGATTTGACCAGCAGCAGCTGGCGAATCTGATGAACGGTTTCAGCAAATGGCCGCTGGAGAATGATTGTCAGCACGCTGCGCGCTTGATCGCTGCGGAAGTCGGCGGTCGCGCTGATCGGGATGAGCACCTCGCTGATGTCACTCGGCAAGGGCTGGCGAATTTGGCGAACGCGTTCGGCAAATGGCCGCAGGAAGATTTCGGCAAAGCCATGGTTGCGGTCGCCCGGGCCCTCTGTAGCCGTGCCGATCAACTTTCTGTCTTTACTCGGCAGGAACTGGCGAATCTGGTGAACGGGTTCAGTAAGGTCCCGGAAGAGGAGAGCTGTCTGCAGGGCGCGCGCTTAATCGCCGCCGAACTCTGCCGGCGCGCCGCTCACGAAGGCGGCCTTCCCGATTTTGCTCCGCAGGGACTGGCGAGTCTGGCCAACGGCCTAAGCAAGTGGCCGCAGGAGGAGGCCGGTAGAAAGGCAACCGTCCAAGTCGCTGCGGAACTGTGCCACCGCGCCACGCTCGCAGACGGGCTCTCTCGTTTTACGTCGCAAGAGTTGGCGAACCTGGTGAACGGTTTCAGCAAGTGGCTGACAGGGGATGACACAGGTCGAGCCACAGAAGCGATCGCGCGCGAAGTCCATGAACGGTCACTCGCCAACTTTACCTCTCAGGAGTTGGCGAACCTGGTGAACGGTTTCAGCAAGTGCCTGGACCAGGAGGCATCTCGGCAGGCCGTGTTCTACATCGCGCGCGCCCTTGGCGCTGGAGCACATCGGTTCGGCGCTCTCACGATGCCTGAACTCAGCATGGTCGCCAATGCTCTTGGGCGATGCTTCACGGCGTCGGAGGACAGTGGAGAGATAACGCACACCACGCTGCTGACAGATCGGTTGAGCAAGCTCGCCCACCACCTGCACTATGCCAATGATCGCCTCATGCAGGCGGACGTCCGGAGCATCGCCAACATTTTCAAAGCCCTGGGCAAGGCTCGGCTGGTTGACGATCTCGGCTTGCTCGCACGAGCGGGGATGGATCGGATCGAGGAATTGCGTCAGGGGCCAGATTTTGCCGCCGCCAATGACCTGGAGACCATGGGTAATCTCAGTGTTGCCGTGCTGCCGCTGGCGCGCAGCTCGCAAAAACAGCTGCGCTGGCACCGAAGGCAGGCGCTCCATTTGCTGAACGACATCCAAAACGTCGTGAAAGACAAGATTACGGCGCATCTGGCCGCCCGCGACGCGGAGCGGATCCAAGGTCCACACGCCAGCCGTTGCCCGGCCTTGTCGATGTATCAGGTCCTCAAGGCCCGTGCAGTCCTCGAGACATTATACCGGCGCCCCTATATCGAGGGCAAGGTGACTGATCTCAGGGCGAGGCAGCAGGAGCTGCAGCGCGAGACCAGGGATATCCTGCACCGCACGCGGGAGCTGATCGAACGCGACCTGTCCAACATGAGTTGGAATCTGATCGCTGATATCGAGAGCGACAGGCCGCTCGAGGCGCTGGATTCGTTCCTGGCAGCAAATGCGGTATCGGTCCAGGCAAACCGTCCTGCCTCCCAGTTCAACGTGCATCAGGTGTTGCGGGAGATGGACCACGAGCCGAGACCGCCGCAAGGGGAGGCGGGACTGATGCGGCTTTCGGTCGTCGACCTGCAGGGGCGGCCCATCGCAACGGAGCCAGAGACACGATATTCGGTGTTCCATCGCATGACGCGGGGCCAGGTCCCTGTGGTCGCGGTGCAACTGCCGGCACGACCGAGTGCCTTCATGCTGGCGCGAACGCTCACCGTCGAGGGGGTACCCTACCGCATGGATCTGTTCGGCGGCAGCAAGTTGAAGCCGCCCAGATCGACGCTGGCGCAGATCGCCGCGCGGGTGCCCGGCGCGCCCAGCGTCGAGCCGCCCGGAGGAAAGCTTTTGGCCATTCCCTATGCCGAAACGGCCGGCGGAACCGACTTCGAGCGGCTGTCACGGGCCTGGGCTCCGTTCAAGGAGGCCTACTTCTATACGCAGCGCAGGGGCTTTGCAGCACCACCGGCGGTCAAAGGTCTTGGGCCCCAGGACTCTGCGCTTGAGGGCACGTTCAGACTGGCACTGCTGCCGGACCGCCCGGCCGGCGAGGCCCATCCTTTCAGGCTCGGCGGAGAGCACGGCGGCATCGCGCTGCGCCCGCATGACGGCTGCGGCTTCATCAAGACCTCGCTTGCTACGCGCATGCCGGCGGTTCGGCGCGCCGGCGACCAGGACGGTCCGGATAGGGTGCCGGCCTTTGGCGAGGGACGCCGAGCATCGCTGCCTGCCTCCGCCCTGCAACATTATCCGCGCAGTGAAGAGGTGGCCGCGGAGGCGCGCAAGATGGCCAGCAGCTGGCTCGAGGGCCGGGAAGGAGAGGAGCTGAACTCTGAAGACCTCTACCGCACAGTGACTGGTGGACACATCGATGGCCCCGGCGCGGTGGCAGTGCCCTCTAGCGACGGCCGCCTTCACGTGCCGACGCTCAAGAGCGAGTCCATGGCGGGGACGCAAGGCGTGCTGATCGGGCGCTCGCCATATGACAAGCCCAACCTGCGCCCCTTCGCGACCGCACAGGTCGGCTCGAGCACTGATCGTGACCCGACCGCAATGTTCCTCGATCAGTGCGTCGCCATACAGTACAGCTTCAATGTGGCCCAAAAATCCAGCGCCGAGCTGGCGGCTGACGATCCGATGTTGTTTGCCAAGGGCATTTTGATCGTGGTGCCCGACGAGATGTGGCCGGCTGCGTTCGCTGATCGAGGGTTGGTCCTGTCTGCCGAGGACGTCAAATGTCATTCGCATTGGGCGAGTGCCAAGGACCGCGCCAAGGCGGACACCTTGTTCGACTGCGTCGGCATCTTGCAGGCGACCGAGGTGTTCGCTCCGGGCTCGTTGGTTGCAGTCCCGCCGGTTGAGCAAAAAAAGCTCGATGGAGACTTCGACGGCGACGCCGTCATTATCGTCGCCGACCGGCCCCAGCTTTATGAGCATGTCAGGCAATTCGACCAGGCCGAGCAGGCGCGCGGCGTGCACTCGCTCAAACCGCCCAAATCGCACACCCCGGCGATCGAAGGCGAGTCCTACCAGTTCAGCCGCGCCAGCCAGATCCTGGCCGCGACGCAAAATGTCCTGGAGACCTACACGGGCCTGCAGCGAGACTTTCTGGCGCAATCTCAAGAGGCAAGGCGCTGGTTTGCCGAGCGCGCTATCTTCGGCATCTACGAGGGCATCCATCACGAACTCAGGCGCGAGCTTCAAGTGCTGCTGACCGAAGGCGAGGTGAGCCTGGAGCAGATCGAGCACGGGCTCGAGAAGGCGGGGCGCGAGTTCGAGGTCGCAGATCATCCGGTGGCCCGCGAGGTGGCCGAGCTGCTCATGGCCGATCTCGAGGCGTGGGCGGCGCAATCGCGCGGTCTACCCGCAACGGCCGAGGGCGGCAACGACGCGCGGCGGGCGGTGAGCGCAGATCTCTGCGAGCTGTTGCCGGACCTGGGGGAGGCCTATCCTGCCACGGCTCAGCCAAGAGAGCGCATCCAGCTGATTGTCGATAACTATCCAGCACGCATTCATCCGCGACCCGATGGTTACGTTGCCGATGACCACGTGCAAAGTGCCAATAACCTGCTGAGTCTCGGCATCAAGGTCGGAACGGACGCCTATAAATCTGATACGGGCGCCCGCTTGTTTGCGGCCAAGAGCCGTCAGCTTCTGAACTTGCTGCACAAGGCCCCGGGACTGAACCCGGTGCCTTACACGAAGGGTATTGCGGCGCGCCTGAAACAGGGCCGGCTTGATGTCGATGCGACACTGGCGGATCTGAAGGACAATCCGACACTGACGGCGTCGATCATGGAGGCTTCTATCAAGCTCGCGGCGGAACGAGGTATTCTGTCCGCACCGTCGGACTGGCGGGTTGCCAGCGCGGATACCGCCACGATGCTGACCGGCGAGCAAGCTATTGAGCGCGCCCACATCGAGGCTGAAAACGCCAAGGTCGAAGAGAAGGCTATCACAGCGACCTTGGGCGAGGTGGCCGAACGCCTGCGCACATTCAACATCGATGTGAGCTTGCCCCATCACGATCGCCGTTTGAGGTCAGAAGCTTCGATGCGAGACCAGCTGACGGGCATGAGGCTGCCGTCCGCTCAGGCGTCGCAGCTGATCAGCAACGCCGTCCGCCATGTCGTCGAAATCCCCGACAGGGACTTTACTGCCACCTTCAGGAAGGCCGTGCTGCTGTTCGAAGAGCACGGTTACACCGAGGTCAGCACAACCAACTGGTTCAAAAAGCTCAATCCAACCTTTACCGGCATCGCAACCGTCTTCGCCACGCCGCGAGGTTACCGCTTCGAAGTGGAGTTCCATACCCCCAGCAGCTATGAGGCCAAGATTGCCAATCATCATGTCTACAAGATGCTGCAGCGTGTCCCTACAGGGACCTCCGATCAATCGCAGGCCGAGCAACTCCTGCAACGCGCGCGCACGAACTGCAAGGACGTCGCAGTCCCCGATGGCGTCACAGATATCCCCAACTGGGACATTGAGGGGGGGAGCACGGCTGGCGGCATGGCCTCTGCCACCCGAGCTGCCTTGCCAAGAATGCCCAAACGGTCGCCGATGGTCGGACAAATTGTTGCCGCGCTGGGTGAGAAATCGGTCGTACTCGTCGGCATGATGGGTGCCGGGAAATCCCAGATTGGCAAGAAGCTCTCTAATCTTCTGGGCCTGAAGTTCTTCGACTCGGACCATGTGATCAAGGACAAGACAGGCGCAAAATCCATCAATGAAATCTGGGCGAATCATGGCGAGCGTTACTTCAGGGATCTTGAGGAGAAGGAGATCCCGCAACTGCTCGCGCAAGGCCCCATGGTGCTCGCAACCGGTGGTGGGTCCTTCATGAACGACAAGACCCGCAACTGCATCGCCCAGAACGCGATCTCGATCTGGGTTGATACCGATCTGGACATGATCATGAGGCACCTGGCGAACGATACGAGCCGTCCGCTGCTGCAAACTGAAGATCCAAAAGGAACGATAGAAAAACTGATGAACCAGCGCCAAGACATCTATGCGCAGGCCGAGCTCAGAATTTCCCCGACCAGGCGGGAAATCAATAAGAGCGCGGCCGAGTGCCTGAACAAGCTTCACGACAAGCTCTGCGCTGGCGTTAGCGAACCAGGCGCGCCTGGGGCCGAGGATCGGCACGAGGAAGCGCGCGTCGGCGCTTCGGGCAAGTGAAGTAGGCCCCGCGAGACGAGAAGTTTAGTTGGAGGAGACTGATCCTATAGAGCCCTCGCTGATTGGGGTCGTTGAGGTCAAGGTGCTGATGAACTTTTCCTCGGACCGTTCCGCGGGTCACTTGCTTCTCTTCGCGGTCGGGCCTTGGGCCGCCGTATGACGGGGCGAGGAGAGCGAGGCACCTCAATCTGTTTCAGGACCTTGCCGAGTTTTGGCGGTAGGTTCGGGACTGTTAACGAGATCGCCTTGCCCATCAATCCACGGAATGATCTGGGACGTCGCCCCCATTCAGGCGAAAGCCTTGCTTTTGCTGCTTCCGGGTTCGTCGCGGCTGACGCCGCCAGTGCGGTGGTTCCTTTCGAAAGCGGGAATCGGTCATGTCGCCCCACATGCGATCCAGGATAACCGCCAGCTTGCGGGCAACGGCCATGCCGCCGGGCGCCCAGGCTCGACTATTTCCTGCTTCGCGAGGCGGGCTAATGCCCTCAGCATGATGCTCAGATCGCGAGCAGTGGCTCGACATCGCCATCACCTGGCGTCGGCGCCGGCTGGCGAGCGCATGGGGCGGGCAAAGGGCGGTCCGCGATGGCGTGCCGAGTTCGGCGTCGGCCTCGGGCAGGATCGCACGCACCACATTCTTGATGCGGCGCCTCTCGTTCAGCACCGCACGACGGGCAACCAGCAGCGACCGCCACAGCCGGCATTGCCGGCTTTGACGTGCACCCGCCGATGCCAGCCGGTGCGTATGAGCTGCGCCAGCGCGCGGCTTCGTTGCGATCGATCTTGTTCGGCATCGTCTTGATCGCGCTTGGCAGCCCGCGTTTCGATACAGTTCGCACGGCCGACCTTCGGCGTGCAATCCGTCGTGAAGTCAGGTCGTCAGCGAGCGCTTTCCAAGGCTGATGCGCTCCAGCGGAAGCCGGCTTCGCGCAGGGTCTTGCTCAACGCCTCTGGCGCGCTCGCCGCGCGCGTTTCCCCGAGGACCCGGTTGGTCTTGTCGACCACGCAGATCGCGGTCTCCTCCAAAGACGCGTCCAGTCCGCAAGTCCTTCATGGCTGCTCCTGATGTTTGTGGCGACTCAAGATCGACCACGTACTCACATCCCGACAGAGCAGCCGCCCCTCTTTTGGGTTCGGCCAAGACCCCAATCACTCCAGCTGATTTGCGACCGCTTCCGACATGCGTCGCGTCTGGTACATTGCACAGCTATTGCGAAGGTCACAACGCGCTCGGTTCGGACTTCCCGCCAGAGGCCAGGGACAGGTCGAGATTGTGTTGCAACATCTGATTCCCTGGCTCGGCCTTGAGAGCTTTCAGATATAGCGCTTGTGCCGCCTCATGCTGCCCCTGACTGTCCAAGACAGCTCCTTTCGCATTCAATGCACGCAAATTATCCGGGTCCGCAACTAAGACTCTGTCGAGTACTTGGAGCGCCTCTTGTTGGCGTTTCTGCGCCAGCAAGAGTTTCGTAACACTGATTGCGGCATCGACATTAGCCGGATCCTGCTTCAAATCGCGCAAAGCACGCTCTTGAGAATCCTGACCGACTGCGCGCAAAATGCGTTCGCGCATGGCCGGATCGATGTGATCGGCGCCGAGCAACGCTGGAGGCGCCGTCTCCTTGACGGAAAGATCTGGCTTATTCCAGCTGGCGCAACCGCCCAGAGGCAGGATGGCGAGCGCGGCGAAGAGAACCGGGTTCAAACGGAATGAAAGCAATGGCGCAGCAATTGTATTTTCACGCAAATTCATGTTCGGTTCTCACCTTCATCAAGTGCTCTGGCTAACAGCTGGCGGCGACGCGGATATCGCGAGATTCTCCTGACGATCCCCTATTGGGTCCAGGCTGAGCTTGACGGATCCGGCCGGTTGTATCGTGAAGTCCGACGCGAGGTCCTGATAAGACAGCACAGCAAGATCAATCGCGTTTCGCGTTAGGAAACCGCGAACGAAGCGCCGGACATCCATCGACGTTAATACGACAGGGCGGGCCTGATCCGGCGCGGTACTGGAGGCGATGTGACGCATCTGGTTTACCAGCGCTTCGCTCTGCCTATCATTTAATGCGAGGTGGGGGCCCGCAGCCGAATCCCGAGCCGCACTGCGCAACACATCCTCGGTCTGACGTTCGATAATGAAGGCGGAAACGATTCCGTCTCCGTTCGCATAGCGGTGACAGATTTGCCGCTTCATACCGGAGCGAACGTGTTCGGTCAGAAGGGCGACATTTTGCTCACGTTCGCTCCATTCGGCCAATGCCTCAAAGACGAGGCGGGTGTTGCGGATCGGGATCCCTTCATCAAGCAGGCGGCGCAGGACATCGGCAATCCTGGGGATCGGCGTCGTGCGCAACACCTCTTTCACCAGGTCAGCATATTCCTGTTCCATCCGGCTCAACAATTGGCTGGTCTCCTGGATTCCGACCAAGCGCGGTGCATAGCGGGTCAGCGTCGTTTGGACACGCAACGCGACGCGTTCGCTGGGACGGTGATGCCCCACACCGGCGGCCTTGAGAGCCGGTGCGTGGCCTTGTCCGACCCAGACTGTGTTCGTTTCCGGATCGTGCCGGAATGGGATGCCGGTCGGTTCGATGCTTGCCAGACCGTCTTTTATCGCCAGTTGTGTCGGATCAAGCAGGTCCTGTGCAACCGGCACGCCCTCGATGTCTATCCTGAATTGCGATTCGGGCAGTTGCTGATCGACCGTGATAGGAATGCGGGGAACGATGAGGCCGAGATCGGCTGAGACCAGTTGCGAAACGCGCGAAAAGTGCTGTTGTAATTCGACCTGGTCGATCGCCTGCATCAGGTTGGGCGCTTGGAAGAAGGCAATCGGACACGCCTCTGCAGGCATGGTTTGGTTTTGCTCCACTGGGGCTGCGGCTGTAGCAGCGACATTGTCGGCGCCTAGTCCCTTGACAGTGCTTGCCGCCGCGAAGATCGCGGCCAAGATAAGAAAGACGGGCAGGGGGAAACCAGGAACGAACCCCATGGCAACCAAGACCGAGGCCGCCAGCCGCAATGCTCGCCTACTGGCCGTGAGTTGAGTGACTATGTCGGTCCCAAGATTGAGGCTCCCAGCCCCGGTCACACGAGTGACGATGGTCGCCGCGGTAATGGAGAGCAGCAGGGCCGGAATCTGCGAGATGAGCGCATCACCTATCGTAAGCAGGGTATAGTGACGCAGCACCTCGCCGATCGGCATACCTTTTGAAAGCAGGCCGATCGAAATCCCACCCAACATGTTGATGAAGATAACAAGCAGCCCGGCGATGGCGTCGCCCTTCACGAATTTCATTGCGCCATCCATAGCGCCGTAAAGTTGGCTTTCCTTCTCCAATGCGCCGCGCCGCCTGCGCGACTCGTCGGCGTCGATGTGGCCGTTCCGTAACTCTGCGTCGACCGCCATTTGCTTTCCCGGCAAAGCGTCGAGCGCGAAGCGCGCCGCCACTTCTGCTACGCGCTCGGCGCCCTTGGCGAGGACCATGAACTGCACCATGGTCACGACCAGAAATATGACGATCCCGACGGCGATATTGCCTGAGATCACGAATTCACCAAACGTGTGGATGATGCTACCTGCCTCCCCTTCGGCCAGGATCAGCCGCGTCGTTGCGATGGTGAGCGCCAGACGGAACACCGTGGAAATCAGGATGACGCCGGGCAAAGAGGAAAATTCAAGTGGCGTGCTGATATACAAAGCAACCATCAGCAGCAGTATGGCCAATCCCATGTTGAATCCGATTAGTGCGTCGATTACGACGACGGGCACCGGCATCACCATCATCGTTATGGCCAGAAGCAGCATAAGCGCGACCATCAGGTCCGGGTTGGCCGGCGCGCGCTCGATGAGATTACGCATGATGTTGGCCATTGAGACCCCCTTGTGATCGTCTGAGAAGAGCTCTGCTGCGATGCAGCTTTCGAAGGCTCGCCTGCGCCTGGCTTCGCTTGAGACTGAGAGGCCGCGAAAACGGCTGGTGACCGGGTGCATCCGGTCTGCCCAGGATCGTCAGGATCTTGCCGCCGAAGCCGTCCGAGATGAGCGCAGACGCTCGAAGCCGCGACAGTTCATCCCGAAACTCAGCGGTAGCGTTGCGCAGCAGGGGCAAGGTTCGGGCGCGCTGCGCGGATGCAAGGCGGACGCAGGTAAGGGCGCCGAGCAAACCGCGCTGCCGCTTGGGGCTAAGCACGACATCACCGGTTTGGTAAACGTGGTCGGTCACATGCGTGGTGCTGCGTCCTGTCCCGCCATCGGCTTGCCTTCGACCAAGCCGCTTTCGGTTCTGTCCGAGTAGAAGCACCCGCCGGAACTGATTCCGCAGGACGACAACACCTTCACGCACCGCCCAACAACCGAGGGCGACAGGGTAGGTGTGGCGGCTCCATCGGAGTTCTCCTTTGATCCGCCCTGCGAACCTGGAAGTTTCAATACGGGAGAGAAGCGAGACGGCCATTTCGATTCAGCAGCACGCGGCTGTCCTCTATCCGATCGACTGTCCATCCATCGTCCAAAAGGGCTCCAACGAAATACTTCTCGCCATTGATGACAACATAGGGGGAGGGCCCACGCCAAACCGCCTCAACCGCGATTGCGGATGGCGCCTTCTCGTCTTTGGTGATCACTCCATTGACCAGTGTTAGAGCGCCCTTCGTGTGATGATCGAACCACTGCTGGACCTGCTGCCAACTGGTGGCCGATGCAGACGTGACGGTGCCTTCAGCGGTAACAACACCCTTTGCGGAGCCGATCTTAATGTTGAGCAGGCCTGCTCTATCGACTTCCTGTTGCAGGTCTTCGGCCGCGGCCATGGTAGTCTCACTGTCAGCGAGGTTGTGGGTCGGTTTGGATGCAAGTTTGGCATCAGGTGAATTGGCGCTCGATGCACCGGCGCTGTCGTAGTAGGAGAAAATCGCTGAGAGCGCGCCGATCCCGACCGAGCCCAGCAACAGGAAGGCTAGTACAGGGGCCGAGAGGCGTGGGGTACTGCTTGACCCAGCTGGCGCTGCACCCGGTGCCGACCAGAGAATGGACATGGCGCCTAGGTCAATGACGACCGGAAGAGGAACAACAATACGCTCGCCTACGGGAACATTCCCGCTGCCCTTCACGTTGAGGTCGGCGGCAAGGGCCTCGACCTCCATCGAATTGGCAAGAAGAGTGATACGAAGATGATACGGCGCGAGTCCCTGCTCGACGAAGATGACATCGGCATCGAGCCCACTACCGATCACGTTCGCTTCCGCAGCCAGCTTACCGGTCAGTCCGCAATACAGGCCCGATAGAACTTCGAAATGAAGGCAACCCGTGTCATCCAAGGATAATCGTCCAAACAAGGAGAGAAGCCGCACGGCAATTGCCGTGCGGCTCATTTCAGTTCCACATCGCACCACCAAAGGGCGCGAACGAGGGGTATCTGAGCCCCACCTCAGGCATTACTGAACGCGTTCGTCGGCCACCTTCTTGACTGACGTGAGCTGCGTCGAAATAGTGCGCAGCTCCATACTCCTAGCCGTCGCCTCCGCGGTAACGGCTGCAAGCTCCGCGATTTGAGCCTGGAACGCAGCACCTCCAGCGGCTTTGGCCGCTACGTTTCCAGCAGTCGCAGCTGCGGTACCAGCGCCGCTAGCAATGGGACCCAATTTCGACATAAAATTTCCCTTTCGTTGAATTGTGCCGTTATCAGCGGCCACTATTCCCTGACGAGGACCATCCAGCGTCAGGTATCCTCTTCAGTGTCTGCCATGGCTTCCTCGTTATCGGCCATCACATCGTTCATCATAGTGAAAGCAACGGCACTGAGAGCCATTTGGAAAGCTTCTTGGTCAGACGCACCTTGCGAGCCGTCGCCAGAACTGGGCGGCATGTCCGGCCGATCGCGCCCCCTGACCGGCCTGTTAGGATCAGCCGGCTTATTAGGATCAGCCGGCTTTTTAGGATCAGAAGACCCGTGAGATGCGTGCGGCGGTTGTCCCTTCGAAGGTCCATGCCCCCCTGCACGGACCAAGGAAGAACCGAAGCTGCCAAAACTTCCAATTGCTGCGACCATCAGGTACTCCGGCGTTTATCTTCATTCGTCGACGGGCGGCGATGCCGTGTAGGCATCCACCTTCTCAAGCTAAAGACGCCAGCTTTCGACAAGCTGACGAGCGTTGAAAAAAACAGCGCTGCCCAAATCACATCTACGGGTGATATGGCCCGGGTGTTGAGGCAGATTCTATCCAGCATTCTCACGGCGCGCGGTGCTTCTACTGCAGGCACCGGGTCTACGTGTCCTGATAGGAAAGCTCCGAAAGACGGCCGACTCAAATCGGATTCGATGCCGGCCCATCGGATCAAATCTATGAGGCACATGCTGCAAACGGGACTGGCAGTGCGCCTGCTGAAGACGCGGCATGCGCGATGCTTTCAAGGGAGGGCGGTGGAGGCGGATCGCAATGGCGCGTGTATGATCGCGCAACTGAGGCGACTTGGCTGGTTCCTGCCGGTGCATTGCAAGTCGTTGGCCGCGCAAGCGGCGCGCGGCGCTGACGGCGCGCAAGCTCATGAAGCACGAAGCCGCAAACATGAGCGAATTGTCCGACTCAGGGAATCGAACGCGCCTCCCCAATTTTAGAACCGGGTTTCCAATGGCGAGTTCGCTACCCCTCATTGTGGGGGGCAAGTCCGGGCCACTGGATAGGGTCTGGCGGGCTGCTTTGCCAGGCTTTCCTATCGAGGCCATTTTGGGGCTCTTGTCCCTGGACGAGTTCCTGCCGGCGGCGGTCATCTGGCGGCGTTCAAAGTCACTGATCCTGATTGCCCGCCACCGCTGGGCAAATCGGATCATAGCGCCGGACATGAGCTTGAGAACGGGCCTCTCGCTGCAGGCATTGGGAATGATCTCTTAGAGAGCTGCAAACCCGGTACCGTCATCGATGCTGCTGCGGTGCGATCACCCGGATACACATCGACGGGGCCGCGCCCGCAGCGAATGACCTCGGCCTGACCAACGCGGTGCCAGCCCGCATCGCCGTTCACGCCGACGCGCGCTTCGCGCAGGGCGACTCGGCATCCCTTGTGGCCCACGCCGGCCGGCCAGGGCTGCGAATCCAGGTTAACGGGGAAGTTGACCGAGGATTGAGGCGAGGTAGTCGGGGCTCCATCCGGCCTTTTTGCGCCTCAGTTTGATCGACTGCCTGTCGTTGATTGCCCGGACGAGGTTGAGGGCAAAATGGCGGACGATGGCCATGTTGTGGGCGCCATGGCCCTTTCTGAGCCGCGACTGGTCGTCCTTGAAGACGACATCAAGGGTCCAGTGCAGGGCATTCTCGATCAGCCAGTGGCCGCGCACGGCGTGGGCGGCCCGTTCGGCGGTGAGGTCGGCGGAGGCGATGAAGTAGCGGGTATCGAAGCGGCTCCTGTCCTTCAGTCCGGTGCGTGAAGTGACGCGGACGATGGCCTTGACCTCAGGCAGGCGCAGTTCGCCGGGGAAACGGCGCTGGCCTGCGAGCCATCCAGTCTCGCGGCTGACGGTGACGACGCGTTCCTCGATGCGGCCATGGCCCTTGTCGAGGTCGGTGAAGCTGTCGAGGCTGTCTTGCGGCGCGTCGTCGAAGTAGCGCTCGATCTCGGCGCGCAATGTCGGCTGATTGGCCTTGACTGCGAGCAGATAGTCGGCGCCGTGAGCGCGGATTGCGGTTGCGATGGCGGCATTTGTGGCAATGGCGTCAATGGAGACGAGCGCGCCCAGGAGGCCGCCATTGGCGCCGAGGCGCTCCAGAAGCACGGGAATGGCCGTTGTCTCGTTGCTCTTGTCGGCCACGGCCTCCTGGCCGAGCACCAGCCGTGCGGTGGTGGCGAAGGCGGAAACCAGATGCAGCGGCGCCTTGCCTGCGCTCTTGTCGTGGCTGCGCCGCGAGGTCTTGCCGTCGATGGCAACGAAGTCGGGCTTGTCCGGCCACGTCTCGCGCACCCACGCGGTGAAGGCGCCGGCAAACAGCGCCGGATCGATGCGGTTCATGAGCAAAGTCAGCCAGCGGCCGCCCGGCACGCCGTGATGGTAGGGCAGATAGCGGCGCAGGAAGTCAAGATGGGCATTTCCCCACGCTGCTATCAGGTCGTAATCCTCGCAGTCGCAGATCGTGCCGCAGACGACCAGAAGCAGCACCTCGGGCAGCGGATGGGCAACCCGCCACGGCTCACGCGGGTCTTCGATCTCGCCAAAATGCTCGAGAAGCGACCTCAGGCGCGACTTTTCGAATCCTTCAAGGGCGACAGTGGTCATGGCCAGGCTCCGAATCATGGGACCCCCATGGAATCAGATCAGCCGCAATCCCCAAAGCGCGTTAACCCGAGTTCGCAGCCCTGGCCGGCCGGCAGACTCTATCGTGTACGCCCGGCTATCTATTCATCGCCCGCGCTCTGTATGGATTTGCCTCGCTGGCTGTCCGGTAGTCCTCCAAATTGCCACCCAGAAACAAGCGCTCGGTCTCTCGGGTCGGCGTTCTACCCAGCGAGCACATCAGATCCACATCCGCATCGATGTTGTCCTGATCTTCGACATTCATTCCGAGCCCAATACTGCGCAGCACGTCGTCTGGCGTCCAGACTGCAGACTTCGGGATCATGTAGGAATGCAGGGTGTTCGTATTGTTGCCGATCGCTCTCGCCCAAGGGTCGAGCGAAACGGCCAGTTTTGAGGGGTCCTCTACCAACGACACGAAAGGAGAGACTGCTGTCTTACCGCGCATATGCCAACCAGCCTGGCGCGCCCGATCCATGGGATATCGCTCCAGAGGATCTCCTACAGAAGAATGATCCCGCGCCGTGTTGCGGGCATGGGATATTGCGGTCGTGTTGGCTTCCGTACGCGGCTTGCAATCGGCGTCCTGGTTCTGAAAGCGATGCAGCTTTACGTATGACGACCCCGCAACGTCGTCGAAAATGCGATCCCGGTCGACAGGGCCCTCGGGAGCTGCAATGGCTGGTGACCACCGCGTTGTTTGCTGCGCGGCCAGATCAATCTCGTTTTTGAGCGCCCCCAGAGTTGCACCCGTCAACGTTGCGGCAAGCTGGGCGCGTGCTCTCGCAAATGATGCGGCCGGGTAGCGTTCGGTTTCCCATGGCGCCTCGTTCAGCGCAGCCGATGACGTGCGAATTTCGGAATCTGCGGGAGCAGGAGCAGAATCCGAAGTTCGCTTGGCCGACTGCAAGTCCTGTAGCTGCCGTTCGAAATTCGCTTGATCCGCGGACAGGTGTTCCGATGAGGTCGTTCGTGTGCTCATCTCAACCGGCCGTTTGTCCGCCCGGTGCGTCTGCGGTGCGAGTTCGCGTGCTGTCGTCGACGTTTCCGCGGCATTCCGTGCAGCGATATTCATTCTTTTCCTCCTCGAGATCCTGATGTGTGTACACTTTTGCAGAGGCAGCTTTCGAGAAGCTGACGAACCAAAAAGAGGGCGTTTTGGTTCGCTGGGGGCCGGCCTGCCCTTGTTGCAGCGGCTCGCGGCTGGACCGAGGACATCACGAGACGCTGGAGATGTCGCGCCGCTTCAAGAGGATCGAAGCGATGCGAGAGAAATTTACCTGCTTGCCAAGCGATCAGCCAGGCGTCTGGCGCAATGAATTGTTCCACGACCGCTCCTCCGTCGCAAAGTTATCGTTTACGTTCGGAGAGCCACGGCGCCGGGTTGGCTGAGGAGCACCATCCGTCCCCCGCATTTGGAGGCAAATTAATCCCTGGCGAAGACGAGGCAAGCTCATCAGACATGTAGCCGAAGTTCCCCTGGCATCTTTGGTGGGGAGGCCTCTTCGTCACCGACGATCAGCCGGGGCTTCCTCGTGCGGCGGTCGCTTCGCTTAGTCGGTTTTGCAGCGCCTGCCGATCGGCGATGAGGCCGTCGAGGTGCAGCGGCTCGTGGTCCGGGCGTTGCCCATCCACCAATTGTTTAACCAGCGCCCGCGTGCCGTCCACCACAAAGACGCCGCAATCATAATCGTTCGGCTGTCGAGGTATGCGGGCCGGCGCCAAGGTGGCACCAAGCCGTCGTGCCAACTGTGTTGCAGGCGCGTTGTTGTATTGCCCCCGCTGGAGGGAATCGTAGTGATAGGCGACCGGTCTTTCCGGGTTGCGGCGATCGACCAGCAGCAGCGACCAATGGGTGCCGGCGTGAGTAGGTGTGCCATTGTTCACGGGCAGGAACAGGAAGTCGGCTGGGGCGTCGTTTCGATTACAGATGGACTGCAACGTGTCTCGCGCGTCTTGCAGCTCCATGTGGCGCAGGAGATGGGATACCGACGGTTCCACCAGCCGTGTCCCGGCGGCGAGCGTTGGATCGATCCCCCGCAGTTGCTCCTCCAGGAGACCGTAATCCCTCAAGATATGGCCGTCGCTCAGCCACTCGGTGGCCCCGAGCACCGACCCCACCGGGACATTGGACGAGGCGGACCTGCCGATCTGAGCATCGGAGGAGCTGGTCGTAAAAGTCGGCACAGAATGGCTATTGTCGCCCAGTGGGGCGTCCGACCGGCCGCGGTCCGTATCGGCCAGGCACAGGTACGCGTGCAGCGCCTTCAAACATGGATCTGCGTTTCTTCGATCGTTTTTGTGGGGTGGGACAAACCTGAGGTTCGCTTGTTGATAGAGCGGCCCGCGCTCACTCATCAGCTGGGCGAGTTTGCGATCCGGATCGGAGACTTGCAGCAACGGGCGCTTGGCGTCTCTCTTCGTTCGAGCTTTGATCACGTCGAGGTCGGTATCAAACCAGATCGAGACCCCTTTGTTGCCGATCAGGTGGCGAGTCTGCTCGTCTAAAACCGCGCCGCCGCCTGTCGCGACCACCTTGGGGCCGGTCTCAAGGAAGTGAGCGATTTCGCGTGCCTCGAGCCTTCTGAAATGATGCTCGCCGTGATCTTTGAAAATCTCCGATATCGATGTGCCGACTTTCTGCTCGATTATTTTGTCCGTATCGACGAAGCGCAGCCCCAGCCGACGCGCCAGAAGTGGGCCAATGGTGGATTTCCCAGCGCCCGGCATGCCGACGAGCACGATCGGGCGATCGCCGAGGGCACCGACAATCTCCTTTGCCTCGGGTGACCTGGCGATCTCCGGCTGTGTCGACCGCCCGACAGCTCGCAATCCAGGTGCCGGGGCGGTGCTACGCTTACCATCTCTCCAGGGTGCTATGCTCAGCACGTCATCGGGTCTGTCGACCGCATTGCAGCGTTCTCTTACCTTCTGCTCAAGGTTCTCCACCGCCTTCAGGGCATCCAAGCCCTTCAGCTCCTGGAGCTCTTTATAAGCCTTATGATTGTCAATTTTGGCGCTGTAGCTGGCTGGCGTATGGAATTCCACCTGGAAGCGATAGCCTCCTGCTGTGGCGAGCACCGCGTGGATGCCTAGATAAGTCGGACGCTCGAATTTGAACCAGTTGGTCACATCCATCTCGGTGTAGTCCTGCTCCTCGAAAGCCAGGATTGCTGCCTTGAAGGCACGTGTAAAATTCTTGTCGTCAATTTCGAACACGTGGCGTACGGCGCTGCTGATCAACTGTCCGGTTGTGCCGGATGAGATGCTCGCGCCGGTAAGCTGCTCTGTTATGGAGCCTTCCGACCTCAGCCGGCGCTCCAGATGAGGCATTTTCACCTGAATGCCCATGTTCCTGAGGCTTGCGGCAACGCTGAGTGCCGCCGCAGTGATTTTCCCTTCTTCTTTTGCAGCGCGGCCAATCTCAATCTGGGCGCGCTCCGAGGCTTGCTCGCGACTGAGCGTGATCGACTCGTCCGAGGCCGCTGAGGCGGGCCCCCCGGGCTCAGGCAAAATGCGCTGCTCCACAGCGAGCCCGATCGCGCTTTGCATGACTGATGCCGTCAGCGTGGGGTTGTCCTCCAGGTCCTTCATCGCTGCGCTGGGGTCAAACGTCCCATGGTTGAGAGACGCTGCCAGGCCCTTGACGTAAGGCACGGACCTCAAGCCAGGCGTGGTATGCAGCAGCCGCTGAAGGTTCTGGCTCTTCCTCAAATAGAGCCGAGTGCCAGTGTCGGATTTGTAGGCGTCCGTGCCGACCTTGATGCCGAGGCTCAGCAGGTTGTTTGTGCTCTGTACGAGGTCGTCTGGATTGTAACCGTCAGGGCGAGGATCGATCCGCGCAGGATAGTTGTCGATCAGAGCCCGGATTCGCGCTCGTGCCTGAGAAGTTGACGGATACGCCTCAGCCAGATCCGGCAAAAGCTCTGAGACTGCCGCACTCAGCGTTGCGCTTTTTGCGTCGTTCGCGTTTTCTGTTTCGGGCTGGTCTTCCACATCAGGCCTCTGTGCCCATGCCTCAAGGTCAGTAACGAGCAACTCGGCCATTTCGCGAGCAACCGGATGTTCGGCGACCTCGATCTCGCGCCTCGCTCTCGCAAACATCGTCTGGATATCCTGTCCACTCACCTCATCCCGGGCCAACAACTGACCGATGTCTCGCCTAAGCTCGTGGGAAATGCCCTCGTAGGTGCCAAAGACGGCACGCGCGGCGAACCAGCGTCGTGCTTCACGGGATTGAGCCAGAAAGTTTCGCTGCAGACCGCTATAGGTCTCCAGGACATTTTGCGTCGCGGCCAGAATCTGGCGGGCGCGACCAAACTGGTAGTTGTCACCATCAAGTGCCGGGGTATGCGACTTTGGGGGCTTCAGCGACGGAAGTCCGAGAGCTTGTTCCTTTTCGTCGAACTCGCGCACATGCTCATAAAGTTGCGGCCTGTCGCCGATGATGATGACATTGTCGCCGTCGAAGTCACCATCAAGCTTTTTCTGTTCACCGGTCGGGACGGCAACCAGCGAACCGGGCGCAAACACCTCGGTGGCCTGCAGGATGCCCAGACAGTCGAGCGTCGTGTCTTCTTTGACGCGGTCCTTGACTGTGGTCCAGTGTGAATGGGACTTGACGTCCTCGGCAGACAAAACCAGCCCACGGTCGGCGCAGGCGGCCGGCCACATCTCATCGGGCACGACGATTAGAATGCCTTTGGCAAAGAAAGTCGGATCGTCGGCAGCGAGTTCTTCCCCCGACTTCTGGGCGACATTAAAGCTGTATTGCATAGCCACACACGTGTCCAGGAACGCTGCCGTCGGGTCTCCACCAATCGCTGACCTGACCAGGTCAGCGGGGAATGGGCGCAGATTGGGCTTGTCGTACGGCGAGCGGCCGACCAGCACGCCTCTCGTCCCCGCCAAAGTCTCGCTCTTGAGCGTCGGCACATGGAGACACTCATCACCGGCAGGTACCGCGATTGCGCCAGGACCGTCGATATGTCCCCCAGTCACCGTCCGAAATAGCTCCTCGATCGTCAGCGTTTGCCCCGGTCGCTTCTCAAGCCAGGTCTTGGCTTTCTCCTGCGCCTCATCCGCCACCGCCTGGCTGCGGGGATAATGTTGCAGCGCCGTGGCAGGCAGGGACGATCTCCTTCCCTCACCAAAAGCAGGCACCCGATCAGGACCTTCCTGCACGCCGGCCCGGCGAACGGCTGTCATACGCTTGGCCAGCGAAGCTTTGATGAAGCCGCAGCCGTCATGCGGTCGCAAGGCAATCGGGCCTTCCGGCCCAGTCAGCTCGAAGGGATGTTTCTCGCCAACAGGGCGGTCCGGCAACAGCGACAATTTGAAGGCGCCTTCCAGCGCATAGTCGTGAGGACCTAGGTCCTCGAGAGCCGGCGGCGCGGCAAAACCCCGGCGCTGCGTATAGTAATATGCCTCTTTGAACGGTGCCCAAGCGCGCGACAGCCTTTCAAAGGCGGTGCCCGGTGCGGTTTCGGCATAGGGAATCGCCAGCAGCTTCCCGCCGGAAGTCTCTGCTTCTGCCCGACCTGGAACGCGGGCGGCCATCTGGGAAAGGGTCTTTTGCGGCGCCTTCAACTTGCTTCCGCCGAACAGATCCATGCGGTACGGCACGCCCTCGACGGTCAACGTGCGCGCCAGCATGAACGGGCTCGGCTTTCCTGGCAGCTGCACCGCGACCATCTTCACTGACCCCGAGGTCAGGCGATGAAAGATCGAATAGCGCGTCTCGGCCTCCGTGGCCAGTTGCCGGCCCTGCATGTCGACCACCGGCAACCGCATCAATCCCGCCTCACCCTGCGGGGGTCTGGGCTCGTGGTCCATAGCTCGCAAAATCTGGTGGACGTCGAAGACGGACGCAGGATGTTGGGCCTGAACTGTCGCAGTATTCTGCGCCATGAAGGTGTCCAGCGCATCGGTCGGAGCCTCTGCCTCGATCTGCGCGATCAGGTTCCAGCTCATATTCGAAAGGTCGCTCTCGATGAGCTCGCGCGTGCTGTACAGGATTTCCCTGGTTTTGGATTGCAGGTCGTCGCGCCTCGCCCGCAAATCGGACTTGTTGCCCTCGACATACGGCCGCCGCAGCAACGCCGCCAGGTTCGCACGGGCCTTGAGCACGTTGTAAATCGACAGGGCCGGACGGCGGGTCGAGTTCGGCCCACGGCTCCGCTCAGCATCGCTTGCCTTGAGATGGGCCTCGATCTTATGCTCCACGATCGGTTGGATATCGTTCAGCAGGTTTAGAGCCTGCCGCCGGTGCCAAAGCATCTGCTTGCGGGGGCTGCGAGCCAGCGGCAGCAGGGCAGCGCACAGATTGCCCATGGTTTCGAGATTGTGCTCAAGCGCAAAGCTAGGGGCACGATGCAATTGCGCCAGCCGATTTATTCCAGCGGCAGCAAGTAAATTGAGATCGTCATGCAACTGAGCCTTGGCCAACGCCTTCAAGATGCTCGCCACTGCCACCGCGTCGGCCCCCTCCAGACGATCACTGGCATAATGAAGATAATGAGCGAGTTTCTGGAGCCGATCCCTCAGCAGAGCTGCCTCTGCAATGTCGCCGTCGTCCTCGCTCCTCACAGCCCCTCGCGCCAAACTATTGGCGATACTGGAGAGCCCGGGCGTCGTAAAATGACGGAATGGTTGACCCGCCGGGCCGAGTCTGCGCGCGATCTCCAAAACCGCTTGGCTGCACGCCTGTTCTTGCGGCCATCTGCCGAACCCGTTGATCAGATTTGCCAGGTCCTGCGGACTAAACGCGGAAAGCCGCTCGGCACTGCGAAGCACTGAGTCGGCGATCACAGCGGTAGCCTGACGCGCTTTCTCCTCCTGCGGCCACTTGCTGAAGCCGTTCACCAGGTTCGCGAGATGCTGCGATGAAAAATCGGCGAGGCGGTTAGCGCTGCGAATCACCTCACCAGCAATCACAACGGTGGCCTGACGTGATTTCTCCTCTTTCGGCCACTTGCTCAGGCCGTTCACCAGGTTCGCCAGGGCCTGCGGGGCGAAACCAGGGAGCGGCTCGCCGGGGTTCCCGCGGCCAGCCACCTCCCCAGCGATGGCAACGATGGCCTCGCCGCAACCCGCTTCGCCAGGACACTTGCTTAAACCGTTGGCCAGGATCGCCAGGGCCTGCCCATTGAATCCCGACAGCCGGCCGGCGCGGCGAGGGATCTCATGGGCGATCGCAACGATAGCCTCGCGACAATCCTCGGGACACTTGCTAAAACCGTTCACCAGGTTTGCCAAGTGCTGCGGATCGAAACCAGAAAGCCCGGCCTTGGGGTGGCCGGCGCGATGATCAATTTCACCGGCGATCGCAACGATAGCCGCGCGGCAGTCCTCAGGCCACTTGCTGAAACCGTTCACCATTGTGGCAAGCTCTTGCGGCTCAAAGCCATGGAGCTGCCCGGCGCGGCTAAGTACCTCGCCGGCAATCGCAAACGTGGCTTGGCGTGAGTTTTCCCATCGCGGCCACCTGCTGAAGCCGTTCACAAGCATCGCCAGGTGCTGCCGATCAAACCCAGGCAGCTGGTCGGCGCGGCGCAGCACTTCGCCGGCAACCACATTGGCGGCCTGACCCAAATTCTCGTCTTGCGGCCATTTGCTGAAGCCGTTCACCAGGTTCGACAAGTGCTGCGCATCAAAATCAGAAAGCCAGACGTTCCGACGGCTGGCGCGGTGACAGACCTCACCGGCGATTGCAACGGTCGCGCGTGAGCACTCCGCCGCCTGCAATTTGCTGAAGCCGTTCACCAGATTTGCCAAGTGCTGTGGATCGAAACCAGTAAGCCCGGCCTTGGGGCGGCCGGCGCGATGATCGACTTCACCGGCGATCGCAATTATAGCGCTGCGGCAGTCTTCGGGCCACTTGCTGAACCCGTTCACCAGGTTGGCCAACGTCTGCGGATTAAACACAGGCAGCTGGTCGGCCCAGCCAGCGACCCGGCGCGCGATCGCAACGGCGGCTGCGCGGCAGTCCTCAGGCCACTTGCTGAACCCGTTCACCAAGTTCGCCAAAGCCTGTGGATGAAACCCAGACAGGCCGGTTGTTTCATCGGCGAGGCGACAGACCTCATCGGCTATGACAATGGTTGCGTGACGCGAGTTGCCCAGTTCCGGCGCTTTGCTGAAGCCGTTCACCAAGTTTGCCAAGGCCTGCGCATTAAAGCCAGACAGGCCGGCTCCTTCAATGGCGCGCTCACAGACCTCACGGGCGATTGCCTCAACAACGCCGTAACACTCCTCCTCATCCGGCCATTTGCTCAACCCATTGACAACGTTAGCCAGGTTCTGCGGGCCAAAATCAGAGAGATCGGCCGGGCGGCTGCGAATCTCGGCGGCAACTGCTATTATGGCCTGACGAGAGTTCTCCTGTTGCGGCCACTTGCTGAAGCCGTTCACCAGCAGCGCCAGACCTTGACCATTGAGCTCCGAAAGCCCTCCGCGTTGCTCACAAAAGACCTTGGCGATTCGGATCATGCCATCGCGACATTCCGCTACTCGAGGGTGTCGACTGAACGACAACACCAACAGAGAAAGGGTTTTGCTTTCAACGTCGTTCAGCGCCTTGCCGAGCCTCGACACCTGAGCTGCCATGGCCCTGCAAGCGTCCACGCCTGCCTGACCTCCGGGCTCCCGGCTCATCGCGTTGCATGAGGTGGCGTACCCCCAGGTATTACGGGCGCGGACATCTTCCTCCCACCTAGGAACAAATTGATGAATGAACTCGGAAGCGGCCTTCTGTAGGAATGTTGCCTGGTGCGGCTGGCCTTGCAGCCGCTTGTCGTGAGCCACCACAGCGCGCGAGAATTCAGCGATGTCGTGAGCGAAGGAAATGTCACGTAATGCGTCATTAAGGGGTACGTCGTTGAGGCTCTGTGCGGTTACATGTTCAGAACGCCGCCGCCCCGCTCCGGCACCCGGTCTGGACGCGCCTTGCTCATGAGGTCGCAGCGTGTCGGGTTGCGCGCTGCTCGGTTCTTGATCGCCGAGCCAGGACCTCTCATCAAGACGCAATGAGCCTTCTTCCCTAGCCATGGCTTCGCCATGCCGACCTTGGCCTTGGCGCGGCCTACCGGCTGCACGCTGCCAAGCCCTGAGGCCTCGCCGGGGCTCCATGGAGGGACCGCCAAATCCGCCGTCTAGGGCTCCGTCGGCACTTGACCCGATGCGAGCGGAGGACATCCTTCTATCTTGAGGCCCAGAGTGCAACTGCTCCACGCCGGATTCGATCGGTTGGCCGCCATGCCCAGCCGAATGACTCGATTGTGGGCGCGAACTGCTCGATCCAGCCTCCCCAATTCCCACAATTTGCGCATAAGACGGGCGCGCGTCTGGTTGCGATGCACTGGCTCTCTGGTCAGCGGGCCGGAGTCCGGCTTCAGAACTCAGAGAGCTTTCTTCTCGAACTGGCGCTCCACCAGCTGGATGAAGACCGCGCTGCCCCGCAATCTCTCCATGTCGCGCGGCGGCTGCTCGTGTGGCAGCGTCCAACGTTCGATGTGATCCAACGGAGGGAGCCGACGACCTGTTGCCTGGGGAGAGCGTCTCGGCAGCCGTCGCCGTGTCGCCGTCGTCCGCAGCGACTTGCGGCGCCGGCCGGCCAGCCGCCGAACTCCCTGCGCCTGCGCCTGCGCCTGCGCCTGCGCCAGCGGCCGGCTTGCGCTTGCCTTTCCCTTTCCTTCGCGTTGTCGTATTTTCGGCCGCTGCGGCCGCTGCGGCCGCTTCGGTGGCAGCCTTCCCAGCAGCATCGGTAGCATTCGCAGCTGCGGCCGGCGGTTCGCTGACAGGTGGCATCCTCGGCTGCAGGTCCAAGAGGCGCAACACCTCGTCCGCAGTGATCCGCGCGCTCTCAGCTATCTGGCCGAACAATTCCAATTGGAGGTCAGCACCTGTTCGGTCGTCGCTTAGCCTGGCAAGAAAGTCGGGCAATGCCGACGAAAACTCCAAGAGCTTCCCCGTGACTCCTTCCAGAACGGAACGGTCCCCTGGGCCAAGTGGGCGCCCTGCCTTGTTTTGAAGAGCATCGCGCGTCCGGTGCAATGCCTCCAAAACCTCGGTGCTGAGGGCTTGCAGCAGACGCACCCGCCCATTCTCCCCGATAAGCCTGTCCCTCAGGGCTGCTGGGAAACTGCTCGCCCGCGGCTCAATCATCAACTGAGCCAGATCGATCTGTGATCGCAGAGCCATGAACCTCGAACTCAGAACCGAGCCAGTCTGCAGCCGCAAATTGGCCTCTTCGGCCTGCTGAATCTCGAGCTTTGTATTTGGTAGATTCGCAGCGACGGCACAGACCAATTGGATGCGTTCCCCGCGCCATATCTTCTGTTTCCAAAATTCAACGCAGGCCACATAGTGCCTTGCTACACTGGAAATTGCTTGGCTCAGCCGGGCGGGGTTGGGGTTGGATCGGAGGATCTGGTCGAGCACGCCGCGTGCCTTTCCACGCGTCTCTAGCAACAGCATGCCATCCGCAGCCAGTTGCATGCACTCGAATGCCGCATCGAGCACGAGATCGCAGGTTCGACGAGCCTGATCATTGGACAGAATGCCAGGCGTCCCTGGGACCAGACTCGCGTGGTATTCCAGGAGTGTTGAGCCCGCATCGAGGATTCGATCGAGCGCTTCTTGCTTCTCCCGCAGGGTAGGGCTTCGTGTGGCCGCTAGGCTAGCCTCAAGGCGGTGAGATTCAAATTCGTCGAGCAGGCCTTTTGTCTGTTGATCTGTTGCCTTGGTTTGTCCGCCTGTCAGACAAAGCGGCGCTGCCGCGCCCGAAGTTAGGGGCTGGTCAGCAACCGGAGCAGGGGCTTCGCCGTCCGGGACGGCGGGAAGACGACGCCGCCGCGCGGTGCCTGCTCGTTTCAAGGCGGCTGCTCGTACAACGGCGTCCAGCACTCGCCGTGTGCCCACAGAAGGGCCGGACGACCTCTCGCGAAGGGCTTCGTCGTCACCGGTCCCAGAGGGTGCGCTGGGCATCATTGTGTCTTGAGGCCCAGAGTGCATCCGCTCCACGACTGAAACGAACGATTGGCTACCCGCTAGGGCCGGGCTTGTTTGCGAGCGCGAACTGTTTGATCCTGGCCTGTCGCCGGCCCCAGCATTCCCAGTGCACGAGTTCCCAAGTCGGCCAAAGCCCGTCATATTCCATCTCCGATATAGCTAAAATGCGGTGCCTATCGTGTTGCGAGCTGAGGTCGCCCAGTCGACAAGGCTGTGGCTAATATGTGCAATTGCCTGGGTGGCCCCCGGCAACTCATCGCCAATGTCCTCACGATCCCACCTGAGCCGCCGCAGGCCACACGCCTCATGAAACGAGTTCTGCCGCCGGCGCGGATCGAACACTTTCATCATGAAATGGAAGGCCTCACTCTACCGGATCACGATGATCAGACGTCCGGGGACGTCGAGTGAGCGCGACGATCCGCATCTTGACCCGGAACCTGCGGGAGACTTTCGGGCGAATGCGCTGAAGAAACATAGCTGAAATATCGCGCGTGCTCCGAATCTCGACGCAGTATTGACGCAACGTCCGCAGTGCGTCTGGCTCGTGCGGATGCGAATTCCGGATTCTCTTGCGGATTCTCGCCATGCGCTTCATCGCCATGAAACTGCCTCGTCTTCCTCCTGAAAGTTGACCTGTCGATCTGCACCACTGGAGGCCTCTCGCGGAGGCAACAGGCTTGGGTCGCCGGCGCAGATGAGCTGCCGCTGGAATTCAATCCGGCTACGTGCTTGCGGGCAAACGTGTTCGCGAACCCTTGGCTTCCTGCATCCATTTGCCCGCTCCCACTGCGCGCGTGCTGAATATTGGACGAGCCGCCAAATCGACCATACATGACGGTTCGCTCCTATGTTTGCAGTGACTTCAGGCTGATGGCTGCAGGCCTGGATAGACCACTTGGCTGACGAATAGCTGACGGAGGCATTGTCGCGGATGCACAAACGACATCCGAACTATGTTGAGTGTTTAACCGATGAATGAAATGAGGCTGCGGCCTACAGGGCCGGCCAAGGCCGTGGTCACATCTATACCAAGCCTGCGGCATAGAGCGCTTTCGCGACAGGTGCGAAATATTGCGCAGGAACGGCATCGCCCAGCTTCGTTGTGCTGATGAGCTGATGCGCAAGCACGTCGTCACGGAGCATGTGGACACGTAGCGCCTGCGCTTCAATTAACATGTCTGAAGTTGCCGCACCCTCGGCGCGGCAAACCACGATCGGTACCCCGATCTCGCCTCGAACGTAACGCAGACCGACGAGTGCGGTCTTCCCTCTCACCAGCAATGTGGCCTGGTGCACCCCAAGGGGAGGCTCGTGTGCTGACTCGTCACGGAGCCGACGTCGCTCGCTCTTCAACTCCGGCGTGCCTTCCTGATCCTTGACCTCGCGTGTCACTTCGGTCCTGGTCATGCGCATTTCCCGCAAAAACAACCCACGCTGCACCAGGAGATCGATAATTCCGCCGACCACAAGGGCAGCGGCGCCGATTTCGCTCAGCAGCTTCGCTTGCATAAAGACAAGGCCGATACAGCCCATGCCGCAGATCGGAAGATAGACCGCGGTCTTCCACGTGCCGAGAAGGAATACGAGAAAGGCTACGCTGAGGACCATCACCTTGAACAGCGTCTTGCCAACCTCCACCATAGAACGCGCAGACGCCATGCGCTTCAACCCTTGAAACGGGTCGATTTTCTCGAAATTGAGCTTCATCGGCTCCAGCGAGAAGACAAATCCACCGTTGGCTATCAATCCGGCCAAAATCACCGCGGCGATGAGTGTTCCAAGCAGCGGGCCAACAGTTTCCAGTGTGAGTTCGATCAGCAGGGTCAGTGCCTGCCGGACCGCTATATCGAAGGGCAGGGTCTGCAGATTGTCTGCCAATAGGAGCGCTTCGTGGCATTTGTCTTGGATCACGCTGCCTCTTAGCCAGATGTAGCCGAGCCCAGCGCATGTGGCGGCCGCGCGGACGAAATCGGAACTGCGCGCAATCTGCCCTTTTCTGCGCGCTTCGCTTAGCTTCTGCGGGGTGGCGGCGTGTGTCTTCTCTTCACTCGTCTCGCTCATTTCAGCAGCTTGCCCAGCCAGTCAAGCGCACCATCTGCTGGTTTGATTTCCAGTCTCATCCCCTCGATCAAATAGGCAGTGTAGCCAATCATAATGATCGGGAAGCCGATATTCTTGATCATTGGAGACAGTTGGCTGGATTTGAATTGCGGCGCAAAGCGCACCAGTAGCATAATCGACATGTCAACCAGCATCAGGAAGGACACCGCAGGCCCGGAGACCAGCAAGGTCGTGAGCATGATGTGGTCGAGGAGTCCTAACAACTCCATTGCCCCTTGCATGGTCAATGTGGGGTGAAACCGATACACGGGCCAGATTTGGAAGCTGCCGTAAAGGGCGCTGACCACAGCCTCCAAGCCTCCCGAAGCGACGAAGATCGTAATGGCCGCAATCCCTAGAAAAATCCCCATAGCGGAAGCCTGACTGTTCGTCGCGGGGTCGGACGAAGCGGACGGGCTGGTGATGCCGCGTTGGTTGTCGATAAACTCACCGGCTGCCTGAAGGCTCCACAATGGGATGCCTAGAAAAGTGCCGAGCAGCAAGCCGACAAAAACCTCCTTCAATCCGAGCAGAGTTGCCTGGATCAGACGTGTCTCAGGATCCAGCGCCTGCAACCCGTCACTGACGAGTGGCAAGCATGGGAGTGCGAAGCCAACAGCAAGGGAGCCGCGGATCAGC
Source organism: Mesorhizobium sp. WSM3224 (assembly GCF_000427725.1). GTDB lineage: Bacteria > Pseudomonadota > Alphaproteobacteria > Rhizobiales > Rhizobiaceae > Mesorhizobium. The sequence goes on along the minus strand of NZ_ATYO01000016.1, from coordinate 12,566 downwards.
CCACCGATCTGAGCCCGTGTAAACACAGGAAGCACCACCATAATGCCTATGGCTCGGGCCGCGCCAAGGCCGGCTGCAGCGAGGAGTTCGATAGCCTCATGGATCAGGTTTTGAATCTCTGCCGCTGACGCATTCATGGGGGAGACTGGTAACTGGGAGTCATTGCAGGAAACTCCGTAAAGATCTGGTCGGCCAGGCCTATGAGCGGGGCACTCAGCACAGGGGCAAACAGGCCAATCACTGTCACAACAACCAGAAGCTTAACGGTGAGCGGCAAGCTTTCATCCTGGATTTGCGTTGCCGCCTGGATAATTCCAATGACGACGCCAACAATCACCGATGCAATGAGCGGTGGCAGAACCCAGATCATGAAAACCATCAACGACTGGTTCATAAGAGTAACGATGCTGGATTCAGTGATAATCAACCTCCAGGTGTGGCGTAACTTAATACAAGTCCATGCATCAATCTCGACCAGCCATCAATGGCGACAAACAAAAAGAGCTTGAAAGGGACAGAGATGACTGTAGGAGATACCATAGACATCCCCATCGCCATCAAGATTGTTGTCACAATAAGATCTATGACGATAAACGGAAGATAGAGCAGAAATCCTATTTCAAATGCGCGCTTCAGTTCTGAAATTAGAAACGAAGGCACGAGAATGGCAAAGTCGTCAGGCGTGGCGCTGGCGCGCATTTCCTCGGGCCAGAGTTTTTCTGTCGAAGATAAGAAAAAACGGCGCTGCTCTTCATTTGTGAATTTCTTGAGATAACTTTGCACTGGCTCGCGCCCCTCTTTCGCGGCGCTTACCCAGTCGTCCAATGTTTGGTAGCGGAGCTTCGGGTCGCTCATCCGATCGTAGGTCTGTTCAATAACAGGTGCACTAATGAAAATGGTGAGGATGAGCGCAGCGGCGTACAGCACTATGTTCGGTGGTATCGTCTGTGTCCCGAGCGCATTGCGGACGAGGAACAGAACAACCGACACCTTTATGAACGCCGTGGTTGTGACGACTGCTAGAACCAGCAGGCCGAGTCCTGCTGTAACCGCAAGAAGTGACAGAAATGGCGGCTGAATCTCAGTCACTGCATGCCAACCTGCTACGGAGTCTGATGCCCAGCTCATCTCCGATCCGCACGATGTCGCCACGCCCGATACGCCGACCATTGGCCAGTATGTCTACCGGACCATCGATCGACCGGCCAAGTTCGAAAACATGCCCTTCGCCCGCGCCCCTTAAATCCCCTAGAGGCATAGGCCAGCGGCCGCATTCAAAGACAAGCTCGATTTCGACATCGTCGAGATCGGCTTCGGATTGTTCTTGCTGCGATTCAGGCTGTGTCGTCATATGCACATTCTCCAAGCGAATTGATCGCGGGCGGAAGGGTCCCCGCAGGATGAGGTCGTCGCCTTCAATATCTGCCCCGGCCCATAACCGACCCATCGACAGCATGATCTGGCCGCGGCCAAACGGGGACAAGTCTGGCAACAGAGCATCACCGATACATGCTTTGCGAAGAAGCGCTGCCGGAACGCAAAGCGTGCCGATTACTCCTGCAACTATGGCCGGCAGCTCCGGGGAAAGCTCACGCGGCTGTCGCGGCAACTGGCTAAGGAGGGCGCCGAACGCGCGGAAGGCAGACGGCACCAAACCATCAAGAGGAGAGAACAGGAGCAGACAGCCCCTGCCACTGACTGCGCCGAAGACGATGTCAAGCTCCAGACAAGGGGCCAGTGTCATGGCTTCGCGCACGCCCACAAGCTGCACGTTCAACTGCGTCTGATCCTCCAGTTGAGCCACAAGCGGCTCGAGTGCAAGTTCGAGAATGAGCGAAGCAGTTGGGTCGGAAGGTAAAGCAAGGCCGCTCTGCACTGACGAGACGAGCGCCTCTACAAGCCGTCGTGACAGGGACAAGACGATCGTTTCATTGCCCACGCGCCAAACGCAGTCAAGCATCGGAATGACAGAGGGTTTCTGCTGCCAGACAAGCCCTTGCATCCGCACCGACAGCGGCTCGCCACTGATCCGGCTCTGAAACGGCCGACGGGAAGACACTACATCATTGAGCCACGAGACGACCTCGTGCGACAGTGTTAGCGCCGGTTCGAAGATAGCGGGTCTGACCGAAGCGTTCACCAAAGCGGCTCCAAGCTGCACGATCGCATCATTCAGGGAACCTTGGGCTTATCGGATCCGGTCGCGGGACAACTGGGCGAGCAAAACCTTCCGGACCGAAGCGATATCTCATCGTCGGCCTCTATCTCGCCTGCCGCCTCCGCATGACTATCGACGGCGCGTCGCACGTCGACCTCAATTTGTTTCCATTTGTGCCTTGCGGTCGAACGTTTGGCCCACACGTCCCTCATCTCACACGCCGCTGCCTCGGCCTTTTCTTGCGCAATGCGCGCATCATCGAGCATCTGACATCTGGAAGTGACCTCAGCCGAAAGCCGCTCCATACGAAGGTGGTGGTGGTCGAGTGCCGCGCTGGACAAGGTGTCCAGCGACATCAGCTCTTGATAGAGCCCCGCTTCGGCTCGCGCGCACTGTTGCCGTGCGATTGCAAGTCCTTGGGAGGCATTCTGTACGGCTAAGGTGGCCAAATGGCGTTCGGCCTCCTTCTTGGAAAGCTCACTAAGGGCAAGACGCTCTTGCATATCCTTCAAAAGCCGTAACCTCGAAACGTGAACGCGATTCACGCGGTCAGACGCGACATCCATGCAACCGTTTCCTCAAAATCCGATGCCTCGCCTTCGCTTTGGCGCAAAAATTCCCTCAGGTCGCCAATCGAGGCGACAGCCCGGTCCGTCAGCGGATCGCCGCCTTGCTTGTATTCGCCGACGTTGATCAAGAACTCGGACTCGGCATAGCGCGAGAGCAGATCACGGAAGAACGATGCTGCCTTGCGATGAGTCCCGGAAACGACGGCTTCCATTACGCGGCTGCGGCTCTGCAGCACATCGATAGCGGGGAAATGCGATCGCGCCGCGATCGCGCGTGAGAGGACGACATGGCCGTCAAGAATGCCGCGCGATTCCTCCGCGATTGGATCGCCTGTGCCATCACCTTCGACAAGCACCGTGTAGAACGCCGTGATTGAGCCGTGCTCACCCATGCCGGCACGCTCCAGCAGGCCTGGCAGCATGGCAAACACGGAAGGAGGAAAACCCCGCCGGGTCGGTGGCTCACCCGCAGCAAGGCCTATCTCGCGCATGGCGCGGCAGAAGCGCGTCAGGGAGTCCAACATCAGCGCTACGCGTAGCCCTTGTTCGCGAAAGTATTCCGCCAGCGCGGTCGCCATAGGGGCACATTGCGCCCGCTCCACGGCCGAGCGGTCGGAGGTTTCAACGACCACGACCGTACGGCGGAGGCCTTCCTCGCCAAGATGCCGCTCGATGAACTCACGGACTTCACGTCCACGCTCGCCTATGAGCGCGACTATGAAGACGTCGGCGACGGCACCTTTTACGATCTGCGACAACAACGTCGATTTGCCACAACCAGGCTCGCCATAAATCCCGATCCGCTGGCCCTCACCACATGTGAGCAGACCATCAAGGACCCGAACCCCGAGCGGGAATGGCTGCTCAACGAGGCGCCTTTTCATTGGATTGGGCGCCTTGCCGTGCAGCGGACGAGTTTCGCCAGTTTTGACTTCGCCTTTGCCGTCGAGGGGACGGCAACGGCTGTCAATCACACGGCCAAGCAAATCGGGGCCGACTGGCACTTCACGCATTCGTCCGGTGGACACGACCTCTGCGCGGCTGGACAGACCCACCAAGTCACCGATCGGCGTGAGCAACACCCCATTATCCAACAAGCCGATCACCTCGGCTTCGAGCGACAGGCCGGTTCGCGTATCCTGCAGCAGACAAAGTTCCCCAATCCGAGCATCTGGCAAGACGGCATGGACAAGTGTGCCGACGGCGCGCGTGATTCGGCCGCGCACGACACGCGTGTCGATTCGCTTTGCTGTAGACCTCAACGACGAGATCGACGGATCGGGAGCCCGGCTACCACCGAGATTGGTATGCTGTGGTACGGGCGCGATCACAGTTCGCCTTCTTCAGGACGGGACCGAAAGCCGAGGCGCAGCGCGCGCATCTGTGCATCAAGTCCAAGGTCGACATTGCCGTACTCGCTCCAAAGCACGCACTGGTGCGGAGACAACGTCGGATCCGGATCAACCCGAACCCTCGGCCGCCCCTCCCGTCCGTCGCATCCGGCAAACGCGCGCGCGAGCATGTCGATTTGCGTGGGATGCACATGAAGGCAAACTTCCGCGCCATTATACTTGCGTTCAATGGCGTGACGGACAGCCTTCAGCAACAGCTCTCCCGGATCGAAGGCGCCTAGAAGATCGCTTAGAATCTCTATCACCAGCTGTGGCAATTCCTGCTCCAGAACCGCCTTTCGTCGCCCCACTTCGGAAACTGCCCGCGCGATCAGCCGGGCCATTTCCTCGGCGCCTGCGTTCAAGCCCTCCGCATGGCCGCGCGCCCGCTCACGCTGATAAGCGGAGCGTGCCCATCTGCGAACTCGCTGCTGATGCCGTTCTGCTGCGTCACGCGCTTTCGCGGCGCAGTGCCAGATCTCGAGCTCATTCGCTGGTATCAGTGGTCCCAATGGGAGCATCTGCGGCGCGACGGGAGCTTCGGAAACATCGGCTGTCATATCGCCAGGTTCTCCGTCTCAAGATGGGCTAGGACAAGCCAGAGCAGCTGGCCCGAGGCCTTACTGTGTTCGGGCGCGGGATTCTCGGCGGCGGTCCCCACCGGCAACCGTAGAAGCACGCGGGTACGCTCAAGCGCTGTACTGTCGTTGAGCCAAGCACCAAGGCAGGCATGTCCATCGTGGTCGATTTGCTGCGCCAGTTCTTTCGGATCAGCGATCAAGCTGTTTGCGATCGCTTGCGCCAGATGTCGGATGCCGAACGCATGGGCATCAGCGCCAATGTGATCAACAAGCGAAGTGAGGTGAGACTTTGAAACGAGCTTCAGCAACGAACGGGCATGCCAGACACTGCCGGCGAACAGAGCAACCCGACGCGGATCACGTCCCCCCAGAAGATCCGGCTCCATGCAGCTTCCGTTCGCATGCATTTCACTGCCAAGCAGCAGTTCTGCCAGTTTTGGCTGCAGCCTGGGACGCTTCTGCAACTGCACCAAAGTCGCGGCGGACAACGCCGGATCAAGACATGCCGCAAGACGGGACGGATGGGCCAAAGCGGCAACGTCGCTCAGGCTCACGGAGCGCAATTGGAGCGATGGATCGCGTCCGGCAGTCGGTTTCGGTCTCGGCATTGGCACTATTGGCTCCGCGCTGGCACCGACGAATTTTTTGCGGATGGGCTCGACAACCGAAACATGGAGCGGCTCTTGAGTTTGGAACCTGCGCCCGATGAATGCCTGCGCCGATGTCTTAGAACGATGAGTAATAAATAGCACGCGGCTGCGAATACAGCTGCGGCAATACCCATCACGATCTCTAGAAGTGGCGTCGGAACGAACCCAGATGCTGCGGCTGAAGCAGTCGCCGGAACAGATGGTTGCTCATGTCCGGACGGTTCCACTGCTACCAAAACCACTTCGACTTTGTCGTAGGACAAGCCTTCGATGCTGTCGGCGACGAGCATCTTTATCTTCGGCAGCAGAACCGAGAGATTTGCTTTTGCGTCGTGCCGGATAAAAACTGCCGCGGAGGATGGCGTACCGCCTGATCGCAAAAGGTCGTTATTCGGCAGAACGACATGGACACGTACCGAGAAGACGCCATCGATATCGTTGATGGTACGCGACAACTCTTCGCTCAGGGCATACACGTAACGAGCACGCTCCTCGGTCGGTGAGGCAATCAGGCCCGATCCACTGAAAATTTCGCCGAGGTTCTTGAAAGACTGGCGCGGTAGCCCCTTGGCATTCAGGAGGTTGATTGACAGCGCAAGCTGCTTTTCGTCGACCTGGAGCGTGCTGGTCCCATCCTTAGCGGCAACTCGGACCGCATCCACCCCGCCGTCCATCAGAAGCGCGAGCATCTCATTCGCCTCCCGCTCCTGCAATTGCGTGTACAGGTCCACCTTGCAAGCACTCAGAGCGAACAAAAGTGGCAGCACGACGAGATGCCGAGCTCGCCAATCTAACGGGCGGAAATTCATGATTTTGTCATGAGCCAAGCCAATCATGCGCGCCGTTTATCCTTGTTTTATGAGCGTATTCACAGACGAGGTGATGCCGCTGACACCTTTGGAAACCAGAGAAACCTGGGTGACGCCGTTGTAGAGGTCCCGCAGACCAGCAATCATCGAGCCGAAATCAGGCCCTGTTGGCGTTCCCGCCGCGCCACCTTCGACAGGGAACTGCTGCGCGGGCCCAGGCAGAGCGCTCTTCTCAAGGCCTACGTGATGATCAGGCGCAGCTGCGGTAACTGTATTGTCCCGGTACAGGGAGGACATCATCTGGAACACGCGGTCGCTCCGGGGGCTTGTCTGCGCAGTCGTGCGTTGAACATCCAAATGCGCAGGAACCGGCGCCATCCCTGCTGGCCCCGATGCGGTGTCGTTCTTCGTAGAGGCGGCCGCCTGAGCTAGTGCGCGCTCAAATTGGGCCTGCTCCCCCAATGACGGTGAAGCGACCGTGGGAAAAAGGTTGGTCGGACTGGCGGAGATCGACGGGACAGGCAGCATCATGCAAGGACTCGATCGGTTTGTCTTTCGCGTGAAATGAGTCCAGCCGGTTATCACCCGCTGTTGGGTCAATACCTAGGGAGGCGAGCTGACGACAAGCTGACGAGAGGGCGTTAATCATTTAAAGAGGCAGCTTGGCGACTTTGTGCTTGTGAGAGTTTCAGCCTTTGGTTTATCAGGACGGGATGCCAAGAGCGCTGATCCGATCCACCATTCTGCACAACCTGAAGAGACTTCTCGGTGTCGGTTTTATTCTCTCCATTGGAATCCACCCAACTCTCGGCGTCCCTCTGTCGCTGCCCTCGACACCTTATAGGTATACGGTTCTGGATCAGGATCTCTCTGCCGCATTGCAGGAGTTCGGAAACAACCTGAAAATCAGCGTCAACATAAGCGCCGAGGTGAAGGGACGGATTCGCGGGCGTATGCCGGAGTTGCCGCCGCGCGAGTTCCTCGACCGCTTGACTGAGCTGTACGATCTCCAATGGTACTTTGATGGGATTGTGCTCTATGTGTCTGCTGCGAAGGAAGCAGACACCCGGATGCTTGTGCTGGCCCCGATTCGCTTCGACGCGTTCAAGGCAGCTCTCGACCAGTTTGACATCTCCGATGACCGTTATGTCGTAAGGCCCGCGCCGGGGAATGGCCTCGTCTTGGTTTCCGGTCCACCTCGCTTCATCGCGCTCGTGGAGCAAACGTTCAACGGCCTCGTGGCGGAGGCGCGGGCGCAGCCTCAAGCAGCGGCGCCGGCGAAGCAATCCGTGCTGATCTTGTTTCGGGGCTCCTCCACCATGGTCGTGCGCGATGGACGACCGGAAGCCTCTTATATTTCGGACATGCCGGCACCGGATGGCGGGAAGCCTGAGCCGAGTCAGAAATGACCGGATACCCGCGGCAGTAGAAATATTTCTGGCAGCCGCCTCCTGGGATGAAATTCTTTTGAGTTCGTCAGCTTCTCGAAAGCCGAACCGGTCACGATGAGAGTCAGGATCCAACGCCGGCCGTTGTACGCTGGAAGTGGACCTTGGAGCCGTTAAGGAGCGGAGCAATCGGAGCGCAACCACGGGGCAGAATTGGCCTGCTGGTGCTCATAACCGTCAACGTTGAATACCTTTGGAGTCGCCCTTGTGGCGGATGCCACTTCACGTCTGAGGAGCCACAATGCCAATCAATACCGCCAGCAACGTATTCTCGCAGCCCACGTGGTCGGGGCCGATATCTGCGTTCGACAAAAGTCAGCAAAGCGCCCCCCCCTTTGAAGCAATGCTACCTATTTACCTGCTCGAAGATAAGGCTGGGTCCTTAGGTCCCCGGGACCCGCTGTCGCAGGATATCGCATCGACGATTGCAGCATTGGTTCGGCAGCCTTCGGAAGCGGCGTCGGATGTCGGGTCGACATTGGAGGAATTGGCCCAGCACCCGTTGGACCTACTGCCGCCACATATGAGAGCAGCAATCGAATCAATGGATCGGGCCCCGCAGCCGTCTGCGATCGCCGACCCTTCGGTTGCGCCGGCGCCCATAAGAAGCGAGAGAATCACGTGGAATGGCGGCTCGCTGACACCAGCCGAGTTGCAGATCGTAGCAGTGCTGAACCGCCACAAGGACCAATGCCCGCTTAGTTGGGAATCATTGGCTGACAAAGCCAATGATCCCTCTACGCCACCGGATTTGAAAGCGGCGATTATGGCATTGCAGGAGGATCCAGAGCTGTTTTATGCGATCGGCTCGCAGGGCGATGGCCGCTGCGGCGGCAAGATCACCGCGAAGGATTTGTCCGAATTCTCCGGCCATCACTCACAAGTTGCCGCATTTCAGGAGACGCAGGCGCAAAGCTACGCGCAGAACTACATTCCATCCGACAGCACTGGAAATCCGCAGCCGTCGGTCATGACCCGGAACGATGCATTACGCGAGCTTTACAGGTACTCCGAAAATCTGCCCAAGAACCTTAGTGTAGCTGATCTTAAGCAGATCGTAGATGGCGAAGCGAAAACCGGCAAGTGTCCGCCCCAGGTTATAGCGGCGGCTCAGTACTTCGTCAGTCACCCGAATGAATGGAAGCAGTTGTTTGGTGGTGCGATCGACAAGGTCCACAAAGAGGACTTTCTTCAAGTCGCCTCTTCCGCGATGAGCCTCACGCGCACCGAGCTGGACACAATCGAAACGATCAAGAGCAATCAGGACACCTTCTTTGGCAGCGGTGATCTGACTCGTGAGAAGCTCGCGAGTATGGCAAAGGACAAGAGCCTCGAGTCGAGAGTGCAGAAAGCGGCCTCTCAGCTGCTGTCAGACCCTCTATTGTTCAGCATGCTAAACAATTCAATTACGGGCTATAAGACCCATAATAAGTTCTTCGACTTCGGCGGCGGACACACGGTCGATTCGGGCGACGTCAGCAGAAATGACTTTTCTCACTTCTGCGACAGCATGTCGTCTGCAAACCGCACCGTTCAGCAGCCAAAGACCCACGTCTCCAAAACCGCTGCGGAACAGAACGCCGTCTCGGACATGATGATTGGCCGGACGGACCAGCCTGACACCAAGTCACCGAAGAAAAACGGTGGGGCCTTCATCCACGCCGTCGGCGACGTGCTCAAGCTGGTCTCGCCAGTGCTTGATTGGGCTGCGACGGCGGTGGGTTTGTTGGGCTTCATTCCAGGTCTGGGCCAAGTGGCCGATGCCGTTTCAATGGTGCTTTCGTGCGAGGCGCAGGCGGCGAATCTTGTCCGCACAGCCATTACCGGAGGCAATATGAAGCAGGCGCTGGAACAAGCTGGCATCAGTATCGGAGGGCAAGCGCTCAGCCTTGTCGCGGGGCCCGAGGTCAAGCTGGCAATCCGCAACGGGCTCGTCAGGAAGGCGATGGAGGAGGCGGCCACGGCTGGGATCAATCTGCCGATTTCCATGGCGCAAACCTATGCAGAAGACTATTTGAACAACCTCCAAGCACGTCTTGCGGCCTGAACCGGCTGTCCTGTGCGCCGGCAAGATTGTCTACGGGAACGAATCCATCCAGCTTCAGGATCGGGACGAGGAACTGCTCGATCAAGATGGAAGCGGACAACGTACGCAGCATTGTTGGGCAGCCCGGTGATGCCAATCGCGAAGTCGCCGCCTCCTCCCGCGCGCGTCGCTTCGCCGCCCGTGCGCGGCGCTCCGCGCCGCGCACGGGCCTTTCCCATAGGCCGTCGGGACGATCTCCAAACCATGGCAGCCGAGCGGGCGTGTTAGAAAACAGCGGCCGGTGGACGCGCTTTTTTCCTGTCAGCTTCTCGACAGCTAGTGGCAATAGCTTTCGTTGGCGTCCGAGCTCGCAATCCTCCGCCATTGAGACTTGGATCTGAGCCTGTCTGCGCAGATTTGCCAGCAGCCTATATTTTCGAATGGAGAATGATATGGATGGTTCTCGGTTCAATCCTCGGCAGTTGAACCCGTTTGCGCCAGGCTCCGCGCGGCAGAATACCGGCACGAACGTAGCGCAACAGGCGGACGCCGCGAGTCCACAAGCGGACTTTGAGCAGCAGTTGAACCAATTGCAGCCTGGTGCGTCTGGGGAGAGCGCTGGAGGGCGCCCAAGCACATTGCTCGGCGTTTCACGGCCGGTGCCGTCGTTGCCCGATCCGCGTGACGACTTCATCCCTTGCCACCAAACGTCGGAGGCGGGGGCACATGGACCCGGCCCAGGTCCGAATAGCCAACCGGAGTTTGCGGTGAACAAAGAGGTCCGCGCGGGCGCAAAGCGTGACCGTTCCGAGCCCTTTCCCGAGGACAAGGAACTCGTCTCCACCTTCAAGAAAGTGGCCCTCGAAGCGAAGACGCACGAGAGAACAGTCAAAAGACTGGTGGGTGATCTGCACCATCTTAGCCGCTGGCTGCGCCAGGAAAATCGGAGGCCCATTTTCGACCGGTTTAACCGCGATTCACCTGGCCATGCTTCTTTTGTAGCTGATGTGCAGGACTATCTGAAGAACGGTGGCCGCTCTGCTATTGTTGCGCACCTTGACAGGGTCGCGCCAGGGAGCCTCCCGTCGCGAGACCTTCTAACTGCGGAGCTCCCTGCCGAAGACGTGAATCTTTTGACAAGGTTCCGGCTCGACGCCGAGCAGCGCAACATCGCCACCGAAGGGGCGGTCAGCAACATCCTTTCCGGATTTAGGCTGTTTGCTCGGTGGCTCCAAGACAACAACAAGGCCCCTCTAGCTTCTCAGTTGCAAGGCGGTTCACTGGACAAGGAACTTTCGGAGTATCGGGCGGTGGGGAGGGACCCTCAGAACCGCCTTAAATCGGCTCTGGCTGATCTCCGGCGGTTCTTGTCTGGCCCTGAAGAGGCCGAAGGGCCCGAACCCCGTGGCATTGGGCGCCCCCGTCACTTGGCTGCTCATCCTGAAGACGCCACCTCGGTCGATGGCGCGCTCGGCCAAACATTGAGAGATCTTAAAGCTCCTACCGCGGAGCAGAGGAAATCTGCGCAAGCGCGGGCTACACGTCTTCGTGGACTGAGTGATTGGCTTCGAAACCAGGGCAAGGGGAGCATAGCTGGCCGACTAAACGGCTCCAAGCAGGAGCAGTTAAGGCTCGAGAGCGATGTGGTGGCGTTCCAACGGAGTGGAAAACGAGTCTACTTCTCCGATTTGTCGCATCTTCGAAACTACTTAGTATTAGTCGAGGCGAATCGAAATCTGTGGCTGCAAGCACGTGAGCCGCCGGCTTTGCCAGGAGTGCTGGACGCTGGGCGGCCCAGCCCTTCGCAGGAGCCCCCCGCGACCGCTCCGACCGAGGGTGCCGAGGCTCGCTCAGGCACGTTCGGCGGCCTTCAGCCTTTTGTGGACCTGAATGCGCCCACACCGTCCGATTTGCGTGATGATGCGCACTTTGCACCAGCACACTCCACCGGGGCTCGCTCAGACACCTTCGGCGGCCTTCAGCCGTTTATGGACCTGAATGCGCCCACTCCGTCCGATTTGCGCGACGACGCTCACTTTGCACCAGAGCACTCCGCCGGGGCTCGCTCAGACACCTTCGGCGGCCTTCGGTCTTTTGTCGACCTGAATGCGCCCACGCCGTCCGACTTGCACGACGACGCTCACTTTGCACCAGAGCACTCAGCCGTGGTTCGCTCAGACACCTTCGGCGGCCTTCAGTCTTTTGTCGACCTGAATGCGCCCACGCCGTCCGAATTGCGCGACGACGCGCACTTTGCACCAGAGCACTCCGCCGGGGCTCGCTCTGGCACGTTCGGCGGCCTTCAGCCTTTCATGGACCTGGATGCGCCCACACCGTCCGATTTGCGCGACGACGCTCACTTTGCGCCGGCCCACTCTGCCGTGGTNTTCGGCGGCCTTCAGCCTTTCATGGACCTGGATGCGCCCACACCGTCCGATTTGCGCGACGACGCTCACTTTGCGCCGGCCCACTCTGCCGTGGTTCGCTCAGACACCTTCGGCGGCCTTCAGCCTTTCATGGACCTGGATGCGCCCACACCGTCCGACTTGCGTGATGATGCGCACTTTGCACCAGAGCACTCCACCGGGGCTCGCTCAGACACCTTCGGCGGCCTTCAGTCTTTTGTCGACCTGAATGCGCCCACGCCGTCCGAATTGCGCGACGACGCCCACTTTGCACCAGAGCACTCAGCCGGGGCTCGCTCGGGCACCTTCGGCGGTCTTCAGCCTTTTGTGGACCTGAATGCGCCCACGCCGTCCGATTTGCGCGACGACGCCCACTTTGCACCAGAGCACTCAGCCGGGGCTCGCTCAGGCACCTTCGGCGGCCTTCAGCCTTTCGTGGACCTGGATGCGCCCACACCGTCCGACTTGCGTGATGATGCGCACTTTGCACCGGCACACTCCACCGGGGCTCGCTCAGACACCTTCGGCG
>NZ_KE386577.1:78769-180286 GCF_000427725.1 Mesorhizobium sp. WSM3224 | reverse complement strand
TGCGAGCTCGATGCGCTCTTGGCGCTGCGCATGCAGCTCAATGCGGCAGCCCCGATGAAGAAGACGGAGAAGGGCGAGGTTCCCGCCTACAAGCTCTCGGTCAACGACATGGTGATCAAGGCGATGGCCATGGCGCTGATGGCGGTGCCGGATGCCAACGCCTCGTGGACCGACAGCGCCATGGTCAAGCACAAGCATGCCGATGTCGGCGTTGCCGTGTCGATCCCCGGCGGCCTGATCACGCCGATCATCCGCCATGCCGATGAAAAGACGCTGTCGGTCATCTCCAACGAGATGAAGGACCTGGCAGGCCGCGCCAGAAGCCGCAAGCTGAAGCCCGAAGAATACCAGGGCGGCACCACGGCGGTGTCCAATCTGGGCATGTTCGGCGTCAAGGACTTTGCCGCCGTCATCAACCCGCCGCACGCGACGATCCTTGCGGTCGGCGCCGGCGAGGAACGGGCGGTGGTCAAGAAGGGCGAGATCAGAATCGCGACGGTGATGTCGGTGACCTTGTCAACCGATCACCGCGCCGTCGACGGCGCGCTCGGCGCCGAACTCCTCGGCGCCTTCAAGCGCATGGTCGAAAACCCGATGGGCATGCTGGTGTAGGCCAATCCCTGCAGGGCCTGAACCCGGCTCGATCACCGAGTTGTCAGGCAGCTAGCTCGCGTCGACTATTTCCGGTGCTTGAAGCTGCCGCTATTTCGTTCCACATCGAGCGGCATGAACGGCAAGATGCGGGAATGGTTTCGGAATTGGCGATGGGCCTTGGCCGCATCGCTATTCCTGCATGTCCTGGTCGCGGCGTTCTTGTTCTATGGCCTGTCGAGGCCCGAGCAACAGGCGGACGACCATCAACCGGTCAATGTCGCGATCGTGCCGCCGCCAGATCAGCCAAAGCCGAAACCGGCGCCGCCCAAAGCCGAAAAGCCGCCGGAACAGAAGGCTGAAAAGCCGCCCGAACAGGCACAAAAGCCGCCGCCGCCGAAACCGCCTGATATCCCCGTTCTGAAGCGCGTGTTCCAGTATGGCGAGAAGGATACCGGGCCGGAGAAATCTCTCGACGGGGGCAGCGCTCAACCCAATGCGCCGTCGCCGGCCAAGGAAGCGGCCGCGAAGCCGCCTGCCGCGCCGAAGCCCGCGCCGAACCCGCCTGCAACTCCCGAGCAGGCGGATTCCGGCAAGGCCGATGAGAAGCAGGCAACCGCTGCACCGGACGCGAAACCCGCGCAAAGCAAGGAGAAGCAGGCGACCGAGGACACTGACAAACAGCAGCCGGACAAACAGGAGCCCGCACCTCAAGCCGCCGAAAAGCAAGCGGCCGACGCGCCGAAGCCATTGGCGGCCGAGGCCGGCGACAAGCCCGCGCCTCCATCCTCGGCGGAAAAAGCAAAGCCCAGACCTGCAAAGCCGATGAAGTTCAAATCCGCAAGAGCCCTGAGAGCGCCGAGCAGCAACGCAGGAAGGTCAGGTCCCAACGGCGCCGAGGTTGCGGGATCGCCGATCTATTCCGGCCTTCCGGGCGTCAGGAAACTCTACTCGCAAGGCGCAACCGGCAACGCGTTCGCCACAAGCTCAATGGAGAGCGTGCCGCGCGATCAGCGTGTTGCCAATCTCTGCGCCAACGTTCTGAACCAGGAATTGCAAAGTGCCGATTATTCTCCCAAATGGCTGCCGACTATTCCGCTGAAGCAGGGCAATGTTCTTAACCCTCCGCAGGCCGCCTTCAGCACGACAACCCAATGGTTCGATCTGAGCTTCCGGTGCGAGGTCGACACCGATGCGACGAGAGTCCTGTCCTTCAACTTCCGTGTGGGGGGATTGGTCCCACCCGGTGAGTGGACCCGGCGTCGATTCCCAAGTCTCCGCTAATGCATGTCGCCCAGAAGTGTGCAGCGGTTCTGGGACAACGACATGCATAAAAACAAAGACTTAAAGCGTGTCGCCTGAATCGGTTTCAGCGCGACACGCTTTAGAGCATGATCCCGAAAAGTGGGAACCGGTTTTCGGGAAAGATCATGCTCCAACAAAGAGTTGGCTCAAGCCGGCACGCCGAGCTCGGACAACTGCCGGCCGACCTCATGCCAGTCGGTGCAGACGAAATCGGCTCCGGCAGCCTTCAGCCGCGCGCCATGTTCCGGATAGGTGTGGCCGGCACCGGTATAGCCGATGGCGATCATGCCCGCCGCGACCGCGCCTTGGACGCCAAAGGGCGAATCCTCGACGACGATGCAATCGGCCGGCTTTGCGCCCATCTTTTCGGCGGCGAACAGGAAGATATCGGGCGCCGGCTTGCCGTTCTTGACCATCGAGGAGGAGAAAATCGCCTCGCCGAAGAAGCGCGACAGGCCAGTCACCGACAGGCTGTGGTTGATACGCTCGACCGAGGATGACGAGGCGACGCAGCGGTCGCCGGCAAGCGCGTCGAGGAAGGGCACGATCTCCGGCGTCGGCTTCAACTCCTCGGAAAAGAGCGCCTTGGTCGCGGCCCAGATGTCGCCATCGGCGGCTGGCGGGAACTGATGGCCGGTGAGTTCCTTGATCTTGACGATGATGTCGGACTGCTTCATGCCGATGCATTGCGCGATGATGCCGCCATGCACGCCGGGCATGCCGTGCTTCTCGTAGACGCGCTCATAGGCCCTGGCGGCCAGCGGCTCGCTGTCGACGAGAACGCCGTCGCAGTCGAAAATCATCAGTCTGGATCGCGCCACACACCTCTCCCGGCTTCGATATCAATGTCGCACATCGCTATCGATAAAAAGTCAGATGTTCAATAGTAAGGCGACAAACCATCAAAGCTGACGCAGCGCCTCACTGACCGGCAAGGATCCAAGTGCGCGCTGCATGGCCTGGCGCGACTGGGCGCGGTCGGGCGTGATCCAGTTGGGCTCGGCGCCGAGGAAGCGATCGAGAAACGCCACGGCATAAGCGGGCATTTCCGTCGCGTTCTCGCGATAGGACCACCAGGTACGCAGGTCGTCGGCGCATTTGTCGATGCTGGGCGCCGTGCCGAACTCCTGCTCGTGCACGGCCAGGATCGCCGACACGCAGTAGTTGGTATAGAGAAAACCCTCCGGCCAGAAGCGCACGATTTCGGCTGTGCCGGCATTGGCCTCCGTCTCGATCATTTCGGTGAGGCCGGAGATTTCGCGGGCCGGCGCCTGCCGGATCAGTTCGCGCAGCACCAGCCCGGCGGCGAAGACGATGAAGTCGGCGCGGTCGACATCGGCGAATCGTTTCTGCGCCTCCATGACTTCGATCCAGTCGAGAAAGGCGCGCGTCAGCTTGGCCTCGTCGATCTCGAAGCGCACGCCGAATGTTTCCGACACCACCTTGGCGCTGCTGCGGAAAGTGGCGCGAAACCAGCGCAGCTGCCGCAGCCGGTGGCGCAGGTCCGGCATAAGCGCCAATTCGTGCCTGAAAGGCAGGTCCATGTCTCATTTCCCGTTCGACGACAGGCTAGCACAGGCACTGCCGATGCCGAAATCGGCCAGGCGCCTGTGGAGCGTTATCGCGGCTAATATAATACATGTTGACATTCCAGGAAACAAATGTTCTCACTTTCGGGTCATCTCGTCTCCGTTCAATATGCGCCGGAGAAAGAGACTCGGGAGGAAACCGAAATGGCGATCTGGCAGTGGGCGCTGCTTCTGCTGTTTGTTGTGTGGGCGCTGCAATCGCTAGGCGTCTGGCTGCAGATGCGGCATTATTCGGACGTCTTCAAAGGTGTCACCAGCCAGTACAAGGACGGCTTTGTCGGTGCCGGCAATTTTCGCGGCCGGCTGGCCAAAGGCACAATCGCGCTGGTCGTGGTCACCCCTGATCTGATCGTGCGCCGCACGATGGTCATGAGCGGCCGCTCGGTGCTGACCAAGTTCAAACGACATGAAGAATTCGAGGGCATCCCCCTCGATCGACTCCGGTCCAACCCTGCGATCATGGGGGAGGGGGAACCCGGTGTGGCCGAGGCCGTGAAACGCGCGATCGAGCAGATCGACCGCGCGCGGTCGGAGCCGGGGAAGAAGCCGGGCCTGTCCGGCTTGAACGCAGCAAGGGCTTAAACGACGCCGGCAGCCGGCTGGGAATGTGACCGGCAGGGGTCATAAGGAGGAGAAATGTCTGTAATTTCGTTATTGGCGCAGCATACTGACCTGGCGGTGCATAATTTGCATGTCGCTGGCACCATGGTCTCTGATGCTGCTTGGCACGGCAAGCTCGGCGTCGAGCACGCCACAGACCATCTCGTGGTCCTGGCGCAGGCCACGACCGACAACGCGCCGGTCACCGCCGACCAGCTGAAGGAACAGCTGAAAAACGTGCAGCAGGAAGAGCAGCTTGGCTGGCTGACCGCCATCGGCAAATACTTCATCGGCATTTTCCAGAAGGGCGGCGAAGTGTTCGCCGGCTTCGTCACCGGCATCATCCCGACATTGGTCGTGCTGATGACTGCCTTCTACGCCATCACCGAACTGGTCGGCGAGGAGCGCGTCCATGGTCTGGCGCGAGGCGCCGGGCGTATCGCGCTGACCCGTTACACCGTGCTGCCTGTGCTGGCGGTGTTCTTCCTGACCAACCCGATGGCTTACACCTTTGGCTCGTTCCTGGAAGAAAAGCACAAGCCGGCCTTCTACGACGCGGCCGTGTCCTACGTGCATCCGCCGCTCGGTCTCTTCCCGCATATCAATCCCGGTGAATATTTCGTCTGGGGCGGCATGCTGGTCGCGCTGCTCGACCTCGAGAAGCGCGGCGTCATCGCCGGCGGCTATCACGTCAAGGTGGCCATCTGGTACGCCATTGTCGGCCTGGTCGTCATCCTGCTGAAAGGCATCCTGACCGAGCGCATCACGGCCATCATGGCGCGCCGCCAGGGCGTCGAGCTCTAAAGGGCGGGGAGGACACCATGGCCAAGACATACAAGGCAGTAAAGATCTCAAGGGGCTCCACCGGTTGGGGTGGCCCGTTGGTCATCGAGCCGACCGAACAGCGCAGCAAGGTCGTGTCGGTGACCGGCGGCGGCATTCATCCGGTGGCGCAGCTCATCGCCGACATGACCGGCGCCGAGGCCGTCGACGGCTTCAAGGCGCCGCCGATCGAAAGCGAGATGGCGGTCGTCGTCGTCGATTGCGGCGGCACCGCGCGCTGCGGCGTCTATCCGCGCAAGCGTATCCCGACCGTCAACCTGACGCCGGTCGGACAGGCGGGTCCGCTCGCCCAGTTCATCACGGAAGACATCTACGTTTCGGGCGTGAAGCCGGCCAACGTCAAAATGGCCGACGGATCCGAAGCGGTCACCACTGCGGGGGGAGCAGCATCGATGAGTTCAAGCAACAACACTGCAGCCGCGGCGCCACAGCCGCTGCCGAGCGAAGGCGGGCTGATCGGCCTGATCAGCTCGATCGGCCGCGTCATGGGCCGTGTGGTCGGTATCTTCTTCAATGCCGGCCGCCGCACCATCGACCAGGTCGTCCGCAACGTGCTGCCGTTCATGGCTTTCGTGACCATGCTCATCGGTCTGATCCTCTATACCGGCATCGGCGACGTGCTGGCGCAGCCGATGGGACCTCTGGCCAACAACATCGTCGGCCTGCTGGTGATCTCGGCGATCTGCGGCCTGCCGTTCCTGTCTCCCATCCTGGGGCCAGGCGCGGTCATCGCGCAGGTCATCGGCGTTGCCATCATCGGCCCGCAGATCGCCAACGGCACCATCTCGCCCGCAATGGCTCTGCCGGCGTTGTTTGCCTACAACACCCAGGTGGGTTGCGATTTCGTCCCCGTCGGTCTGGCGCTCGGTGAGGCCAAGCCGAAGACGATCGAAATCGGCGTGCCGGCGGTGCTCATCAGCCGCCAGATCATGGGCCCGGTCTCCGTGCTGATCGCATGGATCGTCTCCCTGATCGTTTTCTAAAAAACGCGTAACAACGAGGTTCGCCATATGTCGGTTCTTCTCAAGACACGGGTCACAGCGATTGGACCCGAAGTGGCGGACCTCGCCGAGGGCGGCGTGGTCATCCTGTTCGCGGATGGCTCGCCTCCTGAACTCGCCGAAGTCTCCGTGCTGCACAAGACGGAAGTAGGCCCAAGCGACGACGGGCCACGCAAGGGCGCGTCGATCACGCTCGGACCGGTTTCGGCGACGATAACGGCGGTAGGCGACACGGCCTGGAGCAAGGTCCGCGAAATGGGCCATGTCGTCATCTCTTTCAATGGAGCGGCCGAGGCCGAGAGACCGGGTGAGGTCTGCGCATCCGAGGTCGATACCGCAGCGCTCGTGGCGGCGCTCACGCCGGGCGCTGTCATCACCATCGCCGCCTGATAGGATTGCGCCGTCCGAAAATGGCGCCGTAAGCAGGAGCAATTCCAGGAAAAGTGTGAAGCGGTTTTCCGTCAGGAATTGCGTCAAGACAAAGAGTCTTTGCCATGGAACGCTCGACCATCGTCAGAGTGCATGAAGGTTTGCACGCCCGTCCCGCCACGCGGTTCGTGAAACTCGCCAAGGGTTTCGAATCCGATGTCGAACTGGTCAAGGACGGCAAGGCGGTCAGCGCCAAGAGTTCGGTCAAGCTGATGCTGCTGGCGGTCAAGGAGAACCAGGAAGTCACCGTGCGCGCCAACGGCGCCGACGCCATCGAGGCGATCGAGGCGCTGATAGGCTATCTGGAGAACCCGCGTGCCGGCCTCGACGACGGGAACGAGGCGGACGAAGCTGGCCCGGAGGCCGCAGCCGCGGTGCCCGTTCAGGGGGCTGCGCCAACGGATGGGACACCGAAACTCCAGGGCGTCGCCGCCAGCGAAGGTGTGGCCATCGGGCCGGCTTTTGCCCATTTTCCACCGGAGATCGCGGGGCCGGGGAGGCGCCTGCAGGCCGATGAGATCGAGGGCGAACTGGAACGCTTCCGCCGCGCTGTCGCCGCCGTCCAGGCGCGCATGGATCGCACGCTGGCCGAGAACAATCTCTCCGCCGGTGACCGTGGCATCGTCGCGGCGCTGCGCGACATCGCCGCCGACGACAGCCTGACCGGCGAAGTCGAAAAGCTCATCAAGGAGGGCGACGACGCCGTGTCGGCCGTTATCGGTGCAGCCTCTGCAATCGCCGCCGATTTCAGCGCCGTCGACGACCACTACCTCAACGCGCGGGCCGATGACGTCCATGCGGTCGGCCGGCAGATCTGCCTGGTGCTGCTCGGCCAGGACGAGGTCAGCCTGGAGACCATCCCGCAGGGCGCGATCCTGATTGCCGACGACATCGGCGCCTGGGACCTGGCGCGCGCGCCGCTGAAGCGCATCGGCGGCGTGGTCTGCGGTCATGGCGGCGCCACTTCGCACATCGCCATCATCGCGCGCTCGCACGGCATCCCGGCGGTGCTGGGTCTCGGCGATAAGGTCAACGAACTGCGCACCGCGAAGGAGGTGGCGATCGACGGCAATGCCGGCCATGTGATCGTCGATCCGGACGAGGCCGCGCGGGCGGATTTCACCCGGCGGGTCGAGGCGGCGGCGCAAGAGCGCGCGGGCCTCAAGGTGTTCAAGAGCGTGACCCCGACCCGCGCCGACGGCACCGTGATCGAGGTCGCGGCCAATATCGGTTCGCTGGAGGAGATCGAGGCGGCGCAGGAAGCCGGCGCGATGGGCGTCGGGCTGTTCCGCACCGAACTGCTCTTCATGCGCCATATGCACCTGCCGTCGGAAGACATGCAGGCCGAGACCTATAGCGCTTTGGCCAAGGCGTTTGCGCCGCATCCGGTGATCGTGCGCACGCTCGACATCGGCGGCGACAAGCCGATCGCCGGCATCGAATTCCCGGACGAGGAAAATCCCTTCCTCGGCTGGCGCGGCATCCGCATGTGCCTCGACCGTCCCGACATCTTCAAAAAGCAACTGCGTGCCCTGCTCCGGGCCGCCGTCCATGGCAACATCAAGGTCATGCTGCCGATGGTGTCCGAGATTGCCGAGGTCAGGCGCACGCGCGCGCTGGTCGATGAATGCGCGGCCGAACTGAAGGCCGAAGGCGTGCCGCACGCCGGCTTCGATCTCGGCGTGATGATCGAGACGCCGGCCGCCGTGCTGATCGCGCCGGCGCTGGCAAAGGAAGTGGCCTTCTTCTCGATCGGCACAAACGATCTGACCCAGTACATCATGGCCGCAGACCGTCTCAATCCCACGGTCGCCAAGCTCAATGACGTCACCAATCCGGCGGTGATGTCGGCGATCGAGCTGACGGCCAGGGCAGGCGCCGCCGCCGGCATCATGGTGGGCATGTGCGGCGAGGCCGCTGGTCGTCCGGATCTGATCCCGGCCTTCATCAATATGGGCCTGACCGAGCTCAGCATGAGCCCGGCCTCGATCCAGCGCGCCAAGAAGACCATCGCGGCCATGACGGCCGACCGATAGCGGATCCCTCGCGGCAGTTACGTCAGATGTGCAAGCAGCGTGGCGAGAACCGGCGTCAGTTCCTGCACCGCGTTCGCCTGGGCGCAGGCCTGCCGGATGCGATCTTCCCGCACCTCGGCCGCCAGCACCGCGATCTCGAGAATGTCGGGCTCTGGCGTGCCGCCATCGGCCTTCGTCGCCAATCCGCAGGCAAGCACCACGGGCGCCAGGCATCTTATGTCGAGAGACCGGTCGCCGGCTATCGCCGGGCCCGTCCCGATCTCGCCGGGCTGAACCGGGCGGTGGTTGAGGCATTCGACGAGGAGAGCCGCACAAGCCGCGGCGACCTGATCGGTGGATGCCGCATCGGCCGTCGCGCCAGCCAGAAGATCGGCGTGGCGCTTGCGCATCGCCGTGTGGACGGCGGAAAAACTTGCCTCGTGAACGCGCGGATTGTCGGCGCCGTAGCCGGCGAGGACCGCACGGGTCAGATAATACATGTCGCGCCTGAACTGCCGTTCGCCGCCGATCTGCCGGTCTTCGTCGCCTTCCGGGAAATAGGCTCGCAGGCTTTTGACCATCGTGCCGTCGACCTTGAGCGGCCGGGAATGCGGAATGAAGGATTCCGCGATCGTCAGCGCTTCGTCGACGGCGCTTGCGGCGTGGCCAAGCAGACTCTTGCCCGGGAACGGAGGCAGATTGGCTATTTCGGGCGGCGGCTCGCCGGCGCTGTCGTGGCGGCTTTGGCGGATGGCGTCGCGCAGCTCCCGAAGCCGGTCCTTCAGGTTGGCGCGCACATCCTCGGATATTTGTCGCAGCATCGCCAATCGCCTCGAAATGCTGAAGCCGACCACGGCTCGGGGGCGCCCGTCGCCCTCTCTAGATTGTTCGTATCGATTGGTAGATCAATAGGCGATATTTAACCAGCATGCAGAATCGGCGAGAGCAGCGTCATCGCCGGGTTGGGAGGGGAAGTTGGGCAGGCGACGGCAGGGCGAACCTGAAAACGGCAGGGCGGAGGCATCTGAGCAGATCGTCAATGAGAGCCGGACCGACCGCCTCAGGATCCGCGCCGCCTGGATGTATTTCGTCGAGCAGATGACGCAGAACGAGATCGCCGACGTGTTGGGCGTCGGCCGCGTCACCATCGTGCGCATGCTGGCGGAGGCGAGGGCGCGCAACGAGGTGAAGATCACCATCGAGAGCGAGCTCCTGGAGATCGTGCGGCTGGAACGCGCGCTGGAAAGGACCTTCGGCCTGCAGCAGGCGCTGGTGGCGCCTCTGAGCGACCCCAACGCCGATCCGATCCCGGCGATCGCCGCCAAGACCGGCATGTTCCTGTCCGACGCGATGAAATCCGGCATGCAGGTCGGTGTCGGCTGGGGCGTGACGCTGTTCAACACCTTGCCGTTCATAAGCGCCAAGTCGCTGACCGATTTCAAGGTGATTTCGCTGCTTGGCGGTGTCGGCGTCGCGCGCCGGGTCAACCCGGCCGAATTCGCCTGGCGCTTCGCCCAGATCTTCCAGGGCGACGGCTATCTGATGCCGACGCCGGCCGTCGTCGACAGCGTCGAGACCAAGATCGCGCTGGTCGAGCGCTGCGGCCTGCAGGAGATTTTTGAAATGGCCGATGCGCTCGATGCCGTTTTGCTGAGCGTCGGCGGCATCGCTTCGGCCACCACCTTCTCGCGCGGCGGCTTCCTCAAGGAAGCGGACCGCGAGGCCCTGCTGGCGCGCGGCGCCGTCGGCGATCTTCTGTTTCATTTCTTCAACCGCAACGGCGACCTGGTCGACCATCCCGTCAACAGCCATGTGATGTCGGTGGATGTCGACCGCCTGCGCAAGGCGCCGATCCGCATCCTCACCTCCGGCGGCGCGGAGAAGACGCAAGCGCTGCTCGGCGCAATGCACCTGATTGCGCCGACGATCCTGATCACCGACGAGGAAAGCGCGCGCCGCATGCTGGCGGCGCATGGGGCTTAGGCAGCGGTCATAAACGCGCCGCACGGTTCATGCTGCCTT
Source organism: Mesorhizobium sp. WSM3224 (assembly GCF_000427725.1). Taxonomy (GTDB): domain Bacteria; phylum Pseudomonadota; class Alphaproteobacteria; order Rhizobiales; family Rhizobiaceae; genus Mesorhizobium. Next base: position 169,891 of record NZ_KE386577.1, on the reverse strand, counting down.
CGCGGGGGATTTCAAGGATTTAAATGGTCGGAGTGGCCGGATTCGAACCGACGACCCCTTGACCCCCAGTCAAGTGCGCTACCGGGCTGCGCTACACTCCGGACCGGGTGGCGATGTATCGTGATAAGGCGGTGCGGGTCAACCGAATTCGAAGCCTGGCCGACCAGCCAGGCATGCTCTGTTGCGCGCCATCGGAAATCGCTAAGGTCTCGCGATCTATCGGGGGCCAGGAGATAGCTTCGGTGTCGTTGGCGAATGGCACGGTGCCAGGAACTCCTTATCACGCGGAGCGTGCTCGTAGCGCGATTGCCCGGGTTCGCCCGCACTGGGCGCGGATGGGCATCACCAGGGTCGCCAATGTGACAGGGCTCGATCGCATAGGCATACCGGTGGTGATGGTGTGTCGCCCCAACGCCCGTTCCCTGGCTGTTTCGCAAGGCAAGGGCATCGACCTGGAGTCAGCCATGGCTTCGGGGCTCATGGAAGCGGCGGAACTTTACCATGCCGAGCATATCGAGCGCCCCCTGAAGCTCGGCAGCATGGCTGAACTCTCCGGATCGCACCGATTCGCCGAGATCGGGAGGCTGCCCCGCATCACCGGCAGGGCGTTCACGAGGGACGTTGTGACGCTTTGGATAGAAGGCCGGGAGATGATTTCCGGCGAGCCGCGCTGGCTGCCGTTCGAATCGGTGCGGGCCAACTTCACCGTCCCGCCGCCGCCTGGAAGCGGCTTTTTTGACTGCAGCAGCAACGGTCTTGCCTCTGGAAATACGGCCGACGAGGCGATCCATCATGGAATTTGCGAGATCGTCGAACGCGACGCGACTGCGCTGTGGAACCAACGATCGTCCGCTCGCCGCCGGCGCACTGGTATCGACCTCGGCAGCGCGCCGGACGGCCCGTGCCGTGACGTGTTGAAGAAGCTGGAAAATGCGGACTTCGACGTTGCGGCGTGGGAAACGACCACTGACCTCGGCGTGCCGGCCTTTTTCTGCCTGATTGCCGATCGCCGGGACAGAAACAGCCACTACGGCATAGGCGCGGCAGCGCACCCCGTGCCGGAGACCGCCTTGCTGAAGGCGATCATCGAGGCCGCTCAGGTGCGCACAACCTACGTGTCCGCGGCAAGGGACGATCTGACCGCAGAGGAATATGAAGAGGAATATCGCGAGAAGCGCCGCCGGCGCGCGGAAAAATTGCTGGCCGAGCGTTCCGCCCCGAGGCGAGTTGCCTCTGCCGCGGGGAGGGCGACGCAGGACGTTGCGCAGAATGTGGCATGGCTGATCGAACGGTTGCAGGCGGCAGGTGTAAGCGAGGTCATCACCGTCGATCTGGCCAAGGAGGATATCGGCCTGCCTGTCGTTCGCGTTGTGATACCTGGCCTTGAAGGCCCGGACGATCATGACGCCTATGTGCCAGGCGAGAGAGCTCGCCGCATGGCGCAAGAGGGACAATGAATCCGATCGTCTTCTGCGGGCCGAGTCTGCGCGCGCAAGACATCGCGCCTTACAATGGATTCGAATTCCGCCCGCCGGTGCGCCAAGGCGACCTTTATGCCGCCACCCTTGGTGGCCCGAGAGCGATCGGTGTCATCGACGGCTATTTCGATGGTCAGCCGGCGGTCTTGCACAAGGAGATACTCTGGGCCCTGACGCGCGGGATCGCCGTATTTGGCGCGTCAAGCATGGGCGCGCTGCGTGCCGCGGAGTTGCATTCGTTCGGCATGCGCGGTGTCGGGGGCATTTTCGAAGCCTATCGCGACGGCGAGCTCACCGATGACGACGAGGTCGCGCTTATCCACGGCCCGCCGGAGACGGGATACATCCGTCTGAGCGAACCGATGGTCAATATCCGCGCGACGCTCGATCAGGCGGTGGCGCAAAAGGTGATCGACATGCCGACAGGCGCACGCTTGGCGGCGTCGTCCAAGGCCAGGTTCTACTGGGAAAGAACCTGGCCCGGCGTCCTGGCAGACGCCGGCGATCCCAAAATGGCGGAGGAACTGGCGCTCTGGCTGCGAACAGGCAAGGTCGACAGGAAGCGCGAAGACGGGTTGGAGCTGCTGAAGGAGATGGATGCGTTTATCCGCAGTGGCGCTGCGCAGGCGCCTCCCGAGTTCCATTTCGAATGGACGGAAAACTGGCACAACGCGCCTTGGCGGAACGAGACGGCGTCGGTCGGTGCGAAGGCCACCCCCGAGGAGGATGCCATTCTCGACGAGCTCCGGCTGCGCGGAGACTATGCCCGGTTGCGTCGTGAGGCGCTGCTTCGTCTGCTTGCCCGCAGCGAGGAAGCTGCGCCGGATCGCCAGGCGGTCAAGCACGCGATGGGCGAGTTTCGCTCGCGGCGAGGGCTTATGCGCCAAGCCGACGTCGTCGCCTGGGCGCGCGAAAACGGAACGGACCTCGCAGGGATCGAGCGCATGATCGAGGATGACGCGGTTGTCGAGACGCTCGCGCGGGAGCGCGATGCCGAGTTGCATCAAGGCATGCTCGACCGGCTGCGTGAACTCGACCTCTATCCCGGCTATCGAGACAGCGCGCTCGCCAGGCAGCGTCACCCATCGTCATTGTCCACGCCAATGCCGCGTGCCCTGCTTGCCGCCTGGTTTTTCGAGAGACAGCTCGGCTGCCCCGTCCCCCATGACATTGCCGACTATGCCATCTCCATCGGATTGCCGGGCGCCGACAGCTTCTATGACCTGCTGGCTCATGGATATGCTCTCACGGTCCGCCGACACGCGCTCGATGAGTCTGGCCTGACCGACGAAAACGGGCTAACTTGAAACCGCATTCGCCGACGATATCCTACGCAGTATGACGTGCATGCCTTTGTCCATGCGAGGGGGACAAGCGTGACATCTGGAGGGGAAAGCTCCGTATTCGAGAATGGGACGCGCTTCCGGCTGTTTGCCCAGGCGCCGATCCTGAAGGCCTTTCATCGGCCCGAAACCGTGATCGTGTCGTCGCCGGCCGGGTCGGTTGGACCAGGACCAGGCGATGACCACATGTATGTCATCGACCCCATCGGCAAGGCGTTTGCCTATGGTCTTGCGCAAAATCTGCGCGGCGACCCGCTCTATCTGATGCCGCCATGGCGCGGCGACGTTTTTCCGCCGGCGTTTCCCGATGTCGACGGACATTTCGATCACATCGACCCCGAAGAACCGGAATTCGAGGCTGCGCATCTGTTCGGCTCGGTGCGTTTCGCGCTCGACGTATGGGAGAAATATTTCGGCCACCCCATCGCCTGGCATTTCCGGCGCGACCTCGACCGCCTGGAACTCGTGATACAGCGCAACCTGCTGGAAAATGCTTTCATGGGTTACGGCTTTTTGGAGGTCGGCATCCATGAGACGACGGATGGCTGGGTCGAGCCCTTCACCCTGAACTTCGACGTTGTCGCGCATGAGGTCGGCCATTGCGTCATCTATTCCGTCATCGGCGTGCCTGATTCGGGGACGGCCAGCGCGGAATATTACGGCTTCCACGAATCCTCCGCCGACCTGGCGGCGCTCGTCGCGGCCCTGCATTTCGATTCCGTGATCGACGAGTTGCTGGAAACCAGCCACGGCAATCTCTACACCCGCAATCTCGTCAACCGCATCGCGGAGCTGTCCCGCAACAGCCAGATCAGGCTTGCCGCCAACCCGCTGACGATGCGTGATTTCGTTCACGGTTGGAGTGACGAGCACGCTCTCGCCCAACCGCTCACCGGCGCGATGTTCGACATTTTCGTCGACCTCTTCCACGAGGAGCTCGTGGCGCGGCGCCTGATCACCCAAAACCAGGAAGACCTGTCCGACAAATTGGAGGACAGCCCGGACTATTTTCGCGTCATCCAGCCGATGTTCGATGAAGCTTATGCCGCGTCGCCCTGGGAGTTTCGCGAGGCACTGGTCGCCTCACGCGACGAGCTCGGCATGCTTCTCGCCGAAACCTGGCGCCGGCTTTCGCCGGACGATCTGAGCTATGCCGAAGTGGGCGACACGCTGCGTGCCGTTGACGCACAGGCGGCAGGCGGACGCTGGCGCAAAATCATCGATGTCAATCTCAAACGCCGGGCGATCGGCCTTGTGAGCGCAGGCCCCAAGATCAAGCCCTTTGGGCCGAGAAGCCACTTCGGTTTGCCGAGGGTATTCGTGCCGGCGCGTCACGAGGCTTGTTGTGCAAGGCACCTGCATTTTGCGGGACGCATGGGAGCGCGAAACAGCCTGGCTAGAAACAGGGTCTGCGCTCCTTGAGTCAGGTTGAGGAGGAATGTCCTATGCAATACTTTGTAACAGAAATAATGGACAGTGTTGAATTGCTCCAGGCCCACGTTAGCAACATAGCGAAAAAACGCGGAAAGGTGATAAGTGTAATATGGCGTGACAGCGATCGTGTATACGTTGTGACGCACGGATTGGAAATTGAGGCGGCACCCAGAAAGAGCCAAAAAGGTAGTTAATGACCTCAGGTATGCGATAGTGCACCGTGGATATTTGCTTCAGAAACTGAAGGACAACGTCAATGGTAGAAAGCCTTCTTAGCGTGTCGGGCATCAACCTATTTGGCCATTTTGTTATTGACCTGCAGGTGGTGAACCCGCTCCTGGATCCGATCGTGGCGCTGGTGGCGTCGGCAGAACATATACCGGCATTGATAGACAATAAGGACGTAAACGGTGTACCTGTAGCGAACGGAGACAGAATCGTTGTTTGGAAACAACGGGTTGCCGAACAGATTGAATTATATACCGTGCACGGTCCGGGCGTTCCGTGGACCAAGGGCGACACGCCTGCCGGCAAGATAATACAGGTGACCGACGGGGATAGCTTCGTCGGATATTTTATGAAGCTTGAGAATGGGTTCGAATTCATCGGGCGTCGCCCGGGAGCGGCAAACCGGTCGGGACAGAACAGGTTCCTTGAGGAGCAATTGGCGGCTGGCAGGTTTGCAAGAATTTATGGCTTCAGTTTCGAAGGCAGCTACTACGACCTGCCAAGGCCGCTGCTGTTCCTCGTCCACGGAGATGGGGAACTCGTCGCCGAGGACCTCGGCAAATTCAGTCCTGCCCGTGCGCCCAGTCCGACCGGACTGACAGGGCTCGCGGCCGCCGACTTCGATTTCGCCGACGGTCTGCGCGTCTGGTCGTACGACAAGGCCGACTACACGGTGCGCATGGATGTCGAAACAGGCATGTTCGAGGATGTGCTGCTTGCATCGATACTCGGCGGCGGACCCGGCGGCATGGATTCTGCCGGAATGAGCGCGCGCGGGATGAGCGCAAGGGGAATGAGCGCGCGCGGTATGAGTGCAAGAGGAATGAGCGCACGCGGTATGAGCGCTCGCGGGGGCGGCAACAGCGACTGACCTTATCGGGTGCACCCTTGGCGCCGTTAGCTCGTGCCAAGGATTGGCGACGCTTGGGATCGACGATGGGAGGGCGGGTCACTCATCGATCGCATCGATGCGGACACAACGGACCTGATTTATACATTAGTAAGTGCTTAATTATATAAAATCTCGGCAATATTCCTTTGAGCAAGTCTCTCTTTTCTCGGCTGGGTTGGCGGTTCGCGCGTGCTATGCTGAATGACGGTGATGCTGCGAACACCGGCGGGGAAGACCATGGTCACCAGCCGATACGAGATGCTTAATCGAAAGCTGTCTGCGATCGTCTACGCGGACGTGCACGGCTATAGCAGGCTCATGGATCAGGATGAGGCAGGGACGGTTGTCCGCCTGACCCGATCGCTCAACCTCATACGCGGCCTGGTCGGCGACTACGGCGGTTCAGTTGTCGACACTGCCGGCGACGGCCTGGTGGCACTGTTCCCAGGCGCAGCGCTGGCTTTGCGTTTCGCGATCGAGATGCAGCGGGAAATGTCCAACGAGGCGGTATGGTCAGGCGCCCAGGAACCCATCGCCTATCGAATCGGCATCACCGTTGGAGACACGATCGCCAGCGATGGTGCGATCTATGGCCACGGCATCAATTTGGCCGCGCGGATACAGTCGCTGGCGACGCCGCGCGGCATCTGTATCGCTGAATCCGTTCGCCAGATTATCCGGAGTGAGACCGAGTGTTCGTTCCGCTCGCTGGGCAAGCAGAAGCTGAAAAACATTGCTGACGAGGTAGAGGTCTTCGCAGTCGATTTCGAATTGTCGCATGCCGAGCCCAGCATTTCGGCGCTGCCCTTCGCGCCCGCGCCCGAGCGTTTCGTCCCGGAGAGTTCGCTGGCAGTCCTGCCGCTCGAGAACGTTTCGGGCGATCCAGCGGACTTTCACTTGTGCCAAGGTGTCGTGGCCGACCTGATTTCCAATCTGTGCCGGTTCCGCAACCTGATGGTGATCGCGCGGCACTCGACACTGGCCGTTGTGGCGCGGACGCAATCGCTGCGCGAGATCGCCAATCAGCTCGGAGTTCGCTATCTCCTGTCGGGAAGCTTGCGCCGTGCGGGCACTCGCCTGCGGATTGCCATGGACCTGATTGACGCGCAGACCGAGAATACGATCTGGTCGGAACGCTATGACGGCAGCATCGAGGACATCTTTGCCTTCCAGGACGACGTGACCGCGACGACCGCGTCGCGGCTGGCCGTGCATATCGACATGGCCGAGAAGCGACGGCTGATATCGCAAAACCATCCCAACATTCATGCCTATGGCATGATCTTGCGCGGGCAGGATCTCAGCTTCCGCTTCCGTCCGGAGAGCAATTCGCATGCCCGGCGGCTTTATGAGCAGGCACGCAATCTCGATCCTCGCTATGCCCGCAGCTATGCGGCCCTATCGCGGACGTTCAATGTCGAATGGCGTTATGCCTGGACCAAGGATCCGGAAGGCGCGCTGAACGAGGCGTTGAACCTGGCGAACCTAGCCGTCCTGCATGACGATCTCGATGCCCGCGGCTATTCCGAGATGGGTTTGGCCCACCTCTACAAAAAGCAACACGATCCCGCGATCGCCGCCTACGAACGGGCCCTGCAACTCAATCCCAACGACGCCGACCTGCTGGCCGAAATGGGCGACTGCCTTGTCTACGTTCGTCAGGCAGAGCGCTCCGTGCAACTGCTCGAGCGGGCGATGCGGCTGAACCCTTACTATCCCGATGCCTATCTTTGGTATCTCGGCGATGCCTATTTTCAACTGGGCGAATATGAAAAGACGATAGAGACGCTGCAGAAGATGCGGGATGGCTCCGAGGGCCATCGGCTTATGGCTGCGAGCCATGCCCATCTCGGCAACGCCCGGGAAGCGGAAAGGCATGCCCATGCGTTGTTGCAGGTGCATCCGAACTTTACCACCGAGCAGTGGCGCAAAGTGCCCCCGCACAAACATCCCGAGGACACCGAGTTGCTTGTCGATGGCCTGCGAAAAGCCGGGTTAAGGTAGCACGGTCACACGGCTCTCGCGCGCGACAGGTGGCGTGGCCACCGCCGGAACGAGCGCTCGCGCCGGCCGCATTTCCCGCTGGTGCCGGTACTCCAGAGCGATCGCGCCCCAGACCAGCCCGAGCAGCAGGTATAGGTGGCGCCAGTGGTCGATGTCGATGAAGGTGCCGAGGCCGATATTGCCGAGATAGGCGACATAGGCGCACAGCAGATAGGGCTGCCACGGCCGGTCGCGCAGTAGGATGCGGAAGCCTGCCGCAATCGTCCACAGAGTTAGCGTCAGAAACGAAACGAAGCCCAGCCAGCCATAATCCATCAGCGCCTTCAGCCAGATGTCGTGCGTGTCCTCGCCATAGATCGTGCCGAAGACCAGCGGGCCGATGCCGAACGGATGCTCCATCGCCAGCTGGAAGCCGATCGCGTAGCGGGCGAAGCGGCCGAGCCGGGCGGTGTCGTAGCTCTGCTCGAGCTGCGCGCGCTGGCTGAACATGTCCGACACGCCGGGCAGTTGCAGGATGACGATGACGGCGATGACGAGCAGCGCCATGGCCGCGATCGTCATCACCACGACCCGCAGCCGGAACATGCCGCTGGCGCTCTGCAGGAACAGGCAGGCGGTGAGCAGCACCGCCGACACCGCGAACATGCCCCAGGCGCCGCGCGAGAAGGAAAAGAAGATGCCGGCGGCGATGACGAGCAGCGGCACAGCCAAAAGCGGCATGCGCGACACCGGACCGGTCAAGAGCAGGTAGAGCAGGTAGGTGCCGGGCAGCACCAGGAATGGCCCGAACACGTTCGGATCCTGGAAGGCGCCGGCGGCGCGGTCGTATTTGGTGAACATTTCCGCGCCCGGAAAGGCATGGAAATAGCCGGCGATACCGAGGAGCGACGTCGCCACTGCCGACACGACATAAGCGATGAAAATCAGCCGGTAGAGGCTCGGCTGGACCGAGGTCACCGAGGCAAAAAAGACCGCGCTGAAGGCGAGAAACAGCGAGACGGCGAGATAGAGCGGCGTGTTGGCGAGGTCCGCCATCTGCGTCATGGCGATCATGCCGCCGATATTCATCGCCACCAGGAGTACCAGCAATGGCACGATGGCGCGCGAGATCCTCAGGCCGAACAGCGCCCAGACCGCGATCAGCCCGGCCATGTAGATTTCGTAAGGCGCGGGCTCGCTGATGACGAAGCCGGAGAGCAGGATGCCGATGCCGATCGCCGCCGACGCGATCAGCGAAATCAGCTTGGCGTTGACAGCCTGTGGCTGCAACTTGCTGACAGCCTGCGGCTGCAACCTGTTGACCGCCTGCGGCTGCAACTTGTTGACAGCCTGCGGCTGCAACTTGTTGACCGCCGACGCGGGCAATTCATGGGCGATGGCGCTCAATAGGCGTTTTCCGTGTTGAGCAGGCGGATCGGCGTCAGGAACAGGATGCGCAGGTCGAACAGCATCGACCAGTTCTCGATGTAATAGAGGTCGTATTCGGTGCGCATGCGGATCTTTTCGTTGGTGTCCATCTCGCCGCGCCAGCCATTGATCTGCGCCCAGCCGGTGACGCCGGGCTTGACCTTGTGGCGGGCGAAATAGCCGTCGACCACCTCGTTGTAGAGCAGGTTGTGCGACTGCGCGGCAATGGCGTGCGGGCGCGGCCCGACCAGCGACAGCGAACCGAGCAGCGAATTGAAGAACTGCGGCAATTCGTCGATCGAGGTCTTGCGGATGAAACGGCCGACGCGGGTGACGCGCGGATCGTTCTTGGTCACCGTCTGCTTGGCGGTCGGGTCGGACCTGTCGGTGAACATCGAGCGGAATTTGTAGACCTCGATGATTTCGTTGTTGAAGCCGTGCCGCTTCTGCTTGAACAGCACCGGACCCTTGCTGTCGAGCTTGATGGCGATCGCGGTGGCTAGCATCACCGGCGAGAAGACGATGATGCCGATCAGCGAGAAGACGATGTCAAAAGCGCGTTTGGCGACCGAATCCCAGTCGTTGATCGGCTTGTCGAAGATGTCGAGCATCGGCACCGAGCCGATGTAGGAATAGGCGCGCGGCCGGAACTGCAGCGCGTTCGAATGCGCCGAGAGCCGGATGTCGACCGGCAGCACCCAGAGCTTCTTCAGAAGCTGCAAGACGCGCGATTCTGCGGTCAGCGGCAGCGACACGATCAGCATGTCGATGCGCGCGATGCGGGCGAATTCGATGAGCTCCGAGATCGTGCCGAGCTTGGGATAGCCGGCGACGATCGGCGGCGAGCGCTTGTCGTTGCGGTCGTCGAAGATGCCGCAGATGCGGATATCGTTGTAAGGCTGCTTCTCGACCGAGCGGATCAGCTGCTCGGCCGCCTTGCCGCCGCCGACGATCAGCGCGCGGCGCTCCATGCGGCCGTCGCGCGCCCAGCGCCGGATGAGCCTGGACATCACCAGCCTGAGGCCGGAGACCAGCAACAAGCCGGCGACGAACCACGTGCCGAACAGCAGGCGCGAATAGTCTCCCGACGTCTTGATGGCGAAGGCGGTGAGCGCCATCAGCGCGAAGCTGCCGGCCCAGACCAGCAGCACGCGGCCGAAATTGGCGAGCGGGCGCATCAGCGCCGCGATCTGGTAGCAGTCGGTCACGTCTAGCAGCACCACGGCCAGGAACGATGTCGCCGCGATCGCCAGCGGATATTGCCAGGCCAGATAATTGAAGAAGCCGACATAGTAGAAATAGACGCCGAGCCCGGACAGGAACAGTAGCGCGAACTCGACCATGCGCAGCACGCCGCTGACCATGATCGGCGACATGGTATCGCGCCGGTATTGCGAGGCGACCTGGCGCGCCACATCGTTGATGCCGCCCGGGTTTTCGCTCCCGGCCGGAGCGTCGTAATTGCGCACCGCATCAATGGAAAAGCGGCGCGCGGGGTCGATCTCATTCATGGGAACTGTCCGCCAGCTTCGCGCAACTGCATAGCAAAAGAGAGCTAAGAAAGCCTTGAAACAACCAGTGGTTTTGGAGCGGTTGCGGGCGGCCGCGGTTATTTGTTCAGCGCGGCGAAATAGGCCTTCTCGATCTCGGACGCCATCACATCGGCTCCGAATCGGGCCTTCAACTCGCCGGCCTGTGGCATCAGTTTCCGATAGGCGTCGAAGTCTATGAGCGCCGTCGCCATCTTGCCGGCAAGCTCGCCGGGATCCGGCCGGATCAGGGCAGGAGAGCCTTCGCCGAAGATTTCCGGAATGCCGCCGACCGCGGTCGCGATCATTGGCATACCGGCGGCGAGAGCCTCGAGCACGATATAGGGCATCGCCTCCGCGCGGGACGGCACGACGATCAGCTCGGCCAGCGCGAAAGCCTCCCTTGCCGGCATCGGCGGCAGGAAATGGACCTGGCGCTTGAGACCGAGCCGTTCGACCTGCGCGTGGTAGCGCACCAGGTCGTCGCCGTCGCCGACCATCACCGCGCTTAAGGGGCGCCCGAGCTCGTTGCCGGCCAAGGCCAGCGCATCGATGAAGATATCCGGGCCTTTCAGGTCGCGCATCATCCCGATGTATAAGAAATCGGCGGCATTTGCCGCCGTCACCACCGGTTCGAATTCGGCGGCGCGCAGGCCGTTATAGACCAACGCGTTGGGGATGGGCGGTTCGCCGACCTTGCGGCGGTAGGTGTTGCGCTCGTAGTCGGAAACGAACAGCAGGCAGTCGGTGAAGCGCGCCATGAAGCGCTCCAGGCCGAAGAACAGCTTTCCTGTCACCGTCGTTTCGTCATAGTGGAGGGAGCCGCCATGCGGCGAGTAGAGGCGGGCAACGCGAAACCTTGATACCCGCAACAGTGAGCCGAACAGCCGGGCATAGGCGCCGCCCTTGGCGCCGTGCCCGTGCAGCACGTCCGGCCGCAATTCCTGGATGATTCGGTAGGTGCGCCAGGCCGAGGCGATGTCGCCCGGCCCGACATGGCGCTGCATCGGCGTACGATGGATGCCGAGCGCCAGGCTGTCCTTCATCGCCTCGAAAAGACGCTCCTCATAGTCGCCGCCGGTGGTCGAGTCGCAGACGATGCCCACCGCATGGCCGGCGGCGACCTGCGCCTCGGTCAGGTCGCGCACATGCCGGAAGATTCCCCCGACAGGTGAGCGAAAGCAGTGGACGATCCTAAGGGTCACCGCCACGACGGTTTTTTCAGAACAGGCGTTCGCGGACGTAGACGGTGTCGCCGGGCAGGAGCGGGTCGGATGTCAGCACCCGCCCGGTCATCACTTTGCCGTTGATGTCGCGGGTGATATCGACGCTCTCCTGATTCGCGCGCGGTGTGAAGCCGCCTGCGATCGCGACCGCTTTCTGCACCGTGAGGCCCGGCACGTAGGAATACTGGCCGGCGGCGCCGACTTCGCCCATGACGAAGATCGGCCGGTAGCGGTCGATCTCGACCGAAACGTCGGGATCGCGCAGATAGCCTTGGCGCAACTTGTCGGCGATTTCCTTTTCCAGCTGCTGCGCGGTGTGGCCGCGCGCCGGAATAGCCCCGACAAGCGGGAAGGAGAGATAGCCGGACTGGTCGACGCTGTAGGTGTTGGTCAGGCCGTCCTGCTCGAACACCGTGACGCGGACGCGATCACCGGCGCCGAGTCGGTAGGGCTGGTCGAGCACTTCATGGAAGGCTGCGGGTGTCGGGCGGTAGCTCGAGCAGCCGGTGAGCAGCGACAAGGCAAGCAAAGCGCGAAAGAGGGAAGCAGTGCTTTTCATGACCGGCCAGGAACCTTCATCGCTCTTGCCGCAAGCCGCGGCCAACCCCAGGAAAGTGCGCCCGTTATCATCCTGTTAGGGTTAATGGGTGGTAAAGGAGTGCGGTTCGAGACGGCGCGGATCGGCAAAAAGCCCAATTGTTCTATTGCTTTCGCTCAATCTTCTTTGAGGGCTCTCTAATAAGCTTGCGTTCTGATCTTAACGGGTGAGTTACCATAGTTGTTTACGGTCCATCCTCGACTCATAGTTCGGAGCAGGATGCATGTCCGTTCAGTCCGCGGCCGCAGATGTCGATGTCGACCTGAGACAGCTTTTCGCCAGCCTGGGGCGGAACTGGCTGCGCATCGTTTTTGTCACGCTTCTGGTCACCGGATTGGCCTTTGCTTTCGCCTGGCTCGCGACGCCGTACTATAAGGCGACGGCCAAGCTGGAAATCGGCTCGCGCGAATCGGAGTTCACCCGGCCTCCGGGCACGAACGACGACGACAAGCCGATCCTCGACGAGCAGGGGGTGGCCACCCAGGTCCAGATCATTTCCTCTCCCGACATCCTCAAGCAGGTCGCGACCAAGCTCAACCTGGACAAGTTGCCGGAGTTCGACGAGGCGCTGAAGATGTCGGCACTTGGGCGCATCCTTGTTCTCGTCGGCTTGAAAAGCGATCCCTTCGATATCCCGCCGGATGAGCGCGTGCTGAATGCGATGCACGACAAGCTCAATGTCTTCGCCGTTGAAAAGACGCGCGCGATCGCGATTGAGTTCGCCTCGCAGGATCCCAAGCTTGCCGCTGCGATCGCGAACGGCATCGCCGAGGCCTATATCGCCTCGAAGGGCGACGCCAAGCTCGAATCGAACGCCGCCGCAACCGACTTCCTCGCGCCGGAAATCGCCGACCTGCAGAATCGCGTGAAGGACGCCGAGGCCAAGGTCGCGGCGTTCCGCGGCCAGTCGGACCTTCTGATGGGCGGCAACAATTCGGTGCTTCCGACTCAGCAGCTCTCCGAGTTGTCGAGTGAACTATCGCGAGTGCGCGCCAATCGCGCCGCCGCCGAGGCGAGCGCCGACAGTGTGCGTCGGGCGCTGCAGAATGGCGGTTCGCTGGACAGTGTGCCGGAAGTCCTGTCTTCCGACCTGATCCAGCGCCTGCGCGAGCGCCAGGTGGAGCTCAGGTCCAACATCGCCGATCTTTCCACGACCCTGCTCGACAACCATCCACGCATTCGAGCGCTCAAGTCGCAGCTTGCCGACCTCGACGGCCAGATTCGCAACGAGGCCCAAAAGATCATCCGGGGATTGTCGGCGCAGGCCCAGACGGCCAAGGCCCGCGAGGATCAGCTGATTGCCGACGTCAACACCCTGAAGGCCGCCTCCGCGCGCGCCGGCGAGCAGCAGGTCCAGCTGGACGCCTTGCAGCGCGACGCGAATGTTCAGCGCCAACAGCTTGAATCCTATATGGCAAGCTACAATGCGGCGGCCTCGCGCACGGATCGCAAATACCTGCCTGTCGCGGCGAGCCTGATCGCGAAAGCCCAAGTGCCGTCGCAGCCCTACTTTCCAAAGATCGGGCCGATCACCGGTGCCGCCGCCGCTGCTTCGCTGCTGCTGATGGCGATCGGCACGCTGCTCGGCGAACTGTTCTCCGGCCGCGCCATGAGTCCGGCTCCGGGTGCGCGCTTTGAGAACATAGAGCAGGTGGCGATGCCTGCCGCGCGCACCGAGCCGTTGGTCGCTGAAGCCGAGGATAATGGCGGCCCCTTTGCCCCCTACGAAGAGGTCGTGGCCAGTGAGCCTATGGTTGAGACGCCGCCTCAGAGGGCGGCAGCCATCAAGGCGAGTGAGGCAGCGCCCGTTGAGGCAGCACCCAGCAGCGCAGCCGTTGCGCAACCCGAAGCGCCCCCGTCGAAGCTCGGCGAGATCGATGTCGACAAGGCGGCGGAGAAGCTGATCGCTTCCGGCGCGGCGCGCGCGATCTTCGTGTCACCCGAGGGCGACGAGGCGGCCGCGTCCGCCGTGCTGGTGGCGCGCGAAGTCTCCGATGCCGGCCTGCGCGTGCTGCTGCTCGATCTTACCGCATCGGGTGCGGCGTCGCGGCCGATGCTGGACTCAAGCCTGTTTCCAGGCGTCACCAATCTTCTGGCCTCCGAGGCGCAGTTCAGCGACGTCATCCATCCCGATCTCTATTCGGATGCACATGTCATCCCGGTTGGCACCGCCGATCCGGTCCGCGCCATGCGCGCCGCCGACCGGTTGCCGATCATCATGCAGTCGCTCACCACGGCCTATGACCTCGTCGTGGTCGAATGCGGTCCGGCCGACGCGCAAGGCATCGGCCGCCTGGTCGGCGACGGCACCGAGGTCTTCCTGTCGATGCTGGAGGCCGACGACCAGGTGACGCAAGCTGCGGTGAAGCTGATCGAAAACGGCTATCCGGACCTGACGCTGGTCACCCCGGTCGGCCACGAGCCGCCGGGAACGCCGGTGCCGGGTCGCCGCTCGGCTGCATAGGGCTGAACGCCGCAGCGGTTCTGCGACAACGACATGCATCAAAACAAAGACTTAAAGTGCGGCGCCTGAATCCGTTTCAGCGCGACGCGCTTTAGGTGCAGGGCTGAACCAGGACATTTCTCGCCAGCTCCTGCACTTTACATCGGCAGCAGAGCACCTAGTTTTAGCGTTTCGCCCCGCGCGCTTTCGTGCGTGGATGATCGAGAGCGGGACCGTGGACTCTAGGCCGGTCCCTCCAAAACTCCCAAAGGATGGCTGCTATGACACAGGCCAAGAATGGCGACACTGTACGCATCAACTATACCGGACGTCTGGCCGACGGCACCCAATTCGATTCCTCCGGCAGTGAGCCGCTGCAATTCACACTGGGTGAAGGACAGGTGATTCCCGGTCTCGAAACCCATGTCGAGGGCATGGAGGTCGGCACCCAAAGCACCGTCACCGTCCCCGCCGACGACGCCTATGGCCCCCATCGCCCCGAAGCGGTCGTAACCATCGACCGCGCCAGCGTGCCGGAAAACATCAACGTCGATATTGGCACCCAATTGCAGGCCCGCACCCGCGAAGGACGCGCCATGCAGGTAACGGTCGTCGGCGTGGACGACGCCAGCGTCAAGCTCGACGGCAATCATCCGCTGGCCGGAAAGGACCTTGTGTTCGACGTAGAACTGGTCGAGATCGTTCAGGCGGCGTAGCTGGAACTCGAAGGTCCGCTCAGGTTCGCGGTCAAGAGCGCTACCTCCTCCAGAGGAGGGGCAGATCGCGAATGTCAAGGCGCGCGATCGATCAGGGCGTTGGATCCTTCCTGCGCGGCGCAATGCGCGCAGCAATAGATGATATCGCCCTGCTCGACGCCATGCCCGATGATCCGTGCACTGCAATGAGGGCATGTCGGCGCGAGCTTCTGGATCGCACACTCGAAGCTGTCAAACGTGTAGTTCTGCTCGCCCAGGCTCACTTGGAATGCCTTGTCGTAGTCATTGCCGCACTGGTCGCACTTGGCCATGGCCGTTCTCCTTCTGAGTGCGACAACCTCTCGGCTGGCGATAGGTTCCGCTCAAGGCCATTTGAAGGTCTCAACCTCGACCTGCTCGACGATTTCAGTCGGGAACTCGACGGCGATTGCGCGACTTGCCGAAAGGCTTTCCGGAGCTAATACATGTCGCCCAGAAGTGCGCAGCGGTTCTGGGACAACGACCTGCATCAAAACAATGACTTGAAGCGTGTCGCCTGAATCCGTTTCAGCGCAACGCGCTTTAGCTGTCGTCCTCGGCAGCGGCAGGCGCTGCCGCCTGGCCGGCCGCCTTCCGGCGCAGCATCTTGGTCAGCTTCCAGACCGTCGGGTTGTTCTTGATGAAGGCCTTGGCGCGTGCGCCTTGCCTCATGGTCGTTGACAGTGCGCGGCCCTTCAACGTCAGCGGCGCAAGCACCTCGAAATGCTGGATCTCGACATCGCACCAGAGCCGCTTGTAGGGCTCATCGCCGACCGAGAAGTCGTACAAGTCGAAGCCGAGCTCGCAGGCTTCCTGGATATTGTCGAAGAACAGGAAGTCGCCGGGGCTGGTGAAAGCGAGGTCGTCCTCGGCGATGGCGCCGAACTCGCAGATCAGTCGCTTGCCTGAGCGGCTGGAGCCGGTTACCGCGCGCAGCTTTCCCGCCACGTCCAAGCCGTGCAGCAGGAAGGACGGGTTCTCCTCCGTCAGCGCACCGGCAAACAGCGCCCGGAAGAAGTCGCGTACTCGGCTGTCGCCGAACACGTTGGCGATGCCCATCTTGGCGAAACGCGACTCCTTCATCTCGAGGAAGGCGTCGAGCAGCCTGTCGACCTCCTCGCGAGTGCGGGCCTCGATGCGGCAGAAGGTGCCGACGGCCTCGAACTTGCGCGTCTGCGAGCGGTGCTTCTTGCGTTTGCGCTTGCCGCTTGCGCGCGACAGCAACGCCTCGAACCCGCCGTCGAGATCGACCGCGAGTGCAAGATTCGGGCTTGGGAAATTGGGCAGCGCGGCGAGCGGGTTGGCGATGCCATCAAGGTCCGGCAGCAGCCTTTCCAGCGAGATGAGGTCGATGTCCGGCCGCGCCCTGGCGATTGCCTGGAACATCGAGCGGATCGCCAGGCCGTCGATGGCAGGCAGGAACCGCGGGTCAGCCGCGGCGAAATTGCCGTTGGCGTGGCGTCCGCCGACGAAACGGGCAAGCTTGAACGGGCCACGGCGCGCCACCTCCAGTGCCAGCGAAAGCGCGGGACGACCTTCAGCGCTTAGCGTTCCGATGACGATGTCCGCGCCGGTTGCCGTCGCCCAGTTGCTCACCCAGGCCGCGCTTTGTGCCGGTGCAAACAGCGCCGAGACGCAGAAGTGCGCGTAGTCGGCAAGGCCGGTGCCATCGCACGCGGTCGCCGTCCACCGGCCCTGATCGGCTCGCATGGGGCGTACGGAAGCCTCGTTGGCCGCGACCCGGTTGCCGTCAAATGACGTGGCGGCGTCAACCATCCCTCAATCCTTAAGACGTATTGGTTGCAACCTGGGGTTCGCAAGGCGCAACCCGTGCTTGGAATGAGCCTAGGCGCAAAAGGTGAAGGAATGATCGACGGGGGCGAGGCTATCCGGAAACTGGCGTTGAACCTTGCCCGCTACTCCGGCCTTGCGCCGCTGGCGCGGCCGTTTGTAGGCGGCATTGGCGCCATCCTGATGCTGCACCGCGTCACTGCGACTCCGGAGAAGCCGAACGGCGTCAATCGCCATCTGAACATCGCCCCGGCCTTCCTCGACCGGTTGATCGCCGACATGAAGGGGCGGGGGTATGCCTTTGTTTCCCTTGATGAAGCGATCGAACGCATAAGGGGCGGTGGCAAGGGTGGCCTGTTCGCCACGATCACCGCCGACGACGCCTATCGCGACAACATGACCGAGGCGCTGCCGGTGCTGGAAAGGCACGGGGCGCCGATCACCATCTATGTCGCGCCCGGTTTGATCGACGGTGCCGCCGACCTCTGGTGGGACGTGATCGAGGACATCGTCGACACCAGTTCGCGCCTGACACTGAACATAGCGGGCAAGTCGACTGTCATCGATTGCTCGACGCCTGGCAGAAAGATACAGGCTGTCGCGCGGCTGAACGCTTGGCTGACCTTGGAAGTCTCCGAGGAAGAGCAGGGCGCCGCGCTGCGCCAGCTGGCTCGTTCGAACGGGTTCGAATTTGGCTCAGGCCGCCCATGCACCTTGATGAATTGGGATGAGCTTCGCGCCATGGCCGCGCACCCGCTGGTGACCATCGGCGCACACACCGTCAATCATAGGAACCTGAAGCGGCTGCCCGAGCCCGACGCGCGCCATGAGATCGGCGACGTCCGCCGCATCCTCGCGGAAAAGCTCGGCGAGGAGCCACGCCATCTGGCCTACCCATACGGCTATGCCAGCGCGGTCGGCTGCCGCGAGGTGGGTTTTGCCCGCGACGCCGACTATGTTTCGGCGGTGACCACACGGCATGGTGTGCTGCGTGCCGAGCACGCCGGCTTCCTGCATGCGCTGCCGCGCATCTCCATCAATGGCCGCTATCAGAGCGTAGCCCATATCCGAACGATGCTGTCCGGCATCACGACGCCGCTCGCCAATGCCGGCAAGATGGTCGTCACGATTTAACTGGCATCAACACTGCCAATCACGTTCGCGTTTTGCGCTTGCCTGACGCCAGCGGGGGTCAGACCTTCGGGCGCGGCTCGATGATCAGCCATTTGATGATGGCCATGGCCGGCAGTACCCAGAGAAATCCGCTGAGCAGGAAGAACAGGAGATGCGCCGTGGGTCCGTATTCGGCAAGCCTGGTGACCGCGACGGCGGAGGCGATCAGCGCGTAGATGATGACCAGCGCCACCAGCAGTATGGTTCCGATCAGCTTTTTCAGGCGAATGGGCATATCGCGGTCTCGTTGAGCAGCCCCGCTTAGGCCGATTGGAGCCCGCGCGCAACCGTCGCGGTCCGGCGCGACGGCGTGCCGCGCTATGCAGTCTTGCCACGACGCGAGCCTTGGTCCACCAATCGCGCGTTTCAACCGCCGGGAAAGCGAAATGGCTGCCATCACCGCGGCTCCTTATGCCGCACGCGACCGCGACCTGCATAACCGCGCCTTGGTGCGCGGCTGGCTGTACGTCGTGGTGTTTGTGCTGTTCGCGCTGGTGCTGGTCGGCGGCGCGACGCGGCTGACCGAGTCCGGTCTGTCGATCACCGAATGGCAGCCGATCCATGGCGTCATCCCGCCGCTGAATGCTGCCGAATGGCAGGAAGAGTTCCAGCGCTACCAGCAGATCCCGCAATATGCCGAGCTCAACAAGGGCATGAGCATCGAGGCCTTCAAGTCGATCTTCTGGTGGGAGTGGGCGCATCGCATCCTTGCGCGCAGCGTCGGCGTCGTCTTTGCCTTGCCGCTCCTGTTCTTCTGGGTGACGCGGCGTATCGAGCGCGGCCTCAGGCCGAAGCTCGTCGGTATCCTCCTGCTTGGCGGCCTGCAGGGCGCCATCGGCTGGTGGATGGTGGCTTCGGGTCTGGTCGACCGCGTGTCGGTCAGCCAGTACAGGCTGGCGACACATCTGACCCTTGCCGCGTTGATCTTCACCGCGACCATGGTGGTGGCGCGTGGCCTGGCGCCGCATTCCGAGCCGGCTGCCGACCGCTCGACACAGCGGCTCGCCGGCTTCGTCGTGCTCCTGGCGCTGACCCAGATCTACCTTGGAGGATTGGTCGCCGGCCTCGATGCCGGCATGTCCTACAACACATGGCCGCTGATGGACGGGAAGCTGATCCCGTCCGATCTCTTGCTGCTCGAGCCCGCCTGGCGCAACTTCTTCGAGAACCCGAAGACAGTGCAGTTCGTGCATCGCATCGGCGCCTACACGGTGTTCTTGGTGGCGCTATGGCAGATGATCGCCACATGGCGGCGTTTGCCGGGCACCACACATGCGCGCCGCGCCACGTTGCTGTTCCTGCTTGTCGTGGTGCAGGCTTCGATCGGCATCGGCACGCTGTTGATGCAGGTGCCGCTGCATATGGCGCTTGCCCATCAGGGTTTTGCGCTGGTCCTGCTCGGCTTCGCCGCCGCGCATTGGCGCGGCACCAAGGGCGCATATCCGCTGCCGACCGAGGTCAAGGTCAGAAGCTAAGGCGGACCTTGCGAACGGCGCCAGCAACGGCCAACTCCCGGTTCTCGTCGACCGCGTTTTTGTCCTCGCGATGCCAAGCAGCCGACAGGCAGCCATAGGCGATCGCATGGTCGAGGATGGCGCGTGGCGGCTGTCCAAGCGTCCTGCCGAACACTTCGGCCATATGCGCGATCCGGCGCGGATCGAGGCAGAGATCGTCACGGTCGAGCGGATTGTAGAACATGTTCGCCGCGTCGAAGCCGGGATCGCCGATGGCGCCCTTGGGGTCAATCGCCAGCCAGCCGCGCGGCCCGAGCAGGATGTTGTCGTGGTGCAGGTCGCCATGCAGCGGCCTGACGTCACGCGGGTCAAAAAGCAGGCGCTCGGCAATGTCGGCTGCCTCGACATAGAGGCCATGCCGCCCGGCATTCCGGTCGGCTTTGGCCACTCGAAACAAGCTGACATAGCGTTCCCGCAGCGGCTGCAGGTCCGGCGGGGCAGGGTGCTGCGAGCGCGAGAAGAGCTTTGCCATCACCTCGGCCGCGATCGCGGTCGCCGCATCGTCGCCGTGCTCCGCGAGATGCCCGGAAAGCAGCTTGTCGCCGGCATATTCGAGCAGCATGCGATTGCCGTCACGGCCGAGCAGGCGGACCGCGCCTTCGCCGCGCCGCCAGGCGAGGTAATGCTCGCCGCGCAGCTCGTCCGCGACGTCGTCGAAGGGTTTCAGATCCTTGACGATTGCCGGCGAGCTATCCTCGCGCGTCACCTTCCAGATCCGGCTCGAAAATGTCTCGGCAATGAGCTCGGGAGCGCTGATCTTCCAGCGCTCAGGAAACGCCTGCATTGTCGCTTAGAGCATGATGCCGAAAAGTGTGAAGCGGTTTTCGGACGACATCATGCTCTACTTCCTTGATTTAGAGACGGATTCAGATTTCAGGTCGATTCGACCTGAAATCATCCGTCTCTAGTGCTTGATGCCGAGCATGAGGTCCAGGTTCTGCACTGCGGCGCCGGAAGCGCCCTTGCCGAGATTGTCGTAGACGGCGAGCAGCAGCGCCTGCGCCCGCTCGTCATTGGCGAACACATAGACCTTCATCCGGTTGGTGCCGTTATAGACCTCCGGATCGATTTCCGGCATGCGCTCCATATGCGCGTAAGGCGCGACCTCGACCACGCCGCCATCGATCGACGCATAGTGATCTGCGATCGCCGCGTGGAGTTCGGCGCCTGTCGGCACGCGGTCGAGACCGCCGAGCTGCAGCGGCACCACCGTGATCATGCCTTGCGCGAAATTTCCCACTGCCGGCTGCATGATCGGGTCGTGCGACAGCTTCGCGTAGGTGCGGAGCTCCGGCACATGCTTGTGCTGCAGCGTCAGCCCATAGGGAAGGAACTCGGGCGCTTCCTCACCCTTGCCGACATAGTCCTCGATCATCGGTCGGCCGCCGCCGGAATAGCCTGAAATGCCGTTGACGGTAACTGGGAAGTCGGGCGGCAGCAGGCCGGCCGCAACCAGCGGCCGCAACGTCGCGATCGGCCCTTGCGGCCAGCAGCCGGGGTTGGCGATGCGTTTCGCGTTGGCGATCTTCGTCGCCTGGTCCTTGTCCATTTCGGCGAAGCCATACTCCCAGCCCTCGGCGACGCGATGCGCGGTCGAGGCGTCGATCACCTTGGTCGTGTCGTTCTCGATCAGCGACACGCTTTCCTTCGCCGCCGCATCCGGCAGGCAGAGGATCGCGACGTCGGCCGCGTTGAGGAATTCGGCACGGGCGGCGGCTTCCTTGCGACGCTCCGTAGGGATGGAAATGATCTCCAGGTCGCTACGGTCGGCCAGCAGGGCCCTGATCTGCAGCCCTGTCGTGCCGTGCTCGCCATCAATGAAGATCTTCGGTTTCATATCTGCCAGATTCCCTGCGATTCCAATGTTATATGCCGTGCGCGTGATTTACCGCTGCATGATTGCCGTTGCTTAATTCGTCAAGCCTTGCCTTTCGCTCCGCCAGCAGGCCGAGATAGTGCATGGCGATGATCGATCCGGCTATCGCCGTTATATCGGCATGATCATAGGCCGGCGCAACCTCGACGACGTCGGCGCCGACGATGTCGATCTGGCCGAGTTGGCGCAGCGTCGACAGCATCTTGGCCGAAGACGGGCCGCCGGCGACCGGCGTGCCGGTGCCGGGCGCGAAGGCGGGGTCCAGGCAATCGATGTCGAAGGTGAGATAGGTCTTCTTGCCGCCGGTGCGCTCGACGATCGCATAGGCGATGTCGGAGGCGCGCATTTCCTCGACCTCGTGCCCAAAGAGGATTTTTATGCCGAACGTGTCGGGCGCATGGGTGCGGATGCCGATCTGGATCGAGCGGTCCGGATCGATGATCCCCTCTTTCACCGCGCGGGCAACGAAGGAGCCATGATCGATGCGCTTGCCGTCATCCGGCCAGGTGTCCTGATGCGCGTCGAACTGCACCAGCGCCAGCGGCCCGTGGATGGCGGCATGCGCCTTGAGCAGCGGCCAGGTGACGAAATGGTCGCCGCCGAGCGTCAGCAGGAACGCGCCTGATTTCAGGATCTTGGCCGCCTCGCGTTCGATCGTGCCGGGGGTCTTCTGGTGGTTGCCGCTGTCGAGCAGGCAATCGCCATAGTCGACCACCGAGAGGTGCTCGAACAGGTCGCGCGAGAACGGATATTGCGGATCGTTCTCGAGGATTGCCGAGGCACGGCGGATCGCCTGCGGCCCGAAGCGGGCGCCCGGCCGGTTGGTCACGGCGGCGTCAAAAGGAATGCCCCACACGACGGCGTCCGCGCCCTTCACGTCCTTGGTGTATTTGCGCCGCATGAACGACAGCGCGCCGGAATAGGCTGGCTCAAGAGCCGCCCCCGTTTTCGAACGGGCGGTGAACGCGTGGTCGATCTCTTTATTCGCCATTACGGATCCTCGGTTCTCATCGGGGGGCAGCCACCACTACAGAACCGGCACGCAACATGCCAGTCACAGCCTGCGGAAACGGAGCGGCGCTCGGCGAGTGCCACGGCAACACAGGATCTGTATCATTATGGCTGAGACCGCCTTGCTCAACCTTGTACCGGCACCCGCGGCGACCCGTGTCGGCACGGCGGCCGGCGAGCGCTTCCTGGTGCTGGATTCCTGGCGCGGCATCTGCGCGCTGCTGGTGGCGCTGTTCCACTTCCCCACCACCTCGATGGTTTCGCAGAGCGCCTTTGTCGGCGGCTCCTATCTGTTCGTCGACTTTTTCTTCGTGCTCTCCGGCTTCGTCATCGCCAGCGCCTATGGCAGCCGGCTGAATGAGCAGGACGATCTTGCCCGGTTCGCGCTGGTACGCTTTGGCCGCATCTATCCGCTGCATGTCCTGATGCTTGCCGCTTTCGCCGGCTTCGAGGCGCTGCGCCTTGTCCTGCCAGCCCTGCACGGAACGGGTCCCGCACCCTTCACCGCCGGTTTCGACCTGAGAAGCCTCGTCGCCAACCTCTTCCTCTTGCAGGGCATGGGCGTTGCGGATCATCTGAGCTGGAACGCGCCAAGCTGGAGCATTTCGGCCGAGTTCTTCACCTATCTGCTCTTTGCCGCCGTCGTCTTCACCGCCGGCCAGCGTGCCTGGATATGGTTCGTCGCCGCAGCCGTGACGGCGCCCCTTTTCCTGCTTGCGCTGTCGACGCGTCATATGGACGTGTCCTTCGATTTCGGCTTCATCCGCTGCCTCTACGGCTTCTCGCTCGGCGCGCTGCTCGCATGGTTTCAGCACGATTCCATTGCAGAGGCGCGACACGCGCTTAGCGGCGGGGCAGGGCGCCTCGCCTGGACGCTGGCTGAGCTTGCGATGATCGCGGTGATCGCGCTGTTCGTCTCGGCGGCGGGAGATAACGACACCGGCATTGCGGCGCCGGTCGTCTTCGCGCTGGCGCTTTATCTTTTCGCCCATGAAGGCGGATGGGTCAGCGCATTGCTGCGCAGCCGGCCGATGCTGTTGCTCGGCTCGCTCTCCTATTCGATCTACATGATCCACATCTTCGTCCAGGCCCGCATGATCAATGTCGGCGGCCTGATCGAACGCAAGCTCGGGCTCGGCATCGTCGGCGACTTGATGCTGCGCGGCGACCATGCGACCGGCTTCGGCACCGGCTCGCCATGGATCGGTTTTCTGGCTTTGATCGCCATGTTGATCGCCGTCATCGTAGCGTCCTGGTTCACCTGGCACTTCGTCGAAATGCCGGCGCTGGCCTGGTTCCGCCGTCTTTCCAAGCGGATTTGACCCGAGCAATTCCAGGAAAAATGTGAAGCGGTTAGGCTCGGCGACTTCGCCGTAGCCCTTCCGTCCGGAATTGCGCCAAAAACAAGAAGGTTGAGCGGCTCGCCGTTTCCGCGAAACGGCGAGCCGCTCTAACCGCTAGCCGGCTTCGTTCACCTGCCTGTCATGGGCGTCGCTTAACCGGATTGCGATCCGGAACGGAGCGATTCCCGATGCGAACACTCTGGCTGAGCCTTCTTCTGTCCGCCGCGCTTGCCACAATCTCTGGCCAAAGCTTTGCCGGCGAGACACGCGCTGCCCAAATCCTCGACCGCTTCGAACACGCCAACCAGTGGCGCGACCATGTGATGATCGCCGCGCACCGCGCCGGCAGCATGCAGGCCGGCAAGACGCTTTACGCCGAGAATTCGCTCGCCGCGGTCGAGGGCTCGATCGCGATCGGCGCCGAGATCGTCGAGGTCGACATCAGGCGTTCGAAGGACGGCGAGTTCGTCGTCATGCATGACAGCTGGCTCGACCGCACCACCACCTGCAAAGGCGAGGTGGTGAGCTATACGCTTGCCGAGCTGAAGAAGTGCCGGCTGGTGATCGAGGGCACGGGCGCCGTCACCAGTGAGACGGTTTCGACACTGCGCGAGATGCTGCTCACCACCAGGGACAGGATCCTGATCAACCTGGACAACAAGCTCGAGGTAACCGATCTGCCGGGAATGATTGCAATCGCCCGCGATCTCGGCATGGCCGATCAGGTGATCGTCAAGGAGAACCTGTGGAACCGCCAGCGCATCGACGCTGCGAGGGCCGCGCTTGCCCAGGCAGGCGGCGGCTTCCAGTTCATGCCGATCCTCGCTGACGACGCGGTGCATGGTTCTGCTTTTGCTGGCGAGGTCGACAACGCGTTTGCACCGCGCGCCATGGAACTGATCAACTGGCGCAACGGTGCCGAGACGCTGACGACGAGCGGCGGTCAACTGTTCAGCACCCGCATGCGCGCGGAAGCGGTGCGCGGCGACTGGCATCTCTGGGCTGACACCTACGCCATCGTCAACAAGCCGGGCGGCTTCCTCGCCGGCGGTCGTGGCGATGAGCTGGCGGTCGCCGCCAGCCTGCCGCGCGAAGCCTGGGGTTTCTGGGTCGACCGCGGCGCCACCATCATCCAGACCGACGAGCCGAAGGCGGCGATCGACTGGCTGGGAGCGAATGGTTATCGGGTGCCATACACGACGGATGTCAAGCAGGCTGAGCCGGCGCATACGGCGAGCATCAATTAGCCTGGGGTCGGCGCTTCACCCCACCCGGCGCTTCGCCCCTACCTCCCCATCAAGGGGAGGTAGGAGGTCGCGGCTATTCGCCAACGACCGAAGACTGCAAAAGGTTGTGGCAAGCCGCACGGTTGCGAAAGACGGGCGCGGTGCCCTACCTCCCCTTGATGGGGAGGTCGCTGCGCAGCAGCGGGGCGGGGGGGGCGGCGCCGACCTCAAGCTGCTTTCGCGACTCCGTCCAATTCCCTCAGCACATCCCCCGACAACTCCAGCTCCGCCGCCGCAAGATTCTCCCGCAGATGCACAACCGATGACGTGCCTGGGATCAGCAGGATGTTGGGTGAACGCCGTAACAACCACGCCAGCGCCACCTGCATCGGCGTCGCGCCGAGCCGTTTCGCCACGCCCGACAGCGTCGAGGACTGCAGCGGGCTGAACCCGCCGAGCGGGAAGAACGGCACATAGGCGGTGCCGTCGCGGGCGAGGTCGTCGATCAGCGCATCATCGTCCCGGTGCGCCAGATTGTACTGGTTCTGCACGCAGACGATGTCGCAGATCCGCCGGCCTTCAGCGATCTGTGTCCGGGTGACGTTGCTGAGGCCGATATGGCGCACCAGGCCTTTGCGCTGCAATTCGGCAAGCGCGGTCAGCGGCGCCTCGATCGAGCCCTCCGCTGGCCCGTGCACATCGAACATGAGGCGCAGATTGACCACGTCCAGCACCTCGAGTCCGAGGTTGCGAAGGTTGTCATGCACGGCTTGCTCGAGCTCCTTCGGCGAATAGGCCCGCAGCCAGGACGCATCGTCGCCGCGGCGGGCGCCGATCTTGGTGACGATGACGAGGTCGTCGGGATAGGGCGCCAGCGCCTCACGGATCAGCCTGTTGGTGACATGCGGGCCATAGAAATCGCTTGTGTCGATATGGTTCACGCCTTGCGCCGCCGCTTCGCGCAGCACGGCGATGGCCGCGTCGTGGTCCTTCGGCGGACCGAACACGCCCTTGCCCGCGAGCTGCATGGCGCCGTAGCCGAGACGCCGGACCGAACGGTCGCCGAGTTTGTAAGTGCCGGATTTGTCTACGCTGGACATTGTGGTTCTCCTTCGCTGTCGGCGAGGGAGATAGGCCATGGCCGCTGTCATGATAATTGGGTATAGTCGAAACGGCTTGTGCGGATTTTCGAACAATGGCGGCTGAACTCAACGATCTCCAGGCGTTCATGGCCGTGGCACGCGCCGGCGGCTTTCGCGAGGGCGCCCGCGCCACGGCCGGCAGTGCGTCCGCGCTCAGCGAAGCCATCCGCCGTCTGGAAACCCAGCTCGGCGTCAGGCTCTTCAACCGCACCACGCGCAGCGTCGCTTTGACCGAGGCTGGTGCCGGCCTGCTGGCGCGGCTCGGCCCGGCTTTGAGCGAGGTCGAGGCCGCGCTCGATGTGGTAAACGGCTTTCGCGACCGGCCCGCCGGCACCTTGCGCCTCAATGTGCCGATAAGCGCTTCGCGGCTGGTGCTGCCCAAGATCGTTCCGGGATTTCTCGCGGCCTATCCCGCCATCCGCCTGGAGGTGATCGCCGAGGAGAACTTTATCGATCTGCTGGTGGCCGGCTGCGATGCCGGCATCCGCTATGACGAGCGGCTGGAGCAGGACATGATCGCGGTGCCGATCGGACCGCGCACGCAGCGCTTCACCACCTCCGCCGCGCCGGCCTACCTTAACCGGCACGGTCGGCCGCAACATCCCCGTGACCTGCTTGGCCATGCCTGCGTGCGCGGCCGCTTTCCGAGCGGGGTCATGACGCCCTGGGAATTCGAGCGGGATGGTGAGGTGGTGCGGGTCGATACCACCGGACCATTGGTCGTCAGCATCGGTGGAGGCGTCGATCTCGCTATCGATGCGGCGATCGCCGGCGTCGGCATTCTCTGGCTGTTCGAGGACTGGGTGCGCCCATATTTCGAGAGTGGCGTTCTGGAGCCGGTACTGGAGCCGTGGTGGCAAAACTTCTCGGGGCCGTTCCTCTATTATCCCGGGCGCCGGCTGGTGCCCGCGCCGCTGCGCGCCTTCATCGATTACATCAAGGCACCAACTGGGCACTGGTAGCGGAAACAAAAAGGCCGCCCCCAGGCGGCCTTTTCGAAAGCTTGGATCCCGTAACGCTTAGCGCTTGGAGAACTGGAAGCTGCGGCGGGCCTTGGCCTTGCCGTACTTCTTGCGCTCGACCACGCGGCTGTCGCGGGTCAGGAAGCCGCCCTTCTTAAGCACCGGGCGCAGGCCCGGCTCGTAGTAGGTCAGCGCCTTGGAGATGCCGTGACGAACCGCACCGGCCTGGCCGGAGAGGCCACCGCCGATGACGGTGGCGATGATGTCGTACTGCCCGGCGCGATTGGCCGCGACGATCGGCTGGTTGAGGATCATCTGCAGCACCGGGCGCGCGAAATAGCTCGCGAATTCCTTGTCGTTGACAGTGATCTTGCCGGAGCCCGGCTTCACCCAGACGCGCGCGATGGCGTTCTTGCGCTTGCCGGTGGCATAGGCGCGGCCCGACTTGTCGAGCTTCTGGACATGCACGGGCGCGGCCGGTTGCGCGGCGACGGTCCCGAGTTCTGCGAGCGAGGAAAGCTCAGCCATTACGAAGCCCTCTTGTTCTTGGAGTTCAGCTTGGCCACGTCGAGCGTGACGGGCTGCTGGGCGATGTGCGGATGCTCAGTGCCCGCATAGACGCGGAGATTCTTCATCTGGCGACGGCCAAGCGGACCACGCGGGATCATGCGCTCGACGGCCTTCTCGACGACGCGCTCGGGGAAACGGCCCTCGAGCAGCTGGCGCGCGGTGCGCTCCTTGATGCCGCCAGGGTGGCCGGTGTGCCAGTAATAGACCTTGTCAGTGTATTTCTTGCCGGTGAACACCACCTTGTCGGCATTGATGACGATGACGTTGTCGCCATCATCGACATGCGGGGTGAAGGTGGGCTTGTGCTTGCCGCGCAGATGGTTGGCGATGACAGTGGCCAGACGACCGACGACGAGACCTTCGGCGTCGATCAGCACCCACTTCTTCACCACATCCGCAGGCTTCTGCGAAAAGGTAGCCATGGTTTTGCTCTCAGGTTGACCTTTCCCGTCCGCCAGGGACATGAAAAGGCGTTTCTTGTTGCTTGGATTGACGGAGCGGCTGTGCCCGCCAATAACAAAACGGCGGCCGTTAAGGGCCGCTGCTTCGAGACGGCTTATAGGCGAGGGTGCCGAATGCGTCAAGGTAATGCAAAACGAACTTGGTGAATAAAATATAGCAAAAACAATAGCTTGATTGAAAGGTACTATTTTACCACAAGATTGACCTGCACCTATTGCCTCCAGCTAGTGCTTAGCCTCGATTTCCTTGCGGGCGGCGCTTGAGAGAAATGCGGATCTGGTGATGCCGCGCTCGCGGGCTGCGGCATCGATCGCGCGCAAGACACCGCGTTCGAACGTCACATTGGCTCTAACCACCGCGCTGTCATTGTCGATTAGCGGCACCGAGACCAGATACGCTCCCTTGACCAAGGCCGCACGGATTTCCGGACGCGATACGACCGCCTCATGATTGGAAGGCTCTGGAACGGCCATGTCCTCGGCCCAAAGCTGAAGTGCCTCGACTGCATTCGGCACGATATCCTCGGCCTCATCCGCGGCTGAAAAGCAGCCAGGAATGTCCGGAAAGCGAACGCCAAACGCGCTGTCCGGATCCTTCTCGACCAACGCGAAATAGTTCTTCATCAAGGCCTCCTGACTTCCTGCGCACGACTTAGGTCGTCTGAATCCAGCCGGCCTGCTTGGCGATCGCGCGAGCGGTGCCGACTGGCAAATCCTTCTCGGGATGCGGAACGACAAGCACAACGGCGCCTTTCCGGAATTTGTGATGTGAGCCCCGAATCGAAATCAATTCGAAGCCATCGTCCTTCAGACGTTTTATAATACGGCGACTGTCACGCTCGATCACATGTCACCCATGCGCATAAATATACACATCTTGCAGTGGTTTCAAGCCTAAGGGGACTTCCGCGGGATTGAATAGGTTCCGGTGGCGTGCGCCACGGTCTGGCCGTTCGGTCCAGCGACGATGTCGATGTCGAACACCATCAGGCTTTTGCCGAGCTTCAGAATCCGGCAATGGCCGTCGATCGGCCCTGCCCCCGCCTTGCGCATGAAGTTGATGTCGAGGTTGACCGTCACGGAAAGCGCGTCCGGCCCGGCATGGCTGAGCACGCAGACATAACCGCCGATGTCGGCCAGCGTGAAAAGGGCCGGGCCCGAGACCGTGCCGCCGGGACGCAGATGCCGCTCATCGGCATTGAGCCGCACCGTGCAGCCGCCGGGAAACACATCGATCGCCTCGTAGGAGGTGAAGTTGTCGTTGAGCTGCGGATAGACGCTTGCCATCAGTGCATTGACTTCGGCCGCGTTGAGCATTGGCTTCAGATTGCTTTGGGCTGGCATGGGCGGCATCCTATATGAGATGGCAAGCTCCGGGCGAATGGCCTGGACCAAACGGTGCGACGGAGAAAACACGCCTCGCGGCTGTTCTTCAACCGGCAGCATGCTAGTTCTGTTGCTCCATGGGCTGCGGGAGCAAATCGAGAGGTTTTGCGAATGGCTGAAGTCGTTGCCATAAAGCCCGCCATCGCCGATGGCCCCATTGTTGTCAGCCAGGACAAGGGCGTTTTACGCCTCACGCTCGCCAGCCCGCCGGCCAATGCGCTCTCGCTGGCGACGATGGTGGCGCTGCAGGCCGAGTTCGATCGCGTGAAGGCCGACAAATCCGTGCGCGTCATCATCCTGGCGGCGTCCGGCAAGGTGTTCTGCGCCGGCCACGACCTCAAGGAAATGACGGCGCATCGTGCTGAAGCGGATCGCGGCAAGGCCTTCTTCGAAAAGACCTTCGCGGCCTGCGCGAAATTGATGCAGACGATCGTGCGCCATCCGAAGCCGGTGATCGCCGAGGTCGACGGTCTCGCCACTGCCGCCGGCTTGCAACTGGTCGCCAGCTGCGACCTTGCCATCGCTTCGCACGAGGCGACCTTCTGCACGCCTGGCGTCAATATCGGCCTGTTCTGCTCGACTCCTATGGTGGCGCTGTCGCGCAACATCTCGCGCAAGCAGGCGATGGAAATGCTTTTGACAGGCGAGACGATCGACGCCGCGACCGCCAAGGATTTCGGCCTGATCAATCGCATCGTGCCGCGCGAATATCTGAATCAGATTGTCAACAAATACGCGCAAACCATTGCATCCAAATCCTCTTTGGTCGTCAAGACCGGCAAGGAAGCTTTCTACGCCCAAGCCGAAATGGGGCTGGCCGACGCCTATGCCTATACCGGCCGCGTGATGGTAGAGAACATGCTGGCGCGGGATGCGGAGGAAGGCATCGGCGCCTTCATCGGCAAGCGCAAGCCCGAATGGACCGACGAGTAGCGGTTTGAATGAAGCCGCGCCATTCCATCGCTGAAGGTTCGACGTGGCCGCCCGCAAGCAACTGACGCGGCTGAAGGCGCCCTATCTCAAGCGCATCCTGCTTGAGCCGTCTCGGGTCGCGGACTGGGAAAAGTATCCCTGGAGCCTGCCGATCTTCCAGACCCGCGAATTCGAGTTCGAATTCACGAGCGCCATCACCATCATCGTTGGCGAGAACGGCACCGGCAAATCGACATTGCTAGAGGCCATCGGCGCGCTGGCCGGCTATGACGAGGCCGGCGGCGGCAAGGGCTACCGCCCGGTCGACCATTCCATTGCCATCGACAAAAGCGGCGCGTCCCTCGCTGACACGCTGCGCGGCCATTGGCTGCCGAAGGTCACCGCCGGTTGGTTCTTCCGGGCTGAATCCTTCTATTCCGTCGCACGCTATCTCGACCGGGCGGCGCTCGAGGATCCGTTCAAGCCACCACCGCCCGATTTCCTGTCCTGGTCGCATGGCGAAGGGTTTATCCGCTTCTTCGAGGAGCGCTGCCGGCGGCAAGGCATCTACATCCTCGATGAGCCTGAAAGCGCGCTCTCGCCGACGCGCCAGATCGAGCTGCTGAAGCTGCTTCAGCGCATGGAGCGCTCCGGCACCGCGCAGGTGATCATGGCAACGCATTCGCCGCTGCTGATGGCTTGCCCGAACGCGCGGCTCTTCCGCATCAGCCGCTCCGGGCTCGACCTGATCGATTTTCAGGACACCGATCATTTTCGCATGATGCGCGACTTCTGCAGCGATCCGGCTGTCTTTCTCGCCGAAGCGCTGTATGAGGACGAGCCATGAATCACGAGACCTACGACAACGCCTACATCGCCGGCATCCTGAACGCGGTGAAGACCGTCGCGATGGTCGGCGCATCGCCCAACGACGTACGGCCGAGCTACTTCGTGCTGAAGTATCTGCTCGCCAAGGGCTTTTCGGTGTTCCCGATCAATCCTGGCCATGCCGGCAAGGAGATCCTGGGCCGCACTGTCTATGCCAGCCTGGCCGACCTGCCGCAGCCGGTCGACATGGTCGATATTTTTCGCGCCTCGTCGGCGGTGCCGGGGATCGTCGATCAGGTGCTCAAGCTCGATCCGTTGCCCAAGGTTCTCTGGATGCAGCTCGGCGTGCGCCATGACGAGGCGGCTGCCCGCGCCGAGGCGGCCGGCATCAGGGTGGTGATGAACCGCTGCCCGAAGATCGAATATGGCAAGCTGTCCGGCGAGATCGGCTGGACCGGCGTCAACTCCGGCGTTCTGTCGTCGAAGAAGCCGATAATGCGACAGGGCTTCCAGAGCTTTGGCGTACGGCAGAAATAGGCACGCGATAACTCACGCAAAATTATTCCGGGACGAAATGGATTTTCCCGGGCGTTCGTCGCAGATCGTGCCCCGAAAGGTATTTTCTTCTTTGCATTCCAACTCGGGCTTCGCCAAGAATGCCCGGCGATTTTTGAAAGATTTGAGAGGGAGGTCTCGATGACCCGTACGCCCGGTTTCAACACTTTAGCCGTTCATGCCGGCGCCAAGCCAGATCCCGCAACCGGCGCCCGCGCCACGCCGATCTACCAGACCACCTCCTTTGTCTTCGACGATGCCGACCATGCCGCCTCGCTGTTCGGACTGAAGGCCTTCGGCAACATCTACACCCGCATCATGAATCCGACGCAAGCGGTGCTCGAGGAGCGACTGGCAGCGCTGGAGGGTGGCACCGCGGCGCTTGCCGTCGCTTCCGGCCACGCCGCTCAGGTGCTGGTCTTTCACAATCTGATGCAGCCCGGCGACAATTTCGTCGCCGCCAACAAGCTTTATGGCGGTTCGATCAACCAGTTCGGCCACGCCTTCAAGAATTTCGGCTGGGAGGTCCGCTGGGCCGAAGCAAATGATCCAGCGACTTTCGAAAGCCAGATCGACGACAAGACCAAGGCGATCTTCATCGAAAGTCTTGCCAATCCCGGCGGCATCTTCGTCGACATCGAGAAGATCGGCGACATCGCCCGCAGGCACGGCCTGCCGCTGATCGTCGACAACACGCTGGCCTCGCCCTATCTGGTGCGGCCGATCGAGCACGGCGCCGATATCGTCGTGCATTCGCTGACCAAGTTCATCGGCGGTCACGGCAATTCCATCGGCGGCGCCATTGTCGACGGCGGCACCTTCGACTGGTCGAAGTCAGGCAAATATCCGATGCTGTCGGAGCCGCGTCCCGAATATGGCGGCCTTGTGCTGCACGAGACCTTCGGCAATTTTGCCTTCGCCATCGCCGCGCGCGTGCTTGGCCTGCGCGACATCGGCCCGGCGATCTCGCCCTTCAACGCCTTCCTGATCCTGACCGGCCTGGAGACGCTGCCGCTGCGCATGCAGCGCCATTGCGACAATGCGGCTAGCGTCGCCGGCTGGCTCTCCGACCATCCCAAGGTTGCCTGGGTGAACTATCCCGGACTGCCGAGCGACAGGAACAACGCGCTGCAGAAGAAATATTCGCCGCAGGGCGCCGGCGCCGTCTTCACCTTCGGCCTCAAGGGCGGCTACGAGGCCGGCGTCAAGTTCGTCGAGGCGCTGGAACTGTTCTCGCATCTCGCCAATGTCGGCGACACCAAGTCGCTGGTCATCCATCCGGCCTCGACCACGCACCGCCAGCTTTCCGACGAGCAGAAGGTCAAGGCCGGCGCCGGGCCGGACACGGTGCGGCTGTCGATCGGCATCGAGGACGTCAACGACATCGTCGCCGATCTCGATCAGGCGCTCGGCAAGGTCTGATATGTCCGCGTTTCTTGTGGTCGATGTCGACAGCGTCGAACCGGAGGCCGGCGTGCCGGCCCCGGACCGGGTGATCTCGGGCGATCCGAAATTCCGCACCTGGAATGTCGAAGAACGCGATGGCGGCCTCTATGCCGGCATATGGGAATCGACGCCGGGCAAGTGGCGCATCGTCTATGACGAATGGGAGTTCTGCCACATCCTGTCCGGCGTTTCGATCATCGCCGAGGACGACGGTGAGGCGCGCACCATGCGGGCAGGTGACAGTTTCGTGCTGCGGCCGGGTTTCAAAGGGACCTGGGAAGTGCTGGAGACCACGCGCAAGGAATATGTGATCCGGCTTTGAATGGCGGCTACCACGGTGCAGAATTCTGCTCCGCTGCACCCAGGATCAAGGTAACGGCATGAATCCTCGGGTCTGCGCTCCGCTTCGCGTCGCTACGTTCACGGATGATGAAATCGCGTAGGCCTCAACTCAAAACGTGACTGCAATCCTCTCCAGCCCGTGGAAGTGATAGCTGTCGCGGAAGCGCGGCGTCTCAGCCAGGCGCAACTTCGGCAGCCGGTCGAACAGCGTTTTCAGCGAGACCTGCAGCTCAAGCCTTGCCAAGGGCGCGCCGATGCAGAAATGGATGCCGGCGCCGAAAGAAACATTCTTCTGGTCCGCACGGGCCGGGTTGAATGTATCGGGTTTGGCAAAGGCCAAGGGGTCGTGATTGCCCATGCCGAGCAGCATCGCGACCGTCTCGCCTGGCTTGACCAATATGCCCGGCGAAACTTCGATCTCCTCATAGGCGTAGCGCAGGAACATATGCAGCGGCGCGTCGTGGCGCAGGCATTCCTCGACAGCCGCGGCGTTTCTCTCCTGCGTTTCGAAGAAGCGGCGCGGGTCGCCGCCTTGCGCGAGGATCGAGCGCACCGCGTTGCCAGTCTGGTGCACGGTCGCTTCATGGCCGGCATTGAGCAGCAGGATGGCTGACGAAACCAGCTCGTCTTCCGAAAGCTTCTGGCCATTGTCCCGCGCCTCGATCAGCAGCGAAAGGAGATCGTCGCCCGGCTTCTTGCGCCGTTCGGCGACGTAGCCGCGCAGGAAGTCGGAAAAATCGCGCGCGGCGCGGTTGGCCGTGTCTTCGGTTTCGCGCGTGCGGCCGTGCATGTACATGGCGACCATTTGATGCGACCAGTCGAGCAGTTGCGGCCCCATCTCGACCGGAACGCCGAGCATCTCGGCGATGATGGTGATCGGCAAGGGCGAGGCGTAGGCGGGCAGAAGGTCGACGCCGTTTGGCGCGAACCTGTCGATCAGCTCGTTGGCCAATGCCTCGATGCGCGGCCGCAGCCGTTCGACCTGGCGTGAGACGAAGGCGCGGTTGACCAGCGTGCGCAGCCGCGTATGCACCGGCGGCTCCAGTTCCAGCATGGAATTGGCCTCGATCGCATCAAAGGCGACGAGATGCGAGCGGTCGTCGCCCACGCCGCGGCTGTCGGGAATCCCGGCCGGGTTCTGGCGGCCGAAGCGGCGGTCGCGCAGCAGGCGGTTGACGTCATCGAAGCCGCCGAAACACCAGAAACCATAGTCTTCCCAGAAGAAGGCATTCGCGGCGCCATGCAGGAAGGCGTAGGCCTCATAAGGGTTCTGCACGAAGGCCGGCTCGTGTGGGTCGAGACGCAGGCGGCGGCTGGCGGGGTAGAAGTCGAGATAGGCTGGCATCATGGGTTGACCAATACCGCGCCTTGTCAGCCGATGCACGCAGCCAGCATTTCGAATATGTGCGGTTCTGGAATTGGGTGTTTCGATTGGCCAGTTCGAAGTCCACAGCCCAATAGGAGCGATAAGTGGAACCGCTAATGTCCGGCTTTCAGGACGCTTGCCACCTTGGCGGCGATTGCCGCGTCAAGTGCCGGCCAGTTCGCGAGCAGTTCGCGTGGAAAGCGGTAGGTGAGGCTGAGGTCGTCGCCGACCTGGATGTCGCGTTCGCAGGGCGCCAGCGATTCCTCGGCGCTCGGCCCGCTCAGGCAGCGGGCGACGAACGGATCCCTGCCGGGGCGCTCGGCGACGGCCAGCACCTCGTTCAGATAGCCTGATTTTTCCGTGAAGGCATAAACCATCGTCCCGCCCGGACCGGGTGTGCCCGGCTTTTCGATCAGGGCGCTGTAGATCGGCGCAAACCGGCCGCTCATGTCGCGCGACATCATCCGTGGCTCGAACGACAGGAAAATGATCTTCCTGGTCGTCGTACGATTGAAGTCGTCGCGCGCGGCCGTGCTGTAGCCGTCCATCTCGGGATAGCGCAGATAGAGATCGAGACGCGAGGCGATGCCGTCGCGTCGCGCTTGGTCGAAGCGGATGAGGTTTGCCGGCACGCTGATCAGATTGTTGCCCATGACGATCTGGTGCACCGTCGCGTCGTCCGTATAGCCGGCCATGGCGATCGACCGGCCGAGCCATTTGCCACCGACGCTGATAGCAACCGACAGCAGCGCCAGCGCCGCGAAGACATAGAAGACCCGCTTCATCAGCGTCGAATCGACAACCTCGAAGTCCGGGCTCTCGGCGACGGTTGCCTCTTTCATTTGCGATCCCCGATCCGCCACCTGTCCTTCGGCGGCACAGCCTGCGCGGCACAGCTCTTGCAGCGCGTTGGCACGACTGTGCGTTTTCATGGTAAACGGTTGGTAAACATGGGTCCCGTTGTGCTTGTTCTTTACGCTTTTGCGGTCGGTCTCACCGCTTGCGGGCTGGTCGGGTCGGCCATGGAACTGCTGTCCGGCCGACGCTTGGCCTTTGCCGAACCCTATGTTTCGCCGGTCCATATCGTGCGTTCGCTCGCCGCAACGGCTTGCGCCGGGCCGTTCATGCTCACCAACGAGGCCTTGGCCGCCCGGCGCGAGGGCCGCATCGGCACGATGGCGCTATTGTCCTGCGGTTGCACGGCCATTGCCTGGGCGCTGGCCCTAGGCGTCGTGCTCATCGCCATTGCATCCTGGGCGACCGCCAACTTAGGGTCTTTCGAATTCTCTGGTTGAGACGATTCGGAGGCGAAAATGCCGATCTATGCGATCGATGGGAAGGCGCCCGGGTTCGAGGACGCCGATACGAACTGGATTGCACCCGACGCCACGCTGATCGGCAATATCAGGATCGGCCGCCACGCCGGCTTCTGGTTCGGCGTCGTCATCCGCGGCGATGGCGAGCTCATTACGATCGGCGCCGACACCAATGTGCAGGAGCATACAATCATGCACACCGATCCGGGCTTTCCGCTGACCATCGGCGAGGGTTGCACGATCGGCCACAGGGCGCTGCTGCATGGCTGCACGATCGGCGACAACAGCCTGATCGGCATGGGCGCCATCGTGCTGAACGGCGCCAGGATCGGCAACAACTCGCTGGTGGGCGCGGGCGCCCTGGTGACGGAAAACAAGGTTTTTCCGGACAATTCGCTGATCGTCGGCTCGCCCGCCAAGGTGATAAGGACGCTCGACGACCCGGCGATCGAGCGCCTGCGCGTCTCGGCCTCCCACTATGTAGCCAACGCCAAACGCTTCAAGGCCAAGCTGAAGGCAGTGTAGTGGCGGCGAGCCGCTTCGCGCACCGTTAAACGTGGCGGTTGTTCATCGCTTCACGCAGCAGGGAAGCGCCGGCTTCGAAGCCTGCCTGCTCCGCGCCTTCCAGTGCCGTTTCGTAGTCGTCGATACGGGTCCTCAGCGTCGGGTCCGCGCCTGACAGGAGCAGCAGGCGGATCGCTTCAACGTCACGCCGGGCTACCGCATAGTGAAGCGGCGTCCAGTCGTTCACACCGCGCATATCAGGGTTGGCGCCATGCGCGAGCAGGATATGGATGACGTCCAGCCGGTCCGGCCGGTCCGTCGACAATGCGGCAATGATCGAGGGAAACCCGGCGTGATCCTCATAATTCGGGCTCGACCCGGCACCGAGCAAGGCGGTGACGAACGCGGCCGGGCTCCAATAGATGGCATATTCCAGCGGATGGCCGAGGCCGAGCTCGAACGGCATCTTCTCGCCGAACCAGCGCGCCGAGCCGCCGAGCGCTTTGCCAAGGGTCTCGAAATCACCTGCTTTGAAGGCGTCGTCGATCGCCTTGAACAGCTTGGCGCGCTCGCAGCGGTCTTCAGGGATCTCTAACACGATGGCTTACTCGGATCTGCCTCTCCCTTTCTTCTCGGCGGGCTTGACCCGTATCCGCATGGACCCGCCTTTGGGATTTTCGATGTCGAAGGCGGCCGTTTTCCTTACCAGATCGCTCAGTTTGCTGAAGCCGTAGGTACGCGGGTCGAAATCGGAAAAGAGATTTGAGAGCTGCTTGCCGAAAGTGCCCAGGAGCACCCAGCCATCCTCGCTCTCCATCTGGCCGATGACCTTCTTCAGAATGGGCGTAGCGGCCTTCGGCGCCTGAAGCGGCTTCGTCGCCGGAACGGCGTCTTGAGCATTCCCCACGCTATGGAGAAGGTTCTCGGTATAGACGAAACGGCGACATGCCTGCCGGAAGCTCTCCGGGGTCTTTTGCTCCCCAAATCCGAACACGTCGACGCCTTGCTCGCGTATCCGCGCAGCAAGGCGAGTGAAGTCGCTGTCGGAAGAAACCAGGCAGAAACCGTCGAAGCGGCCGCTATGAAGCAAATCCATCGCGTCGATCACCAGTGTGATATCCGAGGCGTTCTTGCCGGTGATGTAGGCGAACTGCTGCTGCGGAATGATCGCGTGCTTCGACAGAACCTCTGCCCAGCCCTTCGACCGGGCGTTCGAGAAATCACCATAGATGCGCCGAACGCTTGCCTCGCCGATTTTCGCGATCTCCTCGAACAGTCCGTCGGCAATCTTCGCGGAGGCGTTGTCGGCGTCGATGAGAACCGCAAGGCGAGGTGATCGGGGTTCGGTCGGCATGCAGAACGTCCCAAGGCTGGCGCGCGATGGAGTTTCGGACCGGACAAAACCGGAAACGAGTTTCACGCTTTCTATGTTGTAGCAGAAGGCGCCCCAAACAGGCCACCGTAACGGTATCGCCAGAAATAGCGGAGCCGGCCCCGGGGACGGGGGCCGGCTCCTAAAACCCGGTCGTTGGGGACGGGGAGGGTGGGGACTCGACCGGGTTTTCTCGTTAAGCGCGCCGCATCATTGCGCCGCGCTTGACCGCTTCGTGCATGTCCTTGCCCAAAACCGCTGTGCGCTGTCGGGCGACATGCTCTTGCGTCCTAGCGGACGCTGGCGACGGCGTCGTCGCGGCCGTCGTTGATGGTGACCCAAACACCCGAATTCTCGGTCGATTGACGCTTGAGATAGGTGTAGACCGTGTCGTTCCAGGCGAGCACCTTCGGCTCGAGATTGTCGAGGATGAATTCGCCGAGGCTGGTGCGCACGGTCAGCACGGCATGGCCGTCGCCATTCGGCTGGCGCACCACCGTCATCAGCAAATTCCCCGCCGGGACGCCCACGGCCATCAGCGCGCGGCGCTTCTCCAGCGCATAGTCTTCGCAATCGCCAACGCCGTTGTCGGGATAGGCCCAGTATTCCTCGACACCGTAGATCTCCATGTCGGTGCGCGGCTTGACGCGGGTGTTGACCGAATTGTTGACGTTGACGATGGTCGCCCAAAGCTTGCGCGTCAGTTCGACCGGCAGGCCCTTCGGCGTCCGCTCGTTGCATTCGACCGGAATGCGCTGGCAGAAATCATAGTGACCGACCGGCTGGGTGGTGCGGCCACCCGTATGCATGAAAGCCGGTCCCGCGCTTGCCGTTCCCCACGCGGAAAGCTGCATCGCCATTGCCAAGAGCAACAGCTTGCCCCTCGTCATTTTCATTATGGTAGTCTCCCCGTTTGAGAAGACTGTGCCACGATGGGATTTATTTGAGGCAAAAACCCGAAGTAGACATTGAGTAAAACGCCAGTAGAATAAACATAAAATTTGAACTATCGCGATCCCGGATTATTCAGATTTTGCCCATCTCGCATCAGATCCTGATGGCGCGCCAATGCATGTTGCCTAGATGTACGCAGCGGTTCTGGGACAACGACATGTATCGAAACAAGACCTAAAGCGCGTCGCCTGAATCCGCTTCTGCGCGACGCGCTTCAGGCGGTCTGCGTCCGGTCCGCCAAAAGAGCGAGGCAACAAAAAAAACCGGCCGTTATCGGCCGGTTCGCTCTGCGCTTGCCGTGCGGTCGCGTCAGGACCGCGGCGCGTTGAATTCTTGATCCAGGGTTTCCGGCCGCTGGATGACGGCGAACTCTATGGCGACGCCGTCCTCGAAATGGCGCACCACCTGGCCGCGCATGGTTCCGAGCATGACCTGGATGCCGATCGCCGGCTTGACGTCGATCTCGACCGCTGCGCCGGAAAGCGACAGGTCGATGATGCGGCACTGATACTGGCGCCCGTCGGTGAGCTGCAGGACGCTCATCGGATTGCGTGGCGCCACACGCTCATGGCGACGATCCTCCGGCAGGTCGAGTTCATGCTTGTTGGCAAGCCAGGTCAGCTGCGCGGCAAGCTTGTCCTTCTTGCGATCGGAGGCGATGACGGTCATGGCGAAGCCGTCCTGCGAAGTGCGCGTCACGACGCCTTCGACACGGCCGATATGGTCGATATAGGCGATTACCTTCTCGCCCGGCATGCCGATGCGGTCAGTGCGCAGCGCAACATTGCCAGGTGACATGTCGATCACCTGGCACGGATGCTCGGTGCGGTCTTCCAGCATGAAGCGTCCGTAAATCTTGACCCGGACACGCTGAAAGTTGCGCCGCTCAGCTCGTGACGGTGCATATTCTACCGCCGCTGACCTCATGACCGCCTGCACCTCGTTGGCATTCCGCGCGACGATGCGAGGAATTTCATCCCAAAACTACAGCGAAGCAGGTTAACAAACGGGAAAAATCGGCCACGAAAGCCTAAGCCCCAAGGCTGGTAGAAGACAGAAAAACCAACGCGGGCGACGCAGAAACCGGACGCGGCGGAGCTTATTCGTGACGCCCGCCGTCGAGGACGACGAGATGGCGGATGCGGCGCACACGGCCGAGTGCCGAAATGGTTTCCGGGGGATCGAATTCGGACGGAACGAGCGAGGGCACCTCGATCGCCGGCCGGTTCTTCAGGAACACCGGCTCCTTCTCGGGATCTATCACCCGGATCGTGTCGATGAGCGCATCGGCGAGCGGGTCGGCGCCCAACCAGAACGGTTTATCGGCGGTGCTGATGACGCCGAGGCAGCGCGGATTCGCGGCGCCCCCGTCCAGTGGCAGCGCCAGAAGCTCGAATTTGTTGGAACGGCCGTTGCGGCTGAAACCCTCGTAAGTCATGAGCAGGACCGATTTCTGATCGAAGACGCCCTGCATGAGCCGCGACACCAGCCGCTGGTCCTTCTCGCGCCAGAGCGAAGGAAAGGAGAAGCCTTTGAGCTCGCGCCCGTAATAGGCGCAGAGCCTTGTGCCGGCCAGCCGGAACACCGCTTCGCCACGGGTGTCGCGCTCGAGGATGAAGGTGTCGGCCAAAAGCGATTTGATGTCCGCCGGCTCCACTTCCGATCGCTTCGGAGCAAGGCGACCATCACGCAGCTGGTTCCAATATTGGAACAGCGCGATCGATCCTTTTTCTTTCATTTCCATTCCGCTCCGCACAATCTGTCTTTTGATGTCCCATCGGCGAACAGACAGGGTGCCCTCCGATGACCTTCATGCGGTGCGGAGCAGGATGCGTGCCAGCATCGTTAACGTTTGTTCACCCTTCGGGGTCGTTAAGGTTAACAAGTGGTTTACATTGCGCGCCACGGAGGCGTGTGGCACACCAAAACCACTCCAAAACGGTCGTTTCAGCAGCGATCGGCAGCACTTTCAGTCAAGGGTTTATGGGGAGCAGGGGGCTCGACCGGCCGTTCAGGGAAATCCTGAACGGCCTTCTTTTTGATTCGCGCCTGTTCTGATTCGCCTTTTTTGCTCGGGAGCTGTGGCGATTGGCTGTTTGTGATTCGAGCGGCCGTGATCTACATGCTCGCCGAACCAGAGTCCCAGACCTGCAAAGGCGCATGAGCGAACCTGTAAGCCCCGCTGAAACCGAACCGAGGCCGGAAGAGGCGCCCGAGCCGCCTCGTCGCGAGCCGGTGTTCAATCTGCCGCCTGCGGTGCTGGCGGTGATCGGCATATGCGTGGCGGTCCATCTGGTGCGCGTCTATCTGCTCACCGATGACCAGGACTTCGCCCTGCTCGTTCGGGCAGCGTTCGTCCCCATTCGCTATTCCGGCCGATACGACCTTGATTTCTATTCCTTTTCCAGCCCTTTCACCTACGCGTTCCTGCATGGCGGCGTGGCTCATCTGTTGATCAACATGGTGTGGCTTGCCGCGTTTGGTTCGCCTTTGGCCAACCGATTTGGCACGCTTCGTTTCGCATTGTTCTTCGCGGTAACAGGCCTCGCCTCGGTCGCACTCTTCTGGGCGCTCCATCCGCTTGGCGAGATGCCGCTGGTCGGCGCGTCGGGCGCGATCTCCGGCATGATGGGAGCGGCGGCGCGCTTTGGTTTTCGGGTCGACCGCTCGACCGGCAAGGCAGCTTTCGCCGGCGAGCCACTGCCGATCGCGGCGGTGTTGCGCTCGCGCGGTGTCATGACATTTCTGGGCGTCTGGATGGTCATAAATCTGGCTAC
Organism: Mesorhizobium sp. WSM3224; assembly: GCF_000427725.1. GTDB lineage: Bacteria > Pseudomonadota > Alphaproteobacteria > Rhizobiales > Rhizobiaceae > Mesorhizobium. The sequence goes on along the minus strand of NZ_KE386577.1, from coordinate 127,748 downwards.
AGGCTTGCTCGGCTTCGCGCCGGGCATCGACGGCCAGATCGCCTGGGAAGCTCATATCGGCGGCTTCGTCGCCGGCTTTTTCGGACTGCGTTTTTTCGATCGTCCATCGCCTGCGGTCTGAGACCCGCTTCCACTTGAAATGCAACCAATCACGGCGCACCATGTTGCCATGCATGTCGCTCAAAAGCGCGAAGCGGTTTTGGGAGAACGACTTGCATCAAAACATAAGCTTAAAGCGCGCTTCGACGCGCTTTAAGCCACCTGGTGCCTTCGCAAGGGCGCCGGGGCGCAAAAGCCGGTCGGGGCGGGGAGCCGGCGTCAACGGCAGTGGAGGACGCCATGACGGTTAAGGCAATTCTTGAAAGCAAGGGCCATGACGTGTTCACGCTCGGGCCCAATGAAAAACTGAGCGAGGCCATTCGCATGCTGGCCGAGCACAGGATCGGCGCGCTCGTCATCACCAACGGCGATCGCAAGATCGTCGGCATTCTCTCGGAGCGCGACATCGTGCGGGTGGTGGCCAAGGAGGGCGCAGCAGCGCTCGACATCGCCGTGCGTTCGGCGATGACGCCGAAGGTGAAGATCTGCAACGAAAACCATACCGTCAACGAGGTCATGGAGATCATGACGAAAGGCCGCTTCCGCCATCTGCCGGTGGAAAAGGGCGGCCAGTTGGACGGCATCGTTTCCATAGGTGACGTGGTCAAGCGCCGCATCGAGGATGTCGAGCGCGAGGCCGAGGAGATCAGGGCCTATATCGCCACCGCCTAGCGGGCGGGAAGGAACTGCAGGCGGGCAGCCGGCGGCATGTAAGCGCAAGCTGCCCGGGGCCTGCGCGCGGCTTTGCGCTTGTTTCGCCGGGCGGTTTGGACTAGCGAGTGACTTTCACTTTTGACGTGAAAATCACGTTTCCAATCCGTAGGCCTCCATGAGCATCATCGACACCCGCACCCCCGACGCAAAACGGCTGATTCCCGGCGCCACCGGCGACTGGGAGATCATCATCGGGCTCGAAGTGCATGCGCAAGTGATCTCGGAAGCCAAGCTGTTCTCCGGCGCCTCGACGTCGTTCGGCGCGGCGCCCAACGGCAATGTCAGCCTCGTCGACGCGGCGATGCCCGGCATGCTGCCGGTCATCAACGAGGAATGCGTCAAGCAGGCAATCCGCACCGGGCTGGGATTGAAGGCCGCGATCAACCACAAGTCGGTCTTCGACCGGAAGAACTATTTCTATCCGGATCTGCCGCAGGGTTATCAGATCTCGCAGTTCAAGCAACCGATCGTCGGCGAGGGCAAGGTTATCGTCTCCGTCGGCCCCGACCGCCAGGGCGAGTTCGAGGACATCGAGGTCGGCATCGAGCGCCTGCATCTGGAACAGGATGCCGGCAAGTCGATGCATGACCAGAACCCGACCATGTCCTATGTCGATCTCAACCGCTCCGGCGTCGCGCTGATGGAGATCGTCTCCAAGCCCGACATCCGCTCGGCCGATGAAGCCAAGGCCTATGTGACGAAGCTGCGCTCGATCATGCGCTATCTCGGCACCTGCGACGGCAACATGGACGAGGGCTCGCTGCGCGCCGACGTCAACGTCTCTGTGCGCCGTCCGGGTGGCGAATTCGGCACGCGCTGCGAGATCAAGAACATGAACTCGATCCGCTTCATCGGCCAGGCCATTGACTATGAGGCGCGTCGGCAGATCGCCATCCTGGAAGACGGCGGCGCCATCAACCAGGAGACGCGCCTGTTCGACGCCGTCAAGGGCGAGACGCGCTCGATGCGCTCAAAGGAAGAAGCGCACGATTACCGCTATTTCCCGGACCCCGACCTTCTGCCGCTGGAGTTCGATCAGGCCTATGTCGATGCGTTGGCGAAGGACCTGCCGGAACTGCCCGACGACAAGAAGGCGCGGCTGGTCGACACGCTCGGTCTTTCAGCCTACGACGCCTCCGTCCTGGTGTCGGAAAAGCCGGTTGCCGACTATTTTGAGAAGGTGGCGGCTGGGCGCGATGGCAAGCTCGCCGCCAATTGGGTCATCAACGATCTGCTGGGTCAGTTGAACAAGGCCGGAAAAGGCATTGAAAATGCTCCGGTTTCGCCTGAGCAGCTGGGCTCTGTGCTCGACCTGATCAAGGAAGGCACCATTTCCGGCAAGATCGCCAAGGATCTGTTCGAGATCGTCTGGAACGAGGGCGGCGATCCGCGCGCGCTCGTCGAGAGCCGCGGCATGAAGCAGGTCACCGACACTGGCGCCATCGAAAAGGCGGTCGATGAGGTGATCGCCTCCAACCCGGACAAGGCCGAGCAGGCGCGCGCCAAGCCGAGCATGGCCGGCTGGTTCGTCGGCCAGGTGATGAAGGCGACCGGCGGCAAGGCCAACCCGCAGGCGGTCAACGACCTCGTCAAGGCCAAGCTCGGCATCGAATAGGGTGATGTTCGTCCGCACCGCCAGCGAGCGTGACCTGGGCGCCATCCGGGCGCTGCTGGTCGAGACCTGGCACGCGACCTATGATGCCATCTACGGCGTCGAGCGGGTCACGGCTATCACCGACGACTGGCATTCGATCGCCTCGCTCAAGGCGCGGCTGGCGCGGCCGAATTCCGAGTTCCTGGTCGCCGACGATGGCAAGCGGCTCGGCGGCATGGCTTTCGCCGCCGCCACGACCGACCCCAAGATCGTCCTCCTGAACCAGCTCTACGTGCATCCGACCTGCCAGCGGCAGGGGATCGGCCAGTCGCTGCTCGATGAGGTCGAGGCCAGCTTTCCGGAGATGCGCACGCTGCGCCTCGAGGTCGAGCAAGCGAATGCCGCGGCGATCGCCTTCTACGAGGCGAACGGGTTCCGGCCGGCAGGTAGGACAGCGGATTGCGGCAGCAATTCGGGATTGCCCGCGCTCATCCTGGAGAAGCGGCTCGGCTAGGGCATTCCTTATTCATCGCGCGGTTTTGATTTGATCAGGCCGATCCGCGCGATCAAGGCTGCTCCTCGCCGGCGTCGCCACCCTCCATAAGGCAGAGGCGGCGCGACGGCGCGGGGATTGCATGCCGAGCTTGCCGGAACTGATGCCGACCGAAGTGTCGGACGAGACTTTTGGCGGCGTGACCTATCACGTCGCCGGTGAACTGGTGCCGGTGCTGTCGGTCGATGTGACCAACATGCCGGTCTATTTCGAACACCACATCCTCTTGTGGAAGAACACGACGATCACCATCGTCCTGAAGTCGCTGAAGGGCGCGCTGAAGCGAATGATTGCCGGCATGCAGATATTCGTCACCGAGGCGTCCGGGCCGGGCGTCATCGCCTTCAGCCGTGACGGGCCGGGCCATATCGTGCCGATCCATCTGCGGCGCGGCGAGGAGATCCAGGTGCGCGAGCACCAGTTCCTGGCCGCGACCGCCAGCGTCGACTACACCTTCGAGCGGGTGCGCGGCCTGGGAACGATGCTGTTTGGCCAGAGCGGTTTCTTCATCGACCGCTTCCGTGGCGAGACCGGCGACGGCATCGTCTGGCTGCACGGCTACGGCAATGTCTTCGAAAAGCTGCTTGCGCCCGGCGAGACCATCGACATCGAGCCCGGCGGCTGGCTGTTCAAGGACGCTTCGGTGAAGATGGATACCAGGATCGACAGGCTTTCCAGCGGCTTCTTCGGCGCCAACATGAATTTCGTCGTCAATCGCTTCACCGGGCCGGGCCGTGTCGGCATCCAGTCGATGTATCTGCATATGCCGTCGGAAGAGTAGGCGTCACGCGATCATGTAAAGCGCAGCGGCGGCGATCTGGCCGGCGCAAATGAAGATGACGCCGTGGCGCGCAGCGACACACGTGCCGGGATATCGCCCGGTCAGCTTGCGGGGATCTCCACATTGTCGATCAGTCTCGTCGTGCCGAGCCAGGCTGCCGCGAGCAGGCGGCCGTCGCGATGCCGCTGCCAGGGTCCGAGCGTGACGCTCGCGCGGGCGGCGACATAGTCGATCTTTTGGAAGCCCGCAGAGACAAGGGCATTGGCGGCGGCATCCATGGCACCGGCTTCATCAGCCTTGGCCGTAAGTGACGCCGCCGTCTGCCGCAGGATCACGTTGAACTTGCGTGCGATGTCGAGCTCGGCCTCGCCGAGATAGGCATTGCGCGACGACATGGCGAGGCCATGGGCGTCGCGCACCGTTGGCGCGCCGATGATCTCGACGGGCAGGTCGAGATCACGGCAGAGCTGTCTGACGACGCAAAGCTGCTGGTAATCCTTCTCGCCGAACACGGCGCAATCGGGCGCCGCCTGCAGGAAGAGCTTGGCCACCACGGTCGCGACGCCGTCGAAGAAATTCGGCCTGAAATCAGTCTCGAGGCCGCGGGAGGGGCCGCCCACCGAGATCTTCGTGGCGAATCCGGCGGGGTACATTTCACCCACGCCCGGCGTGAAGGCGAGATGGGCGCCCGCATCCCGCAACCGGTCGAGGTCCCGCGCCAGCTGGCGCGGGTATTTGTCGAGGTCTTCCGCCGGCGCGAACTGGGTCGGATTGACGAAGATCGAGACGACGCAGCGCTCGGCCCGTTCGAGCGCGATCCTGACCAGCGAGATATGGCCGTCATGCAGCGCGCCCATGGTCGGCACCATGGCGACCCTGAGACCGGCTCGCCGCCAGTCCCGGACCTGCGAGCGAAGGGCGGTGACGCTGTCTACGACGATTGGCTCGTTCATGTCTTGTCCTTGCGGGGTGTGGTCGTAAAGACATGGTCGTGGCTGGGAAAGGCGCGGCTGCGCACCTCTGCGGCATAACGCGCCGCCGCATCCGATATCACACCGCGCAAGTCCGCATATTGCTTGACGAATTTCGGCACGCGGTCGACGGTCATGCCGACCATGTCGTCGATCACCAGGATCTGGCCGTCGCAGTCGGCGCTGGCGCCGATACCGATGGTCGGTATGGAAATATGACGGGTCAGCTTCGCGGCCACGGCCTCCATCGTGCCCTCGATGACGACCGAGAAGGCGCCGGCCTTTTCAACCGCCTCGGCATCGCGGAACAGGGCAGCGATATTGTCCTTTGTCCGGCCCTTGATCTTGTAGCCGCCGTCCTTCTCTACCGACTGCGGCTGCAGCCCGATATGGCCCATGACCGGTATTCCTTCGGCGAAGATCGCCGCGATCTGGGCGGCCATGCCGACGCCGCCCTCGAGCTTCACGGCCTGGCAGCCTGTTTCCTCGACGATGCGCCTTGCCGACGCCACGGCCTGCGCCGGCGAAGCCTCATAGCTGCCGGCCGGCATGTCGACCACGACGCAGGCCTTGGCCGAGCCGCGCATCACGGCCTGGCCATGCGCGATCATCATCTCCAGCGAGGCGCCGAGCGTCGTGGCGTGCCCGTGCAGGACCATGGCGACGCTGTCGCCGACCAGGAGCAGGTCGACATGCGGATCGAGCAGGCGGGCGACAGGATAGGTGTAGGCGGTGAGGCAGACGATCGGCACGCCGCCCTTGCGGCGGCGAATGTCTTCGGCGCTGATCCGGCTGTCGGCGGACGAATCCCGGGTCAATCGTCACCTCCCTCAGGCGCGCCCGAAACGGGCGGCCGAGCTTTAGAAAGACAGGCCGCGCTTGGCAAGCCGCGCTGTGGCTGGGCAGCACGGCTGCATCGATTTAGCGCACGAAGCATTACGCTTGGGGCATGGCAAAACTCTTGCCTTCGCGGTGGCGTGACGCCATAAGCAGGGAAGGGCGCAGCCGCTGCCGCCGCGAGGATTTGGATGAAAACTTTCCTGCTGCAGTTTTTCACCTGGTGGAACAGCCAGACGCTCGGCACCCGCTTCCACACCTGGCGCTTCGGCAAGCGGGTCGGCGAGGACGAGGCCGGCAACGTCTATTACGAGGGCGGCATCGATTCGGAAGGCCGCACCCGCCGCTGGGTCATCTATCGCGACTATTCGGAAGCCTCGAATATCCCGCCGGGTTGGCATGGCTGGATTCACCACCGCGTCGACACAGCTCCATCGAGCGAGAGCTACAAGGCTCGCGAGTGGCAGAAGCAGCATCGGCCGAACCTGACTGGAACGCCCGGCGCCTATCGTCCGCAGGGTTCCATCCTGACCAACCAGCACCGCCCGCAGGTAACCGGCGACTACGACGCCTGGACGCCCGGTTCGTAAACGCGTCTTTCGGTCCTTTGTCGCCACAATTGGCGTTTAGCTGCTTGCTGATATCGCAGCCATGATTAGCCTTGGGCGATTGAGAGAATCACCCGGGCGCAACCACCGGTATCCTTGCATGAGTTATTTCGGCCGAATCTCGACGGGATTGTTCACGGCAGCTTCCGTTTTGGCCGCCTCGGCGGCGGCTTTCGCCGCCGCGCCGGCGCCGGCCGTAGCACCTTCGGCCTCGGAGCGCGTCACCAATCCGGTGGCCGAGTTCGCCGGCATCGACAAGATCACCGGCCGCATCATCACCTTCGACGTCTATATCGACGAGACCGTGCAGTTCGGTGCTTTGCAGGTGACGCCTCGCGTCTGCTATTCGCGGCCCGACACGGAGCAGCCCAAGACCGATTCCTTCGTCGAGGTCGACGAGATCACGCTCGACCGCAAGATCCGCCGCATCTTCACCGGCTGGATGTTCGCCGAAAGCCCCGGCCTCAACGCCGTCGAGCACGCCGTCTATGACGTCTGGCTCAAAGGCTGCAAGCAGAAGTCCGATGTGCCGCCGCCGACCGCGGCCAAGGCCGACACTGGTAAGCCGAAGACCGAGGCCGCCAAGCCCAACGCTCCGGCGCAACCGGCCGACGCCGCGCCCGAGCCGGCTGACGACGAGCCGGCCAGCGCCAACTGATCTCGGAACCTGCCCGCGCCTGGGCCGTTCCAGATCGGCGTCAGGCGAGGAGGATTCCGCGATGACCACCAAGAAGCCGATGACCGCCAGCAAGGAGGAGCTTCTCGACATCGAGAGAGGCTTCTGGGGCGGCGATTCTGCCTACTACCAAGCCAATGCGGACACGGAATGCCTGGTCTCGTTTCCGCAGATGGCCAAGGCGATGACCAATGCCGAATTGGCGGCGACGGCCAGCAAGCCCAACCGCTGGCACGACCTCGACATCAAGCTGAAAGGCATGGTCGAACCCGGCAGCGACATCGTCATGCTGGCCTACGAGGTACGCGCGACGCGCGACAATGGCGAACGCTATGCCGCCCTCGTCAGCACAGGCTATGTCCACCGCGTCAACGGCTGGAAGATGATGTTCCATGCGCAGACGCCGCTGGATACGGCGCAAGACTGATCCTCAAGGATAGAAGACAGCCTCGCCCTTCAGCGCCTCGGCGAGCAGCTTCTCATACTGGCCGCGCGGCACGTCGACGGCGCCGAAGCGCTTCAAATGCTCGGTGGTGAACTGCGTGTCGAGCAGCGCGAAGCCGCGTGCCTTCAGCCGCTCGACGAGATGGTAGAGACAGGTCTTCGAAGCGTCAGTTTCCCTGGCGAACATGCTTTCGCCGAAGAAGACGCGACCGAGCGAGACGCCGTAAAGGCCGCCGACCAGCCGTTCCTCGCGCCATGCTTCGACCGAATGGCAGTGGCCCAGGCGATGGAGCTCGACATAGGCTTCTCGGATCGGCGCGTTGATCCAGGTCGAGCGGCGCTCTTCGCGCTTTTCGGCGCAGCCGTCGATCGTCGCATCGAAATCGAAATCGTAACGGATGTCGAACGGATGTTTGCGGACCGTCTTCTTCAGGCTGCGCGGTGTGTGGAACCTGTCCAGCGGAATGATGCCGCGCGTTTCCGGCCGCACCCAGAACACTTCCGGGTCGTTGGCGCTCTCGGCCATCGGGAAGACGCCCGAGGCGTAAGCCCTGAGCAGCAGGTCGGTCGGGATGCGATAGCCTGGCGCGTAGGGGCGGGTCATCGCATCCCCGTGCTATTCACCTTTGGCCAGATATTCTTCCAGCCAGTGGATGTCATAGTCGCCGTTGGCGATGTCGGGATTGCCGACAAGGTCGCGGAACAGCGGCAGCGTGGTCTTGATGCCGTCGACGACGAATTCGTCGAGCGCGCGGCGCAGCCGCATCATGCATTCGACGCGGTTGCGGCCGTGCACGATCAGCTTGCCGATAAGGCTGTCGTAGTAAGGCGGGATCTTGTAGCCGGAATAGACGCCGGAATCGACGCGGATGCCGAGGCCGCCGGGCGTGTGGAAATGCGTGATCGTGCCGGGCGACGGCGTGAAGGTGCGCGGATCCTCGGCGTTGATGCGGCATTCGATGGCATGGCCGTTGAACTTGATGTCTTCCTGCCTGACCGACAACCCGCCGCCGGAAGCGACGCGGATCTGCTCGTGCACAAGGTCGATGCCGGTGATAGCTTCGGTCACCGGATGCTCGACCTGCAGGCGCGTGTTCATCTCGATGAAGTAGAACTCGCCGTTCTCGTAGAGGAATTCGATCGTGCCTGCGCCGGAATAGCCGAGGTCGGCAATCGCCGTGGCGCAGATGCCGCCGATGCGCGAACGCTCCTCGGCATTGAGGGCTGGTGAATTGGCTTCCTCCCAGACCTTCTGGTGACGGCGCTGCAGCGAGCAGTCGCGCTCGCCGAAATGCACGCCGTGGCCGGCGCCGTCGCCGAATACCTGCACCTCGATATGGCGCGGCTTCTGCAGATACTTCTCGATATAGACGGCGTCGTCGCCGAAGGCCGCGCCGGCTTCCGACTTTGCCGTCTGCAGCGCGACTTCGAGGTCAGCTTCGGTCAGCGCCACCTTCATACCGCGGCCACCGCCGCCGGCGGAGGCCTTGATGATCACCGGATAGCCGATCTCGGCGGCGACGCGCTTGGCTTCCTTCTCCTCGCTGATCGCGCCGTCGGATCCGGGCACGACGGGGATGCCGAGCCGCTTTGCCGTGCGCTTGGCCTCGATCTTGTCGCCCATGATGCGGATATGGTCGCCCGACGGGCCGATGAAGGTGATGTTGTGGGCGGCAAGGATGTCGGCGAACTTGGCGTTTTCCGACAGGAAGCCGTAGCCCGGATGCACGGCGTCGGCGCCGGTGATCTCGCAGGCGGCGACGATTTGATGGATGTTGAGATAGCTTTCGCGCGAAGGTGGCGGGCCGATGCAGACGCTCTCGTCGGCAAGCCGCACATGCATGGCATCCGAATCCGCCGTCGAATGGACCACCACCGTCTGGATGCCGAGTTCCTTGCAGGCGCGTAGCACCCTGAGGGCGATTTCGCCGCGATTGGCGATGAGGATCTTTTGAAACATCCGGCCCGCTCTACTCGATGACCACGAGCGGCATGCCGTATTCGACGGGTTGGGCGTCCTCGATGAGGACAGCCGTCACCGTGCCGGCGCGCGGCGAGGGGATCTGGTTCATCGTCTTCATCGCTTCGATGATAAGCAGCGTCTGGCCTTCCTTGACCTTCTGGCCGATCTCGACGAACGGCTTGGCATCGGGCGAGGGCGCCAGATACGCGGTGCCGACCATCGGCGAGGGTACGGCGTTCTTGGACAAATCGGCGCCCGCAGCCGGGGCGACCGCGCCCGGCTGAGCCGCAGCCAAGGAACCCGCGGCAATCGCGGGCAGCGGCGCGGCGACCGCATGGACGGCCTGCGCCTGTCGCGACACGCGCACCTTGAGATCGCCGAGCTCGACCTCGATCTCAGTCAGGTTGGTGTCGTTCAGTATGCCCGCCAGGTCGCGGATCAGCTGCTGGTCAACACCGTTCTTCTTTATCGACATTTTCGAGCCTTCTGTTTGGGAGCCGGTCACAGTCGCGCCGCCAGTGCCTGCAGCGCAAGCGTGTAGCCGAGCGGCCCGAACCCGCAGATCATGCCGACAGCGACCGGCGCGACCATCGAGACGTGGCGGAAGGGCTCCCGCGCGTGGATGTTGGAAAGATGGACTTCCGCGACGGGGAGCGGTGCTACAGCGCGGATGGCGTCGTGGATTGCGATCGAGGTATGGCTGTAGGCGCCGGGATTGATGACGATCCCTGCCGCCTTGTCGCCGGCCTCCTGGATCCAGTCGACGAGGTCGCCCTCATGGTTGGATTGGCGAAAGTCGATCTCCAGCCCGAGCGCGGCGCCGGCCGCCTTGCAATCCTCGGCAATGGCCGCAAGCGTCTTGCCGCCATAAATCCCCGGCTCGCGCTTGCCGAGCGCATTGAGGTTGGGACCGTTGAGGACAAAAATCGTTTTCAATATGCCGACCTTGTTTTACGCCGACCCCAAGCCGGCGCACTGGGCCTCTATAATGGGCATAGCCGCCCGCGAAAAGAGCGCAAGTGCGTTCTTTCGCTGTCCACAGCGGCCGGCTTTTGCACTCTAATGCATGTCGCCCAAAAGTGCGCAGCGGTTTTGGGAGAACGACATGCATCAAAACAAGGACCTAAAGCGCGTCGCTTGGACCCCGTTTCAACGCGACGCGCTTTAAGACGCTTAGAGCGCGCTCTTTGCCTCTTCGATCTTTTCCGCCAGGACCTGCTGGCCGAGCGCTCCGAAGATCACCTCGTTGCCCACCACATAGGACGGCGTGCCGGTGATCGACAGTTTCGTCGCGAGGTCATAGGTGCGCGACAGCGTTTCGGCGATGCGGGGGTCCTTCATCTTCTCGCGCAGCGTCGCCTCGTCGGCGCCGAGCGAAAGCGCCACCTTGATCGCGGTCGCTTCGGTGGCGCGGCCCTGGCCGCCGAGCAGCGCGGTGTGGAACGCGCCGTATTTCTCCGGGTGCATCAGGTGGAACGCCATGGAGACCACGCTGGCCTTCTGCGAATCCGGGCTGAGGATCGGGAATTCCTTGAGAACGAAACGCAGGTCGGAGTCGGACTTGGTCAGCGCCTGCATGTCCTCGATGGCGCGTTTGCAGAAGCCGCAATTATAGTCGTAGAACTCGACGATCGTCACCTTGCCCTTCTGGTTGCCGACGACGCCGTCGAAGGTGGAATTGAAGATCTCGTCCTTGGCATTCTTGATCACACCGAGCGCGGCGAGCCGCTGCTCTTCTTTTTGCTTGGCCTCGAGCGCGTCTTGCACCTCGAGCAGGACTTCCGGATTCTTCAGGAGATAGTCGCGGATGATGCCCTCGACCTCCTTGCGATCAATCTTGGTGTCGGCGGAGGCCTTGGTGTCGGTTGAGGACGTGACCTGTGCCACTTGCACGGTGTCGGCCTTCGCGATCTGCGGGTTTCCCGCCACGAAGCCGAAGGCCAACATGCCGAGCGCCACCGCCAGGCCGCCAGCACTGCCAAGCAGGATTGCCTTGTTCATGATCGTCGTTCCTTTTGCCTGTTCCGGTCCGCCTTGGTCGCCGCCAACGTCCGGGAGGTTCATTTCAGTTTGTTCGATGGCGTGTAGTTTATGATATCCTGAGCGCGGACCCAGCGGGGTTCGCCGCGCTTCAATTTCTGTTGAGCGCGCATGGCGAATATTTTGGCGTTTTTATAGTCGCCCGCATAGTAGTGGCCCTCGGCGGTGGCGAGATCGGCGGCCGGAATGTCGCCGAGCTCGCCATATGCCTGCGCAAGGAAGCGATAGGCTTCGGAATTTTCCTTGTCCCGCCCGACGCCGCTGTTGAGCTGGGCGACCGCTTTCTTCAGCGAATCGGGTGTGCCCGCCGCCATGAGCGCCTGGCCGAGAGAAACCGACAACAATCCGGAGCGCGCGGGATCGAGGCTGACCGCCTTGGAATAGGCGTCCGCCGCGTCCTTCGGCTTGTTGATCTTCATCAGGATGTCGCCGCGCAATTCATGGAAATAGGGGTTCTTCGGCTGTTCCTTGATCAGCGCCGCCGTCTTCGTCAACGCTGCGCCCGGATTGCCATAGAGATAGGTCTGCTGCGCGTCGCCATAGCGCGAGGCGAGGCTGGTCGGGTTCTTGCGCATCAGCCGCGCAACGGCCGCCTGGCCCTGCATATAGGCGGCGATCTTGATGCGCATCATGTCATGTCGCTGCAGCAGCGTCGGCGGGTCGACGGCGTTGACGAAAGGGCTTTGCTTGACGAGCGCTTCGAGGTTGGCGATGCGCTCCTGCGGCATCGGATGGCTGATGCGGTAGGGGTCGACCTGGGTGCCGGCCAGCGACAGCGCGCTCTGGAAGCGACCGAAGGTCTTCAGCATGCCCATGCCGGACTGGCCGGTGGCGTTCAGATAGGTAATCGCCGAGCGGTCGGCGGTGATCTCTTCGGTGCGCTGATAGGCAAGGATGCTGCGCTGTGCCATCTCGCCGCCGCCGGCGGCGACGCCCATGCCGGCGCCGGCCAGGCCGCGGCTGTTGGTGGTGGCGCCGGCAACCATGGCGCCGGCGCCGAGCAGCGTGGCGATGATGGCCATGGTCTTGGCGCGGTCGAGCTGGTCGCGCAATTTCTGCTGGTGTCCGCCGGCGATGTGGCCGGCCTCGTGCGCGATAACGCCGATGATCTCGTTCGGCGTTTCGGCGGTCACCAGCGCGCCGGTGTTGATGAACAGGCGCCGCCCGGTGACGAAGGCGTTGAAACTTTGATCGTTGACCAGGACGATGTCGATACCGTCATTGGCAAGCCCCGCCGCCTTGAAGATCGGCCGGGCATAGTCACGCACCAGCGCCTCGATCTCGGCGTCGCGCACCACCGGCACGCCTTGCGCGAAGGCGTTGACCGAGCTTGAGACGGCGACAGTTGCGGCAAGCAGAAGCGTCGCGAAGCCGCGCGCGGTTCGGCTGAGGGATTTCGATTTGCCAATCAATGGTCGGGGTCGGCTCAACATAGGTCCACTGGTAGACGAGCGGGCGAAAGATGAAAAGTCGGCGCCGGTAACTTCCTGCGTGCTTGTGATCCCCACATCAATCGGGCATTTGTGCGGCGCTGTCCTTGAACTGGGGCAGTTCAAGGACAAGTCCACGACGGTTTGTGTCCGGGATTTCGCCGAATAAGGGCAGTTGGAAGAGGTCAAATGGTCGTTTCGCTTTCGCGCCGGGGGGAAGTCGAGCCGTTCCACGCCATGGATATCCTGGCCGAGGCCAACCGGCTGAAGGCCACAGGCGTGCCCGTGGTGTCGATGGCTGTCGGCCAGCCATCCGACCCCGCGCCGGTCGGCGTCCGCGCGGCGGCGGCCGCGGCTCTGAGGCATGGCCGCATTGGCTACACCGACGCTTTGGGTCTGGCCGACCTGCGCAAGGCGATCGCGGAACATTATGGCGAGCATTACGGGATCGACGTCGCGCCGTCGCGCGTTGCGGTCACGACCGGCTCGTCGGCCGCCTTCAACCTGGCTTTCCTGGCGATGTTCGATCCGGGCGACCGCGTCGCCATCGCCGCGCCCGGCTATCCTGCCTACCGCAACATCATGGCCGCGCTCGGCATCGAGATCGTCGAGATCGAGCTCGGCTCGGATGCCTACCTGCATGCCGAGCACTTGAAGGCCGCGCATCGCGAGAGGCCGCTGAAAGGCGTGCTGTTCGCCAGCCCTGCAAATCCGACCGGCGCGGTGATTCCGGCGGACGAACTTGCCGCGCTGGTGAGGACGGCTGAGGAACTCGGCATCGCCGTGATCTCGGACGAAATCTACCACCGGCTGGCCTACGCGGCGCCGGATGTCACCGCGCTGGCGCATGGCGCCGGCGTCACCGTGATCAACTCCTTTTCGAAATACTATTGCATGACCGGCTGGCGCGTCGGCTGGATGGTGCTGCCCGAAGAACTGGTGCGGCCGGTCGAGCGTGTCGCCCAGAGCCTCTACATCTCGCCGCCGGAATTGTCGCAGATCGCCGCGATCGAGGCCTTCAAGGCGACGCAAGAGCTGGAGAAGGTGAAGGCGCGCTATGCCTGGAACCGCGATCTTCTGATGAAGCGGTTGCCGAAGCTTGGTTTCGCGCTCGCCGCACCGATGGACGGTGCCTTCTATGCTTTCTGCGACGTCACCCGTCACACCAATGACAGCATGGCTTTCGCGCGCAAAATGCTTGCCGAGGCGCATGTCGCGGCGACGCCCGGCCGCGATTTCGACCCGCTGCAGGGGCACCGCACCATGCGCTTTTCCTATGCCGGCAGCCATGACGACATGGTCGAGGCGCTGGCGCGCATCGAACGCTGGCTGAAATAGCGGCCATGCCGGAACTCGAACAAGCATTGGCCGAAGTGGCCGCCGAAATGGCGGAGCGCACAGATCGCGGCGAGGTGGCGACTTACATCCCGCAGCTCGGCAAGGTCGATCCGAAGAAATTCGGCCTCGCCGCCGTGACCAATGATGGCCGCGTCATCCTTGCCGGCGACGCCGATCAGCCCTTTTCGATCCAGAGCGTCTCGAAAGTCTTCACCCTGACGCTGGCGCTGGGCAAGATCGGCGACGCGCTATGGCACCGCGTCGGCCGCGAGCCGTCCGGCAATCCGTTCAACTCGATCGTCCAGCTCGAGCATGAGAACGGCATCCCGCGCAATCCATTCATCAATGCCGGCGCCATCGTCGTCTCCGATGTCCTGCTCGCCGGCCATCAGCCGCGCGAGGCGATCGGCGAAATCCTGCGCTTCATCCAGTTCCTCGCCGATGACGAGACGATCATCATCGACCGCGACGTGGCGGCATCCGAGCGGGCCACCGGCTACCGCAACTTCGCCCTGGCCAACTATATGAAATCCTTCGGCAATCTTCATCACGAGCCGGAGCTGGCGCTGGGTGTCTATTTCCATCATTGCGCGATTGCCATGAGTTGCCGCCAGCTTGCCGTGGCCGGCCGCTTCCTCGCCAATGGCGGCAGGAATCCTGCGACCGGACATTCCGTCGTGTCGGCTGAACGGGCCCGCCGCATCGGCGCGCTGATGCTGACCTGCGGCCATTATGACGGCTCCGGCGATTTCGCCTTCCGCGTCGGCATTCCCGGCAAAAGCGGCGTCGGCGGCGGCATCCTTGGCATCGTGCCGGGCGTGGCTTCGCTGGCGGTGTGGTCGCCCGGCCTCAATGAGAACGGCAACTCCAAGCTCGGCTCCATCGCCCTGGAGAAGCTCGCTCGGATGATGAACTGGTCGATCTTCGCGCCTTAAAAAGCAATTCCAGGAAAAGTGCACAGCGGTTTTCCGTAAGGAATTGCGCACGCGGAAAGGACATCGGGGAAATGAAAAATCCCGCGCCGGACGCGGCGCGGGACTTTTTAAAAGATCAGTCTAACGATCTGAAAGGTTTAGAAAAAACCCTTGCGCTGCCACCAGCCGGCACGCTTCGGCTTGTCCTCGGTCTTGGCCTCATCGGACACGTTCGAGGACACGACTGGAACAACCGGCGCGTCGATCGGCTGCTGCTTGCGCCGCGTCGGATGGGCATTGGCCGCAGCCTCCGCCTCGGGCTCCGCCGCGGCAACTGCCGGCTCGGCAGCCACGGGCGCGACCTGGGCTTCGGCTACAGGTTCGGACACCGTCTCGGCCACGGTTTCCTCGGCTGCCTTCTTGGCCCTCGAACGGCGGGGCTTCTTCGGCTTTTCGACCGCCTCGGCATCGTCATTGGCCGCAGCGGGAGCGACAGGCTCTTCAGTCGGAGCCGCTATTGCCGGCTCGCTAACCGCGTCCTCGCCTTGCGCCGCTTCACCCTCGATGTCGCTAACAGCTTCGCCGGCAACGGCCTCTGAGGCCTCGTCCTCGCGGCGGTTGCGTTTGCCGCCGCGCTTCCCGCGCCGGCGCTTCTTGCCGGAACCGTCGTCGGCAGCGGCCGCCACGGCGTCGCCGCCGGCGGTCACCTCCTCGACGGCCTCTTCTGTCGCATCGTCATCGGCTTCGCCAGCTTCCGTCGATGCGGCCTCGGCATCGCCATTGTGCTCACGGTCGCGATCCCTGCCGCCGCGCCGCCGCCGGCGCTTGCGGCGCTTGCGATCGCGGCCTTCGCCGTCCTCGGACCGCTGCTGCTGGCCCTGCTGCGGATGGCGCGGCTGTTCGGCCTGGACCGGAACTTCCTCTTCCTCTTCGACGACGATCTCGTCTTCGGGCTCTTCCGGCTCGGCATAGGCCGGCAGGCTGCGCACCTCGACAAAACCCTCCGGCTTCTCGGCAATTGCCCCACGGAAGATCGCGTAATGCTGGGTGCCGAGCGTTTCGTCAGCCTCGATCGTGATCGTCAGACCGAAGCGGGCTTCGAGCTCCACCAGATTGGCGCGCTTGTGGTTGAGCACATAAAGCGCGGTCGCCGACGGTGTGCGCACGACGATATGGCTGCGCGAATCCTTGAGCAGGAATTCCTCGATCGCCCGCACCACCATCAGCGCCACGGAGGAATCGGAGCGCACATGGCCCGTGCCGCCGCAATGCGGGCAGGGCTTCATGGTCGATTCCAGCACGCTGGCGCGGATGCGCTGGCGCGACATTTCCATCAGGCCGAAATGCGAGATTCGGCCGACCTGGATACGGGCGCGGTCGTTCTTGAGGTGATCCTTCAGCCGCTTCTCGACGGAGCGGTTGTTGCGGTTCTCCTCCATGTCGATGAAGTCGATGACGATGAGGCCGGCAAGGTCGCGCAGCCGCAACTGGCGTGCGACTTCCTCGGCCGCTTCCAGATTGGTGTGGAGCGCGGTCTCCTCGATCGAATGCTCCTTGGTGGAGCGGCCGGAGTTGACGTCGATCGAAACCAGCGCCTCGGTCTGGTTGATGATGATGTAGCCGCCGCTCTTCAGCGTCACCTGCGGCTGCAGCATGCGGTCGAGCTGTGCCTCGATGCCGTTGCGCACGAAGATCGGCGTCGTGTCGCGGAACGGCTGAACCACCTTGGCGTGGCTCGGCATCAGCATGCGCATGAAGTCCTTGGCCTCGCGGTAGCCGTCCTCGCCGGAGACCAGGATTTCGTCGATATCCTTGTTGTAGAGGTCGCGCACCGAGCGCTTGATCAGGCTGCCTTCCTCATAGACCAGGGCAGGGGCGGAGGACTGCAGCGTCAGGTTGCGGACGTTTTCCCAAAGCCGCATCAGATATTCGTAGTCGCGCTTGATCTCTGCCTTGGTGCGGCTTTCACCGGCGGTGCGCAGGATGACACCCATGCCCTGTGGCACGTCGAGGTCGGACACGACCTCCTTCAGCCGCTTGCGGTCCTGGGCATTGGTGATCTTGCGCGAGATGCCGCCGCCACGCGCCGTGTTCGGCATCAGCACCGAATAGCGGCCGGCAAGCGAAAGATAGGTGGTAAGCGCCGCGCCCTTGTTGCCGCGCTCTTCCTTGACCACCTGCACCAGAAGGATCTGGCGGCGCTTGATGACTTCCTGGATCTTGTACTGGCGGCGCACCGGCTTGCGGCGGTTGCGGATTTCCTCGAGCGCGTCTTCAGCGCCGACCGATTCGACCTCGTGCTCGTCCGAATGCGAGGCCGAGACATCCTCCAGCATGCCGCGATCATCGTCGCTGGCTGTGGCTTCGCCACTCTGCTCGGGCTGATCGGTGTGCGGGACCGCCTCGGAAACCACGTCGGCCTCGATGTTTGCGGCAATCGAGGTGGGGCCACCTTCGGATGGCTTGCCATCCTCGTCGTCCGCGGCGTTATCTTCGTCAGCCCCTGCGGCGGGTTCTTCAGCCGTTTCCGATGCGACTTCGACGGCTTCGGAAACTGTTTCGGCATTTTCTACCGGGGCATCGGCGGTCTCGCCGCCAGCTTCCTCGTTCCAGGCAGCCTCGGCTGCGGTTTCGTCAGCTGCCGCGGCTTCAGCCGGGCTTTCCCCATTTTCCGAGGACGCGTGCTTGTGCTCGCCGCGGTCGCGGTTCTTGCCGCCGCGCCGACGGCTGCGCCGGCCGCCGCGGTCGCGCGCCTGCTGCTCCTCGCCGTTCTCGGCCTCCTCGTCGTCTTCGTCCTCGGCCTCCTGCGCTTCGGCGCGCAGCAGGGCCTGACGGTCGGCGACCGGGATCTGATAGTAATCGGGGTGAATTTCACTGAAGGCGAGAAAACCGTGACGGTTGCCGCCATATTCGACAAAGGCTGCCTGGAGGGAAGGCTCGACCCGGGTTACGCGGGCGAGGTAGATGTTTCCTTTGAGCTGCTTCTTGTCCTGGGATTCAAAGTCGAATTCTTCAATGCGGTTACCGCGAACGACAACAACGCGTGTTTCCTCCGGGTGGGAGGCGTCTATTAGCATCTTGTTGGGCATTATTTTGTTTCCTGTCGGCAGCCGATGGCCGCAGCTGGCGTGGCAGAGCCCGCCGCTGTGCGCCAATACTTGTGTGCTTGCCGGATAATTGAATGTCCGCCGACCGCCGCTTGAGCGCAATGGCGGTGCCGCCCGCAGCCATTATGGCGCGGTTTGATGCGGACCTTTCCATGATTGCGCTTGAAGCCATCGGCACCCAGCAGAACCTTTTGAACCAAAGCCCGGACTTGAGCCGGACCAGCTTGTTTGCTCACAAAGAGCCGGCGCGGGGCAAACCCGGCCGTTTTCCTCACGCAAGCGATTCCCCCGCCACGAGGGCACGCCTGCGAAAATCGTCGCGACCACCTGAGCCTGGAAGGGTGAAGGAGCCGCCTTTGCATCCGACCTTTGGCAGGAAACTGCTAAGGCGAGCGGTTCCAGGATTGCAGTGATCCAACGTCGCTTTTATGATTTGGCGGGATGGAAGGCAACCCCGATTTCGGATGCCGGCAAAAAGCGCTTCCGCAGGGGAAGGCGCCTTCGTCCCACTCCATGAAAGGCTTGGTTAACCTTCTCTGAATACCAATCGTTAATCGAGTTGGTGGCTGACAGGCACTCTGCGAGAAGACCGGGCGCAATGCGTCAAACCGGGAGCGACTGGAAAGAGATGGGACTGGCAGGCACCGCAGACAAGAGGGGTGGGGCCGCGGCGCATTTCCCGCGCATGGCCTGGGCCGCCTTGCTGCTAGCGGTCCTGTTCTGTTTCACAGCCGCAGCGCGTGCCGACGCCGTGCTTGGCGCGACCGGCTACAAGATGGCCGGCGACGCCACCAAGATGCGCATCGTCGTGAACTTCGACCGCGAGCCGGACGTCAAATGGTTCCTGCTGCGCGGCCCCAATCGCCTGGTCGTCGATCTGCCGCGAACGCGATTCGCCCTCGACACCAAGG
This sequence comes from Mesorhizobium sp. WSM3224, assembly GCF_000427725.1. Taxonomy (GTDB): domain Bacteria; phylum Pseudomonadota; class Alphaproteobacteria; order Rhizobiales; family Rhizobiaceae; genus Mesorhizobium. Next base: position 108,768 of record NZ_KE386577.1, on the reverse strand, counting down.
ATGTGAAGCCGCGTGGCCTTGTGCGGGCTGTCCGCTATGGCGATCAGGGACATGGTTCGCGCCTGATCCTCACCGGCAAGGGTCCCTTCGCGGTCGACAAGCTCGACGTGCTCAAGAACGACGACGGCAGCGGCTACCGCATTGCCATCGATATGTCGGCTGCCTCGGAGCGGGAGTTCGACGACGCTCTGGCCAACCAGGCGCTGACGACAGGTTCTACGGTTTCCACCGAAAAGGGCGAACGGGTCGGTACCGGACCGGTCTCGGCGCCCGGCCATCGCTTCACGGTGGTTGTCGACCCGGGCCATGGCGGTGTCGATGGCGGCGCCGAAAGCTCCGCCGGCACGATCGAGAAGGACGTCACACTGGCTTTTGCCAAGGAACTGCGCGACAAGCTGGCCGCAGTCGGCAAATACGATGTCTATATGACGCGCGACAATGACGTTTACCTGCCGCTCGACGAGCGCGTGCGCATCGCCCGCCAGCACGAGGCCGACCTGCTGATCTCGATCCATGCCGATACGATCGCCGTCAAAGGTCTTCGCGGCGCCACCGTCTACACGCTGTCGGATAAAGCATCCGACCCCGAAGCCCAGGCGCTCGCCGATCGCGAAAACCTGTCCGACCAGTTCGCCGGGATGAAGATCGAGGACGACAACAAGGAAGTCACCGACATTCTGATCGACCTGATCCGCCGTGAAACCCATGGTTTCTCGATGAGCTTCGCCCATACGCTGGTCGGCCAGCTGTCGAGCAGCGTCGGCCTCATCAACAACCCGCAGCGTTCAGCCGGCTTCAGGGTGCTCAAGGCTCCGGACGTGCCGTCCGTTCTGGTCGAACTTGGCTACCTCTCCAACGCCAGGGACGAGGCGCAACTGCTCAACGCCGACTGGCGCGGCAAGGCGGCGCAAAGCATAACCAACGCCGTTGCCCTGTTTGCCGCCGCCAAGGCAGGAACCGCGACAGGCGGCTGACCGGCCGCACCCGTTCACAACCGCCGGACGTCTACAACCACAAGCAGCGTTGCATGACGACAACACCCGGCGTTATTATTCGGCAGCCGAGTCCTCAAATTTCGCGCTGCCGTATTTTGTCCACATGGTCGCGACATGGGTTTTTGATTGCGGATTGGGACCGCCCCGGGAAGCTTGCGCGACTGTCGGCTTCGTTTAGGAAATTCCCGAACCTCGGACTGGAGCGGGCATGATTCGTCTCATCGGCTATTTCTTTGGCATCGGCACGACGCTGGCGCTGCTGGTGGCGGCCGGGCTTGCCATCTACATCAGCCAGCTGACGAAGGACCTGCCCGATTACGAGGTTCTGGCCAAATACGAACCGCCGGTGACGACACGCATTCACGCCTCCGACGGCGCGCTGATGGCCGAATATGCGCGCGAGCGGCGTCTCTATCTGCCGATCCAGGCAATACCCGACCGCGTCAAGGCCGCGTTCATGTCGGCCGAGGACAAGAACTTCTACAACCACCCCGGCATCGATATCACCGGCCTTGGTCGCGCCATCGTCGTCAACCTGCAGAATTTCGGCTCCGGCCGGCGACAGGTCGGCGCTTCGACGATCACGCAGCAGGTGGCGAAGAACTTCCTGCTCAGCTCCGACCAGACCTATGAGCGCAAGATCAAGGAGATGATCCTGGCCTTCCGCATCGAGCAGGCCTATTCGAAGGACCGCATCCTCGAGCTGTATCTCAACGAAATCTTCTTCGGCTTCGGCGCCTATGGCGTCGCGGGTGCCGCGCTCACCTATTTCGACAAGTCGGTCAACGAACTGACGGTCGCCGAAGCGGCCTATCTCGCCTCGCTGCCGAAGGGCCCGAACAATTATCATCCCTTCAAGCACGCGGACCGCGCGCTGGAGCGCCGCAACTGGGTCATCGACCAGATGGTCGAGAATGGTTACGTCACCCGCGAGGAGGGTGACAAGGCCAAGGCCGAACCGCTCGGCGTGACGCCGCGCCGCAATGGCTCCTACCTGTTCGCCGGTGAGTATTTCACCGAGGAAGTCCGCCGCCAGATCATCGCCCGCTATGGCGAGAATGCGCTCTACGAGGGCGGTCTGTCGGTGCGCACCACGCTCGATCCCAAGATCCAGCTTATCGCCCGCAAGTCGTTGCAGAGCGGCCTGCTCAAATACGACATGCTGCGCGGCTATCGCGGACCGGTGACGCATATCGATGTTTCCGGCGACTGGGGCGTGCCGCTCGGCAATGTGAAAGGCCTCGAGGACGTGCCGGAATGGAGTTTGGCCGTCGTGCTCGACAGTTCAGCCGACGGCCTGACCATCGGCCTGCAGCCGACGCGCCAGGCCTCCGGCGATCTCGTCAAGGAGCGCGTCCAGGGAACGGTCAGCAAGGACGACATGGGTTTCGCCATGCGCCACTTCGTCAACGGCAAGTCCGTGAGGGCGAAGTCTCCGGCGGAAGTGCTGGAACCCGGAGATGTGGTCTTCGTGCAGAAGAATGACGGATCCGACAACACCTACATGCTGCGCCAGGTGCCAGAGGTCGAGGGCGGCCTCGTCGCCATGGATCCGCATACCGGCCGCGTGCTCGCGATGGTCGGCGGCTTCTCCTACGCGCAGTCCGAGTTCAACCGCGCGACCCAGGCGATGCGCCAGCCCGGCTCCTCGTTCAAGCCGATCGTCTATTCGGCGGCGCTCGACAATGGCTATACGCCGGCCTCGGTGATAATGGACGGCCCGATCACCATCCAGAGCGGCAACACCACCTGGACGCCGAAGAACTATGACGGCACGGTCGCTGGTCCGGCCACCCTGCGCTCCGGCATCGAGAAGTCGCGCAACCTGATGACCGTGCGGCTCGCCAACGACATGGGCATGAAACTGGTCGTCGAATATGCCGAGCGTTTCGGCGTCTACGATCATCTGGCGCCCTACCTGCCGATGGCGCTCGGCTCTGGTGAAACCACGGTCATGCGCATGGTGTCGGCCTATTCGATCATGGCCAATGGCGGCAAATCGATCAAACCGTCACTGATCGACCGCATCCAGGACCGCTACGGCAAGACGGTGTTCAAGCAGGACGAGCGCGGCTGCGAAGGCTGCAACGCCACCGAGTGGAAGAACCAGCCCGAGCCGGAGCTGGTCGACAATTCCGAGCAGGTGCTCGATCCGATGACAGCCTACCAGATCACCTCGATGATGGAGGGCGTCGTCCAGCGCGGCACCGGCGCCACCATCAACGAGCTCGGTCGTCATATCGCCGGCAAGACCGGCACGACCAACGACGAGAAGGACGCCTGGTTCATCGGCTTCACTCCGAACCTCGTTGTCGGCCTCTATATGGGCTATGACACGCCGCGCGGCCTGGGTCATGGCGCCACAGGCGGCGGCCTCGCGGCCCCGATCTTCAAGGATTTCATGCGCGTTGCGCTCGACGGCAAGCCGAATACCGACTTCCAGGTTCCGGACGGTATGAAGCTGATCGCAATCAACCGCAAGACCGGCATGCGCGCCGCCGAAGGCGATCCGAACACCATCATCGAGGCGTTCAAGCCCGGCACCGGCCCGGCCGACAGCTACTGGGTGATCGGCATGGGCGCGGATGGCTCGAATGGTTCCGGCGGGGCGCTGTCGCCGCAGGCCAACCAGGCCATCCAGGATGGCGGCGGCGGCCTCTACTGACGTTACCAGGTTTCGAAATGGGCCGGCAGGTTAGTGCCGGCCCATTTCGCTTTACAGGCCGCGACGGCGTGCCTATGTATCGCGCCTATCCCGCAAAAGACCGAAAAAACAGGACTGAACGAAAAGCCATGCGCGCGGAAACGCTCAACATTGTCGACGAGATCAGGCAGGCGATAACCCTGCTGAGGAGGCATCTTTGACTGGGATCAGGCCGTAAAGCGGCTTGAATACCTGAATTTACGCGCCGAGGATTCCAGCCTCTGGAACGATCCGACCGAAGCGCAGAAGCTGATGCGGGAGCGTCAGGAGCTGGAAGATGGCATCGCCGCCGTCAAGGGAATGACGCAGGCGCTGGAAGACAATATCGGCCTCATCGAACTCGGCGAGGAAGAGGGCGACGAAGGCGTCATCGCGGAAGCGGAGGCAGCGCTGCGCTCGATGCAAGGCGAGGCGAAGGCCCGCCAGGTCGAGACGCTGCTTTCCGGCGAAGCCGACGCCAACGACACCTATCTCGAAGTCCATGCCGGCGCCGGCGGCACCGAGAGCCAGGACTGGGCCTCGATGCTTTTGCGCATGTACACGCGCTGGGCCGAACGGCGACGCTTCAAGGTCGAGGTGCTGGAAGTCCACGATGGCGAAGAGGCCGGCATCAAGTCCGCCACGTTGCTGATCAAGGGCCACAACGCCTATGGCTGGCTGAAGACCGAATCCGGCGTCCACCGCCTGGTGCGCATTTCGCCCTATGACAGCAATGCGCGCCGCCATACGTCCTTCTCCAGCATCTGGGTCTATCCAGTCGTCGACGACAGGATCGAGATCGACGTCTCTGAATCGGACGTGCGCATCGACACCTATCGCTCGTCCGGTTCGGGCGGCCAGCACGTCAACACGACGGACTCGGCGGTCCGCATCACCCATATCGCCACCGGCATTGCGGTCGCCTGCCAGGCCGAACGCTCGCAGCACAAGAACAAGGCCAAGGCCTGGGAAATGCTGCGCTCACGCCTATACGAGGAAGAGCTGAAGAAGCGTGAAGCGGTGGCCAATGCCACCGAGGCGTCGAAGAGCGACATCGGCTGGGGTCACCAGATCCGTTCCTATGTGCTGCAGCCCTACCAGTTGGTGAAGGATCTGCGCACCGGCGTTGAAAGCACCTCGCCGTCAAGCGTGCTCGACGGCGACCTCGACGAGTTCATGGAAGCCTCGCTCTCGCACCGCATCGAAGGCGGCGCCGGTGAAGCGGTCGCTGACCTCGACTAGGCCCATGTTCAGGTCAGGCCGGTCCGTAAATCGCTGTGACCTGCGCTTCCCGTCCCTCACTGACCCAGTGTCCGCTCGGTTGTCGGAAATCAGCTATTTTCGGACCGGCCTGAATCCGACACATCCTGTGCCTCGCAACCGTGGAGGAAGCCGGTGACTCGCGCCCTTGCAGGAAAATGCTTCTGTGGCGCCGTCCACTATGAGGTGGCCGACGCCTTCGCCTACGCGGCGAACTGCCATTGCTCAAACTGCCGGCGCACCACCGGCTCGGCCTTCAAGCCCTTCGCCGGCATCGAGCGCGACAAGTTCCGTCTCACCGCGGGCGGTGACAAGCTGCTGATCTTCGGTGACGACATAGGTCATGACGCCCATTGCGGGCAATGCGGCTCGCTCATCTATTCATTGGTGCGTGAGGGCGCCTACGTCCATATCGCCATGGGAACGTTGACGGACGATCCAAGCATTCGCCCGACTGCACATATCTTCGTCGGTTCCAAGGCGCCATGGTTCACGATTACAGACGATCTGCCGCAATATCGTGAACATGCCGACGGCTGAAGGCCGGAACCTCTGTCGGCGGAACTTCGTTCTTAGGCACCCTGGTCGCAGGCCTGTCGTTTGGTTCTCAACGAGCAAGTCTGCGCATCTTTTCGTGGCCGAAGCTTAAGCCCGGGCGCGCTACGATGGCGCGCCCACTTCTTGCGCCGGCCAAGGAATCAGCTCAGCATTCGGGCTGTGGGATAGAAGCATTGACGGCCGGACGCGGCATCACTGCGCCTGACGATCCGGCCACTGGGAAGATACGTTCTTGGAACGGGCAAGCGAAAACGCTTGATGCTCGAAAGGAACGCTTCGATGTCTGCTGCCATATCAAGATCGGCCCAAGCCGTTCGACCGGCTGGCCGACTTTTGTTTTCCCTGCTTGCGGTCGAGATGATCGCCGCGCTGATGGCGACAGCCACTGCGCATGAGGCGCAACCCACGGCGGCCATGCCACAAGGCTGGAAATATCCCTTTGCCTGCTGCGCCAACTACGATTGCAAGGAGGTGCCGCAGTCGTCGATCAGCGAGCGGCCCGAAGGCTATGTCATAAAAGGCACGGGCGAGGTGGTGGCCTATGCCGACAAGCGGGTCAAGAACTCGCCCGACGGCGAGTACCATTGGTGCGCGCATCAGGCCGGGCTCGATGCAGGCAAGACGATTTGCCTGTTCGTGCCACCGCCCTCTTACTAGACTTCGCGACGCAGACGCGAAGCGCGAGAGAACTTCGAGCACGCAGGATATCTGCCGAAGCTGCTGACAGACGGTTGTCAGGATCGCTTCCTTATGTTGCCCTGCAGCCAGCGGGAATTCCAGCTTGGCGGCGGGAAACGGAGAGGTGATTCTGATGACGATCAAGGGAAGCTGCCACTGCAAGGCGACGACGTTCGAGGTTTCGGAAGCGCCGCAGACTGTGACGCAATGCACATGCTCCTTCTGCTCCAAGCGCGGGTCGTTATGGGCCTATTATGTGCCGTCGCAATTCAAGCTCACGAGTCCTCCAGGGAACGTCTCCTTCTATCGCTGGGGCTCCAGGACCGTGAAGCACGGTTTCTGCGCTACCTGCGGCTGCGGCACCTTCACTGAAACGCCCGATTGGTCGACCGGGAAGCCGGATTTCGACAACCCGAAGATCAGCGTCAATTCGCGCCTGATCGACGATTTCGACCTGGACAAGGTCGAGGTGGTGGTCATCGACGGCAAGAATTTGTGGTAGGCGGGCGAGAGCCGGCCGCCTTAACTCCGCCGGCCGCATTCCTGTTCCGTTTTTCGCCGCATTTCATGTTACAAAGCAGCGGAAGGGCTGATTTGGCGCGGCTGCAAAGGCCGCGAATTGGAGAGGGACCAATCCGATGAAGAAGACTGTGCTCGTCGCTGTTGCGACGGCTCTGCTGGTGAGCGCCTGCACCACCACCGATCCGTATACCGGCGACCAGAAGATCTCGAATACGGCGGCCGGCGCCGGCCTTGGCGCACTGGCAGGCGCCAGCCTTGGTCTGCTCGCCGGCGGCAATGACCGCCGCAACGCCCTGATCGGCGCTGGCATCGGCGCGCTCGCCGGCGGCGCGATCGGCGCGACGATGGACCAGAACGAGGCCGAGCTTCGCCGTCAGCTGCAGGGTACCGGCGTCAGCGTCACCCGCAGCGGCGACCAGATCATCCTCAACATGCCGTCCGACATCACCTTCAACGTGGACCAGGACGCCGTTAAGCCGGGCTTCTATCCGGTGTTGAACTCGGTCGCGCTGGTGCTGAAGAAGTTCCGCCAGACGACGGTGGACGTCTTCGGCCACACCGATTCGACCGGCGGCGACGAGCACAATTTCGACCTGTCGCAGCGCCGCGCGCTGGCTGTCGCCAACTACCTGTCCGGCCAGGGCGTCGACCAGCGCCGCTTCGCCGTCACCGGCTTCGGCAAGACCCGCCCGATCGCATCCAACGCGACCGCCGCCGGCCGCGAGCAGAACCGGCGCGTCGAAATCCAGTTGTCGCCGCTCACCTGACAAGGCGGCACCAACATGAAACGGCCCCGGTCTGGGGCCGTTTCTGTTTGAACCTCTTCCAGCCAAAAAAAGCGATCAGGCGACTTCCACCGTTTGCCGGGCCAGTTCCCGAATGAAGCCTCGCAGCGAACGCGGCTCGCGACCGAGCACGGCGCGCAACGTCAGACCGTTTCCGCCAAGGCCGTATTTGGCATAGTGGTCATGGACTTTGGCCAAGAGCTGCTTTTGGCGGTCGTTGTAGGGAAGGCCGGCATTTGCCGCCCATTCGCCAAATGTCGGCTCGCCGGCATCTATGGGGCGGCCAAGCTCCTCAGCCATCATCGAAACGATCTCAACGCGGCTATGCATGCCGTCGGCACATAATTCGAGCGAGGCATAGGACAATCGCGCTTCGGTCAACGCGATGGCCGCCACCTCGGCGACATCGCGGTAGTCGACACGCGCCACCTTCGCGGTCTTTGGAAACGGCTCCGAGAAGACGCCATGCTCGACGACCGATGGCCAGGCGGCTGCGATATTCTGCATGAAATTGGCAGGGTGCAGAATGGTGTAATCCATGTTCGTGGAAAAGAGAGCGTCTTCGACAGGCACCTTGCTGGCATGGTTTTTCAGCTTTGCATTGGTGGGCTGGATCACCGACGAGAAAACGAACTTCCGAACGCCTGCCTCCGCCGCCGACTCGACCATGGCGACACCCATGGCCGCTTCATCGGGTGCAAAGGCCGGGCCAATGTGGAAGACGCCGTCTATGCCCTCAAGGGCGGTTTCGAGGCTTTGACGATTGCGCAGATCTCCAATCGCGACCTCGGATGCTCCGACCTGCCGCGCCTTCCCGGCATCCGCGGAGTCGCGGATGAGTGCTCGAACCTTGGCATTGCGGCGAACCAGCTCAGGCACGACAAGCCCGGCAAACCGGCCTGTAGCGCCTACTACCAGGACGGCTGGATTGGATGCTTGCATGACAATTCTCCTTCCATCGATCTGTTCCGGGACCTCCGGTAGGGAAGAGATATTAAGTCATGAATTTCGTTACAATCAGTCGATATTGCGATATGTTCTCTCGCAATTCGGGATAATCCATGAAGGTAATCCATGAACCGGATAGATGATCTTGAGGCCTTTATCGCAATCGTCGAGCAGGGAAGCCTGACGGCTGCCGCGCGCGGTACGAATCGCTCGCTGCAGGCGATAAGCCGGTCCCTGGCGACGCTGGAGGAAGCCATCGGGGTCGAACTGGTGCACAGAACGACGCGCAGTTCGACACCGAGTGAAGCCGGAGCGACGTTTTTCCGCCGCATCAAGCCGGCGGTCGACCAGATCAACGAAGCAAAACTTCAAGCGGCCAACCAGCGGTTGGAGCCATCAGGGATACTGCGCATAAGCGCGCCGGTTCTGTTCGGCCCGGACTTTCTCGTCCCGATCATTGCCGAATACATGCGGATATACCCTCGGGTCGAGGTTGACCTCCAGCTTTCCGACGGGTTCGTCGATCTTGGTGCAGAGGGCGTCGATTTGGCGATACGGATCGGCGATTTGCCGGATTCCAGCTTGCGGGCGAAGCGCCTGGGGGCGTTGCGGCGCGTTGTCTTCGGTGCGCCTCCCTATTTTGCACAGCGCGGCCGACCGGCCCATCCCTTCGACTTGAATGAGCACAATTGCCTCATTCGAAACGCTGACGGGCGCCCGAGTGAATGGATGTTCCGGATTGAAGGACAGCCTCGGACCGTGAAGGTCACGGGCACTTTCCGATCCAATCTCATGACCTCGATCTATGCCGCCGCGATCCAGGGACTGGGTTTGGGCTACTCGCCGCTTTGGCAGATCAGGCATCTGGTGGACAACGGTCGCGTCGAACTGGTCTTGACGGAGTTCGAGCCGTTGCCGGTGCCGATACATGCGCTGTGGCAGGAAGGCAGGTCTTCTTCGGCCAAGGTTCGTGCGTTTCTGGACATGACGGCGGCCGGGCTGGAGCTCAAGAACCTGTAGCGCTTCGATTTCAGACGTAACCAGATTCCGCCCTACTGAAATCGCTGCGTAACCCGGCTCTCCGATATCGAGGCACGACGGCTGAAGTCGCCGCCGATCCACCTCGATCGGTGTTCGCCGTCCGTGACGGCACCGCTCGAGGTCAGCCGAAAGAAGGAGGTATCAATGGCTCACATACACCCTTTCGCAGCCCTCGGCATGGCTATTCCGAAACCGCGGAAAGGATTAGCATCAATGCTGTTCCAAAGGGGACAGGGCGGTATAACCGGCCGCGCAATCAGCATCTTCCGCCCCGGTCTTGCACGGCCAGATAAAACATCTGGGAGGAATGCATGACAAGAACAGCTCGCCTCGGGCGCTGCGGCGTCCTCGTTTTGGCAGGTCTTATCGGCACTTGGCTCGGGACCGCCGCGGCGCAGGCCGAGGGCGCCGGCAAGGCCGACATCGAAGCCTTGAAGAAATCGCTGGCCAAGTATGAAGACTATACGGCCGCCGTGCGCGACCTCTATTTGTCGACCGTCGGCTGCGTCCATTACGCTGGCGAAAAGGTAGCCGGCACCATGTACTATCCGAAGGGCGCCATGGGTATCCATTTCGTCAACGTCCCGAGCATCGGCAGGCCGCTCGACCCCATGAAACCCAACGTCCTGATCTACGAGCCGACCAAAAAAGGTTTGAAACTGGTCGGCGTGGAATGGCTGATGCCGCTGACGCCGGACACCAAGGAGGCTCCGACTCTGTTTGGCCAGAAATTCATGGGGCCGATGGAGGGGCACTATCCACTCATCCCGAGAGAGTTCGTCCACTACGATCTTCACGCCTGGCTATTCAGGGACAATCCGAACGGCATGTTCAGCCCGACGAACCCGAACGTGAAATGCACCAAGGCCGATTTCCCGATGCTGGAGAAGCCGACCAAGATGATGCCCGGACCGATGTAGGGCAGGGCGAGCGAGGAGCGCATAATGAAAGCGGCCCCGTTTAATGCATGTCGCCCAGAAGTGTGCAGCGGTTATGGGACAACGACATGCATAAAAACAAAGACCTAAAGCGCGTCGCCGGAATCCGTTTCAGCGCAACACGCTTTAGGGGCCGCTTTTATTTCTGCCTTTGCCGGTCTGAGATCAGACCTTCGCGACGATCCGCATGAAAGCCGGCATGTCGTCTCCGAAGCCGACGGTCGCGTCGTCTTCTTCCTGACGATGGCGGCCGGGCCGGTCGCGCTGCGGCCGGGCGTCGCCGCGCTGCTCGTGGCGGTTGCTCGGGCCCTTGCGTTCGTTCTCGGAACGGATCGCGTCCTTGCGGGCTCGGCGTTCGGCGATATCGGCCACTTCGGCGACAGGCTGCTCGTCGCTCACGGTCTCGGGCGTTTCGTCGCGCTTCGAATGACGGTCCTTCTTGCTGCGCTCGCCGCGGTCCTTGCGGTCCTCGTCCTTGCGGCCGGCGCGACGCGGGGCGCCGCGGCCACGGCGCGGCGCCTCCTCGCCCTCGCTTTCTGTTACGGTCGACAGGTCGCCGTCATGCCATTCTATCTTGGTGCCGATCAGCCGCTCGATGGCGTCGACATATTTGGTGTCGGAACGGGTGGTGATGGTGAACGACTTGCCGGAGCGTCCGGCGCGGCCGGTGCGGCCAATGCGGTGAACATAGTCCTCGGCATGGATCGGCACGTCGTAGTTGAAGACGTGGCTGACATCGGGAATGTCGAGGCCGCGCGCGGCGACGTCGGAGGCAACGAGATAACGCAGCTTGCCGTCGCGGAAATTGGCCAGCATCTGCATGCGCGCGCGCTGGTCCATGTCGCCATGCAGCGCACCGGCGTCGAAATCATGCTTCAAGAGTGAGCGGAACAGCTCCGACACCTCGACCTTGCGGTTGCAGAAGATTATGGCGTTCTTCAAGTCGGCGTCTTCGGCCTTGATCAGGTTGCGCAGCGTCTCACGCTTGTCCCACGGCTTCGCGCCCGACTTCACCAGCCGCTGGATGATGTTGGTCGCGGCGGACGCAGCCTTGGAAACCTCGACGCGCACCGGCGCATGCAGGAATTTCTCGGTGAGCTTGGTGATCTCCGGCGGCATCGTCGCCGAGAAGAACAGCGTCTGGCGCGTGAACGGGATCATCTCGCAGATGCGCTCGATGTCGGGAATGAAGCCCATGTCGAGCATGCGGTCGGCTTCGTCGATGACGAGGATTTCGACGCCGTTGAGCAGAAGCTTGCCGCGCTCGCGGTGGTCGAGCAGGCGGCCAGGCGTTGCGATCAGCACGTCGGCGCCACGCTCAAGCTTCTTGTCCTGCTCGTCGAAGGAGACGCCGCCGATCAAAAGCGCGATGTTGAGCTTGTGGTTCTTGCCGTATCGGATGAAGTTCTCTTCGACCTGTGCGGCGAGCTCGCGCGTCGGCTCGAGGATCAGCGTGCGCGGCATGCGGGCCCGCGCCCGGCCCTTTTCCAGGCGCGTCAGCATCGGCAGCACGAAGGATGCGGTTTTGCCGGTGCCGGTCTGGGCGATGCCCAGAATATCCTTGCCGAGCAGCGCATGCGGGATGGCGCCGGCCTGGATCGGCGTCGGCTGGGTGTAGCCGGCATCGGTGACTGCGGAAAGGACCTTCGGCGACAGGCCGAGGTCCGAAAAGGTCAACGCTTCTTGAGCGGTCGTGGTGTCTGAGGACAAGTGTTTGATGTCTTTGGCTGGTTCGGGAAATCGCAACGCGTGTTGCGGCAGGCGCCGCGCACCTGCAAGGTTGCGGTTGCAGTTAGGCGCAAGTCCGCGATTTGTCAACAGAAACGGGCGGGAATCCGGCGATTGTGAAGACGTAACCTTAATCGCGATGCTTAAAGCGCGTCGCGTTGAAACGGAATCAGGCTGCGCGCTTTAAATCTTGCTTGATGCATGTCGTGTTCACAAAACCGCCGCGCACTTTGGGCGACATGCGTTGATCGAAATAGTATCTTTGCGCCGGCTCAGTAGCGGAATTGCTCGGCAAGGATGCGTTCGTTCCATGAATGGTTCGGATCGAACAGCAAAGTTGCCGTCGCCGTCGGCGATTCCCGCACGGTGACGGAAGCCACCGCCTTGACCTCGGTATGGTCGGCGGCGGCATTCACCGGGCGCTTTTCGGCTTCCAGGATGTCGAAGCGTATCGTCGCCTTGTTGGAGAGCAGCGCTCCGCGCCAGCGCCGCGGGCGGAAGGGACTGACCGGCGTCAGCGCCAGGAGCGGCGCGTCGAGAGGCAGGATCGGCCCGTGCGCCGACAGATTGTAGGCGGTGGAACCGGCGGGCGTGGCGATCATCACGCCGTCGCAATTCAGCTCCTCCAGCCGCACCTGGCCGTCGACGGTGATCCGGATCTTCGCCGTCTGGTAGGACTGGCGCCAAAGCGCCACCTCGTTGATGGCCGGCGCCAATATGGATTCGCCGTCATGCGTGACCGCCACCATTTCGAGCGGCCGGATCGTCTCGGCGACCGCAGTGGAGATGCGTTCTTCAAGGCCGCCGGCGCGATACTCATTCATAAGGAAGCCGATGGTGCCACGGTTCATGCCGTAGATCTTCTTGCCCGTGCTCATCGTCTCGCGCAGCGTCTGCAGGAGAAAACCGTCGCCGCCAAGCGCGATGATGATCTCGGCCTCCGCGACAGGCGCCTGCCCATAGCGCGCCGACAGGCTATCCAGCGCGGCGCGGGCGTCGTCGGTGTCGGAAGAGACGAAGGCGAAACGGCTGGCGGCTTTGCTCATGGCTCCCGGAGCGCGGCCATCTGCGGGGCCGCGTCGGCGACGGCGTAGCATGCGCCGCCCGTGTCTGTGAAGGGCGGGATTTCGCGCTGCCGGCGGGATCGCTGGTGTCGCAATCGCGCTTCGTGACAGCCGCGACACGAATGTGATGGCCGCTATGGTTAAGACGAGGCTTAAACACTCGTAAAGCCGGATCGATCATGTTAGCCGACAGTGGATGGGTGGCGGGGGCTGGCCAGTCGAGAGACCTGTCTATTGCCGGTAACGCGTCTGATCATAGTCTTCCTGATGATGGGAAGTTTCGCGCTCATGTTCGCCGAGCTGGTGCGTCATTCGGAAGAGACGAGCCAGCGGCCGCAGCCGACGGCTTCCCGTTGCGGCGACGCCACCGGAACCCTTTGTCCGCAAAGGGCGCTGTAGGCTTCGCTTTTCCGCTCGCTCAGCCGCTCTGCAGGTGACAGCCGGGCTTGCGCTTGCCCGCGACATACTCGTCGATGAGTTGCCGGTAGCGCACCTTGCCGAAGCTCGGAAAATGGCCGCCATGCACGACCGAGACGTCGAGTTCGCGCATGGCAAGCAGCGTCCCGACATAATCATCGATATCGGAGTGATAGACGTCGTCGATCAACGGCCCGTCATAGACGATGTCGCCTGACAGCAGGATGCCGGTCTTGCTCTCATAAAGCGCGATGCCGCCGGGGGAATGACCAGGCGTGTGGATGACCTCGAAAAAACGGTCGCCGAGATCGACGACGTCCGCGTGTTCGAGCAGCCGGCCGGCCGGCGCGGGCAGGATGCGGTAGCGCGCCGTGTCCCAGCCTTGCGGCATACCGTCGAACATCTCTTCATTGGCGTAGCGGTCAGCGACCGTCCATTCGTTGCGCGGATCGGCGAGGATGGCCGCCTCGGCCGAATGCACGCAGCGATCGGTGAACTCATGGTGGCAGCCGATATGGTCGAAATGCGTGTGGCTGGCGACGCAGGTAAGCTTGCGCTCGGTCACCAGCGGCACATGGCGTCTCAGGCTGAAATGGCCGAGGCCGGTGTCGAACAACAGATCGCGGTCGCGGCCGCGCACATGCCAGATGTTGCAGCGGAAGAACGGCTTTATCCATGGCTCTTGGATGAGCGTGATATCGTCGCCCATGCGGATGGTTTCGTACCAGTCCGGAGCTTCGATGATCGCAAGCGTGCTCATGCTCAGTCCGCCAGCAGGATGATGTCTTGAGGGTTGCACGAAACCGCGATTGTGTCGCCTGCCCCAACGGTGGCGGAAGCGGGAGCCTTGGCGATGAATTGCAGTTCGGGATCCAGCGTCGAGGCGGCCAGCACGCGTTTGAAGCTGCCCTGGAAGACGACATCGCCGACCTTGGCCGTGCCGAGCGCGACATCGCCCGTCGCTTCGCCCAGGATCAGGTGCTCCGGCCGGATGGCGAGAGCGACATGGGCGCCGGCAGGCGATGCGCCGGGCAGCGAAACCGGCCCAACCGGGGTCGAGGCCGTGACGATCCCGCTCTTCGCCTCCGCCACGGTGCCGGAAAGGATCGTGCTCTCGCCCATGAAGGTGGCGGAAAAGCGCGTCGCCGGCCGCGCATAGACCCGCTCGGGCGGGCCTTCGTCCTCGATATGGCCGTCATTCATCACCACGCAATGGTCGGCCAGCGCCATCGCTTCTTCCTGGTCGTGGGTGACATGGATGAAGGCGGTGCCGACGCGCTTCTGGATCGCCTTCAGCTCGTCCTGCATCTGCCGGCGCAGCTTGAGATCCAGCGCGCCGAGCGGCTCGTCGAGCAGCAGCACCGCCGGTTCGATGACCAGCGCGCGGGCCAGCGCCACGCGCTGACGCTGGCCGCCGGAGAGCTGATGCGGCTTCTTGTCGAAGGCTGGGGCCAGCCCGACGAGAGACAGCGCGTCGCGCGCTTTCGCCGCCCGGGTAGCACCGTCGACGCCCTGCATGCGCAGCCCGAAGCCGACATTGCCGCCGACGCTCATATGCGGAAACAGCGCGTAGTCCTGGAAGACCGTCGTCGTCGGGCGCTTGGCCGGCGGCACGGCGGTGCAATCCACGCCGCGAATAAACACCTTGCCTTCGCTGGGCGTGACGAAGCCGCCGAGGATGGAAAGCAGCGTCGTCTTGCCTGAACCCGAGGGTCCGAGCAGGATCGTGTAGCTGCCGGGCTCGATAGCGAGCGAGACATTCTTCAACACCGCAAGCTGGCCGAAGCGGTGCGAGACGTTGCGGATATCGACCAAAGGCGCGTTCATGCCGGCTTTCTCCGCAACAGCGTCAATTCGAAAAACACCACCAGGACGATGGAGACGGCGAACACCAGCGAGCCGACGGCATTGGTTTTGGGATTGAGGCCGGAGCGCAGGAGGTTCCAGATCTCCACCGGAAGCGTCGTCTCGAAACGGGTGAGCAGGAAGGAGATGACGAACTCGTCCCAGGAGAAGGTCATCGACAGGAAGAAACCGGCGAAGATCGCCGGCGCCATCACCGGCACGGTGATCATGAGCAGCACCTTCCATTCGGCGGCACCGAGGTCGCGCGCGGCGCGCTCGATGTTGATCTGGTGGTCGCCCATCTGGCTGTAGATGATGGCGAAGCATAGTGGCAGGTTGATCACGACATGGCCGATGCCGGCAGCAAGCAGCGACTTCGGCACGCCGGCCCAGTTGAACAGCACCAGCAGGCCCATGCCAATGATGAGATAGCTGACGGTGAGCGGCAGCGTGATCAGCCCGCGCAGCAGCGCCGAGCCCGGCAGCACGAAGCGCGCGAAACCCCAGGCCGAGAGGAAGCCGAGCGTGACGGAAGCGAGCGAGGACAGCACCGCCACCAGCAGCGAGTTGACCAGCGCTGAGGTCAGCCGTGCGTCGGTAAGCACCGCCTGGTACCAGCGCAGCGACGGGCCGGTGAAAGGCGGGATCGGGAAGGATGTCGCCTGCAGCGAAAACAGCACCAGCACGACCACGGGCAGGAAGATGAAGCCATAAATGGCGATTGCGTAGACCCAGGCGGCGAAGCGGATGATGGCGCGCATGGTCAGGCCCGCTCGATCTTCAGCCACCGCGCGCAGGTGAGGTAGGCGATGGTGACGACGGCCATCAGGATGATCGACAGCGCCGAGGCCAGCGGGAAATCGCCGCGGCGGCCGATCTGCATCATCACCAGTTGCGGCATGACCAGCTCGTTGTTGCCGCCGAGGATCTGCGGCGTGATGTAGTCGCCGATGCACAGCACGAAGGTGAGGAAGGCGCCGACCATGATGCCCGGCAAGGTCAGCGGCAGCACGACATGCAGGAAAGTGCGGATAGGCCCGGCGCCGAGGTCGGCCGCCGCCTTGCGGTAGCTGGGGCTGAGCTGCTTGAGGTTGGCGAAGATCGTCAGCGTCAAAAGCATGACGAAGAAGTGCACGAAGCCGGTGACTGTGGCGAAACGCGTATTGGCGAGTTGCAGCGGCTCGCCGATCAGGCCGATGCCGGTCAACGCCCGGTTGACGACGCCGTTTTGCGCCAGCACCAGCAGCCAGGAATAGGAGCGAACGACATAGGACGTCCAGAACGGCAGCACGGCCAGCATCAGCGCCAGCCGCTGCCAGCGTTGCGGCACCATCTCAGCGAGGATCCAGGCAAAGGGGTAGGCGAGCAGGATAGAGACGATGGTGACAGTTCCCGTCACCTCCAGCGAGTTCACCATCGCCCGCCAGTAGGACGGATCGGTGAAGAACTGGCTGTAGTTGGCCAGCGTGAATGCGCCGCCTTCATGCGCCGTCAGGCTGGACAGCCCCATAGCGATGAAGGGCAGGACGAAGAAGAGAAGCGTCCATGCCAGCGCCGGCGTGACCAGCGCCCAGGGCGGGGCACGCGAATTGTTTCTTGTGAACGCCATCGGCCGATTTACTGCGCCTGCAGCATCTCGGTCCACATATCCTGCATCTTCTTGTCGAGATCGGCGTTCGGCGCCGGATAGGCCTGGGCGCGAGCGAGGAAGCCCGGCTGCTCGTCGAAGCGCAGGATATTCTTCTGCTCGTCGGTCAGCGCCGCCTTCTTGTTCGCCGGCATGCCCCAATAGCAGGACGAGGTGGCAAGCCGCGCCTGGCCTTCCGGGCTCATGATGTACTGGATGAATTTCAGCGCCATGTCCTTGTTCCTGGAATCCTTGAACATGGCGAGCGACTGCGACCACAGCACGGCGCCTTCCTTAGGGATCGAGAAGTCGAGCGCCGGGTTTTCCTTGGCAAGGCCGGCCGTCACCCATTCGCCACCGCCGACCAGGATATCGACCTCGCCGGTTGCCAAAGCGGTCTGGCTGGCGGTGACCTCGCCGACCAGCTTGGCGTTGGCCTTCATCTTGAGGATCTCGGCCTTGAGCGCGGGCAGGTCTGCCTCGGTGAGATCGGCGGTCTTCTTGCCGATCGCCAGGGCCGCCATGCCGATCACCGGCAGGTAGTAATCATAGATCGCGACCTTGCCCTTGTATTTGTCGCTGGTCAGCGACGCCAAGGATTGCATGTCGGCCGGATCGACCTTGGTCTTGTTGAAGCCAATCGTGTTGTAGCCGAACTTTTCGGTGATGCCGTAGCGCTTGCCGTCGACGATGGTGGACTTGTCCATCTTCACTTCCGCGAAGAGGTCGGCGAAGGGCAATTTGTCTTCGGGAAGCGGCTCGAACAGGCCCTTTTCGACGCCGCGCGGCACGTCGATGGAATCGATCACCATCACGTCCCAGTCGCCCGGCTGCGACTGGTCGACGATGGCCAGCCCAGCGCCGGTGCCTTCGAACTCCTTGACGTTGACCTTGACGTTGTTGGCCTCCTCGAAGGGTTGCAGCAGCGCCGGATCGGAGTGATCGCACCAGATCAGCGCGTTGAGATCGGCGGCCTGAGCGCCGCCCGCCGCGATGAGCAGCGCCGCGGCCGCGCAGGCGGCCGAAAGATGAGACTTCAGGGTGGAAAGCGGAGTCCGGGCATTGACGGTCATCGAGTGTTCTCCCTGCCTTGCTGGCTTGTTGGGAGAAAAGTTGAACCAATTCTAAAATTGAGTCAATTATGATTTTGTGGCAGAGAGGCCGATATGAGCGGATTGCGCGAACGGCAGAAGGCGGACCGGCACCGTCGCATCATCGATGCGGCGACCGGGCTTTTCCGCGAAGCCGGCTATGAGGGCGCCAAGATCGAAGCGATCGCCGCGCAGGCCGAGGTCTCGATCGGCACCATCTACAACTACTACCAGAACAAGGGCGATATCCTCGGCGCCATCGTTTCCCTGGAAGTCAACGAGGTCCTGAACGCTGGGCGAGGGGTGGTCGCCAACCCACCGGCCAATGTCGGCGACGCGCTCGACACGCTGATCGGCATCTACATCGAGCACTCACTGAATTATCTCAGCAAGGAGATGTGGCGGCAGGCGATGGCGATCTCGACGCAATTGCCCGACAGCCCCTTCGGCCAGGCCTATACCGGGCTCGACCGGGAACTGACCAAGCAGATCAGCGCGCTGATCACACGGCTGCAGGAGATCGGCCTGGTGCGCTCTGACATCGATGGGGCGGCGGTGGGGGAGCTGATCTTCAACAACATGAACATGATGTTCATCGAGTTCGTGAAACGCGACGAGGCGAAGATCCCGGACCTGCGCGCGGCGATACGAAGGCAGAACAGGATTCTGGTGGCAGCGATCGGGGTGTGAGGACGGACGCGGTCACGCCAAGATCGAACCGGCCTGGTGGGCAGCCGGAGCGCCGGATTTCTCCAAGCTAAAGCCCTTTCAGTGCGATCAGCGTCGATGCAATCGTGATCGCCGCCACGATCAACACCCAAATCATTGCACTGCGCGTGAACCAAAGGGCGTGCCGCCGCCGCGCACGCCGTAAATTCTTCCGCCAACGGTCGGCTTGGTCGGCGCCAATGTTGAGTTGCATCATGCCAACTTCAGTGCTTCAGCGGATCGCGGTTGAAGGTGATTGTGGGTGGCTTCCACCCTCCAGGCATTTCCAAGGATGCCTCGCGGAAGCTCCGCTCGACATCGGCGGTATATGCGCCGTCATTTTCAAAGCGGTCCCAAAGGATGAAGCCAACAAACAGCGTGATTACGACAAGAGGCCATCGCATCGGAACCTCCCTCAAAGCCCCGCCGATACTATCTGCTCGCGACTCTTGAAATACAAGAGGTTTCTAATATACGCTGGCTAGACGACTGAAAACCTTTACCCAAGCGCAAAGGTTCGCCTATTGGACGGCTGGATATTGCAGCATCAGCGTATGATTTTCTGGTGCCCCCGGCAGGGATCGAACCCGCGACCTTCGGTTTACAAAACCGCTGCTCTACCAGCTGAGCTACAAGGGCACGGCGCTCCGGTAGCACATTTCGTGCGCCAGTAAAGACAAAACTCCGTTTTGGATTGCTAATGGATTGCCTGGCTTAGCCGGCATGCTGAAAAGCGGCGAGGCGCTTCCTACATGTTCGTTAGGTGCAACCGCATCGAACGGGTGCCGCATGATCAGATTCGTCATCATCCTGCCGCTCATCGTCGTGACCTGGCTTCTGCTGATGAAGGCCATCAGCGATCTGAAGAAGGCCAACATCGACTGGACCGGCGTCGCCGCCTTTGTCGGCTTCATCGCGCTTGCCTTCTGGCTGCGGCATGTCACGGGAATGGGGTGAGGGAGTGAGTGGGGAATAGTCAGTAGTGAGTAGGGTCGCCAACCGGCGTGAACTACCTGCTACTCACTACTCACTCGAAAACTCTCGAACCTTTTGCCGCTTCGCCACCACTGATCTCCCGAGGCGAATGGTCGCCTCGATCAAGGATCCAGGAGATCATCATGTTGAAGCGTACCCTTACCTCAGGCATCGTCGCCGTCTTCGTTGCCACCGGCGCGCTCGCCGCTACGGTCGAAACATCCTCGGCTCATGGCCATCATCACCACCACAATCATCATCACAATCATCACGGCACGCCTTGGTGGTGGTGGCACCACAACCACCATCATCATCACCACGGCAAGGTGATCATCTTCCTTTGACGAGAAGACCAATCGTCTTCGAAGGGCGGCCCAACGGCCGCCCTTTTGCTTTTCAGGGATGGTTCGGTCGCCAGCCCAAAAAGCGCGACCACGAACGGCCGGCAAAAAAATCTCGAAAAACCTTCGAACCTTTTTCCGGGCCGCGGCGACCCATGATCAAGAGGCGGATGGTTCGCCTCTCCACTGAAACCAAGGAGAGATCGTCATGTTCAAGCGCACCATCGTTTCCGGCCTCATCGCCACCACCGTCGCTGCCGGCTCGCTCGTCGGCACCGTCCAGCCTTCGGCCGCCCACGGCCATCATCACCGCCGCGAGCTCGGCATCGGCATCGCCGCCGGCGTCGGTGGCTTCGTGCTCGGCAGCCTGCTTGCCCAGCAGCAGCCCCGCACCGTCTATGTCGAGGAAGACGGCTACGACTCGATCCACGTCCGCCGCTGCTATGCTCGCTACGCCAGCTACGATGAACGTTCCGACACCTATATGAGCTATGACGGCCCGCGCTATTGCAGGCTTTAAGGAGGAGCCGAACCAACGACAGGAAAGTGGGGCTGTACGCAGCCCCTTTTCTTGCGTTTCAGCGTCGGCGCTCTTCCGCCGTCGCCAACTATAAGTTCAAGGCTTGGAGCCGGGCATCGCCAGTCCCGCCATGCGGCAGGCGGCGCCAACCGAGGCGTCGTCATCTATCGCCACGAGTTCGAAACTGTTGCCGCTGTCAGGGTAGATCTTGCCGATGAAAGGCTCGTTGCCACCGGAACCGCTGGCCGCGCTTTTGTCGTCCACAAAGCCGCACACCACAATCTCGTGGCGGCCGTCCAACGTGCGCTCTCCGGCAAGCATCGTTCCGAACTTGGCAGCGATAGGGTTCCTCAGGTGCTGGCGGACGCCGGCGGTGATGATCTCCTCCAAGGCCAGCGAGATCGGAATAGGATCGACGCGTTGGCTGCCGCTGCGTTCGAGCGGCGGCGGTGCCGTCGCCACGCATCCGCAAAGCGAAACGGCAGACAGGAGCTGAACAGTTTTCCGCATCCGTGCCCTTTCGCATGCATTCCAGCGCGGCCGCAAGGCGACCAAGTCCACGTGAAGGTGTACAGCTAATTTGCCAGCGTTTAGTCTGGCTTTGACGTCAATGCGGGGGAGGGTGGCTTGGACGAGCAGGATCCTAAAGAAGACCTGATCGAGCCGGTTTTTCGCAACGGCACGGTCACCACCGTCGGCATCCTGCTGGCCTTCTCGCTGGGCTTCATCACGCATTGGGCGGCGAACCCCATCCCTTGGCAGACCTACCATTTGCTTGCCGTGGTGCCGATCCTGGTCGGCATCGCCCTGCAGATGCGGGCGCTTGCCATACTGCTCGACCCGAAATCGTTGCAGCGTTCGATCCATGCGCGCGCCAACCGGATCTTCATTACCGGCCTGGTCTTCACGGCCTGTGGCGTCGGTGGCGCGATCCTGCTCGATTTCTTCGACATCGCGGCCAAGAGCGCGCTGCCCGGCGCATCGTAGCGCTCAAGCCTTCGCGCCGCCGATCATCTTCGTCACTTCGGCCGCCGCGTCGCGCACCAGCGGACCGATCTCGGCCAGTCGCTCGGGCGTGACCCGCACCGTCGGGCCGGACACCGAAACGCCGCCGATCGGCTCGCCATACTCGTCGAAGATGGCGGCGGCCACGCATCGCATGCCGGGGTGGCGTTCCTCGTCGTCGACCGACCAGCCGCGATGCTTGATGGTGGCTAGATCGTGGGCCAACGCCGAAATGTCCGACAGCGTCTTGTCCGTGTAGCGTTGCAGGCCTGCCTTGCGCAGGATGATCGCAACCCGTTCCGGCTCGAGATGCGCCAGCACCGCCTTGCCGATGCCCGAGGCATGGAAGGGGCTGCGCGTGCCCGGCCGGAAGAAGGCGCGGATTGCCTGATGCGTCTCGACCTGGCTGACGAAAACGACGCAATCGTCCTCGGCGACGCCGAGATTGGCGGTCTCGCCGGTCCTTTCCATGAGCTCCTGCATGACGATGCGGGCGCGGTCGACCAGCTTGCGCCGGCGCAGGAAGGCCGCGCCCATGCGGTAGGTCTCGACGCCGACGGACCAGAGCTGGTCGGTCGTATCGAACTCGACCATGCCGTGGTTCTCCAGCGTCGTCAGCATGCGATAGGCGGTGGAGGCGGCAATGCCGCTTTGCGCCGCGATCTCGCTGAGCGACAGGCCGCTGGCTTCCGCTACGATCGCCAGGATGCGCAGCGCCCGGTCAAGCGACTGCACCGAGGCCGCTTCGGACGGACCGTTGAAGGCGCGCGGCCGGCCGCGCTGGCGTTTTTCCGTCGTTTCCATAAACGGCATCCTCGCCGATTTGGCGTCGGATGCAATGAAAAAGTTTTTCATCGGTTTTCTGGTGAGGTTTCCTGGAAAACAAAAAATGCAGAGAAATCAGTGAACAAGGCGCATTTTCTCGAAATGAAAAAATATTCTGAAAAAATTGAAAAATCAAAAGCGCGCTGGCATTCTCAAGCCAACCAACGAAATGGAGGCTTGCTATGGCCAGGATGCGCGCTGTCGACGCGGCGGTTCTCGTTCTCGAAAAGGAAGGCATCACCAACGCCTTCGGCGTGCCGGGCGCGGCGATCAACCCGCTCTATTCCGCGCTGAAGGCGCGCGGCACCATCCGCCACGTGCTTGCACGCCATGTCGAGGGCGCCTCGCACATGGCCGAAGGTTTTACGCGGGCCAAGGCAGGGAACATCGGATTGTGCATCGGCACTTCCGGTCCGGCCGGCACCGACATGATCACCGGCCTCTATTCGGCCTCGGCGGATTCCATTCCGATCCTCTGCATCACCGGCCAGGCGCCGCGCGCGCGCCTCAACAAGGAGGATTTCCAGGCCGTCGACATCGCTTCGATAGCGGCCCCCGTCGCCAAATGGGCGGTCACCGTCATGGAGCCCTATCTGGTGCCGATGGCGCTGCAGAAGGCGTTCCACCTGATGCGCTCCTCGCGGCCCGGGCCGGTGCTGATCGACCTGCCGGTCGACGTGCAGCTCGCCGAGATCGAATTCGACATCGACGCCTATGAGCCGCTGGCTCCCTTCAAACCGGCGATGACACGCGCCCAGGCCGAGAAGGCGCTGGCGATGCTCAACCAGGCGGAAAAGCCGCTGATCGTCGCCGGCGGCGGCATCATCAACGCCGATGCGTCCGATTTGTTGATCGAATTCGCCGAGATCACCGGCGTGCCGGTCATCCCGACCCTAATGGGCTGGGGCGCGATCCCCGACGACCATCGGCTGATGGCCGGCATGTGCGGCCTGCAGACCTCGCACCGCTACGGCAACGCGACGATGCTTGAAGCCGACTTCGTCTTCGGCATCGGCAACCGCTGGGCCAACCGCCATACCGGCTCGGTCGACGTCTACACCAAGGGCAAGAAGTTCATCCATGTCGACATTGAGCCCACCCAGATAGGCCGTGTCTTCGCGCCGGATCTCGGCGTCGTCTCGGATGCGGGCGCCGCGCTCAAGATCCTGCTCGACGTCGCCACCGAATGGCGCACGGCCGGCAAGCTGCGCGACTGGTCGGGCTGGGCCAGGGAATGCCAGCAGCGCAAGAAGACGATGAAGCGCAAGACGCATTTCGAGCAGGTGCCGCTCAAGCCGCAGCGCGTCTATGAGGAGATGAACAAGGCTTTCGGCCGCGACACCACCTATGTCACCACGATCGGTCTGTCGCAGATTGCCGGCGCGCAGTTCCTGCATGTCTATAAGCCGCGCAACTGGATCAATTGCGGCCAGGCCGGCCCGCTCGGCTGGACGCTGCCGGCGGCGCTCGGCGTGCGTGCCGCCGATCCGGACAGGGATATCGTCGCGCTCTCCGGCGATTACGATTTCCAGTTCATGATCGAGGAGCTGGCGGTCGGCGCGCAGCACAAGCTGCCCTATATCCACGTCGTCGTGAACAACGCCTATCTCGGCCTGATCCGCCAGGCGCAACGCGGCTTCTCGATGGATTACGAGGTGAGCCTTGCCTTCGAGAACGTCAACCGTGCAGGCGATCCGGAGGCGGGCTACGGCGTCGACCATGTCGCGGTCGCCGAGGCGATGGGCTGCAAGGCGGTCCGGGTGCGCAAGCCCGACGAGTTCGCCGGCGCCTTCAAGGAGGCGCAGCGGCTGATGAAGGAGCATCAGGTTCCGGTCGTGCTTGAATTCATCCTCGAGCGGGTCACCAACATTTCCATGGGCACGGAAATCGACAAGATCACCGAATTCGAGGACCTTGCCGAAAGCCATGAAGATGCGCCGACCGCGATCGTCATGTTGGATTAAGATCCGGCGCAGAGAAGGAGAAAAAGAATGCCGCGCTTTTCAGCCAATCTCTCGATGCTCTTCGGCGAGCACGAGTTCCTCGACCGCTTCGATGCCGCCGCCCGCGCCGGCTTCAAGGGCGTCGAATATATCGGCCCCTATGATCATGCGCCGGACGTCGTCGCGGCGCGCCTGAAGAAGAACGGCCTGACCCAGGTTCTCTTCAACCTGCCGGCCGGCGATTGGGGCAAGGGCGAGCGCGGCATCGCCGTGCTGCCCGACCGCGTGCCGGAATTCCGCCAGGGAGTAGCCAAGGCGATCTCGTATGCCCATGCGCTGGGCTGCGAGCAGGTCAACTGCCTTGCCGGCATCGCGCCGCAGGGCGCCGATCGCACCGTGTTGGAAAACGTCTTTGCCGAAAACCTCGCCTTTGCGGCCGAAAAGCTGGAGCAGGCCGGCATCAGGCTGTTGATCGAGCCGATCAACACCCGCGACATCCCCGGCTTCTTCCTGAACTATTCCGATCAGGCGCTGGCGCTGATCGACCGCATCGGCTCGAAGAACCTGTTCCTGCAATACGACATCTATCACATGCAGATCATGGAGGGGGATCTCGCCCGTACCATCGAGGCAAACCTCAGCCGCATCGCGCATATCCAGCTTGCGGACAATCCCGGCCGTCACGAGCCGGGGACGGGCGAGATCAACTATCCTTTCCTCTACGACCATATCGACCGCCTCGGCTATTCCGGCTGGATCGGCGCCGAATACAAGCCGCAAGCCGGCACCGAAGCGGGGCTCGGCTGGTTCCAGAAGCTCGCCGGGCAGGGCAGCGCGGCGGCTTAGCTGTTGCATATTGAGGTCGCGATCCTTCGCGCCCCCCTCTGGCCTGCCGGCCATCTCCCCCACAGGTGGGGGGATCGGCAGCTTCGACGCTGGCTCGCAACTTTGGCAGCCTCAACAATTTGCGGAGGCAGTGGCGACATCCAATCTCCCCCTTGTGGGGGAGATGTCCGGCAGGACAGAGGGGGGCGTGACAGAACGCGGCCCAACAAAAAGACGGAGAGAACAACTATGGAAACCATCGGCTTTATCGGCCTCGGCATCATGGGCGCGCCGATGGCGGGGCATCTGCTCGACGCAGGCTATCCGGTCATCGCCAGCGACCATCGCTCGAAGCCAGCGACCGATCTCGTCGCCAAGGGGTTGAAGACCGTTACCGGCCACAATGCAGTGGCCAAGGCCGCGGACATCATCATCACCATGGTCCCGGATACACCGCAGGTGGCCGACGTGCTGTTCGGCGAGAACGGCGTCGCGACCGGCCTGTCGAAGGGCAAGCTCGTCGTCGACATGAGCTCGATCTCGCCGATTGCCACCAAGGAATTCGCGAAGAAGATCAACGAGCTCGGCTGCGATTATCTCGACGCGCCAGTGTCGGGCGGCGAGGTCGGCGCCAAGGCGGCTTCACTCACCATTATGGTCGGCGGCGAGGAAAAGGCGTTCGAACGCGCCAGGGTGGTGTTCGAGAAGATGGGCAAGAACATCACGCTGGTCGGGCCGAACGGCGTCGGCCAGACCACCAAGGTCGCCAACCAGATCGTGGTGGCACTCACCATCGAGGCCGTCGGCGAGGCCCTCGTCTTTGCCTCCAAGGCCGGCGCCGATCCGGCCAAGGTCAGGCAGGCGCTGATGGGCGGTCTCGCCGCCTCGCGCATCCTCGAAGTGCATGGCGAGCGCATGATCAAGCGAACCTTCACGCCGGGCTTCCGCATCGAATTGCACCAGAAGGACCTCAACCTCGCGCTTGAAGGCGCCAAGGCGCTAGGTGTCTCGCTACCCAACACCTCAACGACGCAGCAGCTGTTCAATTCCTGCGCCGCCAATGGCGGCGCCAAGGAAGATCACTCGGCACTGGTGAGAGCGCTGGAGCGCATGGCGGGGCATGAGATTAGTCAGTAGTGAGTGGTCAGTAGTGAGCAGTCACTTTTTTTACTACTCGCTAACTAGAAACTTCCTCGCCGCGTAAAGGCTGATCGCCGCCGCATTCGACACGTTGAGCGAGTGGATGGCGCCGGGCATGTCGAGACGGGCGAGCGCGGCCACCGTCTCGCGGGTCTTCAGCCGCAGGCCCTTGCCTTCCGCGCCCAACACCAGCGCGATTTTCGCGCCGTCGAAGGTCTTTTCGAGCTCGGCCGGTCCTTCGGAATCGAGCCCGATGGTCTGGAAACCAGCCTCGTGCAACTGTCCCAGCGCATCGGCGAGGTTCTTCACCTCGATCTGGTCGATGTGTTCCAGCGCGCCGGAGGCCGATTTGGCCAACACACCGGATTCCTGCGGGCTGTGGCGGGCGGTGGTGATAAGCGCGCCGGCGCCGAAAGCGACCGCGGAACGCAGGATCGCGCCGACATTGTGCGGGTCCGTCACCTGGTCGAGCACCAGCACCAGCTTGGTATCGCCAAGCGCGTCGAGACGCTTCGGCCTGAGCGGCTCGGCTTCGATCAGCACGCCTTGATGTACGGCGTCCGACCCGGTGATCCGGTCGATGTCTTTCGGTTCGACCAGTTCGGCCTTGAAGGGCAGGGCGGCCAGGTCCCCGATCGCCAGCCGCTCGGCGGCATTGCGGGTCACCAGCATTCTTCTGATCTTGCGCCGTGGATTGTCGAGTGCGGCCCGCACCGTGTGCAGGCCGTAGAGCCGCACCAGTCCATCGGCGGGCGCGTCGCCCGGCGGCACCGGCTGGCGCGGCCGGAACGCAGGCGCGCCGGCCTTCTGGTCGCGATGGGCGCGCCTCAGTTTGGCGTAGTGGGTGTCCTTGCGCGTGCCGGGCTTGTTGCTTTGATCGTCGCTCATTGGGCCTCTATAGCGGCCCCGTTCGGCTAAGGATATGGCCTGCGGCAATGAATGCCGAACATCATCGAAAAACCCTGGCCACGGCGGTTGACACCCATCGGCCTTGCCGCCATAAGGCGCTTCGCTGATTTCGGAGAAGATCCTGCTCGGGCTCCGGATCGGCGCGAATGCCTCGTTGCATGGCTCCGGCGGCAGACTGGAGAGGTGCCCGAGTGGTTAAAGGGGACGGACTGTAAATCCGTTGGCTTAGCCTACGTTGGTTCGAATCCAACCCTCTCCACCACTGCCGGCCCGGAAGCCCTGAAACGAAAAGTCTCGGACCGAAAGTGCATGGCGCTTTTCGGGTGAATCCGGTACTTCAGTGTAGGCGCGGGTATAGCTCAGTGGTAGAGCAGCAGCCTTCCAAGCTGAATATGCGGGTTCGATTCCCGCTACCCGCTCCAGATTTCCATCCGCATGAATTCAACAACGAAAAAGCCGCGCGCCCTTCGCGCGCAGCTAATCCGCGAGGTCTGATGCCGCCGCCTAGCTGTTGAAAGCCGAGGCGACCTGATGGTTCTGCGGGACCTGGCCGTTCGGAGTCAGCTTGTCGACGATGCCGGGCAGCGCCGCGGAGAGCTGTTGCAGGAGTTCCTGCTCGTTGAGGCCGGTGCGCTGCGCAATCTCGCGGATGACCTGCGGACCGATCGCGGCGCCGAGATCATTAGCGTTGATCGGCTGGTTCTGGCCGGTGCCGACCCAGGAGTCGGCGACGTTGCCATGGCCGGCATTCTTCAGCTTGTCGAGCAGCCCGCCGAGGCCGCCGAGCAGGCCGCCATCGGCGGACGTGTCGGTTCCCGCAGGGGTCGGCGCCGGCGCTTGCGGCGCGGCCGGTTCTTCGCTTCTGCCGCTCAGCATCTTGCCGACCAGCAGCGCGCCGAGCGCGATCATCAGGGGTTTGGTGATATTGCCGCCCGGAACGGCATTGTCGAAAAGGCCCATCGTGGGTCTCCTTGTCCAGCCAGTCCGCCCGGCCCCAGAATGGCGCAAACGGACGGAATTTCAAGCTGCCTTGAGCTTTTGACAATCATATGAACATGATGGCGCGGGCGGGGATTTGGAGGGAATTATGGGCATCATCAGCTGGATCATTCTCGGCATCGTCGCCGGGTTCATCGGCAGCAAGATCGTCAACAAGACCGGTCAGGGCATGATCATGGATATCGTGCTCGGTATTGTCGGCGCCATCGTCGGCGGCGTGATCTTCAGTGCCTTCGGCGCATCGGGCGTCACCGGCCTCAACATCTGGAGCTTGATCGTGGCCGTCATCGGCTCGGTCGTCGTGCTCTGGGCCTATCACCAGATTTCCGGCAAGCGCACGCTGTAGAGCCGAGGAAGCTGTAGTCGTCCGGCTGTGGAAGGCCGGCCCGTCGGGGTCGGCCTGCGCAGGGTTTATGCCGTCAGGCGACCATGGCCAGCCGGCGCCTTCTTTCGTCGAGCGAGACGATCGCGAGACCGCTGGCCATCACCAGCAATATGCCGCAGACGGCGAGCGCGTTCGGAAACTGCCCGAACACCAAGAGCCCCGAAATGACCGCCCAGACGGTGAAGCAGTAATAGAAAGGCGCGGCCGCGCTTGTCGGCCCGACCCTGTAGGCCATGAAGATGAAGAAATGGCCGAAGATCAGGAAAAGGCCGGCGCCGGCAATCAGGATGAGATGACGTCCCTCGGGCATCACCCATTGCTCCGAGACAAGGTGCGCCGCGCCAGCGCCGACCAGCACCACGAGGACGGCGGAGATGGCGACGATCATGCCGGGCACCTCGGCGCCCACCTTGCGGCCGGCAAGGTCGCGCACCGCCGCAAAGGCCGCATTGCCGAGCGCCAGCAGGGCATAGACCGAAATGCCCTGCATGGTCGGCTGCGCCACCATAAGCGCCCCGATAAAGCCGAGACCGATCAGCGCCATGCGCGTGGCGCCGATCTTTTCGCCGAACAGCATCGAGGAACCTACCAGCACGATGAGCGGCGTGACCTGGCCGAGCGCCGTCGAATCCGCGATCTGCATGTTGGCCAGAGCGACGACGTAGCAGAGGATCGCCAGAAGTTCGAAAAGGTTCCGGCGCAGCACCTTGCGCTCGAAAAGCAGCGGGACCTGCCTGGCATAGCCTAGCATCAGAAGCAGCGGCACGCCCCACAGCGTTGCGGCCGCACCGCGCAGCAACAGCACTTCATAGGGCGGCAGCCCGCTGGTCGCGAGCTTCATCATCGTGTCGTTGACGAGGTAGGATCCCGTCGAGACGATCATGAACAGCGGGCCGCGGATGTGTGCCGGAATGAACTGCATCCGGCGACAAAATCAGAGCGGCGTCGCGGCGGCAATGGGCCAGCCCGGAGCCTTTGATTTCATGCACGGCGTCCCTATATCCGCGCCATATCCCCTGAAAATCGACCGTTGGTTCGGGTCGGGCGGGAATCCGCTCAGCCACAAGGTACTTGTGTTTTTCAACCGTTGTCGCTAATCGCCCCGCATTCGACTGAACTGAAGGTCAAGGCCGTCCAAGGAAAGAGACTATGGCAAAAGGTAAATTCGAGCGCACCAAGCCGCATGTGAACATTGGCACGATCGGTCACGTCGATCATGGCAAGACGTCGCTGACGGCGGCGAT
>NZ_KE386577.1:0-78694 GCF_000427725.1 Mesorhizobium sp. WSM3224 | reverse complement strand
CGTGCCGATCGCGATGGAAGAGAAGCTGCGCTTCGCCATCCGTGAAGGCGGCCGCACCGTCGGTGCCGGCATCGTCGTCACCATTACAGAATAATCGGTCCGGCAGCTGTCGGATCGACAAGGAAAGGGCGGCCTTCGGGCCGCCCTTTTTGTTTCGGAAACAGTATTGCGCGGGGCCTTTTCAATTCTGTTGCAACCACCGTCGCCGCAACTAGTATGGGTTGTACCGAGAGGCTTGTCAGGCGTGGGTTCCGCATTCCGTTCAAAGACCATACGGTGGTGGCGCGGGTTGGTCCGCTTAGGATTGGCCACGGCCATGGGGCTGACCACGTTCGCCGCCACCGCCAAGGAAGAAGCGCCGGACTACGGCCCGACGATGCGCTTTGTCGTCGTGCGCAGCAGCGCGCCGGGCTGCGAGCCGAACTGCCCGGAATGGATCTCAGCCGAAGGGACGATCGACGAGGGCACGCCGAGGCTGCTCAAGCGTCTGCTGAAGACGCTCAGTGGACGGCAACTGCCGATCGTCGTCAATTCTCCCGGTGGCAATGTCGACGCCGCGCTCCAGCTTGGCCGCATGGTCCGCAAGAACAAGCTCGATATCGCGGTCGGCATGACGGTGTTTTCCGGCTGCTCGCCGGCGATGAAGAATTGCCGGGACAATGACGGCAAGAGCCAGCCCTATTCCGGCGTCGCCTACGACAGCGGCGCGATGTGCAATTCGGCTTGCCCGCTGATGTTTGCCGGTGGCATCCACCGCGTCGTCGGCGAATGGGCCTATCTCGGCGTCCATCAGATCACCACCACCTATCGGCGCGAGAAGCTGCTCTACCGCACGACCTATCGGGTCGTGAACGGCAGGAAGAAGCTCATCAGCACCAAGATCGTCAGCCGCAAGAATGCCGGCAGCTACAAGACCTATGAGATGAGCAAGGCGGTCGAGAAGCGGCTGTCGGCCTATTTGAGGGAGATGGGCATCGAACAGGGTGTGCTGGGCGTGATGAAGGCGACGCCGGCCAGCGACATCAGGCAGATCGAACCCGAGGACATGCTGGAGATGAAGCTCGTCACCAGCCTCGATTCGCTCGATCTGCTGACTGAGAGGGCCATGTGCCGGCGCAATCCCGTGCCTGCGAATTGCCGCGAGGTGCCCTCGAACGCGAAGCCGGTCGAGGTGGCCGCCGTCGACGCCGGATCCGCCCCCGCTGCTCCCGCTCCCGCGCCCGCGCCGCAGGTTCGGGACCACGAGATGCGCTTCGTTCTCGTTCGCGGTAGCAATCCGCTCTGCAATCCCGATTGCCCGGAATGGATATCGGCCGAAGGCACGATCGCCGCGGGCACGGCCGACAAGCTGCGCCAGCTGCTCGATACGCTCGGCGGGCGCCGCTTGCCCATTGTCATCAACTCGCCGGGCGGAGATGTGCAGGCAGCACTTGCCGCCGGTCGGCTGATCCGCGCGCGGGGGCTGGATATGGCGGTCGCCCGAACGGATTTTCTCGACTGCGATCCCGCCGCAGTCGGGTGCGTCGCGACAGACGGTCTCCATAGCGGCCTCACCATCGATGCCGGCGCCGAATGCGATGCGGCCTGCGCGGTGATGATCGCTGGCGGCGCCAGGCGTCTCGTTGGTGCCGATGCGCATTTCCTGGTGCATTCTATGGGCATGGAAGAAAAGGTCAGGGCGTATCTCGACGAGATGGCGGTCGGCTCGGGCTTTTTCGTCGCCATGCAGTCGGCGCAGTATGCCAGGCACAGGGAACTCACTCAGGACGAATTGCAGGAATTCGGGTTGACGACAGGCCCGCAATCGGTGGACGCGCTGACCGGCGCGACCATCTGCAAATCGTCGCCGAAGCCCGATAATTGCAGGGTTCTCTCGGCGACCAATGCCGAGGCGGCGTCGCCGGCGAAGCTTTAATGCATGTCGCCCAAAAGTGCGCAGCGGTTTTGGGGGAACGACATGCATCAAAACAAAGACTTTAGCGCCACTTTTGCACTGGCCATCGAGGCAGGTTGAGCGGGGCAGGGTGCTGCCGTTATCTTGCTTGCGAATGGAGGATCGGCGATGAGCGAGGACGCCCCGACTTTGTATGAATGGGCCGGCGGCGGCGAGGCGCTCAACCGGCTGACCCGGACTTTTTACGACAAGGTAGCGACGGATCCGATCGTCGGCCCCGTGTTCAAGAACATGTCGCCGGACCATCCGGCTCACGTCGCGGCCTTCATCGGCGAAGTTTTTGGCGGACCGAAGACCTACAGCGAAAAGCACGGCGGTCATCGCGAGATGGTGATGCATCATCTCGGCAAGCACCTGACCGAGGAGCAGCGCCGGCGCTGGATCAGTCTACTCGCCGACGCGGCCGATGAGGTCGGCTTGCCGGATGATCCCGAGTTCCGTTCCGCCTTCATGGGCTATGTCGAATGGGGATCGCGGCTGGCCAAGATGAACTCCAACATCGGCGAGACCTGCGATCCGGAGACCGAACCGATGCCGGCCTGGGGTTGGGGCGTTCCGGGCGGGCCCTACAAGCCGCCGGGCGGGAAGACGTAGGTGCGCTGGCGTTGTTTCGCGAGCGCGATCCGCTGCCAGCGGAAATGAAATCCGGATTTCCGGCAAAGGCTCTAAAACCGCTCCCGAGTGCTCTTTACAGAGCGCGCGGAAGCTTTTAGGAAGCCCCTGCGCAGCAAATGCGCATGCACGGGCATAGCTCAGTTGGTAGAGCGGCGGTCTCCAAAACCGCAGGTCGTAGGTTCGAGCCCTGCTGCCCGTGCCATTTTCCAAAATGCCGATCCCGAAATGGCCGATCAAGGGCCTCCGCGGTTGAAAATCGGCGGGTGGCTTGCCATATGGTGGGAATTGGGGCATAAGCCCCGCATAGCCGGGACGGGACGACTGGATGGTTCCGAGGCGGCGTTAGGGCATAAAGCGGACCTTGCCACTTGCGTGGATCAAGAATCGGTTTATGTAGACGAGACAGACACGCGACGCGTGGAGCTGGGAAGCCGGCTTTACGCGTCTGATTTGCGTGGGTGAGATAGCGGCGCTGATTCGCTTCGCATAGAGCCCAGGCGGCACGTCCCGGTCAGCGGGATCATCCAGGAGGCCCGGCCAACGGGTCTTTAAAACAGGCGGCGCATGGCTTCGAAAACCACTAATCCCTTCACCTTTCTCCAGCAAGTTCGCGCGGAGACGGCCAAGGTGACATGGCCTTCGCGGCGCGAAACCATGATCTCGACCGTGATGGTCCTCGTGTTCGCGGTGATCGCGATGCTCTTCTTCTTCGCAGCCGACATTCTGATGGGCTATGCGATCGAGTGGATCCTGGGTCTCGGGCATTAATTCGGCGGTTTACGGAGAGGTCGTGAAATGACTGCGCGGTGGTATATCGTCCACGCCTATTCGAACTTCGAGAAGAAGGTCGCCGAGGATATCGAGAACAAGGCCAAGCAGAAGGGTCTGTCCGGCGACATCGAGCAGATCGTGGTGCCGACCGAGAAGGTCGTCGAGATCCGCCGCGGCCGCAAGGTCGACGCCGAGCGCAAGTTCTTCCCGGGCTATGTGCTGTTGAAGGCCAACCTGACCGACGCTGTCTTCTCGCTGGTCAAGAACACGCCGAAGGTCACCGGCTTCCTGGGTGACTCCAAGCCCGTGCCGATCACCGAGGCCGAGGCGCAGCGCATCCTGAACCAGGTCCAGGAGGGCGTCGAGCGGCCGAAGCCCTCGGTCACCTTCGAGATCGGCGAGGCGATCCGCGTTTCGGACGGTCCGTTCGCGTCGTTCAACGGCGTCGTCCAGGAAGTGGACGAGGAGCGTGCCCGCCTCAAGGTGGAAGTTTCGATCTTCGGGCGCGCCGTGCCTGTCGATCTGGAATTCGGACAGGTCGAAAAGGGCTGATCCGAATACCCGCGCCGAAAGGCGTCGGGGTACCGCGCCGAAAGGCGTCGGGCGGCGTGTACTGACGCCGCATGAACGGGTGGGAGGCGAACGCGGCATATAGCCGGCCGCGGGAACCGCACCACCAGACTGCAACCGCCGGCGTTCCCAGGTCGTGGGGCCGGCATGAGAAAAGGCAGGAATAGAGATGGCTAAGAAAATTGCAGGCCAGCTCAAGCTCCAGGTTGCCGCGGGCTCGGCCACGCCGTCGCCCCCGATCGGCCCGGCGCTTGGTCAGCGCGGCATCAACATCATGGAATTCTGCAAGGCGTTCAACGCGCAGACCCAGGAGCTCGAGAAGGGGTCGCCGATCCCGGTCGTCATCACCTACTACCAGGACAAGTCGTTCACCTTCGTCATGAAGACGCCGCCGGTGAGCTACTTCCTGAAGAAGGCCGCGAACCTGAAGTCGGGTTCGAAGGAGCCGGGCAAGGTGAAGGCCGGCACGATCAGCCGCGACAAGGTGCGCGCGATCGCCGAGCAGAAGATGAAGGACCTGAACGCAAACGACGTCGAGGCGGCCATGCGCATGGTCGAGGGCTCCGCCCGCTCGATGGGCCTGGAAGTGGTGGGCTAAGATCATGGCAAAGATTGCAAAGCGTGTTGCTCAGAGCCGCGAAGGCATCGATCCGAACAAGGCTTATGCGCTCTCCGAGGCGCTGCAGCTGCTCAAGGACCGGTCCAAGGTGAAGTTCGACGAGACCGTCGAGATCTCGATGAATCTCGGCGTCGATCCGCGCCATGCCGACCAGATGGTCCGTGGCGTGGTCAACCTGCCGAACGGCACCGGCCGCTCGGTGCGTGTCGCCGTGTTCGCCCGTGGCGACAAAGCCGAGGAAGCCAAGGCCGCCGGCGCCGATATCGTTGGCGCCGAGGATCTGGTCGAAATCGTCCAGAAGGGCACGATCGATTTCGATCGCTGCATAGCCACCCCGGACATGATGCCGCTGGTCGGCCGTCTGGGTAAGGTGCTCGGCCCGCGCGGCATGATGCCGAACCCGAAGGTCGGCACGGTGACCACTGATGTGGCAGCGGCCGTCAAGGCTTCGAAGGGCGGCGCCGTCGAGTTCCGCGTCGAGAAGGCCGGCATCGTTCAGGCCGGCGTCGGCAAGGTCTCGTTCGACGTCAAGGCGCTGGAAGAGAATGTCCGCGCCTTCGCCGATGCGGTGAACAGGGCGAAGCCGACCGGCGCCAAGGGCAACTACGTCAAGAAGGTGTCCGTCACCTCGACGATGGGCCCCGGCCTCAAGCTCGACCTCGCGACGCTCGCCGCGTCGTAGTTGTCGTCTGATCGGCAAGGCCGATCGCAAAGAATTCCGGACCGCCGATCTGTCGGCGGCCCGGTAACCCCGGAAGCCGGAAGGTTTCCGGATATCCTGTCCGAGATTGCAGGCGGCCCAAAAGCCTTAATTCACTTTGGGCCTGCATGAGACGGGTGAAGACCCGACAAAGGAGCGACAAGCTCCAATGAAAGGTTCGAACCGTGTTTGCCTTTTGTCTGCGCATCGCCGGCTTGGCCGTCGGTGTGGCGAAAGGGGGCAGGATCCTCGAGCGTCGTTCGGGAGATCCGGTTTTGGATGGCCCGGCCGGCAAAAGGCAACCCGACGCCTGTCCTTTAAATGGGAATG
The DNA here is from genome assembly GCF_000427725.1 of Mesorhizobium sp. WSM3224. Classification (GTDB taxonomy): domain Bacteria; phylum Pseudomonadota; class Alphaproteobacteria; order Rhizobiales; family Rhizobiaceae; genus Mesorhizobium. Next base: position 73,135 of record NZ_KE386577.1, on the reverse strand, counting down.
TTCCCATTGGTGGGCAGGGGTCAACTGGAGATAGGCAGTGGACAGAGCGGAAAAACGCGAACTCGTCACGGGCCTGAACGATGCGTTCTCGAACGCGGGTTCAGTGGTCGTGGCCCACTATGCCGGTATCACCGTCGCGCAAATGAACGACCTTCGGTCGAAGATGCGCGCTGCCGGTGGCACCGTTAAAGTCGCGAAGAACCGTCTCGCCAAAATCGCTCTTCAGGGCACGGACTCCGCATCGATCATCGATCTGTTCAAGGGACAGACGCTGGTCGCTTATTCGGAGGATCCGATTGCGGCGCCGAAGGTCGCGTCCGATTTCGCCAAGGGGAATGACAAGTTGATCATTCTCGGCGGCGCGATGGGCACCACTTCGCTCAACGCCGACGGTGTGAAGGCACTCGCCACACTTCCGTCGCTCGACGAGCTGCGCGCCAGGCTGGTTGGCATGATCGCCACGCCGGCAACCCGGATCGCCCAGATCGTCAATGCACCGGCGGCTTCGGTCGCGCGCGTCATTGGCGCTTACGCCCGGAAGGACGAGGCGGCATGAGGCCGTTCCTCGCTATCACAAACACACGTTCGAACCTAACGAAGGAATACAACAATGGCTGATCTCGCGAAGATCGTAGACGACCTTTCGAAGCTGACCGTCCTCGAGGCGGCTGAGCTGTCGAAGCTCCTGGAAGAGAAGTGGGGCGTTTCGGCCGCTGCTCCGGTGGCGGTTGCCGCTGCCGGCGGCGCTGCCGCTGCCGCTGCTCCGGTTGAAGAGAAGACGGAATTCGACGTCGTTCTCGCCGATGCCGGCGCCCAGAAGATCAACGTCATCAAGGAAGTCCGCGCCATCACCGGCCTTGGCCTCAAGGAAGCCAAGGACCTGGTCGAAGCGGCTCCGAAGCCGGTCAAGGAAGCCGTTTCCAAGGCCGATGCCGACAAGTTCAAGGCTCAGCTGGAAGCAGCTGGCGCCAAGGTCGAGCTGAAGTAACAGGCAAGGGCGGACGGTCTCGCGCCGTCCGCCCCTCCCTGCAAAGGGAGGTTTTGTTGCGCGAGGCGTTCGAAAACCTTTTTCCTGAGGGCCGCAAGCGACCTTCAGGAAACGGGTTTTCTCCCGTTTTAGCCGGCAGCCGCCAAGCGATTGGAAAGGGCGGCCGGAAAAACAGATAGGGGCAGCCGCCGAGGCCGCCCGTTGGTGCAAGGCGAACCGCTGCGAGGTTCGCCCCGAGTTTTAGAGCTAAGGAGCGACGATGGCCCAGACCCAGACTTTCAATGGCCGCAGACGCGTACGCAAGTTCTTCGGAAAGATCCCGGAAGTTGCGGAGATGCCGAACCTCATCGAGGTTCAGAAGGCATCCTATGACCAGTTCCTGATGGTGGACGAGCCCAAAGGCGGCCGTCCGGACGAAGGACTGCAGGCCGTTTTCAAGTCGGTCTTCCCGATCTCCGACTTTTCCGGCTCCTCGATGCTGGAGTTCGTGAAGTACGAGTTCGAGGCACCGAAATTCGACGTTGACGAGTGCCGTCAGCGCGACCTGACCTATGCGGCGCCGCTCAAGGTGACGCTGCGCCTCATCGTGTTCGATATCGACGAGGATACCGGCGCCAAGTCGATCAAGGACATCAAGGAGCAGGATGTCTACATGGGCGACATGCCGCTCATGACGTCGAACGGCACCTTCATCGTCAACGGCACCGAGCGCGTCATCGTCTCGCAGATGCACCGTTCGCCGGGCGTCTTCTTCGACCATGACAAGGGCAAGTCGCACTCGTCGGGCAAGCTTCTGTTTGCCGCGCGCGTCATTCCCTATCGCGGTTCGTGGCTCGACATCGAGTTCGATTCCAAGGACGTCGTGCACGCCCGCATCGACCGTCGCCGCAAGATTCCGGTGACCTCGCTGCTGATGGCGCTCGGCATGGACGGCGAGGAGATCCTGTCGACCTTCTACAACAAGATCACCTACAAGCGCTCCGGCGACCATTGGCGCATTCCGTTCAACGTCGACCGGTTCCGCGGCCTCAAGGCCGTTGGCGACCTGGTCGACGCCGACACCGGTGAAGTCGTTGTCGAGGCTGGCAAGAAGATCACCGCGCGCCAGGCCCGCCAGCTCGGCGACAAGGGTCTCAAGGCCATCAAGGCGACCGACGAGGATCTGCTCGGCAACTATCTCGCCGAGGACATCGTCAACTATGGCACCGGCGAGATCTTCCTCGAAGCCGGCGACGAGATCGACGACAAGACGCTCAAGGTACTGCTCGGCACCGGCGAGGACGAGATCCAGATCCTGGACATCGACCACGTCAATGTCGGCGCCTACATCCGCAACACGCTCAACGTCGACAAGAACGAGAGCCGCCAGGACGCGCTGTTCGACATCTACCGTGTCATGCGCCCGGGCGAGCCGCCGACGCTCGAGACCGCCGAAGCCATGTTCAACTCGCTGTTCTTCGACAGCGAGCGCTATGACCTGTCGGCTGTCGGCCGCGTCAAGATGAACATGCGCCTCGAGCTCAAGGCCGAGGACACGGTGCGCGTGCTGCGCAAGGAGGACATCCTGGCCGTGGTCAGGACGCTGGTCGAGCTGCGCGACGGCAAGGGCGAGATCGACGACATCGACAATCTCGGCAACCGCCGCGTGCGTTCGGTCGGCGAGCTCATGGAGAACCAGTACCGCGTCGGCCTGCTGCGCATGGAGCGCGCGATCAAGGAGCGCATGTCCTCGATCGAGATCGACACGGTCATGCCGCAGGACCTGATCAACGCCAAGCCGGCGGCCGCCGCCGTGCGTGAGTTCTTCGGTTCCTCGCAGCTGTCGCAGTTCATGGACCAGACCAACCCGCTGTCGGAGATCACCCACAAGCGCCGCCTGTCGGCGCTTGGACCGGGCGGTCTGACCCGCGAGCGCGCCGGCTTCGAGGTGCGCGACGTGCACCCGACGCATTACGGCCGCATCTGCCCGATCGAGACGCCGGAAGGCCCGAATATCGGCCTGATCAACTCGCTCGCCACTTTCGCGCGCGTCAACAAGTACGGCTTCATCGAAAGCCCCTACCGCAAGATCGTGGGCGGCAAGCTGACCAACGAGGTCGTCTACCTGTCGGCCATGGAAGAGGCCAAGCATCATGTCGCGCAGGCCAACGCCGAGCTCGACAAGAACGGCGGCTTCGTCGACGAGTTCGTCATTTGCCGTAACGCCGGTGAAGTGATGATGGCGCCGCGCGAAAACGTCGATCTTATGGACGTCTCGCCGAAGCAGATGGTGTCCGTCGCGGCGGCGCTCATCCCGTTCCTCGAGAACGACGACGCCAACCGCGCGCTTATGGGCTCGAACATGCAGCGTCAGGCCGTGCCGCTGGTGCGCGCCGAGGCGCCGTTCGTCGGCACCGGCATGGAGCCTGTCGTCGCCCGCGACTCGGGCGCGGCCATCGGCGCCCGCCGCGGCGGCGTGGTCGACCAGGTTGACGCCACCCGTATCGTCATCCGCGCCACGGAAGACCTCGATCCCGGCAAGTCCGGCGTCGATATCTACCGGCTGATGAAGTTCCAGCGTTCGAACCAGAACACCTGTATCAACCAGCGTCCGCTGGTGCGCATGGGCGACCGGGTGAACAAGGGCGACATTATTGCCGACGGTCCGTCGACCGAGCTCGGCGATCTGGCGCTCGGCCGCAACGTGCTGGTCGCGTTCATGCCGTGGAACGGCTACAACTACGAGGACTCGATCCTGCTCTCCGAGCGCATCGTGGCCGACGACGTCTTCACCTCGATCCACATCGAGGAGTTCGAGGTCATGGCGCGCGACACCAAGCTCGGGCCGGAGGAAATCACGCGCGACATTCCGAACGTTTCGGAAGAGGCGCTGAAGAACCTCGACGAGGCCGGCATCGTCTATATCGGTGCCGAAGTGCAGCCGGGCGACATCCTGGTCGGCAAGATCACGCCGAAGGGCGAAAGCCCGATGACGCCGGAAGAAAAGCTCCTGCGCGCCATCTTCGGCGAAAAGGCCTCGGACGTCCGCGACACCTCCATGCGCATGCCTCCGGGCACTTTCGGCACGGTTGTCGAAGTGCGCGTCTTCAACCGCCACGGCGTCGAGAAGGACGAGCGCGCCATGGCGATCGAGCGCGAGGAGATCGAGCGCCTGGCCAAGGACCGCGACGACGAACAGGCGATCCTCGACCGCAACGTCTATGCGCGTCTTTCCGACGTGCTGGTCGGCAAGGAAGCGATCGCCGGACCGAAGGGCTTCAAGAAGGGCTCGAAGCTGTCGAAGGACACGCTCGACGAGTATCCGCGTTCGCAGTGGTGGCAGTTCGCCGTGGAGAACGAGAAGCTCCAGAGCGAGCTCGAGGCTCTGCGCGGCCAGTACGACGAGTCCAAGAAGGCGCTCGAGCAGCGCTTCATGGACAAGGTCGAGAAGGTGCAGCGCGGCGACGAAATGCCTCCGGGTGTCATGAAGATGGTCAAGGTCTTCGTGGCGGTGAAGCGCAAGATGCAGCCGGGCGACAAGATGGCCGGCCGTCACGGCAACAAGGGTGTCGTGTCGCGCATCGTTCCGGTCGAGGACATGCCTTTCCTCGAGGACGGCACGCATGCCGATATCGTGCTCAACCCGCTGGGTGTGCCGAGCCGCATGAATGTCGGCCAGATCCTGGAAACGCATCTGGGCTGGGCTTGCGCCGGCATGGGCAGGAAGATCGGCGAGCTGATCGACGCGTACAAGGCGGGCGGCGACATCAAGCCGCTGCGCAAGACGCTCGAAAGCTTCATGCCGGCCAACGACCGCAACGAGCCGGTGCGCAGCTATGACGACGAGAGCATCATTCGCCTGAGCGAACAGATGCGCCGCGGCGTCTCGATCGCGACCCCGGTGTTCGATGGCGCGCATGAAGCCGACATCAACATCATGCTGGAGCAGGCTGGCCTGCACACCAGCGGTCAGTCGCAGCTTTATGACGGCCGCACCGGCGAGCCGTTCGATCGCAAGGTGACGATGGGCTACATCTATATGCTGAAGCTCCATCACCTGGTGGACGACAAGATCCACGCGCGTTCGATCGGCCCGTACTCGCTCGTCACCCAGCAGCCGCTGGGCGGCAAGGCGCAGTTCGGCGGCCAGCGCTTCGGTGAGATGGAGGTCTGGGCGCTCGAAGCCTACGGCGCCGCCTACACGCTGCAGGAAATGCTGACGGTGAAGTCGGACGACGTCGCCGGCCGCACCAAGGTCTACGAGGCGATCGTGCGCGGCGACGACACGTTCGAGGCGGGTATTCCGGAGAGCTTCAATGTTCTCGTCAAGGAAATGCGCTCGCTGGGTCTCAATGTCGAGCTGGAGAACACCCAGGTCGAAGAGAACCAGACGCGCCTGCCCGACGCGGCCGAGTAAAGGTCATGGCGCGCTGCGCTTTAAAGATGCGGCGCGCCCTGAGCATGATCCCAAGATCATGCTTACCAAGAGTCTACGGCCGGTTTGACCGGCCAGTCTGCGGACATTTCGTCCGCGATCGATGCAAGGGGTTATCGAGGACCCCGAAAAGGAGAACGGCATGAACCAAGAGGTCATGAATCTCTTCAACCCGCAGGCGCCTGCGCAGGTGTTCGATTCCATCCGGATCTCGCTTGCCAGCCCAGAGAAGATTCTGTCCTGGTCGTTCGGCGAGATCAAGAAGCCGGAGACCATCAACTACCGCACCTTCAAGCCGGAGCGTGACGGCCTGTTCTGCGCGCGCATTTTTGGCCCGATCAAGGACTATGAGTGCCTGTGCGGCAAGTACAAGCGCATGAAGTACAAGGGCGTCATCTGCGAAAAGTGCGGCGTCGAAGTCACGCTGTCGCGCGTTCGCCGCGAGCGCATGGGCCATATCGAGCTCGCCGCGCCCGTCGCCCATATCTGGTTCCTGAAGTCGCTGCCCTCGCGCATCGGCACGCTGCTCGACATGACGCTCAAGGACATCGAGCGCGTGCTCTACTTCGAGAACTACATCGTCACCGAGCCCGGCCTCACCGCGCTGAAGGAGAACCAGCTCCTGAGCGAGGAAGAGTACATGCTTGCCGTCGACGAGTATGGCGAGGATTCCTTCACCGCCATGATCGGCGCCGAGGCCATCCATGACCTTCTGGCCGGAATGGACCTGGAGAAGATCGCCGGCGACCTGCGCTCGGAGCTGGCTTCGACCACGTCCGAGCTCAAGCAGAAGAAGTACTTGAAGCGGCTCAAGGTCGTCGAGAACTTCATGGAATCCGGCAATCGTCCGGAATGGATGATCATGAAGGTGGTTCCGGTGATCCCGCCGGACCTGCGCCCGCTCGTTCCCCTGGATGGCGGCCGCTTCGCCACGTCCGACCTCAACGACCTCTATCGCCGCGTCATCAACCGCAACAACCGCCTGAAGCGGCTGATCGAGCTGCGCGCGCCCGGCATCATCGTGCGCAATGAAAAGCGCATGTTGCAGGAAGCCGTCGACGCATTGTTCGACAACGGCCGTCGCGGCCGCGTCATCACCGGCGCCAACAAGCGTCCGCTGAAGTCGCTGTCCGACATGCTGAAGGGCAAGCAGGGCCGGTTCCGCCAGAACCTGCTCGGCAAGCGCGTCGACTATTCCGGCCGCTCGGTCATCGTGACCGGCCCGGAGCTGAAGCTGCATCAGTGCGGCCTGCCGAAGAAGATGGCGCTCGAACTCTTCAAGCCCTTCATCTACGCCCGCCTCGACGCCAAGGGTTTCTCCTCGACCGTCAAGCAGGCCAAGAAGCTGGTCGAGAAGGAGCGTCCGGAAGTTTGGGATATCCTCGACGAGGTCATCCGCGAGCATCCGGTGCTGTTGAACCGCGCGCCGACGCTGCATCGCCTCGGCATCCAGGCGTTCGAGCCGATCCTGATCGAAGGCAAGGCGATCCAGCTGCATCCGCTGGTCTGCACCGCCTTCAACGCCGACTTCGACGGCGACCAGATGGCGGTCCACGTGCCGCTGTCGCTGGAAGCGCAGCTCGAGGCCCGCGTGCTGATGATGTCGACCAACAACATCCTGCACCCGGCTTCCGGCGCGCCGATCATCGTGCCGTCGCAGGACATGGTTCTCGGTCTCTACTATCTGTCGATCGTCAACCAGAACGAGCCGGGCGAAGGCATGGTGTTCGCCGACATGGGCGAGCTTCAGCATGCGCTGGAGACCAAGGCCGTGACGCTGCACGCCAAGATCAAGGGCCGCTTCCGCTCCGTCGATGCCGAAGGCAACGTCGTGTCGAAGATCTACGACACCACGCCCGGCCGCATGATCATCGGCGAGCTTCTGCCGAAGAACGTCAACGTGCCGTATGAGACAGCCAACCAGGAGATGACCAAGAAGAACATCTCCAAGATGATCGACACCGTCTACCGCCACTGCGGTCAGAAAGAGACGGTCATCTTCTGCGATCGCATCATGGCGCTCGGCTTTGCGCATGCCTGCCGTGCCGGCATCTCGTTCGGCAAGGACGACATGCTGATCCCGGACAGCAAGATCAAGCTGGTGTCCGAGACCGAGGCTTTGGCCAAGGAGTACGAGCAGCAGTACAATGACGGCCTGATCACGCAGGGCGAGAAGTACAACAAGGTCGTCGACGCCTGGGCCAAGTGCTCGGAAAAGGTCGCCGACGAGATGATGGCGCGCATCAAGGCGGTGGAATTCGAGGACAACGGCCGTCAGAAGCCGATGAACTCGATCTACATGATGTCGCATTCGGGTGCGCGTGGTTCGCCCACCCAGATGCGTCAGCTCGCCGGCATGCGCGGCCTGATGGCCAAGCCCTCGGGTGAAATCATCGAGACGCCGATCATCTCGAACTTCAAGGAAGGCCTCACCGTGCTCGAGTATTTCAACTCGACCCACGGCGCCCGTAAGGGTCTGGCCGACACCGCCTTGAAGACGGCGAACTCGGGTTATCTCACCCGTCGCCTGGTCGACGTGGCGCAGGACTGCATCGTCAACTCCGTGGATTGCGGCACCGACAAGGGCCTCACCATGCAGCCGATCGTCGATGCCGGTCAGGTCGTCGCTTCGGTCGGCCAGCGCGTGCTGGGCCGCACCGCGCTCGACGACATCAGCCATCCCGTGACCGGCGACCTGCTGGTCAAGGCCGGCACGCTGATGGACGAGCGCGATGTGGAGCAGATCGAAAAGGCCGGCGTGCAGTCGATCCGCATCCGTTCGGCGCTGACCTGCGAGATCAGGACCGGCGTGTGCGCGGTCTGCTACGGACGCGATCTGGCTCGCGGCACGCCCGTCAACCAGGGCGAGGCCGTCGGCGTCATCGCGGCGCAGTCGATCGGCGAGCCGGGCACCCAGCTCACCATGCGTACCTTCCACATGGGCGGCACGGCGCAGGTGGTGGATTCCTCGTTCCTTGAAGCCTCCTATGAGGGCAAGGTGCAGATCCGCAACCGCAACGTGGTGCGCAACTCGGAAGGCCAGCAGATGGTCATGGGCCGCAACATGGCGGTGCTCATCCTCGACGAAGCCGGCAAGGAACGCGCCACGCACCGCGTCACCTATGGTTCGCGTATCTTCGTGGACGATGGCGACAAGGTGAAGCGCGGTCAGCGCATCGCCGAGTGGGATCCTTACACCCGCCCGATCCTTACCGAAATCGAGGGCAGGGTGGCGTTCGAGGATCTGGTCGACGGCATTTCCGTTCAGGAAACGGCTGACGAATCGACCGGCATCACCAAGCGCGAGGTCATCGATTGGCGTTCGACGCCACGCGGCAACGACCTGAAGCCGGCGATGGTCGTCCAGGATGCCAAGGGCAAGGTCGGCAAGCTGTCGAAGGGCGGCGATGCACGCTTCCTGCTCTCGGTCGAGGCCATCCTCTCGGTCGAGCCTGGCGCGCATGTCCGTCCGGGCGACGTGCTGGCGCGTATCCCGATGGAAAGCGCCAAGACCAAGGACATCACCGGTGGTCTGCCGCGCGTTGCGGAACTGTTCGAGGCTCGCCGTCCGAAGGATCACGCCATCATCGCCGAGATCGATGGCACGATCCGCTTCGGCCGCGACTACAAGAACAAGCGCCGCATCATCATCGAGCCGCATGACTCGACGCTCGAGCCGGTGGAGTACCTGATCCCGAAGGGCAAGCCGTTCCATCTCCAGGACGGCGACGTCATCGAGAAGGGCGACTACATCCTCGACGGCAACCCGGCGCCGCACGACATCCTGGCGATCAAGGGCGTGGAGGCGCTTGCCTCCTACCTCGTCAACGAGATCCAGGAGGTCTACCGCCTGCAGGGCGTGTCGATCAACGACAAGCACATCGAGGTGATCGTTCGCCAGATGCTGCAGAAGGTCGAGATCACCACGCAGGGCGACTCGACCTATATCCCGGGCGACCACGTCGACGTGATCGAACTGGAAGAGGTCAACGAGCGCCTGATCGAGGACGGCAAGAAGCCGGCCGAAGGTCAGCCGGTGCTCTTGGGCATAACCAAGGCATCGCTGCAGACACCGTCCTTCATCTCGGCCGCCTCCTTCCAGGAGACGACCAGGGTGCTCACCGAGGCTGCGGTTGCCGGCAAGACCGACATGCTGCAGGGCCTGAAGGAAAACGTCATCGTCGGCCGTCTGATCCCGGCCGGCACGGGCGGCACGATGAGCCAGATAAGGCGCATCGCCACCTCGCGCGACGAACTCATCATCGACGAGCGCCGCAAGGCCTCCGGTGTCGAGGTCGCCGAGCCGATGCTGACCGACATGGTCAACGCCGCGCAGTAGGCGGCATGAAATGAGAAACAGGAAAAGGGGCCCGCGTGGCCCCTTTTCGCATTTCAGAGCATGATCTTGAAAAGTGGGATCGGGATGATGGCTCCACTTGCCGTAATCCTGATCGAAGGTCACGAAAGAGGAAGAGCCATGAGCAGCAAGACCTGGACGGCCGTTGACGATTATATCGTTTCCTCGCTTTTCGAATCCGATCCCGTGCTGGACGCGGTGATCAAGACCAATCGCGACCAAGGGCTGCCGGCAATCGACGTCTCGGCCGCTCAAGGCAAGCTGCTGTCGCTGCTGGTGCGTATTCGGGGCGCGAAAAAGGTGCTGGAGGTCGGCACGCTTGGCGGCTACTCGACCATCTGGATGGCGAGGGGATTGCCGGCGGACGGCAAGGTCGTGACGCTGGAGCTCGATCCGCATCACGCCGGGGTCGCGCGCTCGAACTTCGAGCGGGCAGGGGTGTCCGACAAGGTCGACCTGCGGGTAGGTCCCGCGCTGCCGTCGCTTGCCACGCTGGCAAGCGAAAATGCCGGTCCGTTCGACCTGATCTTCATCGACGCCGACAAGCCGAACAACCCGAACTATCTCGACTGGGCGATGAAGCTGTCGCGCTCAGGCACGGTGATCGTCTGCGACAACGTCATCCGCGACGGAGCTGTGGTGAAGAAAAATAGCGGCGACGCCAATGTCGAAGGCGCGCGTGCGGCATTCTCCTTCATCGGCGGCGACAAGCGAGTGGACGGCACCGCGATTCAAACCGTCGGCGCCAAGGGCTACGACGGGTTCGCCATCGCAATCGTCAAGTGACATCACACCGTGGGTGACGGTGATGTCAGACCAACTCGGTCATGCTCACTTGTCACCGGCTGTTCGTTTGACGACCGGCTTCCCCCAATCCGTCGCTGCTTCGCAGCGCCACCTTTCCCCCTCCGGAGGGAAAGGAAGCCGCGTTGAACGAGCGTTGGCGGCAATAGGTTCGCGCCCTTCCTCTACCGCCGATCGGGGGAGAGGTAGCTCGGCGTAGCCGAGACGGAGTGGGGGTCGACCTGGCACGAGCGTGCTTTCCAGCCAGGTCCGCGATCCCTTCGCATGCACAACTCAATCGTAGAACGCCTCGACCACGTTGCGCTTGCCCAGCATGAACGCATCGGCCACGTGCTGCAGCGGGGCGAGATCGACATCGGAAGTCCCGGCGCGGACAATCTCGGCGAAGCGCCTGTAGAGCATCGGGTACTCCGCTTCCGGCTCGTCATGGACGAGCTTGCCGTCGATGGAGAGCTTCGAGCCGCCGCCGGAAAGCACCATTTCGCCCTTGTCAGTTTCCGCCAGGATGTCCCAGCTCTGCGGGCCGGTTTGCAGCCAGTCGAGTTCCATCGTCACCGGCAGGCCGGTCGAGGTGCGGAAGGCGACACGCGAGGCGACGGGTGCCGCGCGGTTCTCCGGAAAATCCAGCACGGCCGAGGTGATGAACATCGGCGGCAGGATGTGGGTGGCGATCGAGAGCGCATTGATGCCCGGATCGAACACTCCGAAGCCGCCCGGCTCCCAGATCCATTCCTGGTTCGGATGCCAGCGGCGCACGTCTTCCTTCCAGTAGATGGCGGACGAAGTCACTTTTGCCGAGGCGAGGAACGCACGCGCGGCCTCCACCGCCGGCGCATAGCGCGAATGCCAGCTGGCGAAGAGCGAGACACCGTTCTTTTCGGCTAGCGCCTTCAGGTGCTCGACCTCGCTGACCGTGGCGCCCGGCGGCTTTTCCAGGAACACGTGCTTCCTTGCTTCAAGCGCGGTGCGCGCGGCGTCGTAGCGGAACTGCGGCGGCATGCAGAGCGACACCGCCTCGAGGCCGGGTTCGGCCGCAAGCATCGCTTCTATGCTGGGATAGTTCGCTATGCCGTCGACCTTGCCGTGGCGGCTGGCCGCGGCGACGAGCTGATAATTGCCATCCTTGGCGACTGCAGGCAGGTGCTGGTCGCGGACGATCTTTCCCACGCCGACGATGCCGAGCTTGATGGGACTGCTGGTCATGGGAACTCCGAAAATGGACGAGTGACAGTTCTGGGTGGAGGGCTTGCCGACAAGCCGAGGAAGGGTAGTTGCGCCGCGCGCGATATCAGAGAGGCTCGTCGAAAGTGACGATCGAGACCTCGCCTTCAAGCGCGCCCTGATAGGCCGACAGATGTGGCTCCTCGTCGGGCACGCCCTCCATGTCGCCGATCTGGTCGAGCTCGGCCTCGGCGAATCCCTCGGCGGCAAGCGATTCGAGCGCGCGGCGCACGGCAGAATCATCGTCGGGCGCCACCAGCATCACATGGACGCCTTCCGCTTTGCCGCCCTTCTTCTTCCACACCCGGCCGGTGATGATGGTGACCGGCCGTTCTTCATTGTCGTTCACGGGCTGATTCCCCTTGGTAGAGAGATTGGGCGCTGTTCATGGCGCTTTTTTGCATGAAGCCTGCGCGTGTGACAGCCGAAAGCCGGTCACTTTCTTCTTCCGTCTTGAAAAAAGACGCAAGAAAATTACATGCGTTTTCCGCATGGCTGCCAGGCCTCGGGTTGGGCGCAATATTTGGCGTTCCGGGGTTGACGGTTCGAAGGCTTGCGAGTAGAAGCCGCCCAGTCAGAACCGATGTGAGGCTCTCCTGTCCGAAGCGACACGCTTTGGAGCTTGCCTCAAACAGGGTTCGTTTTACGATCGAAAAGACATTTCCGGCGCGCATGAAGCGGCTCCCGCTTCCTCTGCAATTTGTTCGGGCAGGACCGCGAGGCGCGGTGTGTTGCCCGAATTTGCGTATGGAATGACGCTTTGAGCGGCCCTGACAGGGCAGACACGGAATTGAGAGACAAGAGGGTTTAATGCCTACCGTCAACCAGCTGATCCGCAAGCCGCGCCTCGCGCCGGTGAAGCGCAACAAGGTCCCGGCCATGCAGCAGAACCCGCAGAAGCGGGGCGTCTGCACGCGCGTCTACACCACGACGCCGAAGAAGCCGAACTCGGCGCTGCGCAAGGTGGCCAAGATTCGTCTGACCAACGGTTTTGAAGTGATCGGCTACATCCCCGGCGAAGGCCACAACCTTCAGGAACACTCGGTTGTCATGATCCGCGGCGGTCGCGTCAAGGATCTGCCGGGCGTCCGCTATCACATCATCCGTGGCGTGCTCGACACGCAGGGTGTGAAGAACCGCAAGCAGCGCCGTTCGAAATACGGCGCCAAGCGTCCGAAGTAAGGGTTTCCCATGTCCCGTCGTCACAGTGCAGAAAAGCGTGAGATCAATCCGGACCCCAAGTTCGGCGACCTGATCGTCACCAAGTTCATGAACGCCGTCATGTATGACGGCAAGAAGTCGGTTGCCGAGACCATCGTCTACGGCGCGCTGGACCAGGTCCAGGCCAAGACCAAGCAGGAGCCGGTCACCGTCTTCCATCAGGCGCTCGACAATGTCGCGCCGCATGTGGAAGTGCGCTCGCGTCGCGTCGGCGGCGCCACCTACCAGGTTCCGGTCGATGTCCGCCCCGAGCGCCGTCAGGCGCTGGCCATCCGCTGGCTGATCGCCGCTGCGCGCAACCGCAACGAGACCACCATGGTCGACCGCCTCTCGGGCGAGCTGATGGACGCGGCCAACAACCGCGGCACGGCTGTCAAGAAGCGTGAAGACACCCACAAGATGGCAGAAGCCAACCGCGCCTTCGCGCACTACCGCTGGTAAAGCGCGAACGAGACTGAGAGGCACCTCCCATGGCCCGCGAATACAAGATCGAAGACTACCGCAATTTCGGTATCATGGCGCATATCGACGCCGGCAAGACGACGACGACCGAGCGCGTCCTCTATTACACGGGCAAGTCGCACAAGATCGGCGAAGTCCATGATGGCGCTGCCACCATGGATTGGATGGAGCAGGAGCAGGAACGCGGCATCACCATCACCTCGGCCGCGACCACGACCTTCTGGAAGGGTCGTGACGGCAAGATGCGCCGCTTCAACATCATCGACACCCCCGGACACGTCGACTTCACCATCGAAGTCGAGCGTTCGCTGCGCGTGCTCGACGGCGCCATCGCGCTGCTCGACGCCAACGCCGGTGTCGAGCCGCAGACCGAGACCGTCTGGCGCCAGGCCGACAAGTACCACGTGCCGCGCATGATCTTCTGCAACAAGATGGACAAGATCGGCGCCGACTTCTACCGCTCCGAGGAAATGATCGGGTCGCGCCTCGGCGCACAGGCTGTCGTCATGCAGCTGCCGATCGGCGCCGAGACCGAGTTCAAGGGCGTCGTCGACCTCGTCGAGATGAATGCGCTTGTCTGGCGCGACGAGACGCTGGGCGCTGCCTGGGACGTTGTTGAGATCCCGGCCGACCTCAAGGACAGGGCCGAGCAGTATCGCGAGAAAATGATCGAAGCCGCCGTCGAGATGGACGAGACCGCGCTCGAGAACTACCTCGAAGGCAAGATGCCGTCGAATGACGAGATCCGCGCGCTGATCCGCAAGGGCACCATCGCGGTCAAGTTCTTCCCGATGTTCTGCGGCTCGGCCTTCAAGAACAAGGGCGTGCAGCCGCTGCTCGACGCCGTTGTCGACTATCTGCCGTCGCCGGCAGAAGTTCCGGCCATCAAGGGCGTCGACGCCAAGACCGACGCCGAGATCGAGCGTCATGCCGATGACAATGAGCCGCTGTCGATGCTGGCGTTCAAGATCATGAACGACCCGTTTGTCGGCTCGCTCACCTTTGCCCGCATCTATTCGGGCAAGCTCGCCAAGGGCATCTCGGTCGACAACACCGTCAAGGGCAAGAAGGAGCGCATCGGCCGCATGCTGCAGATGCATGCGAACTCGCGCGCCGACGTTGAAGAAGCTTATGCCGGCGACATCGTTGCGCTTGCCGGCCTCAAGGACACGACCACCGGCGACACGCTGTGCGACCCGCTGCACCCGGTCATCCTCGAGCGCATGGAATTCCCCGATCCGGTCATCCAGATCGCCATCGAGCCGAAGACCAAGAACGACCAGGAAAAGATGGGCCTCGCGCTGCATCGTCTGGCGGCCGAGGATCCGTCCTTCCGCGTCAAGACCGACGAGGAAAGCGGCCAGACCATCATCGCCGGCATGGGCGAGCTGCATCTCGACATCATCGTCGACCGCATGCGCCGCGAATTCAAGGTTGAAGCCAATGTCGGCGCGCCGCAGGTGGCTTATCGCGAGACCATCACCCGCACGCACGAGCAGGATTACACGCACAAGAAGCAGACCGGCGGAACCGGCCAGTTCGCTCGCGTCAAGATCATCTTCGAGCCGAACACCGAGAGCGAAGAGTTCGTGTTCGAGTCCAAGATCGTCGGCGGTGCGGTTCCGAAGGAATACATCCCCGGCGTCGAGAAGGGCATCAACAGCGTCATGGGTTCCGGCCCGTTCGCCGGCTTCCCGATGATCGGCGTCAAGGCCACTCTCGTCGACGGCGCCTTCCACGATGTCGACTCCTCGGTGCTGGCGTTCGAAATCGCCTCCCGCGCCTGCTTCAAGGAAGCCGCTCCGCGCCTCGGCGTGCAACTGCTGGAGCCGATCATGAAGGTCGAGGTCGTGACGCCGGAAGATTATGTCGGCGGCGTCATCGGCGACCTCAACGGCCGTCGTGGCCAGATCCAGGGTCAGGAAGCGCGCGGCGTTGCCGTCGTCATCAACGCGATGGTGCCTTTGGCCAACATGTTCAAGTACGTCGACAATCTGCGTTCGATGTCGCAGGGTCGCGCCCAGTACACGATGCAGTTCGACCACTACGAGCCGGTTCCGACCGCGGTCGCCCAGGAAGTTCAGAAGAAATACGCGTAACTCGAGCGGGTTGCACGAGACCTTAATTCAAGGCCCGCACGGGCAAGCAGGAATGGAGAGATCACATGGCAAAAGGTAAATTCGAGCGCACCAAGCCGCATGTGAACATTGGCACGATCGGTCACGTCGATCATGGCAAGACGTCGCTGACGGCGGCGATCACGAAGTATTTTGGCGAATACAAGCGCTATGACCAGATCGACGCGGCGCCCGAAGAGAAGGCGCGCGGCATCACGATCTCGACGGCGCATGTCGAGTATGAGACGGCCAACCGCCACTATGCCCATGTCGACTGCCCCGGCCACGCCGACTATGTGAAGAACATGATCACCGGCGCCGCGCAGATGGACGGCGCGATCCTGGTTGTGTCGGCCGCCGACGGCCCGATGCCGCAGACCCGCGAGCACATCCTGCTTGCCCGCCAGGTCGGCGTTCCCTCGATCGTGGTGTTCTTGAACAAGGTCGACCAGGTCGACGATGCCGAGCTGCTCGAGCTGGTCGAGCTCGAGGTTCGCGAGCTGCTGTCGAAGAACGAGTTCCCCGGCGACGACATTCCGATCGTCAAGGGCTCGGCGCTGGCCGCGCTTGAGGATTCCAACAAGACCATCGGCGAGGACGCCATCCGCGAGCTGATGGCTCAGGTCGACGCCTACATCCCGACGCCTGTTCGTCCGCTGGACAAGCCGTTCCTGATGCCGATCGAGGACGTGTTCTCGATCTCGGGCCGCGGCACCGTTGTGACCGGCCGCGTCGAGCGCGGCGTGGTCAAGGTCGGCGAGGAGCTGGAAATCGTCGGCATCCGTCCGACCACCAAGACGACCTGCACGGGCGTCGAGATGTTCCGCAAGCTGCTCGACCAGGGCCAGGCCGGCGACAACATCGGCGCGCTGCTGCGCGGGGTCGACCGTGAAGGTGTCGAGCGCGGCCAGGTCCTGGCCAAGCCGGGCACGGTGAAGCCGCACAAGAAGTTCGTGGCCGAAGCCTACATCCTGACCAAGGACGAGGGTGGCCGTCACACGCCGTTCTTCACCAACTACCGTCCGCAGTTCTACTTCCGCACCACCGACGTGACGGGCATCGTGACGCTGCCGGCCGGCACCGAGATGGTCATGCCCGGCGACAACATCACCGTCGACGTCGAGCTGATCGTGCCGATCGCGATGGAAGAGAAGCTGCGCTTCGCCATCCGTGAAGGCGGCCGCACCGTCGGTGCCGGCATCGTCGTCACCATTACAGAATAATTGGACTGAAACCGATCTGTCGCGGGCGCGGGAGCTGCCCGCGCCGCGCCAGAACAAGGAATTGACGCATGAACGGACAGAATATCCGCATCCGCCTTAAGGCGTTTGACCACCGGGTGCTCGACGCCTCGACGCGCGAAATCGTGTCGACCGCCAAGCGCACCGGCGCCAACGTCCGCGGCCCCATCCCGCTGCCGACGCGGATCGAAAAATTCACGGTCAACCGATCGCCCCACGTCGACAAGAAGAGCCGTGAGCAGTTCGAGATGCGCACGCACAAGCGGCTGCTCGACATCGTCGATCCGACCCCGCAGACGGTCGATGCTTTGATGAAGCTCGATCTGGCGGCCGGTGTCGACGTCGAGATCAAGCTCTAAGGGAATGAGAGCGCGGTAAGGGGCGGTGCCCCTGGCCCGGAACTCTAAAGGAATTGAACCGATGCGTTCAGGTGTGATTGCAAAGAAGGTGGGAATGACCCGCATCTATAACGATGCCGGCGAGCACGTTCCCGTCACTGTTCTTCAGATGGAGAACTGCCAGGTCGTGGCCCAGCGCACGCAGGAGAAGAACGGCTACACCGCCGTCCAGCTCGGCGTTGGCCTTGCCAAGGTGAAGAACACGTCGAAGGCCATGCGCGGCCATTTCGCCGCCGCGTCCGTCGAGCCCAAGGCTAAGGTCGCCGAATTCCGCGTCTCCGCCGACAACATGATCGACGTAGGCGCCGAGCTGACGGTCGAGCATTTCGTCGTCGGCCAGAAGGTCGACGTCACCGGCACCTCGACCGGTAAGGGTTTCCAGGGCGTGATTAAGCGGCACCACATGGGTGGCGGCCGCGCCACGCACGGCAACTCGGTCTCGCACCGTACGCACGGCTCGACCGGTCAGCGCCAGGACCCCGGCAAGGTGTTCAAGGGCAAGCACATGGCTGGCCACATGGGCGACACTCGCGTCACCACGCAGAATGTCGAGGTCGTGTCGACCGACGCTGATCGCGGCCTGATCCTGATCCGCGGCGCGGTTCCCGGCGTCAAGGGCGCCTGGATCCTGGTTCGCGACGCTGCCAAGGTTGCGCTGCCGGCTAATGCGCCGAAGCCTGCCGCGATCCGTGCCGCTGCCGCCAAGAACGAAGCCCCGGCCACCGAGGGAGCGGAATAATGGATATCAAGATCACAACGCTGGGCGGCAAGGACGCCGGCAAGGTGAAGCTCTCCGAGGAGATTTTCGGCCTTGACCCGCGCGAGGACATTCTGCAGCGCGTCGTGCGCTGGCAGCTCGCCAAGAAGCAGCAGGGCACGCACAAGGCCAAGGGCCGCGCCGAGATCGCGCGCACAGGCGCCAAGATGTACAAGCAGAAGGGTACGGGCCGCGCCCGTCACCACTCGGCTCGCGCTCCGCAGTTCCGCGGCGGCGGCAAGGCACACGGCCCGGTCGTGCGCAGCCACGAGCACGACCTGCCTAAGAAGGTCCGCGCGCTCGGCCTCAAGCACGCTCTCTCGGCCAAGGCCAAGAGCGCGTCGATCATTATCATCGACGAGCTGAAGCTGACCGAGGCCAAGACAAAGGCGCTGATCGCGAATTTCGCGACGCTCGGCCTGACCAACGCTTTGGTGATCGGTGGCGCCGAGCTTGACCAGAACTTCAAGCTGGCGGCGACGAACATTCCGAACATCGACGTGCTGCCCATTCAGGGCATCAACGTCTACGACATTCTGCGCCGCGGCACGCTGGTCCTTTCGAAGGCCGCCGTCGAGGCTCTCGAGGAGCGCTTCAAATGACCGACCTTCGTCACTACGACGTGATCGTCTCGCCGGCGATCACCGAAAAGTCGACCATGGCTTCCGAGAACAACCAGGTCGTCTTCAACGTCGCCAAGAAGGCGTCGAAGCCGGAAATCAAGGCCGCCGTCGAAGCGCTGTTCGGCGTCAAGGTCACGGCTGTGAACACGCTTGTCCGCAAGGGCAAGATCAAGCGCTTCCGCGGCACGATCGGCCGCCAGAGCGACGTCAAGAAGGCGGTAGTGACGCTGGCCGACGGCCAGTCGATCGACGTCGCGACGGGTCTCTGAGCAAGGCCGCGAGGACAGGACAATGGCACTTAAGAAATTCAACCCGGTAACGCCGAGCACCCGTCAGCTGGTCATCGTCGACCGCTCGGGCCTCTACAAGGGCAAGCCCGTCAAGGGCCTGACCGAAGGCCTGACCAAGTCGGGCGGTCGCAACAATTACGGCCGCATCACGGCCCGCTTCATCGGCGGCGGTCACAAGCGTTCGTACCGCATCATCGACTTCAAGCGTAAGAAGTACGACGTCGTCGGCACGGTCGAGCGTATCGAATACGATCCGAACCGCACCGCCTTCATCGCCCTGATCAAGTATGACGATGGCGAGCTGTCCTACATCATCGCCCCGCAGCGCCTTGCCGCCGGCGACAAGATCGTGGCCGGCGAAGCGGTCGACGTGAAGCCGGGCAACGCGATGCCGCTGGCTTCGATGCCGGTCGGCACGATCGTCCACAACATCGAGCTAAAGCCGGGCAAGGGCGCCCAGGTCGCCCGTTCGGCGGGCGGTTACGCCCAGCTCGTCGGTCGCGACCAGGGCATGGCGATCCTGCGCCTCAACTCGGGAGAGCAGCGTGTCGTGCATGGCTCCTGCATGGCCACTGTCGGCGCGGTGTCGAACCCTGACCACGGCAACATCAACGACGGCAAGGCAGGCCGCACTGTCTGGCGCGGCAAGCGCCCGCACAATCGCGGCGTGACCATGAACCCGGTCGACCATCCGCACGGCGGCGGCGAAGGCCGCACCTCGGGCGGCCGGCATCCGGTTTCGCCCTGGGGCAAGCCGACCAAGGGCAAGAAGACGCGGTCCAACAAGGCGACCGACAAGTTCATCCTGCGCTCGCGCCATCAGCGCAAGAGCTAAGAAGAGGTAACGCCAAGTGACTCGTTCTATTTGGAAAGGCCCCTTCATCGACGGCTACCTTCTTAAGAAGGTGGACAAGGTTCGTGAAGGCGGTCGCAATGAGGTGATCAAGATGTGGAGCCGCCGCTCCACCATCCTGCCGCAGTTCGTCGGCCTCACCTTCGGTGTCTACAACGGCCAGAAGCACGTTCCCGTCTCGGTGAACGAGGACATGGTCGGTCACAAGTTCGGTGAGTTCGCTCCGACCCGGACCTATTACGGTCACGGCGCGGATAAGAAGGCGAAGAGGAAATAATCATGGGCAAGGCCAAAGCTCCGCGCAGGCTTGCTGATAACGAGGCGCGTGCCGTTCTGCGCACGATCCGTATCAGCCCGCAGAAGCTGAACCTGGTTGCCGCGCTGATCCGCGGCAAGAAGGTCGCGACCGCGCTTTCCGACCTCGAATTCTCGGCCAAGCGGATTTCCGGCACGGTCAAGAAGACGCTGGAATCGGCGATCGCCAACGCGGAAAACAATCACGACCTCGATGTCGACGCGCTGATCGTGGCGGAAGCCTATGTCGGCAAGTCGATCGTCATGAAGCGCTTTCACGCTCGTGGCCGCGGTCGCGCCAGCCGTATCGAGAAGCCGTTCTCGCACCTCACGATCGTCGTTCGTGAAGTCGAGGAAAAAGGGGAGGCCGCATAATGGGCCAGAAAGTCAATCCGATCGGGCTGCGTCTCGGCATCAACCGCACCTGGGATTCGCGCTGGTTCGCGAACACCGGCGAGTACGGCCAGCTGCTGCACGAGGACCTCAAGATCCGCAAGTATCTTGAGAAGGAACTCAAGCAGGCCGCGATCTCCAAGGTCGTGATCGAGCGTCCGCACAAGAAGTGCCGCGTCACCATCCACGCGGCGCGTCCGGGTCTCATCATCGGCAAGAAGGGCGCCGACATCGAGAAGCTTCGCAAGAAGCTGACCGAGATGACGAAGTCCGAAACGCACCTCAACATTGTCGAAGTGCGCAAGCCGGAGATCGACGCCACGCTGGTCGCCCAGTCGATCGCGCAGCAGCTCGAGCGCCGCATCGCGTTCCGCCGCGCCATGAAGCGCGCCGTTCAGTCGGCCATGCGTCTCGGCGCCGAAGGCATCCGCATCAACTGTGCCGGCCGTCTCGGCGGCGCCGAGATCGCGCGCATGGAGTGGTACCGCGAGGGCCGCGTGCCGCTGCATACACTGCGCGCCGATGTCGACTACGGCACGGCCGAGGCGAACACGGCTTATGGCATCTGCGGCGTCAAGGTGTGGGTGTTCAAGGGCGAGATCCTCGAGCACGACCCGATGGCTTCGGAGCGTCGCGCCACCGAAGGTGATGCCGCGCATGGCGGCGGTGGTGGTGAGCGTGAACGCGGCCGTCGTCGCGAGAACGCCTGAGACATTTGAGAATTTGGAGTTAGAACGATGCTGCAGCCAAAGCGCACAAAGTTCCGTAAGCAGTTCAAGGGCCGCATCCACGGTACCGCCAAGGGCGGCACCAACCTGGATTTCGGCGGTTTCGGGCTGAAGGCGCTTGAGCCGAACCGCGTCACCGCGCGCGAGATCGAGGCGGCCCGCCGCGCGATCACCCGCGAGATGAAGCGCGCCGGCCGCGTCTGGATCCGGGTGTTCCCGGACCTGCCGGTCACCTCGAAGCCGACCGAAGTCCGCATGGGTAAGGGCAAGGGCGCCGTCGACTACTGGGCGGCGCGCGTCAAGCCCGGCCGCATCATGTTCGAGATCGATGGCGTCAGCGAGGAGACGGCGCGTGAAGCGCTGCGTCTCGGCGCCGCCAAGCTCTCGGTCAAGACGCGCTTCGTACAGCGCATCGCAGAATAAGGACGGGCTGAATCATGAAAGCCGAAGACATCCGGACCAAGACCCAGGACCAGCTGACCGACGACCTGGCCAATCTGAAGAAGGAGCAGTTCAACCTGCGCTTCCAGAAGGCCACCGGCCAGCTCGAGAAGACCGCGCGCGTAAAGCAGGTCCGCAGGGACATCGCGCGCATCAAGACCATCGCCGCGCAAAAAGCCGCGGCCAAGAAGGGTTAAGACCATGCCAAAGCGCATTCTGCAGGGCACCGTCGTCAGCGACAAGAACGAGAAGACGGTCGTCGTCAAGGTCGAACGGCGCTTCACGCATCCCGTGATGAAGAAGACCGTGCGCATGACCAAGAAGTACAAGGCGCACGACGAGAACAACGCCCACAAGGTCGGCGACCAGGTGTTCATCCAGGAATCGAAGCCGATTTCCAAGGACAAGCGCTGGATCGTCGTCACTTCGGATCAGGCGTAAACAAACGAATTTTGGACAGACCGGGGAGGGGCTTTGCGCCTGTCCCGTTAGAAAAGAAGAAGGCGGCCAGTCATGATTCAGATGCAAACAAACCTCGACGTCGCGGACAATTCCGGCGCCCGTCGTGTCATGTGCATCAAGGTGCTGGGCGGCTCGAAGCGGAAGTATGCCTCCGTCGGCGACATCATCGTGGTGTCGATCAAGGAAGCCATTCCGCGCGGCCGCGTTAAGAAGGGCGATGTGATGAAGGCGGTCGTGGTTCGCACGGCCAAGGACATCCGCCGCCCGGACGGCAGCGTGATCCGTTTCGACAAGAACGCGGCCGTTCTCGTCGACAACAAGAAAGAGCCGATCGGCACCCGTATCTTCGGACCGGTTCCGCGCGAGCTTCGCGCCAAGAACCACATGAAGATCATCTCGCTCGCGCCTGAAGTGCTGTAAGGAGCCGGACCAATGCAAAAGATCAAAAAAGGCGACAAGGTCGTCGTGCTTGCCGGCAAGGACAAGGGCCGTTCGGGCGAAGTCCTGTCGGTGCAGCCGAAGGAAGACACCGCGCTCGTCCGCGGCGTGAACCTCATTCGCCGTCACCAGAAGCAGACCCAGGCCCAAGAGGGCGGGATCATCACCAAGGAAGCGCCGATCCACCTGTCGAACATCGCGCTGGCCGACCCCAAGGACGGCAAGCCGACCCGCGTCGGCTTCACCATCCAGAAGGATGGCAAGAAGGTGCGCGTCGCCAAGCGTTCGGGAGAAGTCATCAATGGCTAAGGCTGAAACCAAGCAGGCAACTGCCAAGAACGAGCCCCGCCTCAAGAAGGTCTACAACGAGACCATCCGCAAGGCGATGCAGGAGCAGTTCGGTTACGACAACGACATGCAGGTTCCGCGCATCGACAAGATCGTGCTGAACATGGGTGTCGGTGAGGCAACCGCAGACTCCAAGAAGCCCTCGGTCGCGGCCGAGGATCTCGCGATGATCGCCGGCCAGAAGGCCGTCGTCACCCGTGCCCGCAACTCGATTGCCGGGTTCAAGGTGCGCGAGAATATGCCGATCGGCGCCAAGGTCACGTTGCGCAAGGAACGCATGTACGAGTTCCTTGACCGCCTCGTGAACATCGCGCTGCCGCGCGTTCGCGACTTCCGCGGGCTGAACCCGAAGAGCTTTGACGGCCGTGGCAACTATGCCATGGGCATCAAGGAACACATCGTGTTCCCGGAGATCAACTACGACAAGGTTGATCAGGTCTGGGGCATGGACGTCATCGTTTGTACGACGGCGAAGACGGACGACGAGGCGAGAGCTCTGCTCAAGGCCTTCAACTTCCCCTTCCGCCAGTAACGGCAGCGAAAAAGGAAACATCTGAAATGGCAAAGACCAGCTCAGTCGAGAAGAACAACCGGCGCCGCAAGCTCGCCGATCAGTACGCCGCCAAGCGCACGGCGCTCAAGGCCATCATCATGGATCAGTCCCAGCCGATGGAAGAGCGTTTTCGCGCCCAGTTGAAGCTTTCGGCGCTGCCGCGCAACTCGGCCAAGATCCGTATCCGCAACCGCTGCGAAGTCACGGGCCGCCCGCGCGCCTATTATCGCAAGCTCAAAGTTTCGCGTATCGCGCTTCGCGATCTGGGCAATACCGGCCAGATCCCGGGCCTGGTCAAGTCGAGCTGGTAAGGAGACACTGAGATGTCATTGAGCGATCCTCTCGGCGATATGCTGACCCGCATCCGCAACGCCTATGGCCGTAAGAAGTCGAGCGTTTCGACCCCGGCCTCGCGTCTGCGCGCCCGCGTCCTCGAAGTGCTGAAGTCGGAAGGCTACATCCGCGACTACAGCCAGACCGATTTTGAAAACGGCAAGTCCGAAATCGAGATCGAGCTGAAGTATTTCGACGGCGCTCCGGTCGTGCGCGAAATTGCGCGCGTCTCGAAGCCTGGCCGCCGCGTCTATGTCTCGGCCAAGTCGATCCCGCACGTCGCCAACGGTCTCGGCATCGCCATTCTTTCGACGCCGAAGGGCGTCATGGCCGACCATGAGGCGCGCGAGCAGAATGTCGGCGGCGAGATCCTCTGCCAGATCTTCTGATCGGGCATGAGATTGAATGAATGGGCTTCGGTTCTTGGGACCGCGCCCGGGAACTGGAATTGAAACAAAAGAAGTGACGAGGACAACAAAATGTCTCGTATCGGAAAGAAACCCGTTTCGCTGCCGCAGGGTGTGACCGCGACCGTCAACGGCCAGACCGTGACGGCGAAGGGCCCCAAGGGTGAGCTGAAATTCGTGGTCAACGACGAAGTGCTGGTCAAGATGGAGGGCAGCGAGATTGCTGTCCAGCCGCGCGACCAGACCAAGGCGGCCCGCTCCAAGTGGGGCATGTCGCGCACGCAGATCGTCAACATCCTGCAGGGCGTGAAGGACGGCTTCGAGAAGAAGCTCGAGATCACCGGCGTCGGATATCGTGCGGCGCTGCAGGGCAAGAACCTGCAGCTCGCGCTCGGCTTCAGCCACGACGTGGTCTATGAGACGCCCCAGGGCATCACGATCACGGTGCCGAAGCCGACCGAAATCACGATCACCGGCATCGATAAGCAGCAGGTCGGCCAGGTCGCCGCCGAGATCCGCGAATATCGCGGTCCGGAGCCCTACAAGGGCAAGGGCGTGCGCTATGCCGGCGAGAAGATCGTCCGCAAGGAAGGCAAGAAGAAGTAATAGGCTTGGCCCCGAAAAGTTGCAGACTTTTCGGAAAGGGCCAGGCCAGAGAAGTGTAACGCCGCGGGGAGCGGCCGCGGGAGGCCTGGCCTACCGCACAGGGTTGCCCCCGTTTTCTGAAGGCAAGGAACTGACATTATGGCAAGCCCCAAAGAAACCATCCAGCGCCGCGCGCAGCGCGTGCGCCGCCAGCTGAAGAAGGTCGCCGGCGAGCGTCCGCGGCTTTCGGTGCACCGCACCTCGAAGAACATCTACGTTCAGGTCATCGACGATGCCAACGGCCACACGCTGGCCGCCGCCTCGACGCTCGAGAAGGACCTCAAGGGTTCGCTCAAGACCGGCGCTGACACCGCCGCCGCCGCAGCGGTCGGCAAGCTGATCGCCGAGCGCGCCACGAAGGCCGGCGTCAAGGAAGTCGTCTTCGACCGTGGCCCGTACATCTATCATGGCCGCGTCAAGGCGCTGGCCGAGGCTGCCCGCGAGGGTGGACTCAGCTTCTGATTTATCGCCGTCGGCGACCCGAATGAGGCGCCGGCAAACAGCAACCCGTGCTTCCGGAAAAGAACAAGGAACAGGATATGGCACAGGAACGTAGGGACGGCGGCCGCGGCCGCGAGCGTGAAGAGCGCGACGACGGCATGGTGGACAAGCTGGTCCACATCAACCGCGTCGCCAAGGTGGTGAAGGGTGGTCGTCGCTTCGGCTTCGCCGCTCTTGTCGTCGTCGGCGACCAGAAGGGCCGCGTCGGCTTCGGCCACGGCAAGGCGCGCGAAGTGCCGGAAGCGATCCGCAAGGCGACCGAGTCGGCCAAGCGCGACATGATCTTCGTGCCGCTGCGCTCGGGCCGTACGCTGCATCACGACGTCGAGGGCCGTTGGGGCGCTGGACGCGTTCTGCTGCGCGCTGCCAAGCAGGGTACCGGCATCATCGCCGGCGGCCCGATGCGCGCCGTCTTCGAGACGCTCGGCATGCATGACGTGGTCGCCAAGTCGATGGGTTCGTCGAACCCCTACAACATGGTTCGCGCCACCTTCGACGCGCTGAAGAGCCAGATGCATCCCAAGGATGTGGCTGCCGCGCGCGGCATCAAGTACTCGACCCTTCAGGCCCGCCGCGGCACCGCCGTTGCGGCTGAAGAATAGTCGACGCTGACCAGGGATTTCGACCATGGCCAAGAAAGCTACCAAGACCATCACCGTCGAGCAGATCGGCTCTCCGATCCGCCGGCCGAAAGAGCAGCGCGCGACGCTGGTCGGCCTCGGCCTGAACAAGATGCACAAGCGGCGCACGCTGGAAGATACCCCTTCCGTGCGTGGCATGATCGCTGCCGTCCAGCACCTCGTCCGCGTCGTGGACGAGGCCTGAACGGAAGCGCAGGAGAAGCAACATGAAACTCAACGATCTGCGTGACAAGGACGGCGCCACGCACTCCAAGAAGCGCCTCGGCCGCGGCATCGGCTCCGGCTCCGGCAAGACCGCCGGTCGCGGCGTCAAGGGCCAGAAGGCACGCTCGGGCGTTGCCATCAACGGCTTCGAGGGTGGCCAGATGCCGCTCTACCGGCGCCTGCCGAAGCGTGGCTTCAACAACATCTTCGCCAAGAGCTTCAACGTCGTGTCGCTGGCCAGGATCCAGGCGGCCATCGACGCCAAGAAGCTCGACGCCAAGGAGACAGTGACTGTCGAGGCGCTCATCGCTGCCGGCGTCATCCGCCGCGCCAAGGACGGCGTGCGCGTGCTGTCCGACGGCGAGCTCAAGGCCAAGCTCTCCTTCGACGTCGCCGGCGCCTCCAAGGCCGCGATCGAGAAGATCGAGAAGGCCGGCGGTTCGGTGAAGCTGCCGGAAGCGGCCGCCGCCGAGTAACGGCGATTTGAAGCGCGGCTGGCGGGAATGACTTCGCATTTTCCGTCGGAGCGCGCTTTGATCAGTTGAATTGGGCGGCCGCGTCGACGCGGCCGCTTGCATGTTCACGGTCCGGAGCTTATCTCGTGAGCTTCGGTGACACGCGCCGCCTGAGCTGCGGGCATCGAGCGTGATCTAGCGGAGAATCAGGCATGGCTTCGGCTGCTGAACAACTAGCCTCCAATCTGAATTTCGCGGCCTTCGCCAAGGCCGAGGATCTCAAGAAGCGCATCTGGTTCACCATCGGCGCGCTGCTTGTCTATCGCCTCGGCACCTATATCCCGCTTCCCGGCATCAACCCCGACGCTTTCGCCCAGGCCTTCTCCTCGCAGAGCAAGGGCGTACTCGGCATGTTCAACATGTTTGCCGGCGGCGCGGTGCAGCGCATGGCGATCTTTGCGCTGGGCATCATGCCCTACATCTCCGCCTCCATCATCATGCAGCTGATGACGTCGGTCATCCCGTCGCTGGAAGCGCTGAAGAAGGAAGGCGAGCAGGGCCGCAAGATCATCAATCAGTACACGCGCTACGGCACCGTGCTTCTGGCGCTGATCCAGGCCTACGGCATTTCGGTCGGCCTCGAAGGCGGCAACGGCATCGTCAACGATCCCGGCATGTTCTTCCGCATCTCGACCGTCGTCACGCTGGTCGGCGGCACCATGTTCCTGATGTGGCTCGGCGAGCAGATCACCGCGCGCGGCATCGGCAACGGCATTTCGCTGATCATCTTCTCCGGCATCGTCGCCGGCCTGCCGCGGGCGATCTCCGGAACGCTGGAGCTTGGCCGCACCGGCGCGCTGTCGACAGGCCTGATCCTGGCGATCATCGTGCTGGCGATCATCGTCATCGCGCTGATCGTTTTCTTCGAGCGCGCCCAGCGCCGCCTGCTCATCCAGTATCCGAAGCGCCAGGTCGGCAACCGCATGTTCCAGGGCGACACCTCGCACCTGCCGCTGAAGCTCAACACCTCGGGCGTCATCCCGCCGATCTTCGCGTCCTCGCTGCTGCTGCTGCCGGCGACGGTAGCGGGCTTCTCGCAGTCGACCAACCTGCCGGCCTGGGCAAGCACCATCCTGGCCTCGCTCGGCCACGGCCAGCCGCTCTACATGATCTTTTATGCAGGCATGATCGTCTTCTTCGCCTTCTTCTACACGGCGATCGTCTTCAACCCGAAGGACACGGCCGACCAGCTCAAGAAGCACTCCGGCTTCATCCCGGGCTATCGTCCGGGCGAGCGCACCGCCGACTATATCGACTATGTTCTGACGCGTATCACCGTCATCGGCGCCATCTACCTGGTGCTGGTCTGCCTGCTGCCGGAGTTCCTGATTTCGGCGACTGGCGTACCTTTCTACCTCGGTGGCACATCGCTTCTGATCGTGGTCAGTGTCACGCTCGACACGGTGGCGCAGATTCAGGGTCACCTGATCGCGCACCAGTATGAGGGCCTGATCAAGAAGTCGAAGTTGCGCGGGGGGAAGAGGAGCAGATGAGGCTGATATTGCTTGGGCCGCCAGGAGCGGGCAAGGGGACGCAAGCACAAAGACTGGTAGAAAAACATGGCATACCCCAGCTCTCGACGGGTGACATGCTGCGTGCCGCCGTCCAGGCCGGGACCGAGGTCGGCAAGCGCGCCAAGGCGGTGATGGATGCCGGTGAGCTGGTCTCGGATGCGATCGTCAACGCCATCGTCGCCGAACGCATCGATCAGCCGGATTGCGCCAGGGGTTTCATTCTCGACGGCTATCCGCGCACGCTGGTCCAGGCCGACGCGGTCGAAGCCATGCTCGCCGAGCGTGGCATCGCGCTCGACACCGTCATCGAGCTCGTCGTCGACGACAAGGCTCTGGTCGGGCGAATCGTCAAGCGCGCCGATGATGCCAAGGCCGCCGGCCAGCCGGTGCGCAAGGACGACAACCCGGCGGTGTTCGAAGGACGCCTGCGCGAATACTACAAGAAGACGGCGCCGCTGATTGGCTACTACTACGCCAAAGGCAAGCTCAAGACGGTCGATGGCATGGCGAGTATTGATGCCGTGACCGTCGAGATCGGCAAGGTGCTCGCGGCTGCGGTGAAGTAAGCCGGGCCGGCAATTAAAGATTGCGCTTGACTGGACTGGGCCGTTGGGGTATGGCGGCCCGTCTTCCTATCAGGCATGGACTTTGCTTGCCCTTGCGGGCAAAGCGGTCGCTTTGAACCAGGAAACCCTCGCAAGGGCCGGCCTCCACCGGACGCGGGGCAACTTCGATAGCGCCGGCATATCCGGCCCATATGGAGAAAGAGAAGAAAATGGCTCGTATAGCCGGCGTCAACATTCCGACCAACAAGCGCGTCGTCATTGCACTTCAGTACATTCACGGCATCGGCAAGAAGTTTGCCCAGGAGATCGTCGACAAGGTCGGCATCCCGGCGGACCGCCGCGTCAACCAGCTGACCGACGCGGAAGTGCTGCAGATCCGCGAGACGATCGACCGCGACTACCAGGTCGAGGGCGACCTGCGCCGCGAAGTCTCGATGAACATCAAGCGGCTCATGGACCTCGGCTGCTACCGCGGCCTGCGTCACCGCCGCTCGCTGCCGGTCCGCGGCCAGCGCACGCATACCAATGCGCGCACCCGCAAGGGCCCGGCCAAGGCGATCGCCGGCAAGAAGAAGTAATTTGGGGGAATAAGGGAGTAGGGGAGTAAGGCAGTAGGGAAAACCCGTAATCGGGTCGCACTTTCCCTACTCCCTTGCTGCCCTATTCCCCTGCTCCCTTACGAAGGGTGGAGCCGCTGGCATTACGGCGGTGTAGAGATCAACTGAAAGGACTATTATGGCCAAGGAAGCCGCTCGTGTTCGCCGTCGCGAACGCAAGAACATCTCGTCGGGCGTTGCCCACGTCAATTCGACCTTCAACAACACCATGATCACCATCACCGACGCGCAGGGCAATTCGATTGCCTGGTCGTCGGCCGGTGCGCAGGGCTTCAAGGGTTCGCGCAAGTCGACCCCGTTCGCTGCCCAGATGGCCGCCGAAGACGTTGCCAAGAAGGCGCAGGAACACGGCATGCGCATGCTCGAGGTCGAGGTCTGCGGACCCGGCTCCGGTCGTGAATCGGCGCTGCGCGCGCTGCAGGCCGCCGGCTTCACCATCACCTCGATCCGTGACGTGACGCCGATCCCGCACAATGGCTGCCGTCCGCGCAAGAAGCGTCGCGTCTAATTTTTAGAGCGCCGCGCGAACGCCAGGGCGTTCCTCCGCGGTTTTCCGTGTCGCTCGCCACGATTGGATGGTGGCGGGGCAAAGGAAGGAAACATTATGATCCAGAAAAATTGGCAAGAACTGATCAAGCCGAACAAGATCGAGTTCTCGTCGAAGAAGAAGACGCTGACCACGCTGGTGGCCGAGCCGCTCGAACGCGGCTTTGGCCTGACGCTGGGCAACGCGCTACGGCGCGTGCTTCTGTCTTCGCTGCGCGGCGCGGCTGTGACCGCCGTGCAGATCGACGGCGTGCTGCATGAATTCTCGTCCATCGCCGGCGTGCGCGAGGACGTGACCGACATCGTGCTAAACATCAAGGAAATCGCCATCCGCATGGAAGGCGATGGTCCCAAGCGCATGGTCGTGCGCAAGCAGGGCCCGGGCGCCGTGCTCGCTGGCGACATCCAGACCGTCGGCGACGTCGAGATCCTCAACCCCGACCACGTCATCTGCACGCTGGACGAGGGCGCCGAGATCCGCATGGAGTTCACCGTCGATACCGGCAAGGGCTATGTGCCGGCCGAGCGCAACCGCGCCGAGGACGCGCCGATCGGCCTGATCCCGGTCGATAGCCTCTACTCGCCGGTCAAGAAGGTCTCCTACAAGGTCGAGAACACCCGCGAGGGCCAGGTTCTCGACTACGACAAGCTGACCATGACCATCGAGACCAACGGCTCGATCTCGGGCGAGGACGCGGTGGCTTTTGCCGCCCGCATCCTGCAGGACCAGCTCGGCCTGTTCGTCAACTTCGACGAGCCGCAGAAGGAAGTCGCCACTGAGGCCGTCACCGAGCTCGCCTTCAACCCGGCGCTGCTCAAGAAGGTCGACGAGCTCGAGCTTTCTGTGCGTTCGGCCAACTGCCTCAAGAACGACAACATCGTCTATATCGGCGACCTGATCCAGAAGACCGAAGCCGAGATGCTGCGCACCCCGAACTTCGGCCGCAAGTCGCTGAACGAGATCAAGGAAGTGCTGGCGGCCATGGGCCTCCATCTCGGCATGGAAGTGCCGGACTGGCCGCCGGAAAACATCGAAGACCTCGCTAAGCGTTACGAAGACCAATATTGAGCATGAATTCCAAGGATCGGCGGCGCGAGCCGCTCGATCCGACGGTCATGCGGAAAACCATCAGAGGCGTGGCCTCTTGAACAACTGAAGAAGGAGAAGAGCCATGCGCCATGGTTTTAAGGGCCGCCGGTTCGCCCGCAGCATCAGCCATCGCAAGTCGATGTTCGCCAATCTCGCCGTCTCGCTGATCGAGCACGAGCAGATCGTCACCACCCTGCCGAAGGCGAAGGACCTGCGTCCGATCGTCGAGAAGCTGGTGACGCTCGGTAAGCGCGGCGACCTGCACGCCCGCCGCCAGGTGATCGCGCAGATCGGCAACGAAGGCGTCGTCAAGCGCCTGTTCGAGACCATTGCTCCGCGCTACGCCACCCGCAATGGCGGCTACCTGCGCATCATGAAGGCGGGCTTCCGCCATGGCGACAACGCCGCGATGGCCGTGATCGAGTTCGTCGACCGCGACACCTCGGCCAAAGGCGCCGGCGATCGCGCCCGCCTCGAAGCAGAAGGCGCCAATGAGGAAGCCGCGGCCGCCTAGGCCAAGCGTTTTCGTCAATGACTTCAAGGGGCCTACGGGCCCCTTTTGCGTTTATCGGAATAGGCGAGCAGCGGGCCGTTTTCGTCCTTGCGTGCATGCTTTTGCGCGACAAGTGTCGCATTTGTGTGCATTAGCCTTTCATTCTGCACAATCGTCGGGACAATGGCGCCCGATCTGGAAGGATTCGAAAAATGCACCTCAAACGACTGTTTCTTGTTGCGGTTTGCGCGCTGGCCGTCTTCGCCGCGGCACCGGCCGCAAGACAGGCGCTGGCAGAGGACGCCGCCAAGCCGGCCGATCCGGGCCTCTCCGATGTGCTGACCGATCTGCTGCATGGTGTGGAAGGCGAGAACGGCACGTCCGGCCCCGACAAGCGCGTGCCGTTCGGCCGCGAGGAGGTACAGCTCTCGTTTGCGCCGCTGGTCAAGCAGACGGCGCCGGCAGTCGTCAACGTCTATGCCTCGCAGACGGCAAAGGTGACTTCGCCCTTCGAAGGCGACCCGTTCTTCGAGGAATTCTTCGGCCGTGCCCAGCCCCGCGCGCAGTCTTCGCTGGGCTCGGGCGTGCTGGTCGATCCGAGCGGCGTGATCGTCACCAACTTCCACGTCATCAAGGACGCCGACGAGGTGAAGGTCGCGACCGCGGACGGACGTGAGTTCACCTCCAAAGTCATGCTCAAGGACGAGACGCTCGATCTGGCGGTGCTCAAGATTTCTGCCGACAAGCCGTTTCCGGTGATCGCGATCGGCGATTCAGACGCGCTCGAAGTCGGCGACCTTGTGCTGGCGATCGGCAATCCGTTCGGCGTCGGCCAGACCACCACCAGCGGCATTGTCTCGGCGCTCGCCCGCAGCCATATCGGCGTTTCGGATTCGGGCTATTTCGTCCAGACCGACGCTGCCATCAATCCCGGCAATTCCGGCGGCGCGCTGATCAACATGGGCGGCCAGCTGGTCGGCATCAATACGGCCATCTACAGCCGCAGCGGCGGCTCGATCGGCATCGGCTTCGCCATTCCCTCGAACATGGTGCGCGCCTTTGCCGACGCCGCCAAGGCCGGGCTCGATTTCTTCGAGCGGCCCTATATCGGTGCGGAATTCGAACTGGTGACGCCGCAGATCGCTGAATCGCTCGGCATGGAGAGGCCGACCGGCGCATTGGTGTCGGCCGTCGACGCCGCGGGACCTGCCGGCAAGGCTGGGCTGAAGGCCGGTGACGTCATCCTGTCGCTCAACAACACGCCCGTCGAAAGCATCGAAGCGCTCGACTATCGCATGGCGACGCTGTCGATCGGCACCAAGGCGACCTTCGCCGTGCTGAGCAAGGGTCAGCAGGCGACGCTGGAAATCCCGCTGGAGCGCGCGCCGGAAGGCGCCAAGCCCAGCGAGGTGATTTTGCGTGGCCGCAGCCCCTTTTCCGGCGCCAAGGTCGCGGAACTGTCGCCCAGGCTTGCCCAGCGGCTTGGCCTGCGCACCGATCTCAAGGGCGTCACGGTCGTCGACATCAACCGCGATTCGCCGGCCGCCGATTTCGGCTTCCAGTCCGGCGATATCGTGCGTGAGGTGAACGGGACCACCATCGACACCGCGGCAACGCTGGCACAGGTTGCCCAGCAGGACACGCGCTGGTGGCGCTTTACCGTCGAGCGCGGCGGGCAGATACTGCGCCAGGTACTGCGATATTGAGGCGATCCGAGCGATCGTCCTCCAGGTTCGAAGACGTGCATGGCCGATCTGTTCAGTTCCGATGAACCGGAGAAGGCGCCGCCCGGGCGGCCGCTGGCCGATCGCCTGCGCCCGAAGAACCTCGGCGAGGTCGTGGGGCAGGAGCATCTGACCGGCCCCGATGGCGCGCTGACCAGGCTGATCGATTCCGGCTCGCTCGGCTCGATGATCTTCTGGGGACCGCCCGGCACCGGTAAGACGACGGTGGCACGGCTCTTGGCCGGCGAGACCGATCTCGCCTTCGAGCAGATTTCGGCGGTATTTTCAGGCGTCGCGGATCTCAAGAAAGTCTTCGAGGCCGCCAAGCTGAGACGCACCAACGGCCGCCAGACGCTGCTCTTCGTGGACGAGATCCACCGCTTCAACCGCGCCCAGCAGGACGGCTTTCTCCCCGTCATGGAAGACGGCACGGTGGTGCTGGTCGGCGCCACGACGGAGAACCCGTCCTTCGAGCTGAACGCCGCGCTTCTGTCCCGCGCGCGCGTGCTGGTGTTTCGATCGCTGGGCGAAGAAAGCATCGCCAAGCTTCTGGCGCGTGCCGAAGAAACCGAGGGCAGGGCGCTCCCGCTCGATGAAGAAGCGCGCGCCATGCTCATCCGCATGGCGGATGGCGACGGCCGCGCCGCGCTGACACTGGCCGAGGAAGTCTGGCGCGCCGCCAAAAAGGGCGAGGTGTTCGGCCCGGAAGGCCTGCAGCGCGTCATCCAGCGCCGCGCGCCGATCTACGATAAGGGCCAGGACGGCCACTACAATCTGATCTCGGCGCTGCATAAATCGGTGCGTGGCTCCGATCCGGATGCCGCTCTTTACTACCTCGCCCGCATGTTCGATGCCGGCGAGGATCCGCTCTATCTGGGCCGCCGGCTGGTCCGCATGGCGGTCGAGGATATCGGGCTCGCCGATCCTCAGGCGCTTGTCATCGCCAACGCGGCCAAGGACGCCTATGACTATCTTGGCTCGCCGGAAGGCGAACTCGCCTTCGCCCAGGCTGCCGTCTACCTCGCCACCGCGCCCAAATCGAACGCTGTCTACACTGCCTTCAAGGCGGCGACCGCGGCCGCCAAGGAATTCGGCTCGCTGCTGCCGCCTAAACAGATCCTCAATGCGCCGACCAAGCTGATGAAGCAGGAGGATTACGGCGCCGGCTATCGCTACGACCATGACGAGCCGGACGCGTTCTCCGGCCAGGACTATTTTCCCGAAAAGATGGGCCGGCACACTTTCTACGATCCGCCGGAGCGCGGTTTCGAGCGCGATATCCGCAAGCGGCTGGAATACTGGGCAAAGCTGCGCGGCGAACGCAACAGCTAGTCGCCCCGGCGGTCCGCATGCTTCCCGCCCGCGGTGCAATGGCAATAAGTGGAGGTCTTCACTCCAAATATTTATGCTCGCCGACCGTCCGTACCATTCCACGGCATTGTGCCAGGAAACAAAAAATCCTATCAAGACGCACGGCTGGCGGGGGTTGCCGTGATTTGGCTCATGGAACAGGATCGCGCTCCCGCGCGTAACGCAATGACAAAGCAAACCGTCAAGACCCTTCGCAAGGCTGCGATTGCAGTCGTGGTTCTCGCGCTCGCCTTCTACTTCATCCCGATCCTGACCGCGATCTGGGTCGTCTGCGGCCTGATCGACGTCATGCGCAACGACCAGAAGAACCGGAACCTGTTCGAGCGCTACTTCCTCGGCAATGGCCTGTTCACATGGCTGCTGTCGCCGTTCAACCTGATCGTCGACCTTCTCTGCTACCGCAACCCCGGCGTCTGGAAGCCCGAGCAATTCCCCGAGGACTATCAGCGAGAGATCAACGAGGTCCTGGGCGTCTTCACGGCGCGCAAGGACGAGATCATCGCCGACATCGATGCCAATTTCGGCGCCGGCCGACGCGGCATGTATGTCTACCAGTGGTACGGCAAGCACAGAATTGACAACGTTCCCGAATTCAACAAGGACTACAAATACATCAAGACGATCGCGGTATCCGTTTTCAGCAAGCGTGAATCCACGTCCTGGCATTTCGGTCCGCTCCGGCTCAGCCTGCGCATCCTCTACAATCTGATTCCGGTGAAAGCCGAGATCTTCGTCCAGTGCGGCAGCAAGAAGAACTACTGGTACGACAACCCGCTGTTCATCTTCGACGACACGCTGTTCCATCGCTCGGTCAACGAATATGACGGCCGCCGCTACTGCGTCTTCGTCGATATCATCCGTCCGTCTCCATTCCCGAAGCTGATCACGGGCCTTCTCGCCGTCGTCTCGGTGAGCGTGGAGCGCATCAATTCCGTCTTCTACAAGAATTGGAAGATGATCGGCTCGTCCAAGCCGAAGGCCGCCGCCAACTGATCCTGGCGTCTGCTGTGCCAGACACGCCGTTTTGGCGTGATCTTTGTTCGAGTTTGGGTCTTTGGCTCGCAACCTGCCCGCCTTAGTGCTATGGCCCCGCTTTCAAATGGAAAAGCGAAGTCATGGCAGGTGTTGAACAGATCACGGTGGAGGCCGGCGAGGCGGGCATGCGGCTCGACCGCTGGTTCAAGGTCCACTATCCGGGCCTAGGCTTCGGCCACCTGCAGAAGCTCTTGCGCTCCGGCCAGGTCCGGGTCGACGGCGGCCGGGTGAAGGCCGATACCCGCGTCGAGCCTGGCCAGACAGTGCGTATCCCGCCGATCGAGGTCGACAAGAAGGGCGACGCTTCGCTCACCGGCCACTCGATCCGCAACCAGGACGATGCCGATGTGCTGGCCAAGATGCTGCTGTACGAAGACCCGAAAGTCTTCGTCTTCAACAAGCCGGCCGGCTTGGCGGTGCAGGGCGGCTCGGGTGTGACCCGCAATGTCGACGACATGCTGGAGGCCTGGCGCAGCCAGAAGGGCGAGAAGCCGCGCCTGGTCCACCGCCTCGACCGCGACACGTCCGGCGTGCTGGTCGTTGCCCGCACCCGTCTTGCCGCCATGAAGCTCTCCGAGGCTTTCCGGGCGCGCGAGACCAAGAAAACCTATTGGGCGCTGGTCAAGGGCGTGCCGCCCAAGCGCGAGGACAAGATCTCGACCTGGCTGATCAAGGAGCCGACTGAGGACGGCGACCGCGTGCGCGTTGCCGCGCATGGTGAAAAAGGCGCCGACCACGCCGTGTCCTTCTACCGCATCATCGAGCAGGCGGCGCAGACGATGACCTGGCTGGAGATGGAGCCTTATACCGGCCGTACCCACCAGCTTCGCGTTCATGCCGCCCATATCGGCTGCCCGATCATCGGCGATCCCAAATATTTCGAGGCCGACACCAACTGGGATTTCCCGGGCGGCATCCAGAACCGCCTGCATCTGCATGCGCGCCGCATCATCATTCCGCACCCGGACACACGCGTCATCGACGTCACCGCGCCCATGCCGCCGCATATGCGCCAGAGCTGGAACCTGATCGGCTTCGACGAGCAGAACGCGGAGGACTGACAGTGGCTGCTGCGCCAGCATTGGACCGCCGCGACGCTGTCGACATGGCGGCGGCGGCCATCATGGTCGGGCTGACCTTCTCCTGGGGGCTGAACTACGTCGCCGCCAAGATCTCCTATGCCGGCTACGACCCTGTCTTCGTCTCGATCGCACGCTCCCTTCTCGGCGGGCTTTGCGTGCTCGGCTGGTGCCGGCTGCGCGGCATCAAGCTGTTCGAAGCGGATGGAACGTTGACCGCCGGCATCGTCGTCGGCGTGCTCTTCGGTGTCGAGTTCCTGTGCCTCTATATCGGGCTCGAATACACGACCGTTGCCCGCAACACGCTGCTGGTCAACACCATGCCGTTCTGGGTCCTGATCGGTGGCCATTTCCTGCTCGGCGAACGCATCAACACACGCAAGCTCGCCGGTCTTGTTCTCGCCTTCTGCGGCCTTGTGGCTGTGTTCTCGGACGGCATCGTCGCCGGCACCGACACGACCCTGATGGGCGATCTGCTCAGCCTGGGTTCAGGCGTCCTGTGGGCAGCGACCAGCATCGTTATCAAGCGTTCGAAACTGGTAGAGACCAGTGCCGAGAAGTTGCTGCTCTACCAACTGGCCGGCGCTGCCGTTGTCGGTGTTCTGGTGATGCCCTTGGCCGGCCCGCCGATCCGTGCCGTCGCAGCCTTGCCGACGCTGGCGCTGCTGTTCCAGTCTTTCTATATCGTGGCCTTCACCTATGTATTGTGGTTCTGGTTGCTTCGGCGCTACCCGGCGTCCGGCCTGTCGAGCTTCGCCTTCCTGTCGCCGGTGTTCGGCGTCTTGTGCGGCGCGGTGGTTCTGGGTGAGGCGCCGACGACCAGGATATTCCTGGCTCTGGCGCTGATTGCCGCCGGCCTGATCATCGTCAACCGGCCGGCGCGCAGGCAGCCCGCACCCTAAAGAGTTTGACGCAATTCCGGACGGAAACGGCTTCACACTTTTCCTGGAATTGCTCCAAAGGAGTTCGACATGCGCGACATCCTCGAAGACCTCGAAGCCGGAAAACTGCTTTCCGATCCGGATCCGGTGCGCCGCGCCCAGATCCAGATGAAGACGGCGCTGCCGAAGCGTTTTTACAAGGCCGTTTCGGTTGCTCCGGTGGAAAACGGCTTTGCCGTGCATCTCGACGGCAGGCCGGTGCGGACGCCGGGCAAGGCAGTCATGGTGCTGCCGACCGAAAAGGCCGCCGCTCTGGTGGCCGATGAATTCAGCGCTCAGGGTGAGGTCATCGATCCCGTGACGATGCCGGTCATGCGCCTCGTCAACACCGCCATCGACGGCGTCGCCTCCGACCCGCAAGCGGTGCTGGAGGATATCCTGCGCTTCGCCTCGGCCGATCTGCTCTGCTATCGGGCCGACGCTCCGCAAGGCCTGGTCGACCGTCAGAACAAACTCTGGGATCCGGTGCTCGACTGGGTGCGCAGCCGCCTCGGCGCGCGCTTCAACCTCGCCGAAGGCGTCATCCATGTCGAGCAGCCGCGCGAAGCCATCGCCGTCATCGGCGCGCATCTTGGCCAGCGCTCCGAGCCGATGCGGCTGGCCGCCATCCATGTCATGACGGCGCTGACCGGTTCGGCGCTGCTGGCGCTGGCCGTCGATTTCGGCGAGCTCGACGGCGAGGAAGCCTGGGCCGCCGGCCATGTCGACGAGGACTGGCAGATCGAGCAGTGGGGCCAGGATGCAGAGGCCGTCGCGCGCCGCTCGGCCCGCAAACGCGACATGATGGCGGCGGTCAGCCTGATCGAGGCATTGCAGGCCTAGGCAAATCCAGGAAAGTGGGCAGCGGTTTTCCGCCCGACTCTATCGAACGCCGAATTGCTCTGAGCGCAGCGCCGCTTTCGCAGCGCACCTAATACCAAAGTCATAATCCCATTGTCGCGGTGCCTTTCGCCTGCCCTTTCTGTCATTTTTTCCCGCGATGGCTGCGTTTTTGAGTCCGCGTTCGGAGGAGCGCGAACGGTGGCGCGCAGCCATCGAGGACAGACGGGATCTCACGGGAGGATATATAAATGGCAATGGCTTCGACCGCCGGCGGGACCAGCCGCGGCATGACGCGGGAGGAGAAGAAGGTCATCTTCGCCTCATC
Source organism: Mesorhizobium sp. WSM3224 (assembly GCF_000427725.1). Classification (GTDB taxonomy): domain Bacteria; phylum Pseudomonadota; class Alphaproteobacteria; order Rhizobiales; family Rhizobiaceae; genus Mesorhizobium. The sequence continues at coordinate 34,363 of NZ_KE386577.1, read as the reverse complement.
GCTCGGCACTGTGTTCGAATGGTATGATTTCTATCTCTACGGTTCGCTGGCCGCCTTCATCGGCTCGACCTTCTTCAGTCCGGCGATTCCGGAGGCGACGCGCAACATCTTCGCGCTGCTGGCCTTTGCGGCCGGTTTCCTTGTGCGTCCGTTCGGCGCGCTGCTTTTCGGCCGCATCGGCGATCTCGTCGGCCGCAAGTATACCTTTCTCGTCACCATGACGATCATGGGTCTTTCGACCTTCCTTGTCGGCTTGCTGCCTGGCTACGCAACCTTGGGCATCCTGGCTCCCGTGATCCTGATCGGACTGCGCATGCTGCAGGGCCTGGCGCTCGGCGGCGAATATGGCGGCGCGGCGACCTATGTCGCTGAGCACGCGCCAAATGACCGCCGTGGCTACTACACATCCTGGATCCAGACCACGGCGACGCTCGGCCTGTTCCTGTCGCTGATCGTCATCCTGATCGTGCAGGGCTCGCTCAGCAAGGAAACCTATGCCGCCTGGGGCTGGCGCATTCCCTTCATCGTCTCCTTTGTCCTACTCGCCATCTCGATCTGGATCCGGCTGTCGCTCTCGGAATCGCCGACCTTCCAGCGCATGAAGGACGAGGGCAAGGGCTCCAAGGCGCCGCTGACGGAAGCCTTCGGGCAGTGGAAGAACGCCAAGATCGCGCTTCTGGCGCTGCTCGGCCTCACCGCCGGCCAGGCCGTGATCTGGTACAACGGCCAGTTCTACGCGCTGTTCTTCCTGCAAAACGTGCTGAAGGTCGAACCGCAGTCGGTCAACATCATGATCGCGATCGCACTTGCCATCGGCTCGATCTTCTTCGTCGTGTTCGGCTGGTTGTCCGACAAGATCGGCCGCAAGCCGATCATCATGGCCGGCCTGGCTTTGGGTATCGTCTGCACCTTCCCGCTGTTCAAGGCGCTCACCTGGGCCGCTAATCCGGCTCTGGCCACCGCCCAGCAGAACACCCGCGCGACGGTGACCGCAGCCCCCGGCGACTGCAGGTTCCAGTTCAACCCGGTCGGCACGGCGAAGTTCACGACATCCTGCGATATCGCGACCTCGTTCCTGACCAAGAACTCGGTGCCTTACGACGTCGTCACGACGGCGGCACCCGGAACGGCGGCAACGGTCAAGGTCGGTAACGAGACGGTGGAGTCCTATGACGCCGTTGCCGCTGGCGATCAGTCCAAGGCCAAGGAGGCCTCCTTCCAGAAGGCGGTGAACATGTCGCTGCGGGATGGCGGCTACCCGCTGAAGCGCGCCGCGGCCAAGGTGCCGGACCAGAAGCTCGACGCCTTCATCGCGGCCAATCCGGAGCTGAAGCTCGATGCCGCGGCGATCCGCGGCGGCGAGAAGACGACGGTTCCGGCCGACAAGGCGATCGCCGACAAGCTGCTGACGAAGGACGAGGCAGCCGGCGCGCCGGAAGTCACCGTCTACAACATTCCGGGCGGTGGTCCCTTCGCGATGGTCGCCGACCCGGCGGCCGTGAACTGGCCGATGACGATCGGCATCCTGTTCATCCTGGTGGTGTTCGTGACCATGGTCTATGGGCCGATCGCCGCGATCCTGGTCGAGATGTTCCCGACCCGCATCCGCTACACCGGCATGTCGCTGCCCTACCACATCGGCAACGGTTGGTTCGGCGGCCTGCTGCCGGCGACGGTGTTCGCGCTCAGCGCCTATAAGGGCGATATCTACTACGGTCTCTGGTATCCGGTGATCATCGCGGCAATGTCGCTCATCATCGGCATGATCTTCGTCAGGGATACGCTCGGCACCGATCTGCACGCCAAGCAGTAGTCGATCGGTCCTCTGCAACGAAAAGCCCGGCGTGGGTGATCACGCCGGGCTTTTTCATTCCGAACTGGAAGAAGCGGTCAGCTCTTGCGCTGCTGGTTCTCATCCTCGACCGCCGCTTCATGGTACCAGCCGTCGAAGTCGGCGTGCTCGCCGCGAAGTGCAGCAAGTTCTGCCGCGAATTTGGCCTTGGCGCCTAAATTTAAGGCAGACTTGCGAGCTGCAAGCGGGAACGTCAGGATTTTTGCCGACGGGCGCGGTTGCATGACTTGCATTGACTGCCCTCCTTGCTTTCCAGGGGCCTATCGATTCAGCTTTTCGTCAAGATAGGTTCTGCGATTCCTTTAGGCAATATGCCTACGAAAAGATCATCGTTTGCCTGTGCTTTAAGCAAAATCGGCGACTGAGCGATCCGGACGCATTTGCTGAGATGGCTCAGCAAAATCAACGCCTTGTGAGGATCATTTTGCCGCACCCGCCGGGAGGCGAGTGGCATACGATTTGCTTTTTAACGATCGGCAGGCCGGCCGGTCCGGCCATGCGTTGACGCCGCCCGCTTGCGGCGTCCAAGCAACGAGAGGCACTGGAATGACCAAATACAAGCTCGAGTATATCTGGCTCGACGGCTACACCCCGACCCCCAATCTGCGCGGCAAGACCCAGATCAAGGAGTTTGCCGAGTTCCCGACGCTCGAGCAGCTGCCGCTATGGGGCTTCGACGGTTCCTCCACCAACCAGGCCGAGGGCCGCAGCTCCGACTGCGTGCTGAAGCCGGTCGCGCTTTATCCCGATCCGGCCCGCACCAACGGCGCTCTGGTCATGTGCGAAGTTATGATGCCCGATGGCGTCACCCCGCATGCATCGAACAGCCGCGCCACCATCCTTGATGACGAGGGCGCCTGGTTCGGCTTCGAGCAGGAATATTTCTTCTACAAGGACGGCCGCCCGCTCGGCTTCCCCGAGAGCGGCTACCCGGCCCCGCAGGGTCCGTATTACACCGGCGTCGGCTACAGCAATGTAGGCGACGTCGCGCGCCAGATCGTCGAGGAGCATCTCGACCTCTGCCTGGCCGCGGGCATCAACCATGAAGGCATCAATGCCGAAGTGGCGAAGGGCCAGTGGGAATTTCAAATCTTCGGCAAGGGTTCCAAGAAGGCCGCCGACCAGATGTGGATGGCGCGCTACCTGTTGCTGCGCCTGACCGAAAAATACGGCATCGACATCGAGTTCCACTGCAAGCCGCTCGGCGACACCGACTGGAACGGCTCGGGCATGCATTGCAACTTCTCGACCAGCTACATGCGCGAAGTCGGCGGCAAGGCCTATTTCGAGGCGCTGATGGCGCAGTTCGAAAAGAACTTGATGGACCACATCGCCGTCTACGGTCCGGACAACGACAAGCGCCTGACCGGCAAGCACGAGACCGCGCCGTGGAACAAGTTCTCCTATGGTGTCGCCGACCGCGGCGCTTCGATCCGCGTGCCGCACTCCTTCGTCAAGAACGACTACAAGGGCTACCTGGAAGACCGCCGCCCGAACTCGCAGGGCGACCCCTACCAGATCGCCTCGCAGGTCCTGAAGACGATCTCGCAGGTTTCGACCGACGCGAAGGTCTCGGCCGCAGCCTGATATTTTCACGGCGCGGGCCTCGCCTGCGCTAAATGAGCTTCAAATCGTAAAAAGGCCCCGGCGCTCTCTCCGCCGGGGCTTTTTCGCGCGGCGACAACCGCCTGCTGCCGTCAGCCGGCGATAGGCGTCAGCCCTTCGACGACTGTCCATGCGAGAGTCCCGGCGGGGGTTCTTTTTGTCGGATGGAAGAAACGCCACCGAGCGCGAAACGCGCCTCCAAGAAATGAAAAGCCCTTGGAAGGGAGAACCTTCCAAGGGCTGAATTTTCTATCCGATCAGAAATTTAGACCGAATAGTACATGTCGTACTCGACCGGATGCGGGGTCATCTCGAAGCGCATCACCTCGGCCATCTTCAGCTCGATATAGCTGTCGATCTGGTCGTCGTCGAAGACGCCGCCGGCCTTCAGGAAGCCCCGGTCCTTGTCGAGGCTCTGCAGCGCCTCGCGCAGCGAGCCGCAGACGGTCGGGATCTTCTTCAATTCCTTCGGCGGCAGGTCGTAGAGATCCTTGTCCATCGGCTGTCCAGGGTGGATCTTGTTCTTGATGCCGTCGAGGCCGGCCATCAGCATGGCGGCGAAGCCGAGATAGGGATTCGCGCCCGGATCGGGGAAGCGGACCTCGACGCGCTTCGACTTCGGCGAGTTGCCGAACGGAATGCGGCAGGAGGCCGAACGGTTGCGCGCCGAATAAGCGAGCAGCACCGGCGCCTCATAGCCCGGCACCAGACGCTTGTAGGAGTTGGTGAGCGGGTTGGTGAAGGCATTGATCGCCTTGGCGTGCTTGATGATGCCGCCGATATAAAAGAGGCAGCTCTCTGACAGGCCCGCATATTCATTGCCGGCGAAGGTCGGCTTGCCGCCCTTCCAGATCGACTGGTGGACATGCATGCCCGAGCCGTTGTCGCCGAACACCGGCTTCGGCATGAAGGTGGCCGTCTTGCCGTAGGCATTGGCGACCTGGTGCACGACATACTTGTAGATCAGCATCTTGTCGGCGTTGCGCACCAGCGTGTCGAACTTGATGCCGAGCTCGTGCTGGGCGGCGGCGACCTCATGGTGATGCTTTTCGACCCGCACGCCCATCTCGGCGAGCACGGTCAGCATTTCGGAGCGCATGTCCTGGCAGGAATCGACCGGCGGCACCGGGAAATAGCCGCCCTTGATGCGCGGACGGTGGCCGAGATTGCCGGTCTCGTAGTCGGTGTCGTCGTTGGACGGCAGCTCGGTCGAGTCGAGGCGGAAGCCGGTGTTGTAGGGATCGGCCTTGTACTTGACGTCGTCGAACACGAAGAACTCGGCTTCCGGGCCGACATAGATGGTGTCGCCGATCCCTTCCGACTTCATATAGGCCTCCGCCTTCTTGGCGGTGCCGCGCGGATCGCGGTTATAGGCCTCGCCCGAGATCGGATCGAGGATGTCGCACAGGATGACCATGGTCGACTGGGCGAAGAACGGATCCATATGGACGGTATCGGTATCCGGCATCAGCACCATGTCGGACTCGTTGATCGCCTTCCAGCCGGCGATCGAGGAGCCGTCGAACATGACGCCGTCGGCGAACATGTCTTCCTCGACCTCGACGACATCCATCGTCACATGCTGCAGCTTGCCTCGCGGATCTGTGAAGCGCAGGTCGACGAACTTAACGTCGTTGTCCTTGATCTGCTTCATGATGTCTTTGGCTGTCGTCATGTCGTTTCTTCCCTGTGTGATGACGTCTGGAATGGATTGAAGGTCAGATGGCGTCGATGCCGGTCTCGCCGGTGCGGATGCGCACCACTTCCTCTATGTTGGAGACGAAGATTTTTCCATCGCCGATGCGGCCCGTTTGCGCCGCCTTGCGGATTGCTTCGATAGCGCCTTCGACGGCCTCGTCGCCGAGCACCACCTCGATCTTCACCTTGGGCAGGAAGTCGACGACATATTCGGCGCCGCGATAGAGCTCGGTGTGCCCTTTCTGGCGGCCGAAACCCTTGGCCTCGGTGACGGTGATGCCTTGCAGTCCGGCCTCCTGAAGCGCTTCCTTCACTTCGTCCAGCTTGAATGGCTTGATGATCGCTTCGATCTTTTTCATGTAAAAAGTGGCCTCCACTGCCAGGAAAACGGGTTGTGTGCCCCGCTTGCGCCTCCATCAAGCACGAAGCGTGCCAACCTATAGGAGTGGAGGCGGCATAGGGCGTTTTCGACTCCATGCCGCGTTCGGATGCAAATTCGCGTCATCCGCTGCATTGGATGCGCCATGGACGCCCAAACCCTATACATCGCTCCTCCTCACGTCTGCGCAGAAAATGGGCAGATAGCGCAATTTGCAGGCAGACCCCTCCCGGATGCGGCGCTTTTGCAAGACGATGCGCGGCCGCGGTGGTTTGCGTCAAACCGAAAACTGGACAATGCTTGATCGCATGCAGATCGGCAATCCCACGAGCAATGAACTTCTATCGCCGGCCGAAATGGCCCAGGCAGACAGACTGGCGATCGCGGCCGGACCGCTCGACGGTTATCGCTTGATGCAACGTGCCGGCGAGGCGGTCGCCGCCGTCGTGCTTGCACGCTACGCGGCGGCGACGAGGGTGCATGTGCTGTGCGGCCCCGGCAACAATGGCGGCGACGGCTACGTCGTGGCGCGCTTGCTCGCCGAGGCCGGCGTCGATGTGGCGCTGTGGGTGTTGGGCGAACCTCGTGCGGGCAGCGACGCCGCGCTCGCCGCCGTTGACTGCGCTTTGGAACGGCGCCCGCTGTCGGCTTTCACCCCTGAACCTGCCTCGCTGGTCGTCGACGCGCTCTACGGCGCAGGGCTCTCGAAGCCGTTGTCGGGCGACGCCAGGGGCGCGGTCGACGTCGCGACAGGAATGAACCTGCCGGTTGTCGCGGTCGACCTGCCTTCGGGCGTTTCGGGCGAGAGCGGCGAAGTTTTCGGCTCGGCATTTCGCGCGGTCCTCACTGTCACCTTCGCACGAAAAAAGCCCGGCCACCTGCTTCTGCCTGGCCGCGAGCGATGCGGCGAGGTCGTGTTGGCCGACATCGGCATTCGCGACGAGATCATCAACGAGGTCGCACCGCGAGCCTTCGAGAACCGGCCTGGGCTCTGGATCGCGAACTTTCCCGTGCCGGCGGTCGACGCGCACAAATACAAGCGCGGCCATACGAGCGTCTTTTCGGGCGGACCATCCGCGACAGGCGCCGCACGCCTTTCGGCGCTTGCGGCAGCAAGAAGCGGGGCAGGGGCCGTCACCGTGCTTTCGCCGGCGAACGCCATGCAGGTCAACGCGGCGCATCTCACCTCGATCATGCTGCGCAAGGTCGATGCGATCGAGGACGTGCATGAAATTATCGGCGACCGCCGGCCGTCGACCTTTGTCCTCGGCCCCGGCTTCGGTGTCGGCGACAAGGCGCGTGATTTCACACTTGCCGTGCTCGCCAGGAAGCGCCAGGACGGCGGCGTCGAGGGCCTCGTGCTCGACGCCGACGGCGTCATGTCCTTTCGCAATGCTGCCTCGACGCTGTTCGAGGCGGCCGGCAAGCCGGACGCGCCCGCGCTGATCATGACACCGCATGAGGGCGAGTTCGGCAGGCTGTTTGTGGACATCGCTGGCGACAAGGCTCTGTCGAAACTGGCCAAGGCGCGCGCCGCCGCGCAGCGCTCCAACGCCGTGATCGTCTATAAGGGCGCCGACAGCGTGATCGCGTCGCCGGATGGCCGCGCCGCGATCAACAGCAATGGCACGCCATGGCTTGCCACCGCTGGTTCGGGCGACGTGCTGTCGGGCCTCATCGCGGGCCTGCTTGCCCAAGGCATGCCGGCCTTCGAAGCGGCCTGCGCCGGGGTCTGGATCCATGCCGAAGCCGGCAGCCGTTTCGGGCCGGGCCTGATAGCCGAAGACCTGCCTCTGGCCATGGTGCCGGTTCTCCGCGACCTGATGGAGAGCACTGCAGGATGAAACGGCTGACGGCTCCTTATCGTGGTCTTTCAGCTGGCGGCTTCGCTACGACCAGAGATGAATGCCGGCTTTAACAGGGCCGCAGAGGAATGAGTTCAGGCTTCCTGCGTGCGGCGCGCCTGCGCGACGGCGTCGGCCAAAGCCGCGAGAACTCGCTCCTCGCTGACACCGCGTGTATCGAGCACCCAGCTCGGCGTCGAAATCGGCGGCTCGAGATAACGCACCTGGTCGTTTACGGGCCCGGTCTCATAAGAGCGATTTGATCCGAAGATAAGCACGCATGGTCCGCCCAAGGCTGCGGCAGCATGGCAGAGGCCGCCATCGACGCCGAGGAAGGCAGTCGACGCGGCGATCTGGCACATGGCGTCAGTCAGTTGCGGTGTCGATGTGAAATCCACCGCCTCCGGAAGCGCTGCCCGGACCTGCGCGGCGGCCTCGCGTTCTCGTGGGCCGCCGATGAGCCAAACCGACCAGCCGCGCCGGGCGTGATCCTTCGCTACCGAGATGAAACGCTCCGCCGGCCATGAGCGGAAGTTGGTGAAAGCGGACGTGTAAAGCGCCAGCGCCGGTCGCGCGGGATCGATTCCGTGTCGGGCGCGCCAATCGGAAAGCTCCGCGGCCGAAATAGCCATTTGTGGAGCAGGCAACCTCACGTCATCACCAGGCTTCTCGCCCAGCATCGCGATCGCGCAGACCTGCTCGAACAATCTCGTCTTGCGGGGCCCGAACGCCACGAAGCTCTTCGGCCAGCCGGCAGGCAGGCGGTTGATGATCCCGAACTGGAATTCCCGCGGATAGCCGATGCGTTCCGGTATGCCGGCCAGCCATGGGACCAGCGCGGCCTTGGTGCTGCTGGTGAGCATATAAGCCGCCTGGTAGTCCTCCTTGCGGATTTCTCGCGCCAGGGCAGCCCGTTCTTTCAGGCCGGGCTTCCAGTGCTTCTCGACGATCCAGGTCTTGCGAATGTGCGGCATCACCCGTGCCAGCGGCGCGGCAAGCGGCGAGGTGGCGACGTCGATCTGATGCCCGGGAAACTTCTCGGCCAGGATCTGGATTGCCGAATGGCAACGAATGAAGTCTCCGATCGCCGGCAAGCAGAAGACGAGGATGGGACGCAACAGGCGCTACCTTTAGATCCGGAACAATCGCCACCAATGGCTAATATGACTGTGATTTGTCACGGAAGCGCTTCGCCATCAAGGATGCGGGCATAGAGTTCCAGATAGGCTTTAGCCGTCTTCTCGATCGGGAACCTGTCCGCGGCTGATTGGCGGCATCGTTGCGACGACAGGTTTTCGATCCCGGCTAAGGCGCGCGCAAACTCCTCGTCGGTCTCGAAAAAGCGGCCGGTATCCGCATCCACGGTTTCCAGGAGCGCGCCGCGCGGCGTGGTCAGCACGGGCGTGCCGCATAGCATGGCTTCAACCTGCGCCATGCCGAAAGGCTCTTCCCAGGAGATCGGGTTGAGGAATGCCTTCGATTCCCCCAGCAGGCGCAACTTGTTCTGGCCGTCGACATTGCCGTGAAACCGGTAGCGGGCGGAAAGGCTCTTGAAGAACACGCCCTCGCGGCGGGTCTTGCTTCGGCCGAGCAGCTTCCATCGCGAACCGCCGGCGATGTCGAGGGTGAAGTCGAATTTCTTCGCCAGGTCCACTGCCCGGTTGAGCCCCTTTCCGGCGCGCGCGATGGCCGCCATGAAGAAGAGGTGGTCGTTCTTCGAAGGCGCCAGCCGGTAAGCGTCCACCGGAAACCCGTTGTAGACGAAGGTCTTGCGGTTATGCAGCGCGGCATGCCGGGCGCTGAGGAAGTTCCAGTTGGGCTGCGGCCGCGGATAGTCCGGAAGATGGCCGTGTTCGGTGTTGAGCGTCGGGAAGGGGACCTCGACCTTCCAGGCGTGGAGGTTGACGATTTGCGTGTCCCGCGGGATCGCAGCCCGGCATTCGGCATCGCTGACCGCATGCCTGACCTCGCACATCGGATGCGACGATCCCGGCGCGGCAACGAGGACGACATGGTGTCCCAACTTGACCAGCTCGGTGATCAGCCATTCGACCTGGCGCTGCGTCCCGCCATACCCCTTGGCTGGAATAAGGCTCTGAGCTGCAAGGGTTATTCGCATTTCTTATTGGTGCAGCTGTTCACAACGGGATGTTGTCGTGCTTCTTCCAAGGGTTTTGCATGTCCTTGTTGCGCAGCATGCGCAATGCTCGCGCCACGCGGCGCCGCGTCGAATGCGGCATGATCACCTCATCGACATAGCCACGCTCGGCGGCCACGAAAGGCGACAGGAAGCGATCCTCGTAAGCCTTTGTATGCGCGGCGATTTTCTCCGGGTCGCCGATGTCCTTGCGGTAGATGATCTCGACCGCGCCCCTGGCGCCCATCACCGCGATCTGCGCCGTCGGCCAGGCATAGTTCATGTCGCCGCGCAAATGCTTCGAGGCCATCACGTCATAGGCGCCGCCATAGGCTTTGCGAGTGATGACGGTGATCTTCGGCACGGTCGCCTCGGCATAGGCGAAGAGCAGCTTGGCGCCGTGCTTGATCAGCCCGCCATATTCCTGCGCGGTGCCCGGCAGGAAGCCCGGGACGTCGACGAAGGTGACGATGGGGATCGAAAAACAGTCGCAGAAACGCACGAAGCGCGCCGCCTTGCGGCTGGCGTCGGAATCGAGCACCCCGGCCAGCACCATCGGCTGGTTGGCGACGAATCCCACCGTGCGGCCCTCGACCCGGCCGAAGCCGGTGACAATGTTCTTGGCAAAATTCTGCTGGATCTCGAAGAAATCACCTTCATCGGCAACCTTCAGGATCAGTTCCTTGATGTCGTAGGGCTTGTTGGCATTGTCGGGAATCAGCCGGTCGAGCGACAGATCATGGTCCGTCACTGACTGGTAGCACTCGATCTCGGGAATCTCGGCCGTGTTGGACGCCGGCAGAAGATCGACCAGACGGCGCATCTGCAGCAACGCCTCGACGTCATTGTCGTACGCGCCGTCCGCGATGGAAGATTTTGTCGTGTGGACCGAAGCGCCGCCGAGACTTTCCGCAGTCACCGTCTCGTTGGTCACCGTCTTCACCACGTCCGGCCCGGTGACGAACATGTAGGAGGTATCGCGCACCATGAAGATGAAATCGGTCATGGCCGGCGAATAGACGTCGCCACCGGCGCAGGGGCCCATGATCAGCGATATCTGCGGGATGACGCCAGAGGCGAGCACATTGCGCTGGAAAATCTCGGCATAGCCGCCGAGCGCCGCCACGCCTTCCTGGATGCGCGCGCCGCCCGCGTCGTAAAGGCCGATGATCGGCGCGCGATTGCGCAGCGCCATCTCCTGGACTTTTACGACCTTCTCGGCATGCGCCTCCGACAGCGAGCCGCCGAACACGGTGAAATCCTTGGCGAAGATATAGATCGGCCGGCCGTTGACGGTGCCCCAGCCGGTGACCACGCCGTCGCCGGCGATCTTGGTCTTTTCCATGCCGAAATCGGTCGAGCGGTGCTCGACATACATGTCGAATTCCTCGAACGAACCTTCGTCGAGGAAGATCTCGATACGCTCGCGGGCAGTGAGCTTGCCCTTCTTGTGCTGGGCCTCGATGCGGTCTTTACCGCCACCCATACGGGCAATCTCGCGGCGGCGCTCGAGTTCCTTCAGCACGTCTTTCATCGACCGGTTCCTGAAATGGAATAAGTGGTTTGTGGTAATGATGCCTGCAGGCCAGCGCAAGCGCTGCATTTCTCCCGGTTCTCGAACTTGGTGCAAACCGGTAATGAGCGATCTTGGCAGTCAGGAGCCGGATATGGCAGAATGAAGCGATGAAGAACAACGTGGAAATATCCGAGGATTTAAGCCGTCGGATCGAAATACTGACCTCGCGCTCGACACTCACTCGCGATCAGATCATTGAGGATGCCTTGTCCCACGGCCGTTCGCTCGCGTGGCAGGAAAAGTGGGTTGCCGGCATTCAAGCGGGAATCGAGGCCGCCGATCGCGGCGACTTCGCAAATGAAGAAGAGATAGCGGCCGTTTTGAACAAATACGGTCAGGCGTAACGCTCTGTGCGAATTGTCTGGACCCGACACTATCTGATCGAGCTTGCATCAATCGGCGACTACATCGGCCAACACAACCCGCGGGCCGCAGCCCGAGTCGTCAACGAGATCCATTCAAAGACAGATCGGCTGTTGTCTACCAATCCCTTTATTGGGCGGGTTGGCGAGATCGGAGGAACCCGTGAGCTGGTGATTCCCGGTACGCCTATATCGTTGGGTATCGGGTGATGGACACTCAAATAGAGATTCTTTTCGTCCAACATGGCGCGCGCAAATGGCCCGATGAAGTCTGAGTGCGCATTCGTCGCGACTCTCTAGTTTTGCTGCATCGCAACATGCGGCCCTTGCTTTTCTGGCCGGACTCGTCCATATGCAGCCCCATAGGCGCTTGAGCCGGACCTTCCGGCTTTCTCCATGAATGAGACTGGTTGCGTCTGTTTTCCCTCTTTCCGGTGAATCGGCAAGGTGGCGAAGGAGCCCCGTGGCATGATGCCTGCGGGCACGACAGCGCAGCCGCGCGGACGCATCCCGTCCGCCGCCTTGTCGTTTCCTGACAATTTTTCGACGGCAGGTTGCGCCCTGCCGCCATCGATGTTTGCGGCCATGCGCCGCGTGAAAGAAGAATATTTTGACCAACGAAAACACTTTGCCCGGCACGGACACTGCGGAACTCTCCGGTTTCGCCGCGCTTGGCATCACGGGTGCGCTGCTCAAGGCGACCCATGCCGCCGGCTTCACCGATCCCAAGCCGATCCAGATGCAGGCGATCCCGCCGCAGCTCGAAGGCCGCGACATTTTCGGTATTGCCCAGACGGGTTCCGGCAAGACGGCCGCCTTCGCCCTGCCGATCCTGTCGAAGATCATCGGCCTCGGCACCAAGCGCCGGCCGAAGACGGCGCGTGCGCTGATCCTGGCGCCGACGCGCGAGCTGGCGGTGCAGATCGAAGAAACAATCAAGATCCTTGCCAAGGGCGCGCATGTCTCGACCGCGCTGGTTCTCGGCGGCGTCTCGCGCTTCAGCCAGGTGAAGAAGATCGCGCCAGGCGTCGATATCCTGATCGCCACGCCCGGCCGGTTGACCGATCTGGTGCGGGAAGGGGACCTCATGCTTGCCGACACCAAATGGCTCGTCCTCGACGAGGGCGACCGCATGCTGGACATGGGCTTCATCAACGATGTCAGGCGCATCGCCAAGGCGACCGCGCCGGACCGCCAGACGGCGCTGTTCTCGGCCACCATGCCGGATGAGATCGCCGAACTCGCCAAGGGCCTTTTGAAGAACCCCGTCCGCATCGAGGTCGCGCCGCAAAGCACGGCCGCCGCCGAGATCGTGCAGAGCGTGGTGCTTGCCCGCACCAAGCAGAAGCGCCAGGTGCTGTCCAAGATGCTGGCCGACGAGGCGATGCACTCGGTGATCGTGTTCTCACGCACCAAGCACGGCGCCGACCGCGTGACCAAGGACCTTGCGCGCGACGGCTTCAACGCCGCCGTCATCCACGGTAACAAGTCGCAGAACGCGCGCCAGAAGGCGCTCAACGATTTCCGCGAGGGTTCCGTGCGCATCCTGGTCGCGACCGATATCGCCGCGCGCGGCATCGACGTGCCCGGCATCAGCCATGTCGTGAACTTCGACCTGCCGGACGAGGCGGAAAGCTACGTCCATCGCATCGGCCGCACCGGCCGCAACGGCAGGGATGGCATTGCCATCACGCTTTGCGATCCTTCGGAGAACGCCAAGCTGCGGCAGGTCGAGCGCATCATCCGCGCCAAGCTGCCGGTCATCGCCGATCATCTCGGCAGCCCTGATCCGCAGCGCGACCCCAGGGAAAAGACCGAGCGCCATTTCGAGCCGGCCAATGACCGCGAGCATCACGGCGGCCGCCGCGATGGTCGCCGGCCGGCCAGCGGCGACAACAAGCGTTTCGGCGCCAAGCCCCATGGCGAGCGCGGACCGAAGCCGCAGGGCGAAGGCCCGGCGGCGGCCAAGCCGAATGGCTCGAGCAAGCCTGACGGCTTCAAGCGCTTCAAGGGCAACAACAAGCGCCGCTTCGGCGGTAAGCGTCCGGCGAGCAGAGCGGCTTAAGTCTCCAGCACGACCCGAAATAAAAATGAGAAACGGCCGGAGCAACGCTCCGGCCGTTTCTCATTTCACTGGCCTGATTGCTGCTGCATCAGCGCCTTCACCCACACCACGATGCGCTGGGTGAGAAAGGCCGTGGTCTGCGGCGACAGCACATCGCCGGCGATAACGTGATTGTCTGGATCGCCGGTGTCGTCGATCGGCACCAGCTCGTGCGGAGCGCCCCAGCGCCCGGCTATCTCGCGCGTCCGATCGGGCCGCACCACCTTGTCGGAATCCGAGAAGATGAACAGGGCGGGTATCGCCGCCTTCTCCACCGGCGCCTCATAGGCGAGATTGGTGAGCGCCGCCATCGGCAGCAGCGCGGCCATCGGGTATTTCGTGGTCCAGAGTTTTTCATGCAGTGCATTGCGCGGCGGAAAGCTGCGTTCCTTGCCGCCGACAAGCTCGGCGATCTGCTTGCCCCAGGGCATGGTGAGGATCTCGGCGCCCGAAGCCTTGACGCCAAAATTCGGCGAGATGAATGCAATCGCGGCGACATCATCGGATGCATTCGGCTGTGTTGCGGCCCACGCCGCCAGCGAGCCGCCGGTAGAGGTGCAGATTACGATCACCTTGTCGCCGATCGCCCGGCCAATGGCCAAAGCCTCTTCATAGTCGTTGATCCAGGCGTTGACGCTGCCTTCCGCCATGGCCGCGCCATCCTGGCCGTGCCCGGTCAGGCGCGTGTAGAAGAGGTTGGCGTCGAGTTCATCCGCAATGTCGTCCGGCAAGGGGCGAACCTCGCCCTTCGAGGCTGAAAAGCCGTGAATGTAGACGATAGCCAACGGCGTCTTGGCATGGACCATCGGATTCGCCCAGATGATCTCCTTGTCGAGCCCATCGCGGATGTTGGGCACGCCGGCCTCTTCACGCGCCAGATAGACCTGCGGATCGTCGCCGATCACCGACGGATTGAACCGGATCGTCGTGTCGACCTGCACGCGGGGGCCGAGGAAGAAACCGGCTATCAGGACGACGGCAAGGCCAAGCACAGCAAGCACGATCCGCCGCCCCATTACAGTCTCCAGGTAATGATTCTCAACCTATGGCCGTCCCTGCCGGCAGGCAATCGCCGTTCGCCGGCTTATGTCGCCTTGTCGCGGGACGGTGCCTTTTTGCCAGGCAGCTTGCGATCGAAATGCAATGGCCGCCCCCACCAGTTGGTGGTCAGGCCGATGACAAAGCGGCAAATCGGCCGCGGCAGCAGCCCAAGCAGCTTCAACGGTATGCTTATACGGTGCGGGAAGGTGACTTCGAAGCCGCCTTTCTTGATGCCGCGGGCCATGCGGCGCGATGCGCGATGCACAGGCATGAGGCCAGGCATCGGCAGCTTGTTCTTTTCCGTCAACGGCGTGTCGACGAACCCCGGATTGATGACCTGGACGCGGATGTTCATCTTGTCGAAGTCGTATTTCAGCGACTCCGCCAGTATGTTGATCGCGGCCTTGGTGCCACCATAGGCCGCCGTTGTCGGCCAGCCGGAATAGGCGGTGACCGATCCGACCAGAACGACATGGCCGCGCCCGCGCACGCGCATGTGCTCGACGACGGGCACCACGCCGTTGACGATGCCGAAATAGTTCACGGCGAAGGAGCGGTGGAAATCGCGCACAACCAGATTCTCGCCGGGAGTGGCGATATAGTTGCCGGCGTTGAAGACGGCGAGCACGATGGGGCCCATCTCCTCCTCGATCGCGGCGGCCGTGCGCGCCATGCCGTGCTCGTCGGTGACATCGCAGGGAAAGGACTTCACATGTCCGGACATTTGCGCCGTTTCGACGATCAGCGTGTCGGCCGGATCTTCAGCCAGCGAGGTCACCGCGACGGCATAGCCTTGATTGGCGAGATCCTTGGCCAACGCACGGCCAAGACCGCTGCTGCCGCCCGTGATCCAGGCGACACCGTCCTTCGGATTGGCCCGGTAGAGTGTCATGCAATGCCCCGCGAATGTCAGGGCTTGCTCTAGCGGTGAAGGAATCGAATGAAAAGAGCGGTTTTGCGCTTGGCGCTGAAATGGTCGCGAGCATTGCAGCGTCCGGAATGCGACTGGACCAGGCAAAATCTTGCCTTGAAACCGCAGCGCCCGGTTTCTAGGGTCTCGCCGCAACACATAGAGGAAATCCCGCATGCCCCGTTCTGTGATCGAAGCGATCGGCAACACGCCCCTGATCCGGCTCAACAAGGCTTCGGAAGCGACCGGCTGTGAGATCCTGGGCAAGGCCGAGTTCATGAATCCGGGGCAGTCGGTCAAGGATCGGGCCGGCCTGTTCATCATCCGCGATGCCGAACAGCGCGGGCTGCTGAGGCCTGGAGGATTTATCGTCGAAGGTACAGCCGGTAACACCGGCATCGGCTTGACGCTGGTCGCCAAGGCGCTTGGCTACCGTACCGTGATCGTCATCCCCGACACGCAGAGCCAGGAAAAGAAGGACGTGATCAAGGTGCTCGGCGCCGAGCTGATCGAAGTGCCGGCGGTGCCCTACAAGAACCCGAACAACTACGTGAAGCTGTCCGGCCGCCTTGCCGAGCAACTGGCGCGCTCGGAGCCGAATGGCGCGATCTGGGCCAACCAGTTCGACAATGTCGCCAACCGCGACGGTCATATCCGCACGACCGCGCAGGAGATCTGGGCCCAGACAGGCGGCAAGGTCGATGGCTTCGTCTCGTCCGTCGGCTCCGGCGGCACGCTCGCTGGGGTCGCGCTCGGGCTCAAGGGCAAGAGCAAGGACGTGAAGATAGCGCTCGCCGATCCGCTGGGCGCCGCGCTCTACAGTTTCTACACCAGCGGCGAACTGAAATCCGACGGCAGCTCGATCACCGAAGGCATCGGCCAAGGCCGCATCACCGCCAATCTGGAAGACTTCACGCCGGATTTCTCCTTCCAGATACCGGACGAGGAAGCGTTGCCGATCATCTTCGACCTGATCCAGGAAGAGGGGCTCTGCGTCGGCGGCTCGACCGGCATCAACATCGCGGGCGCCGTCCGGCTGGCGCGCGAGCTCGGACCCGGCCATACCATCGTGACAATCCTCGCCGACTATGGCACGCGCTACCAGTCCAAGCTCTTCAACCCGGAATTCCTGCGTGGCAAGAACCTTCCGGTGCCGGGCTGGATGGAAGAGAAGGCCGACATTTCGGTGCCGTTCGAAAAGGTGGCATGATGGTGCGAAAGACCGAGGCGCTGTTTCGCGACGATGCCTATCAGGAGACTGCGGAAGCCGAGGTCGTCGCGATCAACGACCGTGGCGGCATCCTTCTCGACCGTACAGTCTTTTATGCAACGTCCGGCGGGCAGCCAGGCGACTACGGAACGTTCGAGCGAGCCGACGGCGGCCGCATCGCGATCGCCGCCACCATCACCGGCGAGACCAAGGACGAGATCATCCACGTGCCGGCGCCAGATCAGGCGCTGCCCTCGGTCGGTGAAAAACTGAAGCTTCTGATCGACTGGAAGCGACGGCACCTTCTGATGCGCATGCATTCCGCCTGCCACCTCCTGACGGTCGTCTGCCCGTTCCCGATCACCGGAGCGGCCGTTGCCGAGGACGACAGCCGTGTCGATTTCGACATTCCCGACGCCGGCTTCACGAAGGAGGATGTGACGGCGAGGTTGATGGAGCTGGTGCGCGCCGACCATCCGATCTTCACCCGGCTGATCACCGACGAGGAGCTCGCCGCCAATCCCGGCCTGGTCAAATCGAAGAACGTCCGCCCACCCGTCGGTACCGGCAAGATCCGCCTGGTCTGCATCGGAGAGAACGGCTCGATCGACAGCCAGCCTTGCGGCGGCACGCATGTGAAATCGACCGGCGAGGTCGGCGAGATCCATATCGGCAAGATCGAGAAGAAGGGTCGGGAGAACCGCCGCTTCCGCATCCGCTTCGGGCCGATGCCGGCGAACTGACGCCAAAGCGCAAGCGCAGGGAGAAAAACAGTGGCGCAAGACAGTCCTTTCATCGTCGACGCCGATTGGCTGCAAAAGCGGCTTGGCGAGCCCGGCCTCACCATCATCGACGCCTCCTGGTATCTGCCGGCGCAAAAGCGCGATGCCCGCGCCGAATATGACGCCGCTCATATTCCCGGCGCCCGCTTCCTCGATCAGGACGCGGTTTCCGATCCGGATTCGAAGCTGCCGCACACGCTGGCGTCTCCGCAGCACTTCGCCCAATATGTCGGCGCCATGGGCGTTTCGGCTGACGACACCATCGTCGTCTATGATGGGCCGGGCCTGTTCTCGGCGCCGCGCGCCTGGTGGATGTTCCGGGTCATGGGCGTCTTCCAGGTCTACATCCTGAACGGCGGCATCGACCGCTGGAAGGCCGAGGGGCGACCCGTGACGGCTGAGCCGACGAAGATCGCGCCGAGCGTCTTCTATGCCGATTTCGATGTGGGCCGGGTCGTCAGCCTCGACGAGATGCGCAGGATCGTCGCTAGCCGGGAGAGCCAGATCGCCGACGCGCGCTCTCCCGGCCGCTTCGCCGGAACCGATCCGGAGCCGCGCCAGGGCGTCCGTTCAGGCCATATGCCGGGCGCGCATAATGTTCCGATCACGGCGCTTGCCGAAAACGGCGAGCTGCTGTCCAAGGACCGCTTGCGCAGTGTGATAGAAGGTGCCGGCATCGACCTGTCGAAGCCGGTTGTGACCTCTTGCGGCTCGGGTATCACGGCGGCGGCGATCACGCTGGCGCTGGAGACGCTGGGCCATACCGACAACCGGCTTTACGACGGTTCCTGGACGGAATGGGGCGGTCTCAGCGACACGCCGGTGGTGACGGGGAAAGAATGATGGAAGACGGCGTGCCACACGATATCGACGTCACCGTCACGTTCCTGGAGATGCATGCGGCACCTGCGGTTTCGCCACCAATCCCCTACAACCGCCAGATCGCGCTGTTGAAGACCAAGGATATCCCGCTCCACTTCTACCGCTATTTAATCGATCGCGTCGGGCGCAAATGGCATTGGGTCAATGTGCTGAGGCTAAGCGACGAGGAGCTTGCAGCCGGTTTGCACCGCGAGGACCGTGATATCCGGGTGCTCTATCTCGACGGCGCTCCCGCCGGCTTCTTCGACCTCAAGCCGCATCTGCCGGACGAAGTGGAACTCGCCTATTTCGGCATGATGGAGCACGCGCACGGCCAGGGCATCGGCCGCTGGTTCCTTGGCGCCGCGATCTCGGCAGCTTGGGCACACGGGCCGAAGCGCGTCACCGTGCAGACCTGCACGCTCGACCATCCGGCGGCTCTTCCGCTTTACCAGAAGCTCGGCTTCACGCCGGTGGCGCAGAAGAAGGAAGTCGTGCATCCGCTCACCTTCGCCGAGCGCTCTGCCAGCGTCATGCGGCCTTAGAGCTGTCTACAATTCGGGCGGAATTACTCTGGGCCTGAATGTCGCGTTCATCGCCGCTTCAGACTGTCTTTGCCATTGTCCGGCCGCATTACAAGGCCGAGCTTACAGGAGAGAGACATGTTGACCCGACGTACATTTGCACTGGCCATGATTGCGGCAATAGCCATGCCGAGCCTGGCATCCGCGCAGGCGACCACGCCTTCAGCCGCGACCATAGAGCGCCAGCTCGACGCCGCCCCCAGGAAAAAGCTGCGCCCTAATGAACGCGTCACCATTCGCGAGTTCAAGCGCCGGCCGGATCTGCGGCGCATGGCGCGTTCGATCGACATCCAGTCGATCAATTTCGAGTTCGGCTCGGCCGCCATTGCGCCCTCGCAATACGGCAAGGTCGAAATCATTGCCGACGCGCTCCGTCGCATCCTGCGCCGCGACCGCGGCGCGCGTATCCTGATCGAGGGCCACACCGACGCCGTGGGCTCTTTCGAATCGAACCAGGTCCTGTCCGAACGCCGCGCCGCTTCCCTGAAGCGCACGCTTGTAGGCCAGTTCGGCGTGCCCGCCTACGCGCTGGAGACCGTCGGTTATGGCGAGGAATTCCTGCTTGTGCCGACCCAGCAGGAGAACTGGCGCAACCGCCGCGTGACGCTGCGCCGCTTCGACGATTTCGTGCGGTAACGCCCAAGCCGACGATGCCGATAATCGAGAGCCCGGTTTCAAAGCGGCCGGGCTCTTTCATATGCGCGCGCCGCCAGTCAGGAATCGGGTGGGAGGCACTGTCGCCAAGGCGTAATTTCCGGACATCGACACCGGAGATCTTGCCATGAGCATCCAGTTCAAAGCCTTGCCGACCGAAGCCGTGCGCGCCTTGCAGCGGGGAGGGCCCGATGCCTATGGCCGCACACCGGAGCACCGGATTTCCGACGACGACGGCGTGCCATGCAGGCATTGCCTCAAGAACGTCGCCGAGGGTGACGGCTACCTGATCCTTGCCTACCGGCCGTTCCCGGACCTGCAGCCCTACGCCGAAACCGGCCCGATCTTCCTTCATGCCGAGGAATGCGAGCGCGCCACCGAGGGAGATGCGCTGCCGCAGATGCTCGAAAGCAGCGACTATATCGTCAGGGGCTATGGCGAGGACGATCGCATCGTCTACGGCAGCGGCGCGGTCACGCCGACAGGCGACATCGCCGCTCGCGCGACAACACTGCTTGAGCGCGACGACATCGCCTACATCCATGTCCGTTCGGCGCGGAACAATTGCTACCAATGCCGCATTGAGCGGGCGTGACCCCAAAAAAAAGCCCGCCGATGGTCGGGCGGGCCGTTGGAGGGTCTGTGACAGAAGCTGTCGGCAAGTGCTGCCGGGGCCGGACTTTGTCCGACCCGGCAAGCAGCTCAAGCCGCCAGGCAACGGCACATGTCTAGGCATCTTTGCCGCGGAGCGAATGTGAAGCACTTCACACAAGGACGCATAGTGGCCGGAAAGATGAAAACCGGGCGCATTTCAAGACTGTCGTATTCCCGTCGTACTACCGCGCTAAAAAGCAATCGTTGATGATTTGTCGACCGCGGATGGACCGGCGGCAGGTCGCAACAATCGAGGAAGCGGGGCTTTTGCTCCGCTTTTTTGTTGCCCGATTTCTCGACGGAACCAGTCTAGCACGCAAGAAAAAGCCCGCCGGAATTACCCGGCGGGCGACTGGATGAAGCTGCGAGCTCGTCAGGCGGCAAGCACCGCCTTCGGCTCGACCATTTCATAGCCGAGCGCTTCGGCGACGGCGCGGTTGGTGATCTTGCCCTTATGGACATTGAGGCCGTTGCGCAGGTGATGATCGTCGACCAGCGCCTTGAGGCCCTTGTCGGCGAGCTGCAGGCCATAATGCAGCGTCGCGTTGTTGAGCGCGTGCGCCGAAGTGACCGGCACGGCGCCGGGCATGTTGGCGACGCAATAATGGATGACGCCATCGACCTCATAGGTCGGGTCGGCGTGGGTCGTGGCATGCGAGGTCTCGAAGCAGCCGCCCTGGTCGATCGCCACGTCGACCAGCACCGAACCCTTCTTCATCCCGGACAGCATTTCGCGGGAGACGAGCTTGGGCGCGGCGGCGCCCGGGATCAGCACGGCGCCGATAACGACGTCGGCCGAGAAGCATTCTTCTTCCAGCGCCTCGACGGTCGAGTAGCGTGTATGCACGCGGCCGCCGAAGATGTCGTCGAGCTGGCGCAGGCGCGGGATCGAACGGTCGATAATGGTGACGTCGGCGCCCAGGCCAACCGCCATCTTGGCCGCATGCAGGCCGACGACGCCGCCGCCGAGCACGGTGACCTTGCCGGGCAGCACGCCGGGCACGCCGCCAAGCAGCACGCCACGGCCGCCATTTGCCTTCTGCAGCGCGGTCGCGCCGGCCTGGATCGACAGGCGGCCGGCAACTTCCGACATCGGCGCGAGCAGCGGCAGACCGCCGCGGTCGTCGGTCACGGTTTCATAAGCGACGGCGGTGACGCCCGAACCGAGAAGGCCCCTGGTCTGCTCCGGATCCGGAGCCAGGTGGAGATAGGTGTAGAGGATCTGGCCGTCGCGCAGCTGGACCCATTCGTTGGGCTGCGGCTCCTTGACCTTGACGATCATGTCCGACTTGGCGAACACATCCGCGGCCGTCTTGGCGATGGTGGCGCCGGCGGCGCGATAGGCGTTGTCGTCGGCGCCGATGCCGGCGCCGGCGCCGGTCTCGACCAGCACTTCGTGGCCATGCGCGACATATTCGCGGACAGAGCCGGGCGTCAGGCCGACGCGGTATTCATGGTTCTTGATTTCCTTGGGGCAGCCGACACGCATTCTTCTTCTCCTGTGCGCCCTTCAAGGGCGCTCTCCCTGTCATTGGTGCATGCCATCAGCTCCAAACGTGGAGGCGACACGCAGTAATCGCAGTCAACCACGAATCGTTCCGTATGTGTTTGCGAATGCACTTGCGGCAATGGTCGCTCTTCGATAATCGTTGCGCGAAATGGCTGGAAATTCGCAGGAACCACGGAAAATGCCGCTCGACAGGATTGATATCGCCATTCTGGAGACTTTGCAGAAGGATGGCCGGATACCCAACGCGGCACTAGCCGAGAAGGTCGGCCTGTCGCAATCGGCCTGTTCGCGCCGGCTCGACAATCTGGAGAAAACCGGAACCATCCGCGGCTATCACGCCAGGCTCTCCAACGCCGCGCTCGGCCACCAGATGACGGCGATCGTGCATATATCGCTGTCGGGGCAATTCGAGAAGACGCTGTCGGATTTCGAGGCGGCGATCAAGCGCTGTCCGAACGTGCTCTCCTGCCATCTGATGTCGGGCGAATACGACTACATCCTGCGCATCGCGGCGAAGGATCTTGTCGACTATGAGCGCATCCACAAGGAATGGCTGTCGGCCATGCCGCATGTGACGAAGATCAACTCGTCCTTCGCGCTGCGCGAGATCGTCGACCGCACGGCGGTCGGCTTGAGGCCGGAGATGGCTTAATGCATGTCGCCCAAAAGCGCACAGCGGTTTTGGGAGAACGACATGCATCAAAACAGAGACTTAAAGCGCATCGACTGGATCCGTTTCAGTGCGATGCGCTTTAACGCCAAAGGCACACCCGGACGTCCTTCCCGACATAGCATGCGCCTTCACGGCGAAGTTCTCCCCAATCCCCTGGCGCACCGTGCGTTGCGCGAATGTCCGAGTTCCCATAGCCTTCCCAAACATCGCCGTCCTTGTAGACAACCGCCCAGTAATCCATGGACATTTCACCGGCCCCGCTATGCGTATCGGGATAGTCGATACCCGCAAAAACTTGCCGGGGTCCCTGGATATTGAAATCGCCGCCCTTCTCGATTTGGTAGGAGCATCTTCCGGATATGCGGGTGTGACCGTCAACAACAAGCAGGCAGCGGCCCCATTTATAACCGCTCGGCAGACGATGCTGTGGTTGCGCATGCGAAGGCGAAAGGGAAAACGCAATTGCAAGGGCAGCCGCTATAGTTCGTACGACCATCTTGTCATCCGTTGTGAAGCAGCCCGTCTAGAAAACGATCGGACGCTGTTGGATCTACCCAGGGCGCATGTCGAAACGGTCCCGCGGCAAGGTCCCCTCGAAGATCATACTATTTATCCACCAAGGCTGCTACGCGGCGGGAGTATGGATCGATTGAACGCGTTGGTCCGTAGCTGAGGTTTTTGGTCGGAGAGTCCCGGCCAACCGGCCTCGCTGCTGTCGTGTCCACATTTCAATTGTGAATCATATTCGCAGCGAAACAGAAATCCGGCCTTAGGCCTCGGTGACGATCCGATCCATCGGGATATCGTGCGGCTGCGGATAGATGGTCGCGATACGCTGCAGTTCGTAGCCGACGCCGATGACCAGCGGCTTGAACGGCATCGCGGCAAGCGTGCGGTCGAAGAAGCCGCCGCCATAGCCCAGCCGATACTTGCCGGGATCGATGCCGACGATGGGCGAAATCACGATGTCGGGCAGTACCGGATCGCCCACGGCCGGGATCGGAATATTCCAGACGCCCTTTTCCAACCGGTCGCCCTGTTTGTAGGCACGGAAGATCAGGGGGTGCTCCTTCTCGATGACGACAGGCAGCGCGGTGCGGCCGCCGCGCGCATTGACGGACGCCATCCATGGCCGCAAATCCGGCTCGCCGCGGAACGGCCAGTAAAGGCTGACCATACGGCCGCTGATCTCGCCGATAATCGCGTCGAGCCCTTCGGCGATACGCTGAGACATGGCCGTTCGCGCATCGGCCGAAACAGCAAGGCGAGCGGCGATAAGTCGTTCGCGTTCGGCCTTGCGCCAGCGTCTCACATCGGTCCAGTCGGATAGCGGCGCCCGGAATTCCGGATCGAGCTCGTGCATGAAGCAGGGCGGCGAGGAATACCGCGCCGGATCCTGGTCGTCATCATAATTGGCCATGCTTTGCCTCATAAGCGTGTTCGATGACGCTATACCTCGCGACACGATACAACATGTGCATTCACGACATCGGACGGCGACTCCCGGGTACCGTCCTTCTGTTGTTGCATTGCACAAAAATACCTACATCTGGGATAGGAAATCCTGCCGTCAGGGGTGAGCAAAATGAACCAAGCCAGCCATCACGTCGTTGTCGTCGGCGCCGGGTTCGGCGGCCTCGAGCTCACCCGCGCGCTGGCGGGTGCCGCGGTGCGTATCACCATGATCGACAAGCGCAACCACCATCTTTTTCAGCCGCTGCTTTACCAGGTGGCGACGACGTCGCTGGCGACCTCCGAGGTCGCCTGGCCGATTCGCCATCTGCTGCGCAGGCGCAAGGACGTGACGACGCTTCTGGGCAATGTCACCGGCGTCGACCGCGCCGGCAAACGCGCGCTGCTCGAGGACGGCAGCTCGGTTCCCTACGACACGCTGGTGCTCGCCACCGGCGCGCGCCATGCCTATTTCGGCCATGACGAATGGGAGCCTTTCGCGCCGGGGCTGAAGACGCTCGAGGATGCCACGACGATCCGCCGCCGCATCCTGCTCGCTTTCGAGCAGGCGGAGCGCGAGACCGATCCCGCGAAGCGCCAGGCGCTGCTGACGCTGGTCATCGTCGGCGGCGGACCGACCGGCGTCGAGCTTGCCGGCACCATCATCGAGCTCGCGCATGACACGTTGCGCGGCGAGTTCCGCAACATCGACACGCGGCAGGCGCGCGTCGTGCTGATCGAGGCCGGCGACCGGATCCTGGCCAATTTCGCGCCGCAGCTTTCCGACTATGCCCGCAAGGCCCTGGAACGGCTTGGCGTCACGGTCGAACTCGGGCGTCCGGTCACGCAACTGGATGCCGAAGGCGTCGTGTTCGGCGACAAGCGCCTGCCGGCAAGGACGATCATCTGGGCGGCCGGCGTGGCCGCTTCGCCGGCGGCCGAGTGGCTGGGGGTGCCGTCCGATCGGGCTGGCAGGGTGCTGGTCGAACCCGACCTCACCGTGCCGGGCAGCCCCGACATTTTCGTCATCGGCGACACCGCGCTTGTATTGCGGCCGGATGGAAAGCCGGTGCCCGGTGTGGCGCCGTCCGCCAAGCAGGAGGGGCGCCACGTCGCGGAGACGATCAAGGCGCGGCTTGCCGGCGACACCACGACGCGTCCCTTCCAATACCGGCATGCCGGGGACCTGGCGACAATCGGCAAGCGCGCCGCCGCGATCGACTTCGGCTGGATCAAGCTCACCGGCTGGCTCGCCTGGTGGCTCTGGGGCATCGCGCACATCTACTTCCTGATCGATTTCCGCAACCGCCTGGCGGTCTCGCTTAGCTGGCTATGGATATATTTTACCGGCCAGCGCAGCGCGCGCCTGATCACGCAAGGCGACGACGACAAGAACTGATTTCCTCGCGTCGTCCGCCACAGCGGATGCGGCCACACGCTCGTGAGGCGACGTGATGAGACCGCAATCGAGCATTTCCGCTGTGGCGGACGGCGGCGCGGATGGAAAAGCGACCCTCGCGCAAAAAGTGGTGAACTGGAACAATCGCCCCCGCTCCCGCACTGGTTCCGGCCGTTCACATGGGGTAGTTTTAGCCATGCGTTATGTGATCGTCATCGCCGCCGTCACCTTCTTCCTGTTCTGGGACGGCCTCTACAATCATGGCTATTACCTCGATGCGACCGTACGGGAAGTGTCGCGCATCGTACGCTACGTCACCGGGTAAAGGTCTCGCCAATTTTGCATTGCGGGCGCGACATCGTTGCCGGTTGACGCCCAGGCCTTGCTCCCACAGAAACACCGCTGAATCGACGATCAGGGAGGCTGGATTGATCCGGCACATCGTTTTCTTCAGCGTGCGGCGCAAGGAAGATGTCGAGGCTGTGCGCTCGGGCCTGCTGGCGCTCGGCAAGATTCCCCACTCGAGCCATTTCGAGGTGACGCTCAACACCAAGGTCGATCTGTTCTCCAACGCGATCGATGTGGTCGTCTATGCCGAATTCGAGGACGAGGCGGCCCTTGCCGCTTACAAGGCGCATCCGATCTATGCCGATACGACCCGCAAGGTGAAGCCGCTGCGCGATCTGCGCTATTCGGCGGATGTCGTGGCCGCGGCCTGAGCTTGCCGATCCGCTCCGCTTTGCTTGGTGCCTGAAGTTCGGACCTTGAACCGGTTTGCGGAATGAGGCACACCGCGCCGGTATGATCAAAACCTCGACCCATCCGCTCGACCATCTTGTATTACCGACACGGAGCCTCGATGTGGCGCGAGCGCGTTTGACCTCGCTCGGCTTTGTTGTCGCGGCGACCGGCATCCATCCTTTCGGAACCGAAAACGCCTGTGTCTTTTTCGCCGACGGCACTTATTTGGAGCCGCTGGCAGTGGGCGACGGACAGGTGGCTGAACGCGCGATAGGCGAGGGCAATGTTTTCATAGCGCGCGACCGCCTTTATCGCGAGCGGCTAGGCGAGGAGGGTTTTTCCGCTGTCGCGCTTGCAACCGCCAATGCCGATGCCGACCATATGCGCTTTGTCGAAGCCGGCCTTTCGGCCGGCGACATCCTGAGTTTTTCACGAGCGTTCACCGACACGAACGGAAAGAGCGATACAGCGTCGTTCAAGCTGGCCTTCGCGGCCGGCAAGGAGGCGCCGGATGCCTTCCTCTTCGCCTGCGAGCGCGTCAATGCGCCGAAGATCGATCGCACGGCGCTGCAGGCGCATGCCAATGGCGTAACCGGCATCGTCGAAGTGATCGCGGTCAGCGATGCGCCTTCCGCGCAGATCGGGCTGATCTCGACCGCCGCCGACGCGATTGCCGCCGGGGCGGGCGACGACACGGTGCGGCTGCCGAATGCAATCCTGAGTGTCGTCACGCCCGAAAGCTACGCCCAGCGCTTTGGTTTGCCGGCCGCGCCGTCGCCGCGTTTGCGGTTTCAGGCGATTGTCTTCTCGATCCGCGACAAAGCTTCGGCAGCACGCGCGCTTGCGGCCGGCGCGGTCGATCACAACATGAGCGGCAATGATATCGTCATTCCGCCGGCGCCCGGGCAGGGCGCCGCCTTCATCTTCCGGGAGATCCCATGAGCAAGCCCCAGGCGCCCAATTCATCGGTAACCGTCGGCAAGGTCGTCTTCGCCAACGATGCGCCGCTTTCGCTGATCGCCGGCCCGTGCCAGCTTGAATCGCGCCAGCATGCTTTCGACATGGCCGGCGCGCTGAAGGAACTGACGGAGAGGCTGGGTATCGGCCTCGTCTACAAGACCAGCTACGACAAGGCCAACCGCACCTCGCTGTCGGCGACGCGCGGCGCCGGGCTCGATGCGGCGATGCCGATCTTCGACGATCTGCGCAAGGCGTTCTCGCTACCGGTGCTGACCGACGTCCACACCGAGGAGCAATGCGCTATCGTCGCACCGCATGTCGATGTGCTGCAGATCCCGGCCTTCCTGTCGCGGCAGACCGACATGCTGGTCGCCGCGGCCAGGACCGGAAAGGTCATCAACGTGAAGAAGGGCCAGTTCCTCGCGCCCTGGGACATGAAGAACGTGGTGGCCAAGATCACCGGTTCCGGCAACCCGAATGTCCTGACCACCGAGCGCGGCGCCTCCTTTGGTTACAACACGCTGGTCTCGGACATGCGCGCGCTGCCGATCATGGCCGAGATCGGCGCTCCGGTGATTTTCGACGCCACCCATTCCGTGCAGCAGCCGGGCGGGCAGGGCGGTTCTTCCGGCGGCGAGCGCCGGTTCGTCGCGACACTGGCTTGTGCGGCAGTCGCAGTCGGTGTTGCCGGCGTCTTCATCGAAACCCATCAGGACCCGGACAATTCGACGTCTTCCGACGGACCCAACATGCTTCCGCTGAAGGACATGCCGTCGCTACTGGAAAAGCTGATGGCCTTCGACCGCATCGCCAAAGGCCGCTGATCCCGGCGGAGCAGGCCGATTCTGCGCTGCCTTGTGGTTGTACCGCGCCGGCGATACGCTCGTTTCCGCAACTGAGCGTCTTGGCAGGAGGAAGCCATGTCTGTCGCCCGCGTCACCGAAATCACGTCATCGTCCAGGAAGAGCTTTCAGGATGCCATCGAGACGGGCATCGCGCGCGCCGCGAAAACCTTGAAGAACGTCGAAGGCGCCTGGATCCAGGACCAGAAGATCGTTGTCCAGGACGGCAAGATTGCTGCCTACCGCGTCAACATGAAGGTGACGTTCATCCTGACGGACAGCTGAGCAAAAGTCGGGAACCTTCACCCACTCCTCTCATTGTCAATGCAGGGCATTCAACCGAGAGGAGCACCGCCATGACCACCCCGTCCGGGCATACCGAAGCCATTGCCGCCTCGCGCGTCATCGGCACGTCGGTCTACAACACCGAAGGCAAGAGCATTGGCAGCATCGAGGATGTGATGCTCGACAAGATGTCGAATGGCATCATGTTCGCCGTGATCGGTTTCGGCGGCTTCCTCGGCATGGGCGAGAAGTACCACGCGGTTCCGTGGGCGACCCTCGATTATGACGAGGACAGAGGCGGCTACGTCGTGCCCTTCACCAAGGATCAGCTGCAGGCCGCACCCGCATACTCGATCAAGGAGTTGACCGGAGCCGACGGCGAAGCGGCACGAGACGCCTCATTCCAATACTACCACGTGAAGCCCTACTGGCATTGACCGCTTGATCGGCGCGCGGAAATCAAGGGCCCCCGACGGAAAGCAGGGGGCCCTTGATGTTTGAACTACTCCGCCGCGTTGACAGTGGAGAGCTCCACCGAGCTTTGCTGGGGTTTCTGATCGTCGCACGATGTCAGGAACGCCGCCGCGATCAGGAACAAACTCACGATACCGCTCAACTGGGACATGGCGAAACTCCTCCTGTTTCGCCCCGCGCGAAGGCGACCATAGATGAGAAGACCGCGCAACGCGCATGACTTATGATGACAGAGATTTGCGCTTCGTGAATCGTGCCCGCGGCAATAATTGCGGCCCCGCCGATTGCCTTTTGCTCCGCTTTGGCTAAGAGGGGCGCGACGCTTCAATCGATCAATCGGGGACATCGCAAATGACCGCCATCATCGACATTGTCGGGCGTGAAATCCTGGACAGCCGTGGCAATCCAACCGTCGAGGTCGATGTGGTGCTGGAGGACGGCTCGATGGGCCGCGCCGCGGTGCCGTCGGGCGCATCGACCGGCGCGCATGAGGCGGTCGAGCTGCGTGACGGCGGGCCGCGCTATCTCGGCAAGGGCGTCCAGCGCGCCGTCGAGGCGGTGAACGGCGAGCTGTTCGAGGCGATCGGCGGCATGGAAGCCGAGAACCAGATCCATATCGACCAGACGATGATCGAGCTTGACGGCACGCCGAACAAGAGCCGCCTCGGCGCCAACGCCATCCTCGGCGTGTCGCTGGCTGTCGCCAAGGCCGCGGCGGAAGCCGCAGGCCTGCCGCTCTACCGCTATGTCGGCGGCACCAAGGCGCACATCCTGCCGGTGCCGATGATGAACATCATCAATGGCGGCGCCCATGCCGACAACCCGATCGACTTCCAGGAATTCATGATCCTGCCGATCGGCGCGCCGACGCTGCGCGACGGCGTGCGCTGGGGCTCGGAGATTTTCCACACGCTGCGCAAGAAGCTCAAGGATGCCGGCCACAACACCAATGTCGGCGACGAAGGCGGCTTCGCCCCCAATCTGAAGAGCGCGCCGGCAGCGCTGGATTTCATCATGGAATCGATCGAGAAGGCCGGCTTCAAGCCGGGCGAGGATGTCGCGCTCGGCCTCGACTGCGCCGCCAACGAGTTCTTCAAGGACGGCAACTATGTCTATGAGGGCGAGAAGAAGACCCGCGATCCGAAGGCGCAGGCCAGGTACCTCGCCAAGCTGGCTGCCGACTACCCGATCATCACCATCGAGGACGGCCTCGCCGAGGACGACTGGGAAGGCTGGAAGATCCTGACCGACCTGATCGGCAAGAAGATCCAGCTCGTCGGCGACGACCTCTTCGTCACCAACACAGCGCGGCTGCGCGACGGCATCCGCATGGGCGTCGCCAATTCGATCCTGGTCAAGGTCAACCAGATCGGCTCGCTGACCGAGACGCTCGACGCCGTCGAGACCGCGCACAAGGCCGGCTACACCGCCGTCATGTCGCACCGCTCGGGCGAGACCGAGGATTCGACCATCGCCGACCTCGCCGTCGCCACCAATTGCGGGCAGATCAAGACCGGCTCGCTGTCGCGCTCCGACCGCATGGCCAAGTACAACCAGCTCATCCGCATCGAGGAAGAGCTCGGCAAGCAGGCGCACTATGCCGGCAAGTCAGTGGTCAAGGGCTGATCCAGTCTGTTCGAGCAATCCGAAGGGGCGGGTCGATCCCGCCCTTTTTTGTTTCCGGCCATCCTGGACCAGGCCGCCCGTAACCGTCCATTAAGCACAATCGGGCGAAATACGATTCATGGTCGCTTGCGTTCGCGGCCGCGAGGGTTCGGGTCATGTGGACACGTCAGCATAAGCAGAGAAACACCGGCAGGCTGATCATCCCCTCGCTCTGCGTGCTCTTCCTGGCCTATTTCGGCTTCCATGCCTATCACGGCGAGTTCGGCATCTACTCCAAGTACCGGCTTGAAGCTCGAAAGGTCGAGTTGCAGACCCAGCTTGATGCCGTCAAGGCGCGCCGGATCGACTTCGAGCGCCGCGTCCAGCTGATGCATGAAGGCACGCTGGAGAAGGATATGCTTGACGAGCAGGCCCGAAAGGCGCTCAATTTGTCCCAACCCGACGAAATCACCATCATGTTGCCCGCCTCGACGAAATAACCGAGTTTCGGTTAATCGCCTTTATTTGCAACGATTCTAATCGCTTAGATGCATGCCAGCCATGCATTTTTCAGCATGGCGGAATGCATCCTTGCGTGTTAGCTTCCTTTAAATCGGTGGGGAGGCGATCGATCTCCCTGAATGTCCGCAAAGAGACGCCAACAGGGAGTGACGCATGGCCACCGCCGCCAAAAAAGCGCCCGCCAAATCCAGATCCGACAAACAGCCTAATCTGTCAGCGCCCAAGCCGGCGGATTTCACCAAGGAAGAAGAGCTTTCCGCCTACCGGCGCATGCTGCTGATCCGCCGCTTCGAGGAAAAGGCCGGCCAGCTCTACGGCATGGGCTTCATCGGCGGCTTCTGCCACCTCTATATCGGCCAGGAGGCCGTCGTCACCGGCATGAAGATGGCGCTGGTCGAGGGCGACCAAATGATCACCGCCTATCGCGACCACGGTCACATGCTGGCGATGGAGCTGTCGCCACGCGGCGTCATGGCCGAGCTCACCGGGCGCCGCGGCGGCCTGTCGAAGGGCAAAGGCGGCTCAATGCACATGTTCTCCAAGGAGAAGCATTTCTATGGCGGCCATGGCATCGTCGGCGCACAGGTGTCGCTCGGCACCGGCCTCGCCTTCGCCAATCGCTACCGCGACAACAAGAACGTTTCGCTGACCTATTTCGGCGACGGCGCCGCCAACCAGGGCCAGGTCTATGAAAGCTTCAACATGGCCTCGCTGTGGAAGCTGCCGGTGATCTACATCATCGAGAACAACCGCTACGCCATGGGCACGTCCGTGTCGCGCTCGTCGGCCGAGACCGATTTTTCGCATCGTGGCGCTTCCTTCAAGATACCGGGCATCCAGGTCGACGGCATGGACGTCCGCGCCGTGAAATCGGCTGCCGATCTCGCCACCGAATGGTGCCGTGCCGGCAACGGCCCGCTGATCCTCGAAATGCAGACCTACCGCTATCGCGGCCACTCCATGTCCGACCCGGCGAAGTACCGCTCCAAGGAAGAAGTGCAAAAGATGCGCTCCGAGCATGACCCGATCGAGCAGGTCAAGGCACGCCTGACAGCCAAGAAATGGGCTAGCGAGGACGAGCTCAAAGCCATCGACAAGGAAGTCCGCGACATTGTCGCCGACGCCGCCGAATTCGCCCAGCACGACGCAGAGCCGGATCCGTCCGAGCTCTGGACCGACATCGTACTCTAAGGAGAGGGCAAGGACATGCCGATCGAAATTCTCATGCCCGCGCTCTCGCCGACGATGGAAGAGGGCAATGTTTCCAAATGGTTGAAGAACGAAGGCGACAAGGTCGTCGCCGGTGACGTCATCGCCGAGATCGAGACCGACAAGGCGACGATGGAAGTCGAAGCCGTCGACGAAGGCACGCTCGCCAAGATCGTGGTTCCCGCCGGCACCGAAGGCGTCAAGGTCAATGCGGTGATCGCCGTGCTTGCCGTCGACGGTGAAGACGTCGACAAGGCCGGCGAAGGCATCGGCGAAGAGCCGGCCAAGGGTGAGGCCGCCGCGCCGGCGCCCGCCGCTGCCAAGAGCGACGCTGCCGCCCCCGTTGCCGCCGCGCCGAAGACGGAAGTCGCCGCCGACCCGGACATCCCCGCCGGTACCGAAATGGTTTCGACCACGGTGCGTGAAGCGCTCCGCGACGCCATGGCCGAGGAAATGCGCCGCGACGGCGACGTCTTCGTCATGGGCGAGGAGGTCGCCGAGTACCAGGGCGCCTACAAGATCACGCAAGGCCTGCTGCAGGAATTCGGCTCGCGGCGCGTGGTCGACACGCCGATCACCGAGCACGGCTTTGCCGGCGTCGGCGTGGGTGCCGCGATGGCCGGGCTGAAGCCGATCGTCGAGTTCATGACCTTCAACTTCGCCATGCAGGCGATCGACCAGATCATCAATTCGGCCGCCAAGACGCTCTATATGTCGGGTGGCCAGATGGGCGCGCCGATCGTGTTCCGTGGTCCGAACGGCGCGGCGGCCCGCGTCGCCGCCCAGCACTCGCAGTGCTATGCAGCCTGGTACAGCCACATCCCGGGTCTCAAGGTGGTGATGCCTTATACGGCGGCCGACGCCAAGGGCCTGCTCAAGGCTGCGATCCGCGATCCGAACCCGGTCATCTTCCTCGAGAATGAAATCCTTTACGGCCATTCCTTCGACGTGCCCAAGCTCGACGATTTCGTGCTGCCGATCGGCAAGGCGCGCATCCACAAGCAGGGCAAGGACGTCACCATCGTCTCCTTCGGCATCGGCATGACCTATGCGCTGAAGGCGGAAGCCGAATTGCGCGGCATGGGCATCGATGCCGAGATCATCGATCTGAGGACCGTCCGGCCGCTCGACTTCGACACCATCATCGCCTCGGTGAAGAAGACCAACCGGCTGGTGGTGGTGGAAGAGGGCTATCCGCAGAACTCGGTCGGCGACCACATCGCCAGTCAGGTGTCGCAGCGCGCCTTCGACTTCCTCGACGCGCCGGTGATCACCATTGCCGGCAAGGACGTGCCGATGCCTTATGCGGCGAACCTCGAAAAGCTGGCGCTGCCAAACGTCGGCGAGGTCGTCGAGGCGGTCAAAGCAGTCAGCTATCGCTAGGAAACAGCTCGTATGCCGTCCTTCTGGGTTCTGGCTGCCGTCATCATACCTACCGTCGCGGTGGCCTTTTTCGTGCGCCGCATGACCGGGAAGTTCGATGCGGTTCTGCTGATGCTCAGCGGCGCCGCTTCGCTTGTCCTTGCAATTGTTGCAACCGGCGCCGCACAGCTTGATCAGACCGGTGGCATGATGAGCCTCGAAATGAGCAAAACCAGCTTCCATTTCGGGTTCTTGCCACCCGTCTTCATTGTCGCCACGCTGACCGTCATGCGCGGCCTGTTCAAATTCATTCAGGAGTGAGCGATGCCTATCAACATCACCATGCCGGCGCTCTCGCCCACGATGGAAGAAGGCAATCTTTCCAAGTGGTTGGTCAAGGAAGGCGACAAGGTTGCGCCGGGTGACGTGATCGCCGAGATCGAGACCGACAAGGCGACGATGGAAGTCGAAGCCGTCGATGAAGGCACGGTCGCCAAGCTGGTGGTTCCCGCCGGCACCGAAGGCGTCAAGGTCAACGCGCTGATCGCCATCCTGGCCGGTGAAGGCGAGGATGCCGGCGCCGCGGCCAAGAGCGGCGCCGCCGCTGCGCCCAAGGCTGAAGCTGCGAAAGCGGATGCCCCGAAGGCCGAGGCGCCCAAGGAAGCGCCCAAGCCGGCAGCAGCCGCTGCGGCGCCCGCGCCGGCGAAGGCCGAGCCAGCTCCCGCCGCCAATGGCCACGCCGCTGGCGATCGCGTCTTCGCATCGCCGCTGGCTCGCCGCATCGCCAAGGATGCCGGCGTCGATGTCGCGGCGGTGATCGGCTCCGGCCCGCATGGCCGTGTGGTGAAAGTCGATGTCGAGGCGGCGATCGCTTCCGGCGGCGCCAAGGCCGCTCCGGCTGCGAAGGCGCCTGCCGGCGCTCCGGCCCTTGCGCCGAAGCCGATGTCGGACGACCAGGTGCTGAAACTGTTCGCCGAAGGCTCCTATGAACTCGTCCCGCATGACAACATGCGCAAGACCATCGCGCGCCGCCTGGTCGAGGCCAAGTCCACCATCCCGCATTTCTATCTGACGCT
>NZ_ATYO01000013.1 GCF_000427725.1 Mesorhizobium sp. WSM3224 | reverse complement strand
CCGGTTTTTATTGCTCAGAGGTGAGTGACCTCTGCGCGTAAGAACTCCGAGCTACCCCCAATCGCCGGGTAACCCCATGAATAACATCAGGGGTAAGCGGACGGAACGGCGCTGCCATCCTGGGTCACATTCGACGCCGTGGCGAGAGAATTTACCGCTACGCCCAGCCTCTCCGACCAGGTACTGTATCAATCCGGGTGGCCGCCGCTGATCCGGATGGTCTGTCTGCCAACGAGGTCTTCCAACTGGTTGTGCTGTCCGGCGCTGACATCGTGGGCACCAATAGCAGCGAAACTCTCAATGGCACGATCGCCGGCGAACGAATCTTTGCCTTTGGCGGGGACGATGTGATCAATGCTGGTCCTGGTGCTGACATTGTCGATGCCGGGACCGGATTTGACACGGTCCATGGCGGCCCGGGCGACGATGTTTTGTTGGGCGGGTCGGATACCGATTACGATTATCTTTACGGTGATGACGGTAACGACACGCTGACGGCGGGCGATGGAGGGGCATCCCTGTTTTGTCTTCGGAAACGGGTTTGGCCACGATGTCATAACGGATTTCACCACATCGTCCATCGGCCATGACGTCATTCAGCTTGCCCAAAGCCTCTTTGCGGACTTCGCGGCGGTGCAATCCGCGGCCGCGCAAGATGGTGCTGACGTTGTGATCACTTACGATCCCCAGTGGGGACACCATCACCCTTGCGAATGTCACGCTGGATCACTTGCAAAGCGCCGACTTTGCATTCGTGTGATGAACGCTAGACCGTGCATAGTCTGAATATAGCGGGCGAACCTTGGAGATTGTCTATCGTTCCCGAAACGCGCGTTGAAATGAATCCACGAGCGGCTTGGTGAGGTAGGACAGGAATGTTCGTTCGCCGGTCGAGATAAAGGTCTCGACTGGCATGCCCGGATAAATCTGTTCGGGCTTGATCTGCGTCGGCAGATGCTCGGCCATTTTTATCCGCACGGTGTAGTAGGGCTGTCCGGTGTTCGGTGTGACCAGTCGGTCTGCCGAGATGTAGAACACCTTGCCAAATATCTTGGGTGTCGTTCGAGCGTTGAGCGCCGTGAACATCATACTCGCCTCCTGACCAACCCGAATGGAGTCGATGTCGTCAGGTTTGATCTTGGCTTCAATGATGAACTGATCCATCGTCGGGAGGAGTTCCATTGCGGATTCGCCCGCCCGGATGACGCTTCCTACCGAATTGTAGAGGGAACGGACGACGATCCCGTCGACTGGAGTTCGAATGGTCGTTCGCTCTAGAACTGACCGCGCAGCGTTGATCTGTTCCTCCAGGTCGGCGACCTGCGAACGGGCCTTGCTCAATTCAGTGACGGCCTCCTCGACCCTGGCTGTCGTAAGCCGTTCAATTTGTTGCCGAGCTTCCTCACTCTGAGACACGAAGCTGGCGATTTGTGCTTCCAACGATCCGGCCTGGCCCACTAGATCTGCGGTGCTGCGAAGGAGGTCGGTGTATTCGGAACGGTTTGTAAG
Source organism: Mesorhizobium sp. WSM3224 (assembly GCF_000427725.1). Classification (GTDB taxonomy): domain Bacteria; phylum Pseudomonadota; class Alphaproteobacteria; order Rhizobiales; family Rhizobiaceae; genus Mesorhizobium. The sequence continues at coordinate 180,986 of NZ_ATYO01000013.1, read as the reverse complement.
CCCTTTGTCGAGCAGAGCCTTTTTTCGCTCCGTCTCCTCATTGACAATGGCAAGCTGTTTTTCGGCTGCCACCTTGCGAGCTCGCAGTCCGACGATGGCTTCCTGGAGGGCAGTAACTCTCTGCTTCAGAATTTCCTGGTCCGCGGTATAGCGAGCAAACCGGGCTTGGAACTCCTTGTTTTGCTCCTCGATGAAACCGCTGTAACCCGGGTCCTCTGAATAAGGCCGAAGCTCGTTCGGCAGATCGATTTTTCTCGACCCGTCTCGCTCGGCATCAAGGCGCGCAACTTCAGCCCTTTGAGCAATCCATTGCTTCAGCACGCGGTTGAGTTGGGCTTGTGCCAGGGTGGTATCGAGTGTGATCAGCGGCTGGCCTTTTGCGACCCGATCACCTTCTCGCACCAGGATGCTGGTGATGATCCCGCCGTCGAGATGCTGGATCATGACGTTCTGGCCTGCAGCAGCAACCACAGCCGGAGCGATTGTCGCCCCGCCTATTGGAGCGGTGGCCGCCCAGTACCCGAATGCGGCCAGAAAGACGGCCATGCTGATGAACCCTACCACCGACACCCGACCGGTGCAGGTATCGACTTCCTTCTGCCAGTGATACGTCCTGGCTACCACCGAGAGGGTTTGACTAGGAACCGTCATTGGCTGCCTTCACTTCGGTGCGGGAAGGTGACGGAAAAGTAACGACGCTTTCGTTGGCGACCGGCTGCGACGACTTAGCTGGTTGAGCCTGCTGGTTCATTCGCTCGGCAAGCTGGGCCAGGACGTCTTTGGTCGACGCGTAAAACTCGATCTGGCCATTGCGCATCACGAGCATCCGGTCGCATTTGGATGCCAGTGAAGGGCGATGAGTTATAACCAGGACAGTCGTCTTTCGAGAACGCGCCTGCAGGATGGCCCGCTCAAGTGCGGCTTCGCCATTTGCGTCGAGGTTTGCATTAGGCTCGTCGAGGATCACAACCTTAGGGTCGCCGTAAAAAGCGCGTGCAAGTCCAATCCGCTGAAGCTCACCCCCCGAAAGACGCACGCCGCTTGGACCGATCACGGTCGAGTATCCCTCGCGGTGTCCAAGGATTAGCTCATGCACCTGCGCCAGTTGTGCGGCTTCTACCAATTTCTCGTCCGGAGCCACAGGCTCAAAGCGCGAAATATTCTGGCCAATTGTGCCTGGAAAGAGCTCCACGTCTTGCGGAAGATAGCCCACGTGCCGGCCTAGTTTCTCGGGGTCCCAGTTTCGGATGTCTCCGCCGTCGATGCGGATTGCGCCTGAACGCGGTTCTATGGCTCCAACAATGAGGCGCGCGAGCGTTGATTTCCCGGCCTGGCTTGGGCCGACAATTGCAACTGATTCTCCGGCAACTACATCAAAGCTTATGCGCTTTATCAGCGGCATTGAGCCGTCGGGCGAACCGGGCGGGTAATATATAACTTGATCAGCGCTCAGCGCGCCCTGGGGCGTTGGCAGCGCGACAGTTTCCTTTGGCTTCGAGTTTGAATGGATCGTCCCCAACCGCTTCCATGCAAGTTTCGCGTCGATGATCTGCCGCCAACTTCCGATCATTTGATCAAGAGGCTGGAGCGCCCGGGCCGAGATCATCGAGGACGCAAAAATCATTCCGGCGGTCATCTCATTGCGCAGGACCAGAACGGCGCCGACCCCTAAGATCGCGATTTGCAGGATCGACCGCGCAGTGCGGGAAACGCCACCGTAAAACGCGTTGACACGGGCAACTCTGTCGGAAGCCCTCACGGATCCGGAAAATCGGCTGCCCCAAAATTCCACCGTATGCGACACCATCCCAAGCGCTCGGACGGTCTCGAAATTGCGCGCGAAGGCCTGGGCGGAATTCATCGAGGCAGTTAGGCCCTCTGCCGCCTCCTTCGTCGGCCTCGAGCTCGCAGCCTGGTTCAGCAAGGCGATGAAAACCATCAAGACCGCGCCGACGACAGTCACAAAGAAAAGCAGAGGGTGGATGAAATAGAGCAGGCCCACAAAAATCGGCCCGAACGGAAGGTCGAAGAGGAAGAACATAGATCGAGAAGAGATGAAATTTCGAAGCAGCGTTAAATCGCGCAGCGCCTGTACGTCGCCCAAACCAGCGCGAGGGCCGCTCATCGCAGCGAGAAAACACGTTGCGCCGAAAGAGACATCCAGTCTGGCAGCAAGACGGCTCGCGTACATCCCGCGAACGACTTCAAGGATGCCGAAAAGCAAGAGCGAAGATAGCGCAATCAATGAGAGGTAGATCAGCGTATCCAGATTGGACGCTGGTAACACCCGGTCATAAACCTGCAGCATGTAGAGGGGCAAAACCAGCAAGAGCGCGTTCATCACCGTCGAAAAGATACCCAGCTCGACGAGACTTCTCGACACGACGCCGCGTGCGCTAGTTGTTGGCATTGGCGATTTGGTCCCTCCCGACTAAAATCATATTAGAAAAATCTCATATGTCATAGGCCATAGTGCCATCGATTCCGATATTTGGTGGCGCCGGAGGCAATACCTCGTTAGTGGGCACCAGACGATGTCTGCTTTTGGGACGCGGAGAAACTGGTCGCTACGGCCGATAAAGGCGCATTGCTGACGGGTACGTTTTGGGGCCGCAAGCCGGCGGGCAGCTTTTTGCCACCGAACTGCGACAGCGGCCACGAAGTCTTTCACCTCCTGGCGCGCCGCGTCGATCCAACTGGCGAAGGCCGGGAGAAAGGTCGGGCAATCATTGTAAGATCACCGGCTGCAGCTCGACATAGACCGGCGGCGCTTTGCTCGGATCGGCGAGCGAGCGCGAAGCCCCGGCATGGCGTCGATCCGGATCGCTCCCGCGCTCGCCGACGGGTCGGCTGCGCTGCCCGACATCTGCGACGCACGTCAGAGGCTGTTGGAGACACTGAAGGCCGTCGGGACTGCCATGTGATCTCGCTCTTATATGCCTTTCTAAATATTGACTAGAAGCACCAAGATTCGATTAAGTGTGCTCCAGTATGCTGCGCCAATAGGAAGTTGCTCTGACCGAGACTCCACGTTGGCAAATGCTATTCATCAGCGCTTCCAAGCCTTGCTGACCTGGACCAGTCTTCCGGCAGTGATTGCCCTTGTGGTGTTGTTGATCGCTGGAATTTTTGCCGACCATCAAAACAGCATCGTCGCCGATCAGGCATTGCGCGTTGACGTCGCGAAGGAGATGAACCTCATCCGCGCCAATATCGAGGGCAACGTCAATGGAGACCTTCAACTGGCGCGTGGTTTGGTCGCAACGATCGTAACCGAACCGAACATGAGCCAAGCCCGCTTTGCCAAGCTGGCAGAGAGCCTCTTTCGCGAGAAGACGCACGTCAGAAACATCGCCGCCGCCCCTGGTCTGGTCATCTCATTGATGTATCCGATGGAAGGCAATGAAAAGGCTGTTGGACTGGACTTTCGCAAGGATGAAGAGCAGCGTGAGGCAGTACTTCGGGCACGCAATACCAAACAAATGGTGTTGGCCGGACCGGTAGAACTCAAACAAGGAGGTCAGGCATTTATCGGGCGATTTCCTGTCTTCCTTGACCGTGACCGCCCTACCGAGACGTTCTGGGGCATAGTGGCTGCCGTGATCGATATTCAGAGGCTGTACGAGGACAGCGGTCTTTTAGACAAGAAACTGCCGATCGAGATCGCGCTGACGGGCAAGGACGCTCTCGGCCAAAGCGGCGCGCGATTTTACGGTCCCGCGCACGTGATGGAAAGCAATCCCGTCACGGCCGAGGTACGATTGCCAACAGGATCCTGGCAGATTGCCGCTATACCCAAAGGTGGTTGGAATGCGGCGCCCCGCAGCGCCTGGATTTTACGACTTGCAATGCTCATCGGCGGCGCTCTGGTACTGGTTCCAATCGTCATTGCAGGGCGGCTTCTCGAGCAACGGCATAAGCACTATGCTGATCTACGGCGCAGCGAACGACGGCTTGCACAGCTCTCCGAAAGGCTGGAGCTTGCGCTTGACGCATCACAAATTGGTGTGTGGGAGCAGGATCTCGACTCCGACATCATATCCTGGGACGACCGCCTGAACGAAATCTATGGAAAGCCGGCGGATGGCGAACCGAGGACCTTCGAAGAGTGGTCGAGGTCGATCCACGCTGACGATCTTGAGCACGCCAAGCGGGATTTCGCACAAGGGATTGCGACCGGCCTATACTCATCGGAATATCGTGTAGTGCTTCCCAATGGAGTTGTTCGACATCTTCGCGCGCGTGCCAAAAGTTACAGGGATGATACCAATCACAAAATGGTCGGAGCGGAATGGGACGTGACGGCGGATGTGGCCCTGACCCGGGAGTTGGAGCAAGCAAAAAACCTCGCGGAAACGAGGAATGCTGAGCTAGAGGCGGCGACAGCGCGCAATGAGCATACCGCACTTCACGATATGCTGACTGGTCTTCCGAATCGCCGCTACCTCGACACTATGCTGGAAAGGCATGCTGTCGCAGATTCAACCGCTGCCGGCGGCGCCGCACTTCTGCATCTTGATCTCGATCGTTTCAAACAAATCAATGACACACTTGGACATTCGGTCGGCGACGCCGTGCTAATCCATACCGCGAATGTGCTGATATCAACTGTTGGGTCAGCAGATTTCGTTGCCCGCGTGGGAGGCGATGAGTTTGTCGTACTGTGCACCCGCGATATCTCAACTGACCAACTCAGCCAGCTGGCCGATCGCATTCTACAGAGATTGCGACAGCCGGTGCCCTATAAAGACCACCAATGTCGTATCGGGGTCAGCATCGGCATCGCGGTCGATGCCGACGGTCCCGTCGACGGCCCACGCCTGATGGTCAACGCGGACATAGCGCTCTACCGGGCCAAGCGCCGGGGACGCAATCGATATGAGTTCTTCACCCAAGATCTCCAGTCTGAGATCGTTCGGACAAAACGGGTCGCCGATGAGATCCTCGCAGGGTTGGAACGAAACGAGTTTGTTCCCCACTACCAGCTGCAGTTCGACGCGAAAACGCTGGAGGTTGCCGGCGTTGAGGCGCTCGCGCGCTGGAACCATCCGGCCGAGGGACTTCAGACGCCAGCCGGGTTCCTGAAAATTGCAGAAGAGTTGAATGTCGTCTCGATTATTGACCGGCTGGTGCTCGAACAAACGCTTCACGACTTTGATCACTGGCAGAGAGCCGGGCTGTCGGTGCCGCGGGTTTCGGTGAACGTCTCTGCCACACGGTTGCAGGACGAGGACTTGATCAACAGCTTGGGGTCACTCTCAATAAAACCTGGGACCGTTTCGTTCGAGCTTCTGGAATCGATCTTCCTCGACGACAATGATGAGCTTGTGGTCTGGAACGTCAATCAGATCAAGGAACTCGGAATCGATATAGAAATTGACGATTTCGGCACCGGCCACGCCTCGATCGTCGGCCTGCTGGAACTTCAGCCGCGACGGCTGAAAATCGCACGCCAGCTGGTTCGTCCGATCGGCGAGTCGCCTCAGCAGCGGCAAGTCGTACAATCAATCGTGCAGATCGGCAGGTCCTTAGGGGTGGAAGTCATTGCCGAAGGTGTCGAGACGATGCAGCAAGCCGAGATCCTCAAGAACTTGGGCTGCGATATCTTGCAAGGTTATGCGCTGAGCCGGCCGATGAACGCGCACGACATCATGGATTTCTTACGGAGCCGTCGAAAGCGCACAGCATCCTAGAACCAACGCCGGCTTGTGAAGGACCTGCCCTTGCAGGACACCAGGAGATCGAAGCGGCCAATGCCTATGCGCCCGAGTTGATGGCGGACTTCGGTGGACGTTCGGCAAGGAACCGGCAATCCAAAGGACGTGCGCCGCCCTGCGCCGCTTTCGATCTTTCTCGCAATCAAACTGTGGCTCGGCGCCTCCAGGACGACCTTGGTACTTAATTGCTGTGTGATGTCGACGAGACCGCTGCCCGGGTTCCTCGGAGCCATCGCGCCGCGAACCCAGGATTTTTGTTACCTTCAACCGCGCGGCTTTGGCTGGCGCTTCATAGTGAGAAGCTCCGTCACGTCATGCAGATCATCTGCCGATGAAATGGCAATCGTCAGCCATTTTCCGTCGATGTATGTTTTGGCTTCGTCGTAGAGCTTGACCATTTGCGGACGCCAGACATGACGCCGCTTCTCAAACTTCTCTCGTTCTGCTCCACCCATGACCACCACAGCGGAAAGCCGCCGGTATTCCGGCAACAAGGTACAGAGGGCCTTGGTCTTCTTGTAGCGCAAGGACCAACCGCGGTTCTTGCCACCGTAGAGCCAGTCCGGCGTAAAAACTCCGGGGTAGGATTCATCGATCCAGTTCCGCAGCTCGGCCCAACGCTCGAACGCCTCTGGTCCGATCCATTGGCGGACGGCGCCGTCATCGGGTGGTGCTGATCTGTCGGTGATCCTTTCGCCGATTTGGGGAAGCGTATTAGTACGCAAAATCATCAGAAAGACCTCGTGTTCACGGTCCGGCGGAGGCCGGAGGGGGTTATGATGCGGGCGTGCCAAGAGCTTGCGGCGCGTCTCTCAGAACGCTCGCATCGCGACGCTTCCCAGCGTCGCGATGCGGTCTACCGGTGCCTGAGAGCACCGCAGGCCAACCATCGACGCCTCGAAGCTCTCGCGCGATCGTCAGATCGATCGCCGCCAAGGCCTTCTCCCTCGCCAATAGGGCGTGCTCCGGGTCCATGGACCCGGTGGCCTGTACCGAGAGAAATTGCAGGGTTTTTAGCCCAATGGAGCCAAATGCCAGCGACAGATACGGCGTGAGAAAATCGGGCTGATTTGCTCGCTCGCCGGAAAAGACAGCACCGGAAGTGACGCCGATAAACACCGGACGGTCCCGAAGCATTCCAACCTTCCCGGCGGGCGTCGACTTCATCGTGCGACCGACGCGCAGGATCTGGTCGATCCACGCTTTGAGGACCGAGGGAATGGTGAAGTTGTGCATGGGCGTTCCGATGACGATCACATCGGCCGCTTCGACTTCCTGGATAAGCGCCTCGGAACGATCCAGAGCGCCCTTCGGCGGAGCCGCCAAGGTAGCAGGCGACGACAGCGCAACCGCGTAGTCAGACGCGGCGTGAGGCAACGGATCGCCCCCCAAATCGCGCCAAGTGATGCTCGCCCCGGGCGCAACCTCGAGGAGCCTTTCCACGATCGCCGCCGAAAGCTGGCGGCTATGCGATTCTTGTCGCGGACTGACATCAATATGGAGGATATTCATGTGATTGTTCCTATGCTTTACGAGACTGCGACAGAACCGAGCTCAGATCGAACCGGCCGGCGCGATGGCAGGAAAGTCCTTCTCGTGATCGAACACGTTGTTGAAGAAGTTCGTCAGCGAGTACATGGCCACAAGCGCGACGATCTCGATGATGTTCGCATCGGTGTAGCTAGCATCGCGGACGGCTTTCAGATCAGCGTCGTTGACGTGGCCGCGGGTCTCGATGACCTTGCGGGCGAACTGGACGGCGGCGTCGCGTTTCGCGTCATTGGCATGACCCTTTCGGGCCAGAATGATGTCATCGGCCGGTAGCTTGGCCATGTGTTCGGCCGTGAAGCTGTGAACCGTGAGGCAATAGTTGCAACCGTTCACTTCGGAGACCGCGAGGCCGATACTGTCACGCGTCTTCACGTCGAGTGCTTTGCTCAGGGAGCCGAGCAGAGTGGCCCACGCGTTGAACGCGATCGGGCTCTGTGCGAAGGCCGCCATCATATTAGGTGTGAAACCGATACTCCTGGTGAACGCATCGAGAGTTGGTTTCGATTCGGCCGGCACCTGTTCCGGCTTGAGAACGGCAGTTCTTGCCATCGTAGTCTCCACAAGATCTTGAGTTGATTAGGGATTATGCAAAGTCCAGGACATCAGCCACCGGCATGCGGGGCTTCTGCGGCCAGTTGCCAGCTCGCTCCGGCCCAACGGTCAAAAGCATGACCGGCACTTCGTCTTCGGCCAGGCCGAACTCGCGGTGCACCGCCTCGGAGTCGAAACCGATCATCGGCGTCGAACCCAGGCCCAGCGAACGGGCCGCGTAGATGATCGCCGCGGCGCCAAAGGTCGCGGAGCGCACGGCTTCGTCGCGCCGGCGCTGCGGTTGATCGTCATACAGACCGCGAGCGGGGATTTCCCAATCAGGCACCAGGTGCGCCGGCATGATGCCGGCTTCCACCACCGGCGCCAGGCGGTCGGGGACGGTGCTGGCATCGGCCAGCCTGCCGATGATGATGAAGGTAACGGCCGCGTCGCTGATCGCGGGCTGATTCCAGGCGATCGGACGCAGCCGTGCCTTGGCTTCCGGCGAGCGCACGGCGATGAACCGCCAGTTCTGCAGGTGGAAGGAGGTTGGCGCGGACGTGCCGATACGCACCAGGTCGCGGATCTGGTCGTCGCTCAGGGTGGCAGCAGGGTCGTAGTACTTGGCGGCACTGCGGCTCAGGATCGTTTCGATGACGGCGTTCGTCGCGAAAGCGTTTTCGCTCTTCCCGGTCTCCCCGAAGATCTTGACGGCTGCGCGGGTTGCGGGTCCGGTGGTGGCGATGCAGTTCATTGGATGGCTCCCTTATCAAGTGATTACGGAGCGCAATTTACTAGGACGAGTGATTATTTCGAGGCTGATTTAGCTCAGTATGATGCGCGAAAGGATCAAACTACGCATTCCGGATCCGCGCGTCTTACTCGGCCTTGTGCGCCAGTCGCCGCCACTCCCCCGGCGTCATCCCCATCCTTTCGGCGAAGACACGCCGGAATGCCGAAACGGATTGATACCCAACGGTCTCGGCCACGGCCTCGGTGCTGATCGCTGGCTTCTTCAACTCGTTGGCGGCCAGACTCATGCGGAGATCGGTCAACAAATCGAGGGCGGAGCGACCCAGCCTGTCCTGAAACTGGCGCATGAATGTAGCGCGCGACATCCCGCACAAATCGGCCAGATCGGGCAGTTTCCAAGGCCGTGCCGCATCGGCGAACATTGCGGAAATGGCTGGAGCAAGTCGTGGATTGCCGGCCAAGGCCAGCAAGCCTTCGGGAGCTTTCCCGGATTGGCTCGCCGCGCGCAGGACCAGTGTGAACAGGGCCGAAGAAAGCGCGTTGAGAATGGCGCGCCCTCCCGCCCTGTCACCGGCGGACTCCATCCGCATCAGCCCGACAAGACCGGCAAGTTGGTTGGATGCGGACCCCATGCCCTCTTCTCCATGGCTGTCCACAGCGCGTGTCACCAGATTAGCGGGCAGGTAGTTGCGGATCAGTCGATCATGGGGTGGCGCGATAAAAAATCGCCCACACAGCAGATCCAGTTGCTCGCCCTGGCCATCATTCTCACTCAGCATCCATCCGGCTGACCCCCGGCGTTGCTGGGTAGGGATTGGTGTTTGCCCGCTACCGTCGTGCAGTACATGCGCCGCGCCGTGAGGTAGCAGCACTATATCTCCGCTCACCAGCTCCCTTGCCGCTCTCGTCTCCGGATCCTCGAGAATGGCCCGGCCCTTGACAATGACGTGGTAGGGAATTTCGTTCGCGGCAGCCTTGCTCCAGGCAACACGCCACGGCGCACCGTAGGCGCAGCGGACCTCGAGCTGACCGGTCACGGTGATGATTTGCAAGAGATGGCTTAACCAGTCGACTTGGGACATAACACCTCGAGATATTAAATCGCTGACCCGCCATATATCGCACTGCGCCGCGCGCGCCCGGTGGAAGCAAGTCAAGATAGAAGCTTTCGATATTGGACGAAACGCGAGCGCTCAGCGACGCGGTCATAGAGGTAGATGGCGTTCTGGTTGGATTCGTGCGTCGGCCTATAAACTCGGGGGGCGCCCTGCCGCATGGCGTCCGCTGTTACATGCTCGATGAGTGCGCGACCGAGCCCGCTCCCACGCGCATCATCCACGACGAGCAAGTCTTGCAGATCCCAATAATCGTCAGTCGTCCAGGTGGATCGATGATAGATCCAATGCGCCAGGCTGAACGCATGCCCGTCCACCGTCGCGATCGCCCCATGGATCGGCACGCTCGAGTCGAGGAAGCGCGCGCATGTCGCCGCTGTCGCGCCTCCTAGAATCACTGGCAGCCGTTCCAAAGCGGCAGCCATCCATCGAAATCGCTGTGATCGGCGGTGCCGATCTCGACTGATGCCCATACGATGCTCCCGAGCCTTATGTGGTTCCCTGTGGTTTGCAGAGCCGCGAGGTCACTGGGTATTTCTGACGATATGTGTCCTTGATTTCCTCCTGGCTCCGAGGCGGGTCGGCAAAGACATGAGCGGGCGAAAGAAGCGGTGAAATTGAAGTGGGCTCAATTCTGACGACATGATCGACAGGATATTCCGAGCCGTTCGTCGCGCGGACCCAGTCGGCGATCATGGAAAACTCGTCATTTCCCGGCGGCAAAATCACGGCACGACCCGTGAACCGGTATCCGCGCCGCTGGAATACGTCGACCACATTGATTTCGACGGCCGGATTGCGCTTCAGGTTCAGGATCGTCCGAGGCGAAGCGATATCGGCGAAGTAAAGTGACCATCGCGCACGGTTAGTGATGCCTTCGGCGAAAGACTTGGCGTTCCGTCCTCATTGGTCGTGGCGACGAAGGACAGCATCGCCTGCTTGATGATTGCCTCCATATCGGTGGTGATCTCAGTCATGATAACTCGCTTGAAATGGTTTGATCCGGCCCGTACGTCGCTCGCTAGTACAGGGGGATCGGAGCGGCCGCCGCGGCAAACGAGGTCACCAGGGACACCGTTGCGGATATGAAAGCCAGCTGGCGCATTTCGCCCCGGCGAGCCTCGTTGATCACTGGTGGCACGTTTCGCGTCGAGCCGTGCGTTTCTGGTTCACACAATTGAGCAACATCCGTTCCAGGTTACGCTGAGCGTCACTCGATAAGATCTGCGGCAGCGATAACCATCGATCGCAGCGGGGAACGAAATCTTCCAATAGCCGGTGCGTATGGTTTTTATTGCGGCGAAGAATAGCGCTGTGACAGACGTCGCCCTCAAGCCGCCGTATGCCTGTCCGATGCCAAATGCGTCGGGGCTGGTTCCTCTGGCGCGTTAAAGACCGAGGTCGTGAGTAGGACAGCGGCAGCGAGGACCCAGTAGTACCAGGCATCGAGCCCAGCGAACTTGAAGGCAAACGGTGCGATGACAAACACCACGCCAACGGCCCGGTCGACCCAAAGATGCAGCCAGTAGGGAATGATACGAAAGAGCCCGGTGGGATGGTCAGTCAGGGCGGCCAAGAGTAGCGCCGCGGCACCGACAACAACCGAAAGCCACAGTACGATCGGTCCGCTCTGGCCTAGCTTCAGCACGAACGGTGCTGCGATCAAGACGACAGCGACGGGATAATCGATGAGGTAGGCATGCATAGACTTGGTGATGAATCGAAACGACATTGGTGACTCCTATGTGCTTGTTTGCTTGATCGAATATCTCGCCTGGATGCGTGCCAAGACAATCGCCACGGTCCATGATGATCCGCGGGGGGGCAGAACCGCTCGCCCTCCCCAAGCTCTCATGGCCGAACGCGGATGACCGTCTTTCCCGCGCGTCGCTCGGTCGAGTTGAAGGTGGCAACGGCATCGTCGAGCGACGAGACCTTACCGATGTTCGTCCGCAGTCGTCCGTCCCGCACCCGCTGGACGATCTCGCCCAGTTGGGCGCGATCCGCCTCAACGACGAAGTCCACGGCCAGACCATCGGCGGGTCGAGCCTCGGCCGGTCCAACCACGGTCACGAGAGTACCTCCGGCTCGAATGAGGGCTGCAGACTGCTTCTGAATGTCGCCGCCGATGACATCGAACACCAGATCGACGCCACCGACGTCTTTCAGAGCGTCGTTCTCGAGGTCGACAAATTCATTTGCGCCGAAGTCGAGCGCCTTCTGACGGTCGGCGGCACGTCCGGTGCCAATGACATAGGCGCCGGCCTCTCGTGCGAGTTGCGTCACCATCGACCCGACCGCGCCGGCGGCGCCATGCGCAAGCACGCTCTGGCCCGCCTGGAGGCGGCCGTGCTGGAACAGTCCCTGCCATGCGGTCAGGCCAGAGATCGGCAGGCTCGCGCCCACCGTGAAGTCGACATCGCCGGGCAATGGCGCGAGATTGCGCGCCTCCATGGCAATATATTCCGCGAGCGTGCCGTCGCGATGCCAGTCGGCGAGGCCGAACACGCGCTGCCCTACCGACAGTCCCGTCGTGCCATAGCCGAGGGCGGTGATCACTCCGGCCAATTCGTGCCCGAGGATCGACGGTGTCCGATCAAGGCCGCGGCGATCGGCCCAGGTCGAAGGCCAGTCCAGTTCGGTCGGGACGAATCCTGACGCATGAATCTGAACGACGACGTCGTTTATTGCCGCCTGTGGTTCGGGCCGCTCCACCAGCTTCATCCCGGCGGTTCCCGCCGCCTGCTCCGTCACAACGATTGCTTTCATCGTCCAACTCCCTGTGTGATATTTCGTCATCTTGCGGAATTTCGGTCTGCGAAGACTTCCGACCGGACAGAGCTCAGATCGAGCCTGCCTGCGGAACGGCGGGAAAGTCTTTCTCGGGATCGAACACGTTGTTGAAGAAGTTCGTCAGAGAGTACATGGCCACCAGCGTGACGATCTCGATGATGTTCGCATCCGTGTAGCCGGCGTCGCGGACGGCTTTTACATCAACGTCACCGACCTGCCCTCGGGCCTCGATGACTTTGCGTGCAAATTGGACGGCGGCGTCCCGCTTCGGGTCGTTGGCATGACCCTTGCGGGCGAAAATGATTTCATCGGCCGACATCTTCGCGTGCCCGGCGCCAAAGGTATGAACTGCCAGGCAGTAGTTGCAGCCATTCACTTCGGAGACAGCGAGGCTGATGCTTTCACGTGTCTTCAGGTCGAGCGCCTTGCTCAAGGAGGTGCGCAGGGTAGCCCACGCGTTGAACGCGATTGGGCTTGCCGCAAAGGTCGCCATCATATTTGGAGTGAACCCGAGATTCCTGGTGAAGGCATCGAGGGTCAGTTTCGAATCGGCCGGCACTTCGGCGGGCTTCAGAGCTGCGATTCTCGGCACGGTAGTCTCTCCTGCAAAGCGATTGTGGTCTCCATCATCGACTGAGATGGTATTAATTTCGAGCCTAGATAAGCTCAAGATGATGCCCAAAAGGATCAAAATGCGGATGATTCATCCCGTTCCCGCAGCAGGGCAGACCCAACACGTCAGACTGGAACAGACACGGCCCATGCGGCGCTTTGCGCCAAAAGCGTCGATGCCAGAGGGACAGGACTACCAAGTACTGCGCAGCATCATCTCTGCGCCGAGTAGGCCAAGAGCAATCAGAAAGCAGCGTTTGAATGTAGCGGGACTGACCGCCCGTCGGATGTACTGCCCTGCCCACATCCCGACCAACGCAGGAAAGATGGCGAGAGCCGAAAGCGACAGTCTGTCGATCTGGAATGCCCCTCGTGATGCGAGCCCAATGGCAAGTGCTATGGTAGAAACCGTAAAGGAAAGGCCGAGTGCCTGGACGAGATCATCCCTTTCGAAACTGAGCGCCTGGACATAGGGCACGGCCGGAATGGTGAACACGCCTGTTGCACCCGCAATGAGGCCGGTCATCAACCCGATGGCAGGCGAGAGCCAGCATTCATGCCGTGGGCTGATGTGGTAGGGCTTTGCAAGCAAGGTGTAGACCGCGTACACGCTCAGCGCGAGGCCGAGCATGAAGGTGCTCAAGTTAGTATCATCGCCTGTCAACATAGACGTACTGGCCAGTGTCCCGGCGAAGATTCCTACCATCATGGTCCAAAGCCGCCGCAGGATGCTCCTAAAGCTCGGGCCAGCAAGCAGTTGCCAGACGTTCGTCACGAACGACGGAATGATGAGCAACGATGTTGCCGCAAGCGGTGACAGCAGCCCGCCGAGAATACCCATCGCGACGGTCGGGAGGCCCATGCCGGTCACACCTTTAACGGTGCCGGCGGCAAAGAATGCAACTGCGACAGTGACTAGCAGAAGGAGGTAGTTCATGACCTCCTCATAGGCTCTACGACATCATCCACAATGCGGCACTCCCGTATTCAGCCTTCGCCTAGACCGAAGGCTGAATCGGTTGTAACTTCCGAAGATGCGCTTCGATTTCACCGACCTACGTCTTTTCCTTGCCGTCGCTGATGCTGGCAGTATCACCCACGGCGCCGCTGACATCGGACTCTCCCTTGCAGCGGCCAGTGATCGATTGCGGGAGATGGAGGCAACCGGGCAAGTTCGACTACTGGAAAGGGGGCGCCGGGGTGTGGCACTGACGGAGGCGGGTGAGGCACTTTCCCATCATGCCCGCGAAATTCTTCATCAAGTCGCTCTCATGCGGGGAGAACTAGGGCGCCACGCGAAGGGGATACGGGCGAGCATCCGTGTTGTTGCCAACACAGCGGCCATCGTGGAAGTTCTTCCAACACGACTGTCGCCGTGGCTTGCCGCCCATCCGCAAGTCGATGTTGATCTTCGGGAGCGCCAAAGTCATGAGATCGCCCGAAGCATAGCTGCCGGGTTTGCCGACATCGGCATATTGTCGGACGCAGCCGCCAACGAGGAACTGCTTCTTAGACCCTTCGCGGTGAGCAAGCTCGTAGTAGTGTCGGCTCAGACGCACGCGCTCGCGGCTCAAAGAGAAGTCCGGTTATCCGGCCTCGCCGAAGAATATTTCGTGGGATTGGAAGGTGGCGCGTTACAGGACCATATCGACGCTCAAGCTGACAGGCTCGGCGTAAAACTCCGATACCGGATCAGGCTGCGTACGTTCGAATCGATATGTTTGGCGGCAAGTGCTGGTGTTGGCGTCGCAATTGTACCGGAGACGGTAGCCAGAAGGCGCAAACGAACGTTTCCAATTTCGATTACGCCGCTCCTGGACGCCTGGGCTTGCCGACATCTCTCAGTGTGCGTCGCCGCTAACCTTGGGGTATCCCCGATCGCTCAAGACCTTTTCAGCCACCTGACAAACCGCATGATCTGACGTCTACTTGGGGGCCGTAAGCAGCTCGTCCGTTTTCGGGATCAAGATGCCAACCAGCGGTGACGACCTCACTTGCCGCTGTTCGCCTTGGCAATTCATTCGCCCAATAGCAGACATCCGCGACCCTCTGGCGATCTGCACGCCGTTCCAGTCTAATACGATTGAACGCATCACTGATTATCATTGATCAATAGTTGACAAAAGTTTATATAACGCTTATACCGCCTTTCACACTTGGATGAGCCGGGCTACGGGACAACCAAATGGCTACTTTCGACCCTACCAAATACCAGCAATTCCCCAATGGACCGCTGACGCCGCAAACGATCCAACGCCTTGTGGCGGTCAAACAAAGGACCGGGATGGCTTATGCCGCTTTGGGTGGCAAACTTGGTTTCAGTGGAACATTCTTGCATAATCTGATGAACAGGAATGCAAACGTTGGCACTCAGCATGTTGAGCGGATCGCTACTGCTATCGATCTCCTGGAAAACCCGGATCAGTTGGCCGAGGCTCCTGCGAATGAGGCGGGTATGCTCCAACACAGCTTCCATCTCCGCCCCGGCCTTCAGATTAGAATCGATCTGCCCGACGATCTGACAGACCGGGAAGCCGACAGATTGGCCCGGTTTGTTCAATCTCTCCCCGTCGCATGAGCAGAAAGCAAGACCATGACCCATATTGCCGCCGCACGCGCCATGAAGATGATAGAGGGGTGCGTTGATCCGAAGAGCCTCAGGCAAATCGCCGCAAATGCCCGTCGAAAAGGTGAGCAGGCTGTTGCCCGCGCAGCTGATTTGCGTCTCTATGAAATCCTTCCATCGGAAAAGCCGGGCTCATTTGAGCATGATGTATGGCGAAGCATCCACGCGTTGGAAGGCACCCTTACGGGCGAACGCGAAAGGACGACACGGTTGGGGCGAACACGTCCAAAGATCGCCCGAGTGGGCGAGTTAGAGACCATCAAGAATCTGATCCTTGGCGCGAAACCATCGGAGGGTTTCTTCATGCTCATCGAACGCCAAATGGCCGAGCTGACTTTCGAAGCGGTCGCCCTGCGACATCCTGAAAGGTTTGACGACTCGGTGTTGGATGCCGCAGCGGCACGATTGCGATCGGTAGGAATTGAAGTGGATCGGCCTTAACGACGGTTGGTAGCTTTCATCAAGCTGGAACTGAAAGCTGCCCTCCGCAACCCACAAACAACAGCCCTGAAGCCGGACAAACGTCGCAGGCCCGCTATGGCATCGGGTCTCAGTTCCTTCCGCCAGGACGAGCGTATCCCCTTCTGAAAACTGACCTAGTATGGGCCGACGCGCTCGGCGACCATGATGCTGGGCCACTCTCTTCGATGATGTCCGGCGGTGCGCCTGGCGCGTTGATCTAGTTCGGCACGCTTGCAGGGCTCGGTTACAATGAGGCTTTCTAGTCAAGGGAGATTGCGATGGAAGAGAAAGACATTGCCGACTTCATGTTGAAGGCCTCGAAGTTTGAGTTCTTCTTAGTCAATCGAGACACATCGTTAGCCCATACAAACGCCGTTGGTGGGCTCATCGTCATCACCGGCGTCAATTGGACACGAGTGGCGCAACGCGTCGAAGCAAATTTCCCTTTTCACTCGTTCGACTTTGCCAGTTCCGGTTTCGAGATTTTCGCTCAAACGGCGCCGCAATACCTCGTCATAAAGCACGACGGTCGCCTTGGTTGGGATTGCGACAACGAGCCAATAGCATCTTGGGACTGGCTCCTCTCGCGTAGCTACGCTCAACTCCGCAACAACGCCGCTCACGGCAACAAGCACCAGATGCCTGCACCTTTCACCTATGATCGAACAGCACGATTCTTGCCGGCCGGTATCGCCCTCATGAACTTCATCGCAAACCGAGTTTTCTCAGAAATCGATTGGGATACTCCAATTTTCAGCTAGCCTTTCAACGTTGCGTGCCCCCTTGCAGCGGACGTACTCTATCTCACATTCGCTCGGCCGAACCCGCTGCCAGAGTTTTCGGCACACACGGCGAAGATCCCCGGCGCGACGGATCGGAGAAGCGTGCGGCTCCCGCTTCGCTTGTGCGCCCGCCGCGTCTATCCTTGTCCGTGCCACCCCCATCCTCGCCGAAGGCGGTTCAACGCCTCTTTGTTCCGTTTTCGCTCGCCACAGTCCGTCGGATCGGAGGCTAGCAGATGCCAGTCAGGTGCATTCACTTGCCGTCGAGAGGCCGTGGCGGGAGACCCTTCGCAACCCTATCGGCCGAAAGCCAGTCCTCATAGTTCCCTCGTTCAAGCTCACCCGGCGTCGCCCAACGCATTGGCAGATTCAGGATGTTAAGTCTCGCTGCGGCGCGGAGAATTAGCTCATCGGCCCTGCCGAACATTGGCCCCGGGTTCCTATTGACCGCGATCCATTGCGACCGGGTGAGGATGAAGGCAGCGAAGTCGGCCAGCTGTATACCTGGGACATCTGCAGATCTGCGGAAGCACGCCTGCGGCCCCTCGATTACGTCCGACCAGTTTGGCAACTTGCGATCGCGGCCCGCAGTCATGACCCCCTCGTCGACGTAGAGGGGGAGAGGAAGTTCGAAGGCCTGGGGGCTATCGTCCTTCATGGTGCGGATTTGCATCGAAACCTGGGAGCAAAGCAGCAAGAGTCCGAAGTGGGAGATGTCTTCTAGATTCCAGCCGCCGACGCGCTTGCCTTCAAGGGAGCGCACAAGATCCGGATGATCAAGAAGTGTAAAGTCGCTGACAGTCTGGTGCACGATGGGGAGGCTGAGCCGATCCATGAGATCTGCCATGATGCCGATCATCTCCGCGCGCCTATGGGGGTTGACCGACTTCCACGGCCCCTCGCCGCTGTAGATATTGGTGAAGTGCAATTCCTCGGCGCCAAACTCTTCCCGTACGCCCGTCAGGAAGATATCCATGGCGCCCTGAACGACGCCGGCGATCGCCGACGGCACGATCACGGCGGTCCAGGATTTTCGCGAGGAGGGCAGGAATTCCGACCCCGAATCGACACCAGGATTTCCGGAATCGTCGACGTAGATAGCTCCTTCTATCAACGGGCGCCTCCTTGCAATCCGCTAGAATTTAGCCGGAATCCCGGCGGACGGCTGAGTCCGACCTGCCCCATTCGTACACATTCACGGACGTGGTTACGAGCGAGATGAACCGACCGCAGCTTTTGGGCAGAAGCGAACGGCGCTAAACGGCCAACGGGCGGCGCATTGTTGCTCGGCAGCCTAGGGGCCGGCCTGGCAGCTTCAGGATCACTGGCAAGAGAATGCCGACTTAGGCGAAGTTAAGCGGGGAAATGTGCCCGCAGACGCTTACGAACGCCAGAAAGCTCCGTTACCATAAGCCCGACCTGCATTTTCTATCGGGCGCAGGGGGGTGTTGTACGTGCCGATCGGGTATCATTATTCAAACGAGGACTATGAAGATGGCCGGATCGTTGTGTCTGGCCGCGATAACATGGACGGTTTGACCGAAATCGAGAAAAAGGCCGAGCTGTTTCTAAGAGCTGCACACGAGGAGGGTGAGGCTCTGAGAAAGGGCGCGCTGTATCTGTGGCAGGACTTGCGGGTGGCAAAATACCTTTGGGAGTTACGTGGCAAAACTTCTGCCCCGAGAAAATATCTCTACACAATGGAATACGATGAAGCGGATTTCATTCACGCTGGCGACCTGCGATACTACACAGTGCTTAAAGATGCCGTGAAGGAGGGTAAGCCACTGGAAGACGCCACTGCAGCACGCTATTGGAATGGCCCCCCCGCCGAGACGCCTCAAATGGAAATCCTTGTGACGAAAGCCACTGTCAAAAGCCGAATGGAGCTTCCGCAAACTCCCGCCGACGTAATGCGCAAATTTTTTGAGCAGGTGAAAAAGGGATAGTCAGTCGTCGTCGCGAATGCGGTAAATCCAACCATCATCCTCCTCATCGTCGCGGATGGGCTGGTCGGGCGTTTCGTCGGTAATGCCCTCTCGAAAGAATCTTTCGGCTTCCAGATAGGCCTTAGCTTCCGGCCTCAAAGAAACCAGGAGGGTAAAGATGTCAGCTTCGCCGGAAACATCCCATTTGGTGGAATCGTCCTCGTATTCATAGGTGAGCCATGGGAATAGATTCTGCATGGCGAGGCCGATGTCATCCGTAGGATACCAGCCTCCCACTTTTATCGGCTCTTCGTCCTCAAAGATGAAGCGGGCGTTGCGGAGGCTCAGGCTTTTATTGAACCAGTATTCCCAGACCATCTTGGCATCGGCGCCAACAAAGCGCTCCATCAGGGGCGCGTCCAGGCTGAAGCGGAGACGCAGCTGGCCCTCTTCGTCTAGGTCGGGGCCAGCTGCAAGGTCCCCTGCGGCGCTGGCATTGAGCGCGTTGTCGCGAGGAACGACAATGCTCCACCCTTTATCTGTTACCTTGCAAAGGCGCTCTTCAATTCGCTGGTAAAGGGTAACGCCGGTTTCCGGGTTATGGAGAATGAGAAACATGGGTAGGACGTGGTTCGTCCAATATTTTAGGTGGCGCATTTCTCCGTAAAACACGTACCCTTCTTGGATTTCCCGCTTGAAGAACGAGGTGCCGCTCTTGATTTGAAGCGCGATAAGTTTGCCAGTGGGCATATCGTCTTCAGTAATCTCGACTTCGGCATCGACCCCGAAATCCAGAACCTTTTGCTCTCGAAAGAGCCAGCGGAATTGTTTCGTGAAGATCGTGTCGGCGGCAATAACGCCTTCTCGCTCCGTTAGGGCGGAACCAACGACGCTCGCCATTGGCTACTCCGCAGCAGGCGATCGCGAAGCGCTGTGCTTCGCATAGGTCGCCCACGTCCGCTTGCAGTTATCGTCAGGCACCCCGATAAGTTCTGCCCACCCGTTCGGATGCGCGGTCGAAATCCCGCCAGCGGCGCTGCGCCACTCGTGGATCTCGTGTGTTTCGCGGATGTCTTCGGGAATCAGAGGCATTGGGACCATAGCGGGCGGAGATTGCTTGCACGCGTTTGAAAACGCAATTCACCTGGAAACTAAACCGGCGTTCAAAAGTGCGCCTGTGTAGTCTAGCCCTCGCCTAAGCCTTTTTCACCATCATCCATATCTCCTCCAAGTCCAGGGTTTCCATGTGATGCAGGCGCAGCTCTACTGCGGAGCCCACATGAACGACCATTATAGGTGACCACCGCGTGTGGACCGACCGCGATTGAGAAGATGGAAGCAGGAATGCAACTGCTCAACATTGAGGTGTTGGGCCATACGGGCAGCATTCCGGGTTGCCGGTTGGACGACCCGGCACCGCGCCTCCCACAACCGACAGAGGTAGCGAAGGTGCGCTCCGCTACCGATGAGGACACGGCAAGGGCCACCGACAAGCCAAGTACTGCCAACCAGGACGCACGTAGCCACTGGCGGCAGCCACACGGGGGTATGTCATTGGGCCAGAGGACACGCAAGAAATTGACATAGGGTCAAAAAGCTTGCTAAGTTGTTGTTTTTTATGACGGCATCGACGAGAAGTCGAAACCAGACCCGCTATAGGTAGTTGTTTTAATAAATTGCGCAGTGTGACAGGTCATGGCTGACCACCTAACGTCGCTTATAGACCTCCACGGCCCTAGCCGCTCATCGCGTTTGGCAGAGCTGCTTATCTCTGACCACGGTTTGACGGCCGAAGCAGCTCGCAAGCGCCTGTCACGAAGCAAACCGCCCATCCATTCGTTCCCGATTCCGCTCCTGCCCAAACAGGAAGCCTTCGTATACCACGTCAAAGATAGGCAGACTGAGCGGTTTTGGCAAAACTTCCACCGCGATCTCAGAGAGACAGAGTCGGTTTATGGCGCGGCTATCGATGGATTGTCCGCACGTGGAGGCGTTGTGTCCGTCGATGAGTTCTCGGTCATCAGCGGCGCCCCAATCCTACAGAAGAAGCAAGTGGCGGCAGTAAAGGTTGCGCAGAGGCTACAGGATGCCGGG
Source organism: Mesorhizobium sp. WSM3224 (assembly GCF_000427725.1). Lineage (GTDB taxonomy): Bacteria > Pseudomonadota > Alphaproteobacteria > Rhizobiales > Rhizobiaceae > Mesorhizobium. The sequence continues at coordinate 160,022 of NZ_ATYO01000013.1, read as the reverse complement.
ATGACGCATACTATCGACATCCAGAACTATGGCAGTGTCATCGCGCTCCGTATCCCGACGCTCAACTCTCGGGGCAACGTGATGTACGATGTGCGCCAGATGGCCGAAGGCGTCCTGCTGGACGGCATTCGGGAATGGGCGCGGCGTCTCGGCATCGCCAGCTACAATTCAATCGCCATTCGCGGCGATGACCATCCGAGGACGGTTGGTCCCTACAAATGGGATTTGACCGGCCCGAGCTACCTCCTGCCATTGAAGAAGTCGAACGCCGGGAAAGACCAGCAAGGCTTCACCGTGGCCGATGTGTTCGTGGGGACGGTCCTCAATGAGTACCAAATCCGCTATTTCATCCGGAAGGCAAGAGGTCTCCTAGCGACACGAATAGGCTCGGTACTCCCTATAATTGTGGCCGATGGCTTCACGGGCGAGGCATACACGCTCGGCCATCGAAACGGGCTGATGATGGCAACGCCGGAATCGCTGTTCGGAAGCTACGCCGGGTCCGCTTTCACCAGCCTGGTAGAGACGCTGCAGAACGCCGCCGCAATCGTCTCAAAAAACCCGAGCAGGCTTATAACTCTCTTGAGCAGCCTCAAAGATATTGCCGGGCGCGCAGGGAACCTTCGCGGCGTTCTGTTCGAGCTGGTGTGCGCCTATCTCATTCGCAACGACGGAAATTCAATCGACTTGGGAAAGAAGGCTTACGACCCGAAGGTGGGCAAGTTCTACGACATCGACATTATGTGCGTGCGCGGCAAAGCCGAGTGCGTGCTTTACGAATGTAAAGCTGGTGAGCCCGGCCACGTGGTCACGCGAGCGGAGGTAGAGGAATGGCTGAGGCGCATTCCTACCTTTGTGGAGTACGTCCGGGCGAATACTTTTTTGCGGGAAGCTGAAGTCCGTTGCGAGATATGGACTTCAGGGGAATTTGATGCCGACGCTCTAGTTATGCTGGCGTCTGAGAAAGCGAGACGCACCAACATTCGCATCGACTGGAAGAATGGCAAAGCGGTTCGAGCGGTAGGCACGGGACTGAAAGAGAAAACCATTACCGACGCCATAGACCAGCACTTCTTCAAGCATCCGCTGTCGAACTAGCCAGTCACCCGGTATCTAGCGAACTTGTTCGGCGTCGACTTTCGCCGCACTTTTCCCAGCCGCTCCCCTTGCTGCGGTCGAGCGCATAATAGGTCTCGACCGCCGAACTCCTGGGCCGTAGGCCGCAGGCAATCTCATGTCGGCTTTCGGGCGCAAAGTAGCCGTTTGACGCATCTGGAATTCCGCAGATGAAAAAAAGCATGATAGTGTCTGGATTCACAAACCCAGTGCTCGCTTCTTTGCAAAGGTCCAATCGACTCCGCCTCCTGTAGAGGCAAGGCCGGAAACATGTTTTCCCAACTGTCGCTCTACAGGTGGCGACCAGGGCACGAGCCGGAAGCCGAGTCCGTCATCGATCATCGCAAAGCGGCCGGACGCCAGCGAGAATCGTTGCCGGTAGACGCCAGCCACGTGACTGCCAGCTTCGGGCTTCGTAAAAACCAGACCGGTCTCGGCGGCGAGCTGCGTCCCGAGAGCCTCGACCTCCCGAATGCGTAGCGTATCGATGAGGTTGCGCGCCAGCATGACCTGCTGTCCCTCGCGCCGTGCGAACCCCAGCTCTACAAGACGATCAGTGCGGTCCTGGAGAGCCTGATTCACCTCCCTGCCGAAACCGCCCTCCCCGAGGTCGACCGGTTCGCGCGCGACAAGCTGACGGTCGAGCCAAGTCGCGCCGCCGGCACTGATCTGCTCCTCGATGGAGAAGTCTGAACGGATAGCGAGCGCGACACGACCACGGCCTTTCGCATCCTTGTAGTGGCGGAGCTCAACGATGGAGCCAGGTGCTGAATCTCCTGTTGCATCGAGATCTTGAAACCGGACGTGATGGACGCGTCCGTCTACGCCGTCCAAGATGGCGTATGCCGAGCCCCGCAGCTCGTCGTCGAGCCCCCGCTCCAACAGCCGACCGATGACAGGTTTGGCTGTCTGCTCAGTTGCAAGGACATAGTCGGCCGCGGCTCTCTCGGCGCCACGGCCGGATAGGCTGCGATGCATGCGCTTGATGATGTCGCCACGCTCGCCGAGCGCATGCAACGTCGTCTCAGCCTCCCCGGCAATGGTCCACTGGCCAGGACGGATCTCGCTGGCGAGGCCAAGCCGCTCCAACTTGCGCAGCCGCCCGATCTTAAGTGTAGGGAACTCGTCGGCCTGGTGGCTGCCAAGCGGCGCGAGATCGATGATGCCAAGGCGATCGGCATCGCGAACAAGCTGGCGGTCGAGCTGTGTCCAGCGCTCGCTGTCGATCTGTCGTTCGACTGTTCGGCGGATGTCGTTGTCGGTCCGAGGCCCCAGCGTCTGGGTGAGGATATCGCCCGCTCGATCTCGCATGCCCTGGCGGATGTAGTTGCGCGAGATGACGAGGTTCTCGCCATCATCGGCCACGCCGCGCACAAGAATGTGCACGTGTGGGTGTTCGGTGTTCCAGTGATCAATGCCGATCCAGTCGAGTTTGGTGCCGAGGTCGCGCTCCATATCGACCATGAGGCCGCGAGCGAAACTCTTGAGGTCGCCCAACTCCTGGGCGTCATCAGGAGAGACGATGAAACGGAAATGGTGTCGGTCGTCCTTGCAGCGGTCTGAGAAGGCATCATGATCAGCCTCATCCCCGTCCGGCCCGAACATTTTTGCTTTGTCGCCATCGCGGGACACACCCTCGCGACCAAGATATTTGAGATGGGCGGCGAGCGGCGTCGATCCCCTGAACTGCCGGACAACGCGTGCCTTTACGACGGCGCCGCGCGAGCGGCCGGTGATGAGGCGGTTGGCGCGGATGCTCGCCGACCTGCCGCGGCCGAACGTCGAGGCTCGTGGCGAAATTATCTTTCCCTTACGAGAGATATGTCCCCCTGCCCGCTGTGCCGCAGCCAGCGCCTGAAAGATAAAGGGGCGCGCACGCTGGCCGGCCCGAGAACGAATGCGGCCAGGACGGATCCGGAAATCGTCGTCGCTTTTCATGACCGCAGATTCTGCGAGGTGCAGCTTTCCTTGAGAAATTTGACAAATTGCTGATCGCGCACATCGCGGATTTGCCATGCACATCGCGGACGTGGTGGGTAAGTCATTGAAATTGAACACACCGACCGAGCCGCACATCGCGGCCCTTTATCCTGCCATCCCTCTCCGTCCTCTCTCACGGCCGTTCCTCCCACCGCAATTTCTGCGACGGAACAGGCCGGAATGCGATTGACCAGAAATGCCAACATCACTGTGAAGTCGCGGCGGAGGTCTGGACAAACGGACTACGAGTAGCAGGGTTCGGAACTGATAAGCCTTCACTGCGCGAGCCGTCCGGTTGCGGTACGAGCGCTGTAAGATCGGTTACAGCTTCACCCGCCAGTGCTTGCCCACCGGAAGAGTGGATCGCGGTGAACACAGTCCCGACGTAACCGCCGGTCTCGCGATCCTTCCGCGAAGCTGAGCCATTCGGTATGCTTACGACGTGCGCGAAAATCGACGCTTCGAGTGCGCTCGCTCTGCCCGCTCCATGTCGTGCGGGAGTTGGAATAGGAACCGCACCATTGATCAGCGGCACGAGTTTCCGGACGTAGTCGACTGTCTCTCGCGGCAGCGGCCGGCCCGTCGCAAGATGTTCCTGGTAGCGCCCGGGACCGGCATTGTAGGCAGCAAGGAAGCCGTTCCGGCCGAAGCGGTCGAGCATCTCGCGGAGGTAAGCGGCGCCGGCAAGAATGTTGTCGTGCGGTTGGTAAGGATCGTAGCCAAGATGATGCTTGATCCGCAGTTCTTCCCACGTCGCCGGCATGATCTGCATCAGGCCCATCGCGCCCTTGCTCGACACAGCATGAACATCGCCAATGCTCTCGACCTGCATGACGGCGCGCAGCAATCGCTCGGAAAGGGCAAACCGCTTTGCAGCCTCCTGGATATGCACAGACCAGGGGTCGGCGGACCAAGTCTTGCTGCTGGGACGCGCCGGCCGCTCATTGCGCGATAATGGTTCCGCGCAAATTGCGGATACTGAGAGGATGAGGATCACGCATGCGGATAGAATGGCCGTGCCTCTGTGGACGGCAGCGCATGCATCGCCGTCCCGACGTGCGAAAACCCTGCCACCGTGCTCGCTTCCGTCAAGGGCAAGGCTTCGCCGGCCGGACTTGCTTGCCGCAAACAGCTGGGCGATGAGCGTCCGCAGCGATTGGCAAGCGTCCGGCCGCCCTTGACCTTCGCTGTGCGCGGCGGCGGCCTGACAGGCGATCGGGTCGAAGGGTTTGACCAGCGCCCGATCGATCAAAGGGTTTGCTGTGAGCGGTTCGCTGTCGCGGGGTCGAGGCATCCGATCAGCCTCACTCGGCACGCTTGGACGGCCGGCTCCAGTGCAAGGCCCAGACATTTTTCTCGGCATCGGACTGGAACAGATTGGCGCGGATCGGTTGTGTGAAGGACGGATCGTCGATGGCGACGGAGAGGTAGGCGCCGGCCTTCTCGCCAGTGCGTTCCCACGCCGCACCAATCTCCATTCCTTCGCACAAGACGCGGTGGTCCGGCGCGTTCTCGGCATCCGATTTCTCGGCAGGCAGGATGGCGAGCTTCGCCTCGAGCGTCAGCGTCGAGACGTTGCCGAAGAAGCCGTCGTTGTTGCGGGTGAAGGTGCCGATCTGGGCCATTGCAGTGCTCCTTTCATGAGCGTTTGACGATGATTGGCACGAGCCTCACGGCTCGCCGGGAACGGGATCTTTGAGAATATTCGGCGTCGGAGCGGTGCGGCGGGTCACCCAGACAGGAACAGCGCGACCGATGATCGAAGTGAGCGGCAGCGGCCCGAAATACCGGCCGTCGAAACTGTCGGCGACGTCCCGGTTCATGAGAAAGACTTCGCCGTCGGCGATCACGCGGCAGCCCTGCCAGACGGGCAACGATCGGCCGCGACTATCGCGCTCGCGCGCAAGTCCAACGGTCACGCCATGGGTGATGATAGCGGTGCCCTCCCGGCAGACAGTCGTGCCTTGGAGCGCTAACACGCGCTTCAGAAGCGGCACGCCGTGCGGTAGATATTGACGCTCAGCCAGGAAGCTCGCGAGCGGTTCGGGCAGCATGACGACGGCGATGTCGGCGACGTCGATCCTGCTGGCCGGCTCCACACGATACAACCCGATGGGGACGCTTGCAGATGCGTTCCAGATGAAGCTCGGGCGATGGGCGATCCATGCCGGAGCGACGGCGAGAACCCCGCCGCCAAGCATTCCTGCGATGATCGTTGCGCGCATGCTCATGGCTCAATCCTGCGGCGCAGGAGCCAGGCTTCATGGCGCTGGCGCGTGTAGGGCCTGGGCGCCTCGCGCGCAGCAAACCTACTGTGGGCATGGCGCCAGTAATCCGGTGACACATCGACAGGCTCGATGCCGATAGCCTCAATGGCGTCGATGATCTTCAGCACCTTTTCGACATTCGGCCATCCGATCGCTGTGAGCAGGATCTCAGCGCCGGGGCGCACATAGGCGACGGTCGAGCAGCGCTCGCCGGTCGCGACGGCGCGCAGAATGTCGATGCGAGACGCGACCGTGCCGAAGTCATTGGACGCCCACCGGACGAAAGCGAAGATGCTGCCGGGCGTGAAGGTGACGGCACGACGACCGCGATCGATGTTCCTGTTCGAAGCAACCTTGCCGAAGCGGATGTAGTTCTCGATCCGCTTCTTCAGCCACACCAGTTCGACGGTGGTGAGATCGCTCATGGCGACCTCCACGACAGGAGGCCACCAGCAAGCATGGCGAAGCGAGCGGCGGAAAGAGTGGCCTTGTTCCCGCAGGAGCAGTGGACGTCGATCGCTGCCGGCATGGCCGAAAAATCAGCGCTCGGCCGTCGTCCACGGCCTCGCCGATCGTCGCTTTGCGTTAGAAAGAATCCGAAGGATTCTCGGTTAGAAACGTTAGAGGAGCCGGTTCGGCAATCGCCACAATGGCTTAGCATCGAAACCGGTTCCTGATAGCACGGGAATCCGGTTCCCGATGGCACGGGAGTTACGGTTCCTGATAGCACGGGCCCGTCCACAGTCATTTCACAGCCCTGGTCGTTCGGGCGCGTGGCGTGCGTTGCGCCGTGTTCGGTTCGGGCGGATTGGGTTGGAAGGTCAGGCGCGACCGGCCATCAGGATCGATGGTGAGCGCCAGCCAATAGCCAGGCAGCGGCTGGCGCCGGACGATTTCGCGGAGCTCGAAGGTGAACCGTTTGAAGGGCGACAGGCCGCCTGACTTCAAATGGAGATGGCGGAGATCAAAGCTCCAGCCATAGGTCTGGCGGCCACCGTGTTTTCGCACCAGGCGGTAGAGCCATCGCTCCAGGCCTCCTCTCAGGCCAAAGTACTCACGATCAATGGTGAGGATCAGGGCATCATCGAGGACGCCGGCATAGAACCAGTCGGGCAGGATCAACTCGATGCCGAGCGGCCGCCCGCTGGCGTCCATTCGCTCCTTCCACTCGTTGATCCAGGAGAAACGATGCCGCCGCCGTTCGGCCGGCTGTCGGATCGACGTGGCAACGGTGGTCGACTGCAGCCGGTCAAGTGCGGCCTTCAGCCTGTGATAGCTATGGGCGGAATCACCTCGGCCGATGAAGGCGAGAATTTCGTAGGGCGTGGCCGCCATGAGACGCGACGTGCGAAGACCGTTGTCTCGTGCGTCCACGATCTGGCTAGCCGCCCAGATCAGAATGTCGGCGTCCCAGATGGTCGCCATGCCATGTTCGACCGTCGCCTCGACGCGGATCGACACCTCGCCCATGCGAAAATCGATCGGAGTGACGCGCCGCGACTTGGCCAGCGAGAAGAACGGCCACGACATGAGATCCTGCGCGTCGCGCGGGGTGACGACGCTGGCGCGCGCGTGAAACAGATCGAGCTGGTCTTGGGAGCGGTACCGCACTGACGCCACCAGCGCTACGAGGCGCTACCGCGTCTGCCGGCATAGGCAGGCGCGCGCGCGGCATGGGGCTTGGCCGGCGGAACAAAGGTCGCGTCCGTATCGCTGGTGGAGGTACGCGCGCCGAGTTCGATCCAGGCATGAAGATCGTCAACGTCGTAGAGCACGCGCCCACCGACTTTCCGGTACTTTGGGCCGGTGCCGTAGGTTCGATGTTTTTCCAGCGTACGGACGCAAAGGCCGACGATGGGTGCAGCCTCCTTGGTTCGCAGATATTTTGGGGGCGCGTCCGCGGGACCCTTCGACATCGCTCGATCTCCATCCGGTTTTGCTGTCATCCTGGCCTGCCGGGACGCGCGAAACGGACGATCGTCGAAATGAGCCAAAGCGAGGGAGGGCAAAGATCGGGGAGTTCGTTTTTGCTACCCCCGCGAAGGGGGCATCAGCGCCTGGTTTTCTGGCTGCGGCTGTGTGGATAGAAAAGAAGGTCCCGGTAGCCGCCGGCGACCAGGCGATCCGCTCTTCGCAGGACCGCCCGTATTTTGTGCCTGAGGTGATGGTCGCGCCATTCCCTTGGCACGATCGGCTCTCGCGACAGCAGCACCTCCGTGATCATGCGATAGGAGGCCGCTGCGCGGCGGGCGTCGTGAGCGCGCAGATTGAGGATATGCCTGTTCCTGGTCTGCTGCGGCAACGCGCCATAGACTGGGCCGCCGGGCGATCGACCGTTCAGCGCCCGCCAGAACTGGCGCGCGGCGTCCAGTCTTGTTTCGAAGGCTTCGTCGAGCGGGAGAACGATGGCACTGATGCCAAGCGAACCGTCGCCACTCTCGGCAATCAGTCGATGCGTTGCGGTCGATGCCGACCAACGAACCTCAACGACTTCGCCCTGCTCCCAAACGCTGGCGTTGCGTAGCTCGCGAGGAAGCACGCTGCTATGCGAAGAGTCGGTCGAGGCAGGCATCCGCGTGGCCCGGAGCACGCGCGGCGACGCCTGCTCCGTCCAGACGATGTTCTCGGCAGATGGTGGTCCGTCACCGGTGACTGTGAAATCGCGCGCCCCAGCGAGCGGCAAAGTCAGATTGTCCGAGCAGGTCTTTGGTATTTGCGCCCAGCGACGCAAGCTGACAGCACTCGACGATGAAGGCGTCGTTCCGGATCAGGTATTCGGCAGCGAACTCCGGGGATTCGTAGTCGCGCATGTGCACATAGGCCGCTGGATTGGTCCAATCGCCTTGCAATTTGCCAGTTCCTCTCCCGATGCCAGCACCAGGCTGCGAGCTTCGGAATCAGCATCGGGGTCGATGCCCGGGCTGGGTAGTTGGAGAGTCAGCAAACCGCTGTGCTCATTCAGCAAAGCGAGGCGCATGGCAGACTGCACCTAGTGGGGCGCACCGCCCGCCAGAAGATACCGATAACCACTCGTCGTCATCCACCGCGCTCGGGCAAGATGCGACTCCCAAGACCTGAATGCCCGCTCCGGTTCTTCGTCAGGATCGATGTGCAGGACGATCCTTGCCACCTCGCGCCAGTCGGCATCTTCGGCCTCCGCATCAAGAAGGCGGATATAGGTGAGCAGTCGCTCCTCGTCATAGCCGGTCAGGATCGGCGCATTCGGCGCAACGTCGGCAACATCGGGATCAAGCAGCGGCTTAAGCAAGGTGCGTATGCCCCGCTACGACGCCAAATACAGGTGCTCTGTCGAGATTCCTTTGCTTGTTGGAAAGCGGATAGCCCCCTTGATCGAGTTGCTTTGACGCGCCCCCGGGCTGATCAACCGTTTTGGCGGAAGAACTCGATAGGATCGACATCCAGAACTGCGGCGAGCTTTTCGAGCATGTCGATTGTCGCAGCGTGCTCCTCGCGCTCAAGCATACCGACGTAGTTGCGATTGACGTCGGCACGATCCGCAAGCTCCTCCTGCGACAAGCCAGTGGCATGTCTCAGCCGGCGTAGATTCTTCGCAACTCTCTCCCGCAAGATCATTCGGGAGGAGTCACCGGCTACCTAATATACTGCCACCCAATATACTAGGTATTCGTCGTTTGAAAACCGTCTGTGTGTGCTTTTCGCGAGCCGGGCAGAGCCCGGCGAGCGGCCGCCGTCTTTCGAAAAACGGCCGCACGCGCCGACCCGATGATCTGGTCGCCAGACATTCTTATGCTATGACGGTCTCGTTGATACGGCGGACCTGAGGGACGCGCGGCGAGACGCTCGCTGCGCGGCCTTTCGTTTTCTCATGCCGCCTTTTCCAGCAAGGCCTTGGCCCTGCCTTCGAGCTCCAGTCGGCCGTCCTGATGCGCCTTGGTACGAGCATGCGCGGTCATGCCCTGCACGAAATCGAAAATGCTTTCGGGCGGGCGGCATTCCTGCTGCAAAACGGCCTCGATGATCCTGCCCGTTTCGCTCTTGGAAAAACCGCGCTTGCGCAGGAAGCTTTCGCGGTCTTCGTCGCTACGTGCGACGATCTTCTCGCGGGCAGCCTTGATGCCGGCGATGAACGGCGCGGGACTTGAGTTCGCAAAGCTCGTCAAGGCGGGTGCTGCCTCATGCGCAAAACGCTGCGCGGCAAATTTTGAATGCCGGATCGTGATTTCCTCGAAACCTTCCACGCCCCAAAGATTGCGGTTCATGCACACGGCCCGGAGATAGAAGCTCGCAATGCCCAGCGTCTTCGAACCAACTTCCGAATTCCAGCAATAGAAGCCCCGGAAATACAAATCCGGCTCGCCATTCGGCAGGCGTCCGGCTTCGATCGGATGCGTATCATCCACCAGAAACAGGAACACGTCGCGGTCGCTGGCGTAGAGCGTCGTGGTGTCCTTGGTAATATCAACGAGAGGATTGTGGGTCATGGTCGTCCAATCCAGAACGCCGGGCACCTTCCACATGGTGTCACCGGTGCCATTGCCCGCGAAGTTCATCACGGCAGCGACAAGCTCATGGTCCCAGATGCGGCCATAGTCCGGCCCTGTCACGGCGCGAAGCTCAATGCGTCCGTCTTCCGTCTCGAGCGTCTTCATCAATTCCGCCCGATGGTTCAAAAGGCCATGCTGCAAATTGATCCCTGCCAACGGTGCGGGCAGCTGGCGCATGTAGGTGGCCGGCGCGCTGACAAGGCTGCAAAGCTGGCCGAAGCTCCAATGCGTCGGCGCAATAGGCTGCTCCTGTCCGGGGACGATAAGCGAAAGCCGCTCTGCATTGTCGCGGGTAGCTTCGACGCGAACCGCCCGGCTCTCGACGGTGCGACCGGTAGCGCGGTCCGCTCTCTGCTTCACGGCATCAAAAAGTTCGGTGAGGCTCAAATAGCGCTCGTCATCGGGACGCGAAAACCATTCCGAGGAAACCCGGCCGATCCGCTCGCCGCGCGAGATGTCAACTCGAAAGCCACTTGAAGCCGGATGCTGCTGGCGGTTGCTCTCGCCGTCGATGATGGTGGTCATGTTCATTGTGCTCGCTCCTTTTCCGTCAATGCCGAAGGCATGTCCCCCGGCATGCCTTCCGGGGGCGCGTGAGCGCGCGGGAGTGATGGGGGCCAATGCCGGCGCGCGGAGCCGGGTTGCACGGTCGAGCGGAGCGGATGGAAATTGATGGCCACCGTTGCTGCAGTCGACCGCTTTGCGAGCCTGCGGCCCTGCTCTGCACAGGCGGCATTGGCGGGGAAGCGAGGGGAAGTTCCTCGCTTCCCATCGGGTCGACAAGGGTATCCGCAGTCGATCGGAACGATGAAAGCGAAGCTTACTCTTATAGTGTTGTGCAAGAGATTTGGATTCTACAGAGAAACGTACTATCTGCCTCGTTGGCGGGACGGGGAAATCAAACGTCGCTCAATTCATCCGGCACAATAAGAGGAAGTTCATATGACCACTGCTCTCCAACAAGACGGCCAACTGGATACCGTGTCGATAGCGGCCGACATTGTCGCCGCCTATGTGTCGAACAATCCACTGCCGGTCGGCGAATTGCCGAGACTCATCGGCGATATCCATGCCGCTTTGAAAGGCATCGGCACGCCGGCGGTGGAACCGGTGGTCAAGCAGGAGCCGGCAGTATCGATCAAGAAATCGGTGACGCCGGATTTCATCATCTGTCTGGAAGATGGAAAGAAATTCAAATCACTCAAGCGGCATCTTCAGCACTTTAACCTGACCCCCGACCAATATCGGCAGAAGTGGAACCTGCCGGCCGACTATCCGATGGTGGCGCCGAACTATGCGGCGACCCGGTCGGCCCTGGCGAAATCAATTGGGCTCGGACGCAAGGCGGCGGCGCCCACTCCTGCCGCGGCAGCGGAAAAGCCAAAAACGGCTGCTCGTGCGGCAGCCGCGAAGTCGACTGCGGCAGCCATCAAGTCGCCGCTGAAGAAGACGCGCAAGGCACCAGCCAAAGCCTAGCCCTGCATCTGGCAGACGTGCCAGGCTTTGCAGGACCTGAACATAGCGAAGCCCCGCCTTGCGGCGGGGCTTCGTGTTAGGTCGGATCACTCTGCGGTGCGGCGGGACCAGATGAGCGAGAAGTCGCCCTCGGTGTCGGTCTCGACCAGGCTCGCATAGATCGGAGCGGGGAAGCTGGGATCATCGAGCTTGACGGAGTGGTAGTCGCGTCTCTCGCGCGAGGTCTTCTTCCATGCCGCCCCGAACTCGGTGGCGCCGGCGAAGATGCGGAAGTCGGGACCCTTTTCGTTTTCGCCATCGGCCGGAGAGAAAGTCACCGTCTTGACGTTGAGGTTGAGGGTCTTGACGGAGCCGGAGAAGCCCTTCGCGGTGCGGGAGAAAGTGCCGATCGTAGCCACTGTGGTGGTTCCTTCTGTTTTTCTCGGGCCGCGCCCATCGCGGCCTCGATGGTGGTCGTGAGACCGGGGACAATCGGTCCGCACCCCGAAGGGGCTGAAACGAAGTGGAAGACGGCGACGCGAGGCTTTCTTGGATCGCGAGGAATGGACGCGCAGCGGCCAGGGGAAGAAAACGCAGCGCCGGCGTTGCGGGAAGACGATCGAGACTGAGCGCAGCGAAGGCGGTCTTCGGTCAGACCCAATCCATTCGAGGACGCTGTGGGCGTGGCTTGGCGCAAACGGAGGGAACACCACGATGCTACGATGGATCACGGCCAGTATCGTCCGCGCCGTAACGCTGCTCCGTTCCTGTCAAAGAACAGGCCTCAAACACCAGGAGAGTGTGGTCCCTCGTCCAACAGGTGAAAAGGTACGTCCCGATCCTCTTCATCTTTGGCCTATCCGCCATCGAGTTTCGAAGACGACCAACTAACTGCTGATAGCATCGACTTCCAAGCCGCCAACCCTCGTGACGGTTCGCATCCCAGATTTACGGACGTGCGCCCGGTTCGGAGCGAACGCGTTGACACTGAATCACACCTGATACCCCAGCATGGCGGAATGATCCCACTACACTGACCACTCACGCATGGTGATGCATTGTCGGGAAAGGGACGCACGAAGGCGCCCGACGTCGAGATGCGCCGGGTGGGTACGTGGCGGTCGCGCCGGGACGCTTTTCGCCCTGGTAGACATCATCAGCGTTCCAACACTTCCAAAACTCGTGCTGTCGAGGTGTCCGGCCGCGCCATTGGCGCGGCCGAAAATTCTTGGAGAATAGGCAGGAGCCGCACGGCGCCCCCTGCCCGCGCACTTCACTCGGCGGCGACGTTGAAGGCCTCGGCTTCTTTGGCCGTGTCTGGCTGAGCGGATTTCGTGTCCAGCTCGGATACGTCCACCGATCTGGCATCTGCTGCCTCGTCCCGCCTTTCAACGGATATCGCAGGTGGCTCTGTGCGCAGAACCGCAGGCAGCCATCCGGTGCCGGCGAGCAACTGCTCGGCGGCTTGCGCCATTGGCTGCCTTTTCAGGTCCGACAGCCTCTCTGCCGCCTCTTCGCTGGCAGCTTCCCGCACGGCGTCGAGGATATGCGCCTTGGTGATGCGCCCGAGATACGTCCGGGCGGTTGGCCTCCAATGTGCCGTCATGTCGAGGTTGACGGCTGTCGCCAGCCGGTTCGCAGTCTCGTGGGCGCGCGGCTTGCGCTCCCAAGGCTGCTTTACGGCATTGACAGTGAGCGAGGCGCAATGAGCGAACAACGCCATGACGCTGGCATGGTCGAGTGAGGCGATGAAGCCCCACAGCTCAACCACATTGCCAGGCATGTCCGCAGCCCACTCAGCGTGTCGGTCCGCCAGTGCCTTGCCTGCCGCCGTGTCCTCGATGCCATCTGCGTGCCCGGCGAGATACACGCTGGTTGGGCGGATTTCGAGGCAGTGGGCATCCGTGCCTCGGTAGAAGGTCTGCGCCGCAAGCGCATGGGTGACCGCGACAAGGGCGATGTCCGGCTGCTCGCCAAGCGCAAGGCGAAGCCCAAGCGTCCGGTGAGCGGTCAGGTCGCGAACGAGAAGATCGGACAGCGGCTTGCCATCGTCCTCCGCTTCTTCATCGTTCGCAGCATCGGAATCCGAATCGCTGCCGGCTTCGATGATCTCGCCATCGTCGTTGACGGCGTAGCCTTCGCTGCCTTGCAGCGTCACTGCTTCCGGTTCCGGCAACTCATCCTCGGCACGAATGAAGCCACGTTCGATGCGTGCCGATCCGTCATGGGCAAGCACAACAAACACGCCACCACGCGCTACAAGATCAGGATCGAAGGCGTGACGCAGCGCGTCGATGCGCTCGATCTCGGCCTCAAGCCTGCCAAAATGCTGATCGACATCGCCCGGTAATTCCTCGGCGCTATTCCATTCTTCTGTGAGCCGATTGAATTCGTCGGATGCAGCCGCATGGGCGGCTTTGTCTTCCTCCGACAAATCCACCGGCTGCGGGTATGTGCGGCGCAGGCCGTGTGCATGCGGATAGTCGATATGGACGTCCGCCCATTTCCAACCTTCGGCTTGCCTGACTTTTTCCGAGACGCCCTGCAGTTTCTCGATCACCAAGCGGTCGAGCAAAGCCGCATCCTCGTAGAAGCCGCCACGATCATCGGTGAACAGGTCGCGCAGGATGGCGCCACCAGCTTCCATGTAGGCTTCCGCGCCGATGAAGACGGCTCGCCGGTCGTTCGCTGCAACATTCGTCCGCGTCAATTCGCGGCGGATGATGTAGGGCTCTCGGTTGTAGGTGAGGGTTTCGAAAACGTGCTCCTGCCGGGCGTGGTCGTCGGTGATGGCAAAGGCCATCAGTTGGTCGAGCGTCAGCCCCTCCTCGCGATAGACCTGCATCAGCTTGGGGCTGACCGCGCCAAGCCGGAGACGCTGCCGCACGACATGCGGGGTGATGCCGAAGCGGGCTGCGATTTCCTCAGTACCCCATCCGCGTTCCTCATGAAGCTCCCTGAACGCCTCAAACTGATCTGCGGGGTGCATATCCTCGCGGGTGATGTTCTCGTCAAGGCTGATCTCGTGCGCATCGTTCACGGTGTCAACTACGCAGCGGATAGGCTCGGTCTTCTTGATCTGCTTGCGCTTCACGCGCAGCAATTGCGCCAGCCTGCGGCCTTCGCCGATGCTGACAAAATAGAAGCCTGTTTCTGCTCCCTCGCCGTCAAGCTCCGGCTCTACCACAAGGTTTTGCAGGATGCCTTTGGCGGCGATGCTCGCGGCATAGGCTTCGATGATCGCTCCGCTATGCGGGGTCTTGCGCGCATTGCGGGGCGACTTTTTAAGCTTGTTCAGGGGAATGAAAACCTCCGTGCCGCTCTCGCCGGCCGTTGCGGTCTTCGCACTCGTTTCAATGGTCGTCATGGTTCTAGTCCTTTCCCGTTAAATGCCGAAGGCATGCCCCTCGGCATGCCTTCCGGGGGCGCGTGAGCGCGCGGCAGAGAGGGGGGCGAATGCCGGCGAGCGGAGCTGGGCTGCGTGCCGAGCGGGGCGGGTCGGATCAGGTCAGAAGGTGATTGTTAAGTGCCGCCTTGCGAGCAGGCGGCCCAGCTCTGCGCAGGCGGAATTCGTGGGGGAGAGATGGCCAAGACCATCTTTCCCCTAAAATGTTGGGGTGCCATCTTGCTTGGCCCCATGATGGCCGTGAGTATTTGTCCAGAGGTCGCTGAACCTCTAGAACACGAAGGTCTTCTTGGTCAGAGCCTTCACCGGATAGACCAAGATCAAAATGTTGAACGTCGTATCGAAGGCCTCGGCGATGCACTCGTGCGCCTGACCGTTCCGGTCAGTCATCGAAACGGTGGTTGGCCGTGTCACACGCCTGCCTAACGGCAGTACGCGTCCCAGAGAATGATCGAGTGTGATCACCTGTTCCGAGGGTTGGCCGAATTGCTGTCGGAATAGCGGGGAGGTCTCAATTCTGCGAACGTCCGCACGCGCCCCAGCCCGTTCGCAAAAAGTTATGGGCTCGAGCACGTAGACCGCGCAGGCCCGGTGATTGGATCGGACATATTCGCGGCACGACGCGTAAATTGATGCGCCAAACTCTTTGGCCAGCTTCATTGGCGTCTTGATACCGAACTCGTGATCCGCAGCCATCGTGCTGAAGCCGTCTCCCTGAAAGAGGACGAAGCTGGCAAAGTTGTTGGCCTCGCGCTCAAACAGATCGGAGATGTCTGGGGCGAGGGTTTTTTCGCAGTCTTGGAAAAAGCGGAAGAGTTTTCGGTGCGTGGGAATCTCGTGGTGGCCGGTCTCATGCAGCTTCAGAAAATTCTGCTTTGATTCATGCACTGTGTGGTCAATGTGGATCAGGGATTCGTCAGCATCCAGAATGCCGAACGTCTTGGAGATCGCCGATTTGATGGCGCGTGCCACTCGCTCCGTTTTGCCGACAAGATAGTCCATGATTCGGCGCGGATCGAAGGCGCTCGCGGGAGCGACCTTAATCTTAGCCGCCTCAAGAATGGCCGGGATCGGAGTGGGGAAGACGCCCCAGCCGGAAGCGCGGTCGAGGGCGCGCCGTGCAGTCGCCTGCACGGCGCGCAATTGCTCGGGATCGAGGCTGCTATCGTCCGCTTTGGCCACCGGGTTTCTTCTTGCTGCTTCGAAGATAGCCGAGGAATTTAACGAGTTCCGCTTCTTCCTCGGCGGTCAAATTATGGTCGGCAAAAGTTGCGACCCGCCCATGCCGCTGCTCTGCACCGACACGCGACCGCGTCGGGAAGACGAAGCCGGCGCGTTCCATCAGGTTTTCGTAGCTCACCGCATACACCTCGGCGAGAGCATGCAGCACGTTCGGGCTCGGTTTTTTGATCAGATCATTCTCGATCTGGCTTAAGTATGCGTTCGACACAACTTTGTCGGTCGCTTTCTCAACATCGCGCTGCGAGAGATCACGGTCCTCGCGGATTGAAGCGAGATATTGTCCCAGCGTGAGCCCGATATCCGCTCCCACGCTTTTCTTAGCCATGGCAGTTCTCCTTCAAAGGCATTGATTCATCTGAATATTTTAGTCGTCTGTGCAAAGAATGTCAAGCACGCAAAGAAAATGCTTGATGTTCTTTGCATGCCACCCTATCTTATCAGTCAGGCGCCGGCGTCGGGCTGGAGCCGAAGCTGAACGAAATGGTGATCCCAATGGAAAATGTAGTGACCGGTGGCGAAAGCCACCAGACCCAGCCCCAGGCCTCGCGTGGCCCTGGTCCGGATGGGCAGTTCTTCACCCACGTGAATGGCGCAACGGTAACGTTCAAGGAGCCGACGCCGAAGGGCGAACATATCCTGGACAAGTCCGGCCTGAAGCCCGCGGGCGATTATGTGCTGATCCAGCTTCTGCGCCACAGCAGCCGGTCGGTGGGTCTGGACGAAACGGTGGATCTTCGCATGGAGGGCACGGAAGAGTTTCGTGCGTTCAAGAGCGACCGCATCTTCCGCTTTACCCTTAACGGTCACGGCTATGAATGGGGCGTCAGCGCCATTCCCGAGCCGGAACTGCGCCTCATTGCCCATGTTCATGGCGACGAGGTGCTGGTTCTGGAACGCGACGGCAAAGACATCGATCTTGGCCCGAACGATGTGCTCGATCTCGGCAAGGCCGGCACCGAGCATCTCTACACCGAAAAGCGGCTCATCACCGTCTTCTTCGAAAACGACCCGCGCGAAATTCCTCGCGGCACCTATTCGACCGCGCAGCTCAAGCAGCTGTTCGGGGTGCAGGACGGTTACGTCCTCGAATACATCAATGATGAGGGCCACCTCACGCCGCTGAAGCCGGAAGGCAAGCTCCGGGTGAAAGAGGGCATGAAGTTCTTCGAGCAGGTGCCGTGCGGGGGGTCGTCGTGAGCGACACCGGCAACAACTTCGCCAATGTCACGGCGATGCACCGGGAGGCCGTTCTCCTGAAGGAGGGCGGCCAGCCGGTGATCCTGTTGCCGGCCTTTCGCTTTATGGCCGGCGACCAGCCTCATGTGATGGACCTTCTCTTGGTACCGTTCGCGCACTCCGGCTACATCACGCGGCTGTTCTTTGAACGTGTAATCCAAAGCAAGGGCGCTAACTGGAAAGAGCACCGTGTGGTCGAGCGAAACTGGTGGGCGCCTTCCTGGAACAACGTGCCCGCCACGATGCCGTGGACCAAGATGCTCAGCGCACACTTGAGGGCTGTGGCATGAATATTCGTTTCAAGATCACAAATGCGCTGCTGAGCACGATCCGAACCGATCTGCACCGGCCACATGCCTTTGCGCATGAGCGCGTCGGCTTCATCGCTGCCGGCCTCGCGGCTGCGCACGACAACCTACTTATTCTTGCCCGCGAATACCGCCCGCTGCACGACGACGAATATCTGGAGGATCGAAGCGTCGGTGCCATGATGAGCGCAGCCGCTATTCGACGCGCGCGCCAATGGGCAATGGATGAACGCGCGGCGATATTTCATGTTCATACACATGGCGGCCGTGGTGTGCCGGGATTTAGCAGCATCGACACGCGTGAGAACGCGAAATTCGTGCCGAATTTCGTGTCGGTCGCGCCCCATGCCGTGCATGGCGCCATCGTGTTGAGCGATACCGCCGCGTTCGGCCAGGTATGGCTCGGCCGCGCTGCCGCTCAACCTTTCATTGCCCGCTTCGCTGAAATTGGCATGCCCCTTCGCCAGTGGAGCGCCGCATGAGCCGCCTTGATCGACAGAGCTTTCTTGGCGCCCAGAGCGACGCCGTCCTCGATGCCGCCACCATTGGCATTGTCGGGCTTGGCGGCGGTGGCTCGCACATTGTGCAGCAAGCCGCGCATATGGGAATAGGCGGCTATGTCAACGCCGATCCGGACATCATTGAGGACACAAACACCAACCGGCTGATCGGTGGCACGCTCGCCGACGTTGCGGTCAGTTTGCCCAAGGTTGCGATTGCCGAACGCCTGATACGCGGACTTCAGCCAAATGCCCGGATCATCTCGATCAAAGACGACTGGCACAACGCCGTCGACGATCTCAAACTTTGCGTCGTCATTCTGGGGGCCGTCGATGGGTTCAAGGAACGCGAGCAGCTTGAGCGCTTTGCGCGCCGGCACTTGATCCCCTACGTCGACATCGGGATGGATGTTCATGACCTTGGCAAGAACGTCTTTCTTGTCAGCGGGCAGGTGATCTTGTCTATGCCGGGCGCACCCTGCATGCGGTGCTGCGGTTTCATCACCGACGAGCGGCTGGAACAGGAAGCGAAACGGTACGGCGCGGCCGGTTCGCGCCCCCAGGTAGTGTGGTCAAACGGTGTCCTCGCATCTACCGCCGTCGGCCTGCTGACGCAGATTTTGACGCCGTGGTATCCGAACCCGCCCAGTTTCGTTTTCCTAGACTATGATGGCAACAAGGGGACGCTTACGCGTAACCCGCGCATGGAACTGCTGAAAAACCATGTCTGCCCGCATCATCCGGCCGACGAGACCGGCGATCCACTCTTCGACATTCGCAAGCAGAAGTTTGCCGCGCGGCCGGTTGCTGCCGCTGCATCACCTCCGCCGCATACGCCGTGGTGGCTGCGTGTCTGGAACAGGTTGCGGAGGCGCGGACACTGATGCGCGCAGGAGGGGATATATTACCGGCTTGTAGCGGGCAATATTCGTCCATACCCAAAGCCATGATTTTGATGGGTAATTTTGATATGTGGACGAATGGAGAATTCGGGATTGAGAATTCGTCCGCTCACCCTTACGGTGACGCGCCCGATCAATTCCCATGCCTTGCGAGTAACATGACCCGAGATAGCAAAAAAAATGGCATCGAAGCCGACTTCCTGCAACTCGCCAGGGTCGCCCTGACCGGCAGGCATCAAGACGTGCATCTTATCTTGCGCCGCGCCGCCAAGCGCTATCATGCTGTGGTGCCGCAGCTCGCTGATGCGCTAACCGCGCTTCTGCATGAATCGCCGTCATCGGCTTCTCCGTTGCGCAAACAGGCAGAAATGCCGCTCCCGGTCGATCTGGACTCCCGGATGCACCTTATACGCGTCGAGGCAGAGCCCATGCTTGACCATGAGCCAGTATTCTCAGCCGAACTCACTGCATCCCTTACACAAGTCATTGAGGAACGCCGTAACGTGCAGGCGTTGAGCCGGGCAGGTCTTGATCCCACACGTGCAGCTCTCTTCCTTGGGCCGCCCGGCGTCGGAAAGACCATGGCGGCGCGTTGGCTCGCGCGCGAACTCAAGCGCCCGCTTCTCATTCTTGACCTTGCGGCGGTGATGAGCAGTCTGCTGGGCCGCACCGGCAGCAATCTTCGCTATGTTCTGGAATATGCCAAGAAGATTGACTGCGTTTTGCTGCTTGACGAATTGGACGCTATCGCCAAACGCCGAGACGATCAGGGCGAAATCGGCGAGTTGAAGCGCCTCGTAACGGTGCTGATCCAACAAATTGACGATTGGCCGTCATCGGGCATTTTGCTCGCAGCCACCAACCATCCAGACCTTCTTGATCCGGCCATCTGGCGCCGCTTCGAGGTGCACATCGCGTTTCCGCTTCCGGACCAGCATGCCATCGAGCGCTTTATCCAAGGCCAACTCCAGCCCCATTTTTCGGCAACATCGGAGTGGAGCCGCCTATTGGCAGTCGCCTTCGCAGGGCGCTCATTCAGCGATATTGAGCGCGAGTTGTCGGCTGCGCGACGCGCTGCGGTGTTGGGGCATGCGCCTCTTGAAGAGAGGCTTGCAGGGTTGCTGACCAACGCCGCGATCCCGAAAACCCGCCGCATCCACCTCGCGGCATCGATTGTCAATCAAGGGCTAGTTTCTCAGCGCAAGGCCCGTGAACTGACCGGAATCTCGCGTGATGCGATACGCACGCGCGCAGCAAAAAAGAAAGCTAAACCTAAGAGCCGGAGCTCGAAAGAGGCCACATGACGAAGCGCAATTTTCTTCTCGGCAAAGGGGAGCGCCTTGTCGAGGATGTTGCCGGGGTCCGTGGTGGTGCCCCTAAAAATCATCCGTACACCTTCACCCAGGCCCGTGATCGTATCGCCCCGATGCTGGCGCGCGCGGTGAGGAGCATTGATCAGTTACCCGACGCGGCATGCCCGAACGACCGCGCTGTTGCAACGGTCACCCTCAATCCCGAATACATCGCTAAGTCGTATTTTCCCGAACGGCTCTTTGAAACTCTGGGGCTTGAGCCTATCGGCAGCCGCCCCCGCCGCATTAAACCCGAGAAGCGCTCCAAAGGGCGCGAGCCGGAAGAAACGATCACGACTGAATTATTCGTCATGGGTCCGCGTTCGGCCTTTCGGGCGTGGCGCTCGTCACTGCCGGGCTGGCAGGAGGAAGCAGCCGGCGCCAAAGATCTGCCGGCTGTCGAGCAAGTGGCGGCGCCGACCATACGAGACAAGATTAAGGGCAGGCTCCCTAATGGAGGGGATGTGGTCTTCGAAGTCGTCCTTCACACTGGCGAAGGTGCAGGAGCAAAGGGCGCTACAACGCAATTCAGGAATTACCTGAAGACAATGGGCATCGATCAGCCGCTGGGTCGTCGATTCGCGGCTGGTGGGTTGTGCTTCGTCGAGCTCGAAGCGCCTGTTGAGCTGGCTGATCGTATCGCAATGTTCACACCGGTCCGTGCGCTTCGGCAGATGCCGGCGCTGCGCATTTTGCGCCCCAGCTTTCGTTCGTCGCGCGTGCCTATGGAAGCATTGCAATTGCCGACCGAGGGACCGCTTGATCCCAGTATCCGGGTCGCCATCTTCGATGGCGGCATTCCCCACGGGCACCCAATCACCAAATGGGTCAAGCCGATTGAGCCGCCGGGAATTGGAAATGCGTACGACGAATTTCAGAAACACGGCGTCGGCGTCAGCTCAGCTTTCTTGTTCGGCCATATCGACCCTTCCAAGGGGCTTAGCCGCCCCTATGCTCCGGTTGACCATTACCGTGTGCTCGACACGATGCCCGGTCAGGACCCACATGAACTCTACGAAGTGCTTGACCGGATCGATCGGGTTCTGGTGGAAAAGAAGTATCAATTCGTCAATCTGAGCATCGGTCCTTATCCGCCCGTCGAGGATGATGACGTGCATGCTTGGACGGCTGTTATCGATGACCGCCTGTCGCGCGGCCAGACGCTTGCGACTATTGCCGTCGGCAACAACGGCCACCTTTCAGCCGAAGACGGGCTGAACCGCATTCAAGTGCCGGCCGACTGCGTCAACGCACTCGCCGTCGGCGCATGCGACAGCCATGAGACGCCTTGGCAGCGCGCCACTTACAGTTCCGTCGGTCCGGGCCGAAGCCCGGGCGTGGTCAAACCTGACTTCGTGGAATTTGGAGGTTGCTTGCAGCGTCCCTTCATCGTTGTTCATGACGGCAAGGCGTTCGCGTTGGAAGCCACGGAAGGCACCTCGTTCGCCGCGCCATCCGTGCTTCGTTTAGGTGCCGGGCTGCGTGCTCATTTTGGCGACACTTTGAGCATGCTGGCGATCCGCGCTCTTCTGGTTCATACGACCGAAGCGGGCGACCACCCCTGCGAAGAGGTTGGGCGTGGCCGCGTAGCACGGTCAGTCGAAGATATCGTTCTTTGCGGCGACGACACCGTGCGCGTCGTCTATCAAGGTACTATTGCGCCGACGCGCTATATCCGTGCGCCCATTCCGCTTCCATCCGAAATCATCCCTGGCAAGGTCGCAATCACCGCCACGCTTTGTTATCCAACTGGCGTCGACCCGCATCATCCGGGCAACTACACCCGTGCCGGACTTGAGCCGACATTCCGTCCGCACGACAAAAAGCGCAAGGACCCCAAACAGGTGCACGCCGACACCAAAAGCTTTTTTGGCAAAACGCAAAGCGGCCTGATGGAAGACGAACTGCGCCGCGACGCGTGGAAGTGGGAAAACTGCTTGCATACGCGGGTATCATTTATGGGCAAGACGCTGCGAAATCCCGTGCTCGATATTCACTACAATGCACGCCAGGGCGGACGTGACTTCGCGCCCAAGGAAGAATTGCCCTACGCGCTCGTGATCAGCGTGCACGCAAAGAACCTTGGTGATCTCTATGACAAGGTTGTGAGAAAATACGCCCAGCAGCTCGAAGCTCTGCGTCCCGTTATTGAAATTCCTGTCACGACTTGAACCAGCCGTACGAGGCGTGATGGCATCACCGATGCTTGGAAATCGCCACACCTATATGGACGGTGGCTCCGGCACCGGTGGACTTATCCATTTCTGCGGGGTGGAATCCCTGCCGGACCTTAAGATCCTTTACCTGAGACCAAGAATCCGTTCGACGCCTTCGACAACCGCTTTCGCCTCATTGCGGCCAACTGGCAGTGCTGTGTGAACAGCCGTGTTCCGCAGTTTCATCCAATTTGAGATTTGGTCTTCGGTCACATTTGTGATGCGATCCAATCGGATTGCCCGGAGAAAGAGTTGCCTCAACGACATGGCCCGTTCGACATTTTCCCACGGTTCTTTCTCGAGGCGTTGACGCAATTCGGCTTCCAATAGCGACATCGCTGCAATCACCGCCGCGCGATACTCTTTCGCGTCGAAAAGGCGCCTTGGCTCGATTTTCTGCACATGGCCCATTTCTTGGGCCAAGTGAGCAAATGTCACTGCAAGTCTCCCCACGAAGTCACTGTCTTCCGACAGGACAACGGGTCGCCTCATATATATAACCCCGCGCAGCGTATCTGGAAGTTCGGTGGATTCCACGACAACAGGAATCACGTGCAATGGCTGGCGGTTGGGACGCGTGGAGACTTCCTTAGCGCGTCCAAGTGCCAAGCCTAATTCAAATTCGGTATTGCGTGTTGTCGCATCCACGACCATCACCGCAGCGCGGTCGATAAGAGTGTCGATCTTGGCGCTCACGCTTTCACCCAAATTGACGACATCAGAGGCCGCCACCGGCACAAAACCCGCGGCTTCAGCGAGAGGGAAGATGTATTGCTTATAGAATGGAAGCACGTCGAGCGGCGTTGCAAACAAACAAAGCCGCGACATCGCATCGCGTGGCAACAAGAGCTGTTCGAGTGGCTTTTCGTCGGTCGGCTTGAGCGTCGGGCCTGCATGTTCACGCCGGTATTCGCGGAGCTCGGCGAAGGCATCTGCCAGCACTTCGCCATAGCGGTCTCGGGTTCCCGGCAGATTGACCACCTTTACGCCACGACGTTCGAACCGGGCGATGTCGCCTGGCCGCGCGTTGACAACGATAGCGTAGGCCATGCGCCGGGTTTTGCCCAACCGGCTTGCGACGACGTGCCAGATCTGACGAAAGTCTGGGTCGTCGAGGCTATAGCCGATGAATACCGCTGTCTTGGTGATAAGCAGGTTGGCGAGATAAGTCGCAATGAGCGGATAGTTTGACAAAAACCCGTCGTAGTCGGCCTCCGTCACCACAAGGCGTTTTGGGTGCCGCAGATCGCCATGCAGTTTGAGTAAAAGTATCCCTGTGGCGCCGATATTGATGGAGAGCTGGTCTTCATCCACCACCGGATGAACCGAACGGTTGTCCTGCCGTTCGAGATCGTATTGCTTCTCCAACAGAAAATCGAAATTGGTCGTGCAAACGATGTCGAACGGAAGAGTACAGAATTCCCTGTGCGCGGGGCCCGGTCGCACCTTGTCGAGATGCAGCAGGTCGGCGAGCCTTTCGATAAGTCGCGTTCGCCCGAACTCATGCTCGTAGGCCGAAATGGCGTCCAGCACGCCGGTCGGTGAATAGTCCTGCAGCTCATCCGCCAAAGATTTGCTGAGATCGCTCCAAAGCGGCATTTTTGCGGGCGGCGGCAGTACTGCGTTAAGGGACATGCCCGCGCCAATGACCGGAAGCCAGCGGCCACTCACGAGATCATCCAGTAATGGCTTTGGGAAATACGAAAGATACTTTGGGGCCACGGCTACCTGCAATTGAGTTGGTGCTGAAAACCAAACCAATAGAACGCAAGCAATTGTCATTAAGCAAGTGCCAATGAAGAATTGGGTCATCCTGCTCCGCAGAACCGGCATCGAGGCGCAGGCGCCCGAAGCCGCTTTGCGTCTTCGCCCTCCGGGTAACGATCCCTAGTCCAGGACGTAAATTTGAATGACTTTTCCGCAGCATTGAGGGCACCCTCTGACCAAAGATGAGCTAGACTAGCGTGCTGCCTTCCTGCGTGATCGTCGCGGCGGTGCGACCTTGTCCTAATAGACATCTTCGCAATGTCACGAGCGAACTGCGCCAGGTGCTCGAGCGGTCGCGCCGGAGTTTCGGAGCATAGCAGAAGAATCTCGGGCGGTGGCGCGGCGGCCAATCCGCGCTATCTGCTTTATTACGCAACTGACCAAACGCGTGGGGCAGCCATGTGCAATGATTACGAGCAGCATATCGCCTGGGCCGAATATTGCCGGATGATGCAATCGCTGGCGCTCGACATTCCCACCCATCAAACTGAACTGGATCTGCCGCAGGCCGATGACATCCGCATCAGTGATCCAGCACCGATCATGCGCGCCGGCGGCGAAACGATCGAACTCGCGCGCATGGCCTTTGCCTTTCCGCCTTCCGGGCCTAAAGGCGGGCCGGTCTTCAACTTCCGCTCGGAAGGGCGAAATTTCTCCAACAGCAAGCGCTGCCTTATTCCAGCATCGGCTTTTTTCGAATTCACCGGCAAGAAGTCTCCAAAGGCTAAGCATCGCTTCACGCTCAACGGCGCGTCGTTCATGGCGATCGCCGGACTGTGGCGCGAGGGCGAAGGCAACAAACCACCGACATTCGCAATGCTGACCACAGAACCCGGGCCTGACGTAGCACCCATCCACAATCGCCAGATTGTCGTGCTGCGTCCGCAAGACTGGGCGGCATGGATTCATCTCACAAAACCGGAGGCTGATCTGCTGACGTGCCTGCCGGCCGGGTCGTTGGCGGTCGAGACCGTTCGGGAAGGGAGCGACTGACTTTGCGCCAACGCCGGCACCCGTCGACCCAAGGTTATGGCGGCAAAACCGTTCACCAGTCCGGTTCTGAGCCTCAGCATCCTACGAAGTGATGCCCGCATGACTGCTTTGCGCCTCGTTTCGGCCGTTCAAGTCTACCCAACCGTTTCTCGAAAGCGGATATTAATGCGCGGCGGCACAAGGGCACGCTCTTCGCGCAGGCTATACTCGGCCGCTTATCGTGGCCTGCAGTTCTTGACAAAAAGGGCGCGTATCATTGTCTGTTTGCACCGTTCAATTTTTCCTCCACCGGTGAGTTGGTCACTTTATGATGGCGGAGCAATCCCCATACTTGCGTAGATGGCCTTTAGCTTCGTCCATGCTGTGTCTAGCATTTCTTTAGCCAGGACCAAGCTATAGCTATAATCATCGTTTGTTGGATTTGTTTTGACGACAAGGCACATCTCACCCTTTGCAATTGTGTGACTGGTGTTACGCCCACATTTTCTTTGTCGTTGTGCCTCTTCGACAGATACGTGAATAAGGATATCTCTGACCTTGGGCATTACGATCCGATCTCCTTTCTAATGGCGTCCCGAACCTGATCGCCGAGCACGTCCAGAGCCTCCAGTGCATCCTCATTGTCGCCGGCGCCGGGCTCCTTCCGGCTACCCGAGCCGATGCCAAGATGCTCGTTAACAGCGGTGTGCAAGAGGCTGGCGACTGCTGCCCGATTGTCGCGGCCAGCGACCGCCTTGATCGCCTTACCGACTTCACGGCCGGCGATCGCATATCCAAGGTCCTTCAGGATGCGGGCAACGACAGAATTCGTGCGCTGCGAAAGCCGCTTGCGGGCTTGAACGCGCCGGCTTTGCGGCTGCACTGGCAGGCTCGCGACCTCGGCCAAATCGGCGCGGTCTTGTTGTTTATTCCGCAAGGTTTCGCGCAGCACTTCTTTCTTGATGAGGTCGCGGAGCCGAATCCCTCCCCCAATTTCGTGGTTGAGCATTTCTTCAAGAACGCGGTCGTCTTCGGGGTCGAGAAACGAGCGGTTGATGAACGATCCAATGATCTCGCTGTCGACTAACATCCCAACGTCGAAGCGACGCGGCTCTCCGCTGCCGTCCCTTTCCGGCTCGTCGTCCTGACCCTGCAGCCATTTTCTGATGAGGGCCTGGTCATCGAAGTCGATCTCACGGAAATCGTCCCAATGGGCATCGGTGTTCAACCCGATGTGAGAGACGACATAAGCGTTGTTATCCTGGTGTTCGGGCTTCGCCTCATGCACGACACGCATCACGCGGCCGACGAATTGGATGTAGGGAGAGAGACTGGCGAAGGGTCGGAAGATCGCGGCGACGCTAAGCGGAGGATGGTCGAAGCCCTCCCCCAGCATCTGCACCTGCACGATGCAATCGAGCTTCCCGCTGCGGAGGTTTTCGATGACCCGGTCCTTTAGCTCGTCAGTCATCTCGCCATAAATTTCCTGCGCTTTCAGCCCGCGCTCTTCGTACAAGGAGCGCACTTGGCGAGCGTGATCGACGGAGCAGGCGACCGCTATAATCTGGTGCCTGAAGCCGGTGCGCTCGCGTAGTTCCCGGAGGTACTTAATGCTCGCGTCAACGATGTGGGCGTTGCATTCCGGCGCCAGCGCGACGCCCCGGCGGAACCAGGCGTTTTCCCGCAATGTCATCACCTCTTCGAGGGTGTGACGACGGGTATCGTCCCTGTATGTGAAATACAGTTCGGAGGGTGCGACGTTGCGCGAATGAATCTGCTTAATGTATCCCTTCACCATCGCTCTGGTATAGGGATAGCGATAGATTACCTTGCCGAGCGGACGTGTGCCATCGCCGCGGAACGGCGTCGCAGTGAGGCTGATGACCTTGGCATTCGGAAATTTCTCGAAGACCTTGGCCCAGCTCGGCGCGACATTATGGTGGCCCTCGTCCACCATGATCATATCGAAATAATTCGGTGGGAACTGCGGCAACCACCTGTCCGCCGAACTGGCGAGCTGATGAATATTTGTGACGACAAATTGGCTGTCATTGCAATCGTGAAGGTTGGCATCGACACCGTCCAAAACAGCACGGAATGGACCAGCTGAGAAATCGTGCAGCACGGCGGTGCGCCGCCAGAAGTTTTTGGGATTCGTGATGTCCAGCGCTTCTGCGACGCCTTTCCTGATCGTCAGATTCGGGGTGATGACGAGTGTCCGTCCCTGCGCAATGCCAAAGGGCAACGTGGCGATGACACCCGTCTTTCCGCAACCAACCGGTATCTGAAGGATCACGGAGTCGTTCGATGCCGCGAAGTGGGTGCGAACTGCCTTATGTGCCCCCTGCTGCGGCTCGCGTACCAAGACGTTTGCCTCGATGTCGGCCGTCAGAGTTTGAAACAGATGGTCATCATTCGAAATCGCTTGCTCGGCCCGCTTATATTCGAGACGAAATGGTTCGAGGTCAGCGCGTCGATAAAAGCGGTAGCCGCTGCCCGGCCGCCTTACGGGTTTCAGCTTCTCGGCGGCATCCCAACGTCGAAGAGTATCCTTTGAGACACCGACATAATCGGCGGCGTCTGCAAGCGATAGAAAATCAGGTCGATCATTCTGCATCTTGCTGCAACATTATGCAACCTTATGCAAATGTCAACAGCTCATCTAGAAGCTAAGATTACCGCTTGGGCGCCTCGCAAGTTCGTGGCCTGGAATACACGGTTGAATGCTCGGGTCCCAACATCGTCGGGATGGATGCAAGCCTGCCATTTCTAAAGAAGATGCACGGAAACGGACAAATGAACCTTTTAAGTGCTTTCGAGCAGATGCAAGATAAGACGGCGACACCCGTGTCGGTCACCGATCGCAACGGTCACGCGCGCGAGCGCCTTGCAGAAGCCTTTGACACGACCTTTAATGTCTTGATCTTGGTCTACCCGGTCTAGGAACTTGGTTCGAGGCAAAAGGCCAGCTAAACGGGTCATCTTAGTTTTGTTGTCTGTGGGGAGCGGCGATGGTGTGGGCAGATCGCCGCGAGGCATGGCAACAACGATCATTCGACGCGCGCACGCCAGGCGATGTCGATTATGCGCGCGTCATCCACTCAGCTTCATTTCGGCGCCTCCAAGGCAAAACCCAGATCTTGAACTTGGGCGACAGCGACTTTTACAGAACACGTCTCACGCACTCGCTCGAGGTTGCGCAGATAGCAGTCGGACTGACGATCCAACTCCGGCACAACCTGCCCAGCCACGAAGCAATTCATTATCTGCCCGAGCGAAGCATGATGCAGGCGATCGCCTGCACTCACGATCTCGGACACCCGCCGTTCGGTCATGGCGGCGAGGTCGCGCTAAACTACTGCATGCGCGATGACGGCGGCTTTGAGGGCAACGGGCAAACGCTTCGTATCCTCTCGAAGCTTGAGAAGATGTCGAAAGCGGCCGGCTCCAACCTGACGCGCGAAACGATGCTCGGCGTACTCAAATACCCTGTGGCGTTCAAAGAAGCCGCAAACCCAAGCAAGAGGCCGAAGCTCCTGGAAAATACTAGTGGTACGCCGATCCTCGATCGAAAGGCGTCAAAACCACCGAAATGCTACCTTGATTGCGAACAGGCCGTCGTCGACTGGCTTCTCGAGCCGCTCGCACCATCCGATCGAGATGAGTTCCAAGCGTTCAACGAGGCGTCGGGCAAGCATCATGAAGCTCGGCATAAATCGTTCGCATGCAGTCTCATGGATCTGGCAGATGACATCAGCTTCGGCATTCACGATCTCGAAGATGTACTGGCGATGCACCTTATTTCCCGGGCTAATTTCGAGAAGCACGTAAGGCCTCAGCAGTGCGCCGCGCTATTGGATTACCTCAATTCGGAGTACCCGGGCCAATACGGCAATGACGTCTATGCAGGGTTTGCTGACCGGCTCTTTGGCGATGGGAACGAGAGGAAACATCAGATCAATCGCGTTCTGAATATGGTGATCCCTTCCGTCGATATTCACGAGAAAGCGGAGTTCGCCGAACCGCGGATAAAATATCAGGCCGTGCTCCCGGCGCCGGTGATGGCATTTGTGGTGGCGATCAAGAACCTCGTACGGGAGGAGGTTATCTACAGCCCAAGCGTCCAACACCTCGAGTTCAAAGGCCAGATGATGGTCATCGCTGTCTTTGAGGTGATGCGTTCAGACCCGGAGAAATTTCTGCCAGCCGACGTCTTTGAACGATGTAAGGAGGCTTCCGATCCCTTGCGTCACATCTGCGACTATGTCGCCGGCATGACGGATGGGTACTTGCTGAGGACCTATGACCGGCTGTTCAGCCCTAGGATGGGCTCCGTATTCGATAGACTTTAGCCGACGTGCCATGATGTTGTCGCACGGCAGGGAATACGATCATGCCCAGGGTCGTACTCCAGCATGATCTTTTCCATGGTGCGGCACCCCGCTCCCACCGATTTTCCGCCCAGAACTATTTGAAATCCCGTGTCTTCACCTTGATCTGGTCGATGTGCAGATAGGGATCGATGATATCCCGCGGCCTCGGCCCCTTCGGTAGCCCGCGCGGGTCGGGCGTCGGACTGCCGTGGTGGAACTCGTCGCCGCGCCCATGCGGCAGCGGGAAGGCAGCATCGCGATCACCAACGCTGGCCAGCTCCACTGAGAGATCGCTCAACCGATGGGCAACGAGATGCACCACCTCGCCTTCCCGCTGAATGCGCCCATAAACGCCGATCATACCGGCGCCGAGCACCACCCGACGGTATTTTTCGAAGACCTTCACCCAAACCACCAGGTTGGCGATGCCGGTCTCGTCTTCGAGCGTGATGAACATGACGCCCTTGGCCGAGCCTGGCCGCTGCCGGACCAGCACAAGGCCCGCTGCTTCCAGCCATTGGCCGTCGCGCGCCTGCATGGCCTCGCGGCAAGAAACGATACGCTTGCGCCGCAGGTCGGCGCGCAGGAAGGAAACAGGATGATCGCGCAGCGTCAGCCCGACGTGCCCGTAGTCTTCGACGACCTCACCGCCTGATGTCATGGCGCGTAGCGCGACAAGGGGCTCGTGGATCTCCGGCACCGTCCGATGTTCACGGGCGGAGGCGGCGGCAAACAGCGGCAGCGGCTCGTCACGCAGTGCCTTGATTGCCCACAGTGCCCCACGCCTCGCCAGCGACAGGGACGGTTGGAACGCGTCAGCCTGGGCGAGTTCAACGAGCGAGGCAGCGGGAACACCAGCGCGCTGCCAGAGGTCATCGACCGACGCGAAGGGCAGGTCGGCGCGGGTGGTGACGATTGCCGCGGCGTCGGCGTTGGCAAGGCCGCGAACCATGCGCAGGCCCAGGCGAATGGCGAACCGGTCCTCGTCCTCGGTGGGTTCGAGCGTGCAATCCCAGCGTGAGGCGTTGACGCAGACCGGACGCACCTCGACGCCATGGTCGCGCGCATCGCGAACGATCTGCGCCGGCGCATAAAACCCCATCGGCTGGGCATTGAGGAGCGCGGCGCAGAAAACGTCGGGGTGATGACACTTCATCCAAGAGGATGCGTAGGCGATCAGCGCGAAGCTCGCCGCATGGCTTTCGGGAAAGCCATAGCTGCCGAAGCCTTCCAGCTGCTTGAAGGTCTTTTCGGCGAACTCGCGCTCGTAGCCGTTCGTCACCATTCCGCCGATCAGCTTGGCGCCGAAGCTCGAAACGCCTCCGGTGTGCTTGAAGGTCGCCATGGCGCGGCGAAGCTGGTCAGCCTCTCCTGGCGTGAAGCCGGCGCATTCGATCGCCACGCGCATCGCCTGCTCCTGGAACAGCGGCACGCCCAGCGTCTTTCCGAGCACCTTCTCGAGTTCGGGTTTGGGATAGACGACCTCTTCCTTGCCTTCGCGCCGGCGCAGATAGGGATGCACCATGTCACCCTGGATTGGCCCGGGCCGCACGATCGCGACTTCGATGACCAGATCATAGAAGGTCCGCGGCTTGATGCGCGGCAGCATCGACATCTGGGCACGGCTTTCGATCTGGAAGGTGCCCAGCGTATCGGCCTTGCGGATCATCGCGTAGGTGCGCGGATCCTCGGCCGGGATCGTGGCGAGATCGAGAGTGATGCCCTTGTGTTGCGACAGGAGATCGAAGCCGCGCTTCATGCAGGACAGCATGCCAAGCGCCAGCACATCGACCTTCATGAACTTCAATGCGTCGATATCGTCCTTGTCCCATTCGATGACCTGCCGATCCTTCATCGCCGCCGGCTCGATCGGCACCAGGTCGTCCAACCTATCGCGGGTCAGGACGAAACCACCGGGGTGCTGTGACAGGTGGCGCGGGGCGCCGATCAATTGCCTGGCGAGGTCGAGCGCCAGGCGCAAGCGGCGGTCGCCGAGATTGAGGTTCAACTCTTCAGCATGTTTCGGCTGGACACCTTCGTCCGACCAGCCCCAGACCTGCGATGACAGCATCTTGATCAGGTCTTCGGGCAGGCCAAGCGCCTTGCCGACGTCGCGCAAGGCGCCTTTCGAGCGATAACGGATGACGGTGGAGCACAGCGCCGCGTGCTCACGACCGTAGGTTTCGAACACCCATTGTATGACGATTTCCCGCCGCTCATGTTCGAAATCGACATCAATGTCGGGCGGTTCGCGGCGCTCTTCCGAGACGAAGCGTTCGAACAGGAGATCGTTGCGGTCGGGGTCGATCGAGGTGATGCCGAGCACGTAGCAGACTGCGCT
Organism: Mesorhizobium sp. WSM3224; assembly: GCF_000427725.1. Taxonomy (GTDB): domain Bacteria; phylum Pseudomonadota; class Alphaproteobacteria; order Rhizobiales; family Rhizobiaceae; genus Mesorhizobium. The sequence continues at coordinate 128,063 of NZ_ATYO01000013.1, read as the reverse complement.
GTTGGCCGCCGACCCCCTGCCCTGACACAGGATGTCCTGGCTGCGGGCAAAGCGCACGATCGAATTGACCGTCAGAAAATACGGCGCGTATTGCAGCTTCTCGATGAGCTGCAGCTCATGCCTGAGCGTGCGAACAACCTTATCCGGCAGGCCTTCAGGAAACCGCTGCTTCGCGCCTTCCCATGTCAGTTTCTCCAAGGCCTGCTGCGGTGTCAGACCCGGCAGCATGCGCTCCTCGGGATATTGATAGGCAAGCTCGCCCAATGAGAACCGGCAGCGCTCGGCGATTTCAAGCGTCCGCGTAAGCGCCTCGAGGTTGCGACCAAAAAGCCGTGCCATTTCCCCGGGCGATTTCAGGTAGCGGTCGGCATGCCGCTCGCGACGAAACCCGGCATTGTCGATCGTCACATTGTGCCGAATACAAGTGACGACATCCTGCAGGATGCGGCGTGACGGCTCGTGGAAAAGCACATCGTTGGTGACGACGGTTGGCACGCCGGCCTGTCCAGCAAGGTTGGACAGATCGTGCAGCCGTAGTGCGTCATTGGGACGGCGGCGCAGCGTCAGGGCCATATAGGCTCGGTCGCCAAATGCCTCGCGCAGCCGCCGCAGCCACATCGAGCATGTGTCGTCGGCCTGGTCGGGAACGAGCACTGCAATGAGGCCCTCGCCATAGGCGACAAGATCTGCCCAATGGAGCACGCATTTCGCCTTGCCGCCTCGCCTCTTGCCCAGCGACAGCAACCGGCACAGCCGGGAGTAGGTCGCGCGATCGGTCGGATAGACCAGGATCGAGATCTCTTCCGCGAGATCAAGGCGGCAGCCGACGATCAGCCTGACACCGGTCGCCTTCGCCGCTTCGTGTGCCCGGACGATGCCGGCCAGGCTGTTGCGATCGCAGATGGCAAGTGCGGGCATGTCCATGAGGGCGGCCTGCGCAAACAATTCTTCGCAGGAGCTGGCGCCGCGCAGGAAGGAGAAATGCGAGGTGCATTGCAACTCGACGTAACGTCCGGTCATCCGAAGACGCCGTGCAGAAACCAGCGATGCGAACCCGTCGCGGCATCCTCGCCGTCGCCGGCGCGATAGATCCAGAACCGTTCACCGGCGTCGTCCTCGACCTGGAAATAGTCACGCACGGCGGCAAGCTCGGCGTCGCGTTTCCACCACTCGCCGAACACTCGCTCGGGACCATCGGCGCGCTTGACCCGTCGACGGATGCCTCTCCAGGTGAAGCTGGCCGGCGGATGGTCCGGCAGCAGCGCGATCGCCTCGATCAGTTCCGGCACCGCCAACAAACGGGCCGGACGCGGCCAATGGTCTGGCCATGCCTGGCCAGTCTCCGCCGAGGCCGGCGCGACGCGCCTAAACGATCGCTCGGGCACGTCGCTTGCCACCGGGGTAAACCGATAGAGCTTTTCCTCTCCGACACGATTGCCGAGGACGTCGATCAGGTTCGAAATGTCAGCATCCCGTTGCTCAATGAGCGACGAAATGGTCTGCCTGGGCGTCAGCGGTTCCGCCAACGGCGCGGACAGGCGCATCAGCTCGATGCCGAAACCCGGATCGATCTTCTCGATCTTGTCGCAGAGCAGCCGCGTCAGCCGCTTCACATCGCGGACAGGCAGGGCCGTGCCGACGCGAACGGCTTCGATGCGATTGTCGACGCGGTAGAGCAGCAGGTCGAGCCGTCGGGCGCCGAGGCCCATGGTCTCCAGTTCAACACACAGCGCTTGAACAAGCTTGCCGATGTAGCGGGCGATTGTCTCGGCGGCACCAATGGGCTCGCCAAAGGCACGTTTCACCTCGACCACGTCGGCGGGCCGCACGGGCTCGATCGGCTCGGCAAGGCGCCCAGCAGCTTGGTCAAGGCGCCGGCCGAGTTCCGGCCCAAAGCGCAGCGTCAGTGGCGCGCGAGACTGCTTCAGGAGTTCGCCAACCCTGTCGAAGCCCAGGACCCGCAGACCGCCAACGATCGCATCGGGCAATCGCAGTGCCGCGATGGGAAGAGGGACGATCGCATCATAGGCTGCGTTGACGGCCACCACACTGACGGCCTGCTTGACGTATCGCGCAACGGCATGAGCGGCGCCCCAGCTATCGGCTACCGCTGCCCGCGCCGAAAAGCCGACCTGGCTGAGCCGTTCGACCATATCGGCCAGCATCAACTGCTCACCGCCATGAAGGTGATCGGCGCCCGTGGTGTCCATGACCAATCCGTCCGGATGATCCATAGCGACGATCGGCGCGTAACGCCGCAATGCCCACAGGGCCAGCCGCTCTAATGCCTCCGCATCGGCATCGGGCTCCGCGTCCATAACCGCCAGCCCCTGAACGAGGGCCTGCGCCTTTGTCGCAGGCATTCCGACGCGCAAGCCCGCTTCCATTGCCGCGCGATCTGTTGCTGTCACCAGGCGACGATTGCCATGGCGCCCGACCAGCACCAGAGGCCTATCCAGCGACGGCGAGACGTCGCCCAATTTCCTTCTGAGCCGGTCGGTCGACCAGCTTGGAAGGAAGAGCGAGACGACCCTGGGCATCACATGCCTCCACTTCGATATCGAGCGTTTCCCCTCCGCGGGACCGGATCAACTCAAGTTGCCATCGTGCCCGGCCGACGCCCGGCACCGGAAGCGGCCGCGATGGCAAGACAGAAACCCGCCAGCGCGTGACAGACGCCGTCGGCTGCCCGAAATCGGCGGTTTCGGTCTGGCGGCGCCAGCGACGGATGGCGATGCCCATGGCGCCCGAGCCTTCCGATGCAAGCTGCAAGCGTCGCGAGGCCGTCATCGACAGACGGGCAACCTCGGCAACCACAGCCCCAAGCCCGACGTGCCGCAGGCCTTCCTCGAAGCAGGCGAGCAGGGATTTGTCGTCACCGGCCTCGACGTAGATCACCCGATCGGGATGGAGCCCGACTTGGGCGATTGCCGGTGCAAACAGATCCTGGCGCGTCACGCACCACAGCACCTTGCCTTGCGTCCTGGCAGCAATCCCTGCAGCAAAAAGCGACGCCGCAGCGCCATCGATTGCTCCATTGCCGCCGCCAGCAATTTCATGCAGAGCGCCAAGTGCCACACCGCCGCTAGGCAGGTGGTCGTCGATAGAGGAAATGCCGAAAGGGAGCACCGCTTTTTCGCGTGAATTGCCGCCTTCGAGACGCGCAATGCGATTTCGAAGATCGGAAATGGCAGCGTTTGGCGCCGATGCACTCATCTGTCCCCTGAACGCGAAATGCTGATGGTATGTTCCTCATTTGTTCTCTTCCTAATGAAGAGTCAATGGGATGGTGAGGTGGCGCTGCGGAAGAAATGTTTGTCGCGACCGCCCGCCCGGTGGCACCGATGGGACGCCTGCAAAGAGGACGATGCGGTCGAAAGCCACGATGCCCAGCTGGGCGTCGCGCCGGCAACTGGCGGCGCCCAAAGGAAAAACGGCGCATAAACCGCAGTCCTGCGCGTGTCCGCCAATGCGGACATTGGCGCGCGCGGGACGGAGGAAATTCGCCCCCCGCCGCGGTCGGTTAACAGGACAGCCGTAGGAGCGTCAGCATAGCGCCGGCCGCAGGACGGGACGCGGGACCGACTGTCCCCGTCCGCGGCGGTCCGCATCATGATGGGCGATGGAGGCATTTGCCTTGGAAATCGGAATGGAGTGCCGATCCATTGCCTCGTTGGCTATCGCGTTGAAAAAACAGACCCCATTCCTCTGTTGCCAAGAGCCTATTGACTTCAATGTTCTTATTTTGTTCACTGTCGACACGATTGGCACAGGAGGCGAACCATGGAACTTCGCTTGAACATTGAAGGCGCAACGCCCGAAGAACTGGCCCGAGGAGTCGCGGCAGCCGAGGCAGTCTTCGCGCGAGCCGGCATTACGGCTTTGCAAGGCGCGGAAGGTTTGTTCGCGTTGGAAGGGTGGGATATCAAAGGCTTTCCAGAAGACGACCAGCCAACCGAGGACGAGGACCATGCTGCTTCAGTCTGGATGGAAGCCGACGAGGCCGCGACGATAGCATGTTGTGCGGGCTGGCCGGAGGACAAAGTTCCGCGCCGCCAGATCATGGAACTGATCAACGTGCCCCGGACGCGGTTGCAAGCCGAGGCCATTCCAGACACCTGGCCGGAGCGCAAGAACCTCTATCCCGACGTCGTCAAACGGCTGGAGGTTACAGCTGGCCCGGACCGCCAGATCGACTTCGATATTGCCTTCGTTCTTGGTTGGGTTCCCGAGCGGCCAACGCTGGATCGGGTCGAGCCCCTTTCAGAAGATGGCGACCGTATTCCCTTCTTCACCAGTGACCTTGCCCAGGTTGAAGAAATGGCTCGCAAGGCGCTCAAGGACTGGACGATTGAAATTGACCGCGATCCCTACGATGCCCACGTTTTCGACCCTGCAGCCGCCGATGACGGTGACGAATTGCGGATGGCGGCGTGGCGCGATTTCGACGGCTCCTTGCTTATGGAGAGTCCGCCTGCAAATCCTGCAATCGCACTGACCCTGGCAATAATGCGCGGCCAGTCGATGCATTTCGATTAGTGGTGAGCCGGTTACACGGCCGCCATCGTCCATCGGTAGTGCTTGGCCACTCCAGGTCGTACGGCCAGATGGCCGAACGTGTGACGGGGCCAAACCGCATCTGAGGAGAGAGACCATGTCAGAAAAGCCACCCTATATGCCGACCGGCATTGGAATGGGCGTGATGAGCGACGATGAGACCAAGGTCGGCGTTCTGATATTTGAAACCGCGCAAGGTAACTTCGACTTCGCCGTCAATCTGCAGGCAGTCGATGTCCTCACCAAGGCAATCAATAAGATCGAGATGCATCTGCGCTCCGGCAGGACGCACTGAGTGTCCGACGATGCGCCAGATCAGAGAAAGCCGAAGCTGATCGTTGTCGTGGCGTTCGACCGCGGCGAAGATGGCGAACTGTTCACAGCATACGGCCCGACCGACCAGCAAAGCGAGGACCGCGCCGTTCGCATCGCCAAGGCGCTAGCGGGGAAGCATATAGGCGTCATAGCATGGAGTCGCGACGCCGATCCGGCGCTTGGCGAATATGGACCGCCAACGGTACTTTTCACCGACGGCGACGTGGCGGATATGGAGTGAAAATGATCAATCCACCCAGAGACCAATTCGACCATGACTATGCAGACCGCTCGCTGGATTGCGAGGAGGCCATGGAGCCCGGCTTTCAGGCGATCATCGATTGCATGCTGGAAGTGGGCTGGACCCGAGGGGAGACATTGCGGGCGCTTAAGCGGTTGATTGCCGCCGACAACATGACCCAGAAAGAAAATGCAAAGACCGAAGCCCAACTCGCGATTGCGCGCGCCATGATACGCGCCGGCAAGCTGCTGTAGACTGCCAGTTACAGTTTGCTGACCCCAGCTTCGTCAACCTCCGCTTCCATCTGATCGCCGACCGGCTCCGCCTTGCCGGCATCCTGGATCGACTGGCCATCGAAGCCCTGCAGCCAAGAGTCTGCGTATTCCCTCCAGAACTCGGGCACGACGCGCTCCCTTCCGTCCTTGCGCGCTTGTGCCCCATAGAGCCAAGCATATCCGACGCGCTCCTGATCCTTCTTAGCCACGGCCATGGTCGTTCTCGCGCAAGATGTCGGCATCGGTCGCGGCCTTCACGAATGCTGCCCTTGCCACACTAGCTTCTTTGATCCCCTCCAGGGCGGCCAGACACGCTTTTCGAGCCGCCACATGGCTTTTCCCTGTCGCGAACGGCCAACGATTGAGAAGGATATCGGCCGCCTGCGCCACTCGCTCAACCTTGTAAACAGTGTTACCGGACCGGCCCAACGCGACCGAAACGGGCATATCGAAACGCTGGTCTTGCATCACGTCACCCCTGAGTTACTCGAACGCGATTCAAGCATCGGCGCGCGATTCAGTTCCGCTGCCATTCCGGAATGCCGCTGCGCTGTTGGGCGACGGCCTCGACCATGCGCGGAAACGCTGTCGACTTCCTCATTATCACCCGTAGCAGCGAGCCGGAACCGATGGTTCAATGAGTGAGAGAAAGTGGGTAGCGCTCTCACTCTAGCGCTACCATTTTCGACCACGCCGACTTCAGTGTCGATGAACCCGAACCCTTCCGAAACGGACAACAATTGATGGCCGCGTCATCTGACAGCGGTATGCAATTGACCCTTTCGCAGGCCGCAATGTCCTAATTGCTGCCCCGGCGATCTGATGCCGTTCCCCAATTGCTCTTGGTGCGTACATTGCCAGCGCAACCATCGGAAAAGGGAACGACCCACATGATCCAGAAGCGACTTATGCCACACGCCGACCCAAGAATATTAGCGGTGGCAATCTGATGATCATAGCGCATCTGCTCGACATGGATGGGGTTCTGGTCCGGGGCGGCCAGGCGATTGCAGGCTCGGTCGATTATGTTGCCGGGCTGGTCGCCACCTGCAAGCCGTTTCAGATCTTTACTAACAACTCCCGCTTTACGCCGGAAGATCATGCCGAGCGTTTGCGGGCGGTTGGCTTCCCCGTACAGCCCGAGCACATCTATACGTCGGCGCTCGCGACTGCCCGGTTCATGGCGTTGCAAAAGCCTGGGGCGTCCGCCTATGCCATCGGCGACCATGGGCTGGTCGAGGCTTTGCGGTCTGCAGGCTGCCGGATAACCGAATTTGCTCCCGAGTTCTTAGTTGTTGGCGACACAAAATCATACCACTACGAGCAGATCGCCTTCGGCGCCGAGCTCGTGGCAAGGGTGCCTGGTTCCTCGCCACAAATCCGGATGCCACTGGGCCGACCGAGCGTGGCTTCCATCCTGCCTGCGGTGCCGTTGCAGCATTGATAGAAAAGGCCACCGGCCGTCACCCCTATTTCGTTGGCAAGCCTAACCCGTTCATGATGCGAAGCGCGCTGGAACGCCTGGGAGTTGGGGCGGCCGATACGATCATGGTCGGCGACAGGATGGATACGGACGTTGTCGCCGGATTGGAATCGGGTCTGAAGACGGCCCTTGTTCTTACTGGGGTGAGCACGCGGGCTGACATGGAGCGGTTTCCATTCAGACCGGACCACGTGATCGAGCGCCTCGCCGATCTTGGCGATATCCTCATGAAGGAATGAACATGTGGAAACGATGCGCGTTGGAGCCCACTCGGTCGTCCGCAATCTCTTCGTGGGCTTCCGTTGTCCCGAACCCGTCGAGCGCACCCGACGGGATTCGAACCTGTGACCTCTGCCTTGGGACGGCATCGGCTAGCCTCTGTCCCCAAATTGGAAAGTTTTGGGCTAACCCGCGTGCCTCCGATAGCAGAAGAAAGCCTCTTTGATAGTGGGTGTTGCGATGTAGCGGTCTCCCGACTCGAACCCCCGCAGCCGCGGTCTGCTATCCTATTTTCACGCCGCTACCGCCGTTTGCCGCATTGGCCGGACAGATCCATTCCAGGCATTGCAAGGAAAGGGTAGCGTGATTGTCTTAGGTGAATGCTCCACTGTCGCGGAACTCAGCCCGCGGGGCGATGTGCAGCGAGAAAAGCAATGAAACGCGAACTTGGCGGGCTCCTGCTGTTCGGCATTAATCGAGAACAGGCAGCGGTAGCTATCGGCGTCAGTCCAACGACGTTCGACCAGATGGTCGCGGATGGCCGTATGCCACAACCGCGGATGCCCAGCAAAGAGCGCTATGTCTGGGACGTGGAGGAACTGGCAGAGGCATTCCGGCGACTACCACACCGCAACAGCAAACTTGACGGCGTGTCCTCCAGCGATAATCCTTGGGATCGCAGATGATGGACGTGGCGAGCACCATGGTGAAATTCAATCTGAAAGGCGTTGTCGAAGACAGGGATCGGCACGGCAATATCCGGCTGTACTTCCGCGCACCGGGTAGAAAAAAGATCCGTCTGCGAGAAAAGCCAGGTTCAGCCGAGTTCCACGAAGAAGTGCGCTGCGCGCGAGATGGCGTTCCTTATGCTTCGGCTCAGAATGTGGTCAGGCCTGTAGTGAGGCCAGTGGCCCCTCGGGGCAGCCTGATGTGGCTTTGCCAAGAGTATTTCCGGCGCGGTGGCGCAGAGGTCGGCGAAGGCACGATGCTTCGACGACGAACAATACTTGAAGGCGTTTGCAAACTGCCTCACCCGCTGACCGGGCCAGTCAATCCGGACTTCTCGACGAAGGGTTCATTACCATTCGCGGCCATGAAGCGGTCTCACGTCAAGGAGCTCCGTGATACCCGGTCAGACGCTCCGGGGGCAGCCAACAATATTACAAAAGCCATTAGCGCAATGTTCGCCTGGGCCAAGGATGCCGAGATGGTCGAGGTCAATCCGGCAAACGGAATAAAGCGCCTGACTTCGGGCAATGGCGAAGGTTTCCACACCTGGGAAGTGTCGGAGATCGTCCAGTATGAGAAACGGCATGCGCGCGGCACCATGGCTCGTATGGCGCTGGCGATTTTCATGTTCACAGGTTTGCGACTGTCCGATGCAGCAATCTTCGGCAGACAACACATTACCCAGGTTCGCAACAAGGATACCGGGACCTGGGAGAAGTGGATCAGGATCAAGCCTGGCAAGACCGACAAGAGCAAGGTGCGCAAGGAAGCGATTGTCGTCGAACTGCCTCTACTCCCAGAACTCGAGGATGAGCTTTCCTTCGCCCCGGCCGGCAACCTGACGTTCCTCGTCACCGAGTACGGTCGGCCTTTCTCGGAAAACGGCCTTGGTAACAAGATGCGCCAATGGTGCGACGAAGCGGCGCTCCCGGGCTGCAGCGCCCACGGGGTCCGCAAGGCAGGCGCCACCGTTGCCGCAGAAAACGGTGCCACGCATGAACAGCTGAAGGCGATTTACGGCTGGACGACGTATCAGCAGCCCGATCATTACATCCGCAAGGCACGCCGCCGGATAGTGGCGCAGTCGGCCCGGACGCTTCTGGTATTCGATCGAAACGAGAACGAAAATGTCCCACTTTTGGAGGGGGTGGAAGAAAGTGGGACAAAAAAGTACAAAAAACCCAATTAAATCAATGGCAGCGAAAGCCAATGGTGGGCCCGGAGGGACTCGAACCCCCAACCAAGCGGTTATGAGCCGCCGGCTCTAACCATTGAGCTACAGGCCCCACGCGGGCTGGCTTAGTGTTTTTCGCCCGCTCGCACAAGGCTTTCGAAAGCTCTGGCGGCAGCCGCCAAAATCAGCCCATATTCGCTGCGTAGAGCGGCTTGCGCCCATAAGGCGCGTGAACAGGTCCAGGCCCATGCACCGCATTGCAGAAAATCAGCGCCTTTGCGGCGTCGAGGCGGATTGCGGCACCGGGCTGCGGACCGCAGACTTCGAGGAGTTTTCATGACCAGACATCTTTTGCCCATCGCGCTCGCTGCCGCGGTCGCCTTCCCGGCGCTGGCAAGCGCCGCCGACACCCAGCCCCCGCCCCGCGTCATTGTGTCGGGCGAAGGCGAAGCGACCGTTGCGCCGGACATGGCGATCCTTTCGCTCAGCGTCATGCGTGAGGCAAAGAGCGCGCGCGAAGCGCTCGATGCCAATAACGACGCCATGGCGGCGGTGATCGCAGCGATGAAATCCGCCGACATTGCCGACCGCGACCTGCAGACCGCGGGCATCCAGATCAACCCTCGCTACAACTATACCAACAAGGCCGACGGCAGCCAGGAGGCCGAGCTCGTCGCCTATCAGGTGACCAACACGCTGTCGGTGCGCGTGCGCAATGTCGACAAGACGGGCGAGATCCTCGACAAGGCGGTGTCGCTCGGCGTCAACCAGGGCGGCGGCATCACCTTCACCAATGACGATCCGAAGGCGGCGATCACCGAGGCGCGCAAGAAGGCGGTCGCCGACGCGATGGCCAAGGCAAAGACGCTCGCCGAAGCGGCCGGCGTCAGCCTGGGCAAGGTGCTCGAGATCACCGACCAGAACGTCGCGCCGGCGCCGATGCCGATGGCGGCCAAATCATTCGACGCCGCCCGTTCGGCCGTGCCGGTGCAGGCTGGCGAGAACTCCTACAACGTCCAGGTCACGGTCACCTTCGAACTGAAGTGACGTTCCCCAGATAGCCGACAATAAAAGCCCCGGAGGATCGATCCTCCGGGGCTTTTTTCGAGCCGCGCCTCACCTTGAGGGGCTCCGCTTATAGGCGATCCACGAAGGGGATCGTCCTTACACGCGATCCGCAGAGGAACGTCCTCAAAGCTGATCCGCGAAGAGGATCGTCCTTTCAGCCTCAGCGATAGATGATCGGGCAGCCGCGCTCGTTGGCGAACACCACCACGACACGATCGCCATACTGGCGGCCGGCCACTTTCACGGTGCGGCGGCTGATGTCGACGACGCGGGCGCGATGCAGACCCATGCGTTCGGCCTTGTCGAGGGCGCGATCCGGCGAGCAGCCCCGCCAATCGCGGTCACGGCGCCAGTCACGGCGATAACCGTCATCGTCGCCCGTGTAGACGCCGAAACGCGGGTCGTGGTTGTTGCCGAAGCCGAGATAGAGGCTGTCCGCATGGGCGGCGCCGAGCGTGCCAAGCCCGACAAGGGCCGAAAGGGCTGCCGCCTTGATCTGATTGAACATCGTCTCTCTCCTTGTTGCGGGCTCTCGCCCTTGAACTGATGATTGGCGAACCAATGATTGCAAAATGCCATTTCGTGTCTGAACTTTTCGCGAACCGGGTGTTCATGTCCGGTTCATGTGGAAGGAAAGGCAAAATCCTCACACATCCATCATCCCGCTCGCTTCAAAGTCCGGAGCCGGAAACGCGCCGTGGTGCGCTCGGTTCCCCTCAAAACGCGAACCCGTCGGGTTTCGTCGTCAAACGCGAACCCGCCAGGGTTCGTCGTCAAGATGCGAACCCGTCAGGGTTCGTCATCAAGTATATAGTCAAAATAGTCGTCCGGCTCGGCCAGATCGGTTTCCCTGGCCTTCACCCGGCCGCGGATCGAAATCCCGGCCTCGTGCACGGTCTCGGCACTTCCTGAAACCAGCCTGTGCCACCAGTAGAGATCGTGTCCCTCGGCCACGAGCCGGTAAGCGCAGGTTTTTGGCAGCCAGGTGATGGTGCGCACATTCTGCGGCGTCAGCCCGACGCAGTCGGGCACCCGCGCCAGGCGGTTCGCATAATCGGCGCAGCGGCATTTGTCGGCGTCGAACAGCCGGCAGCCAACGCTGGTCCAGAAGATCTCGCCGGTATCCTCGTCCTCGAGCTTCGACAGGCAGCATTTGCCGCAGCCGTCGCAAAGCGATTCCCATTCGGCAGGGGTCATCGCCTCAAGCGTCTTGGTTTTCCAGAATGGTGCGGTCATTTCGGTGGATTTGGCCCTCCGCGGCCTTGCGGTCAAGCGCTGCTGTCACTGTGACCCGGTATCAACATTAGAAAAACACGAAATTGCCTTCAAAAGGTCGGCCGGGCATCCTTGGTTGGCGTCAATGCCCGAAGGAACCAATTGCGGCTGACGAAAGTTTGGGCAGGGATGGGACCCCATTAGGAGAAAATGATATGAAACGCCAACCACGGATTCTGGCGGGTACGGCAATCGGCCTGCTTATGGCATCCGCGCCGTTGGGCGCGTATCCGCTGCAGGGGGGTGTCGCTTCCGGCAGCCTGCATGGCGCGCCGCTCGTCCTGGCTCAGGCCGCTTGCGCCGAAGGCCAGTCGGCCGAGGAATGCGCCCAAGCCGGCCAGCAGGGTGGCGAACAGCCACGGAAAAGGAAGCGCGATCAGCAGCAGCAAGGCGAATCGGCGCCGGCCGAACAAGCCGCACCTGCCGAGTCTGAACAGCAGCCACGCAAGAAGCGGCACGAGCAGCAGCAGATGGAGTCCAACCAGGGGGAACAAGCAGCACCGGCCGAGCAGCAGCTCAAGCCGCGCAAGAAGCGCGACCAACAGCAGCAGATCGAGGCGGCCCCCGCAGATCAGAGCGGACAGCCCGCAGCCGAAGAGCAGCAGCCGCGCAAGAAGAAGCGCCAGCAGCAGCAAACAGAAACCGCACCGGCCGAGCAACCCGCCGAGCAGGCGGCGCCGGCGACCGACGAACAGCAGCCGCGCAGGAAGAAGCGCCAGCAGCAGCAAACAGAAACCGCACCGGCCGAGCAGCCCGCCGAGCAGGCGGCACCTGCGACCGACGAACAGCAGCCGCGCAAGAAGAAGCGCCAGCAGCAGCAAATCGAAACCGCGCCGGCCGAGCCGCCTGCTGAACAGGCGGCGCCCGCCAACGACAACACGCCGCAGGACAAGCTGCGCAGGAAGAAGCAGCAGCAGACCGAGACCGCCCCGACCGAGCAGGCGCCGAAGACCGAGGCTCCTGCCGGCGAGCCGGCGCAGCAGGCCGAGCCGCAGCAGAACAAGCAGCAAGCTGCACCGGCCGAAGGCGAACAGCCTCAGGACAAGACAAAAAAACGCAGGAAGGCTCTCGGCGAGCAGCCCGGCGCTGGTCAAGCCGTGACGGGAGAGCAACCTTCGACCAAGCAGCCCTCCAGCGAAGGCCAGACAACCACCGGCGGCCAGCCTGCCACCGGCGAGCAACCACCAGCCGAGGGCGGCGCGAACGCCGGCGCTGCCGCGCAGGGCGAAGCGCCTGCCAACGCGAATGAGGCTCCAGTCCTCGACAGCCAGAAGGACGCCGTTCGCAAGCGCAAAGGCCGCCAGCCGGCCGGCCAGAACGAGAATGGCCAGGCCAGCGGTGAGCAAGGCGGCAGCCAGGCTGGACAGCAAGGCGGCAACCAGGCCGAGCAGCAGGGAGGCCAGCAGGCGCAAAGGCCTGCGCCGGTCGATCAGGGCCCGCCGCCCACCGACGACAAGACGGCGCAGCAGGCGATCCAACCTGAAAAGATTGTTCCTGCCACCGAGGAGAAAGGCAAGCGGATCGACCGCACGCCCGAAGACTTCGCCCGCGAGCGGCGTCGGCCGCAGGGCGCAGACGTAGTGAAGCAGTTCGGCGACCGCGTGATCCTCCAGTTCAACAACCAGACGTTCGTGGAAAGCAACGAGGCGCCTCGCATCACCCGCGGCGCCAGGGATGTCTACTACGAGGATTTGTCGGGCGATCGCACCCGCGAAATCGTCGAGCGCGATAACGGCATCCGGATCATCACCATCCGCAACCGCAATGGCGATGTCATCAGGAGATCGCGCATCACGCCGGATGGCCACGAATACGTGCTGAGCTATGTCGACGAGCGGTACTATAACGATGTCGACGAATGGCGCGATCCTGGCGACGACCTGCCGCCGATGCGGCTCGACATCCCGCGCCGGGACTACATCCTGGATTCCGAGGATGTCGAGAGCGACGACGACTACTACAATTTCCTCGAGCAGCCGCCGGTGGAAAAGGTGACGCGTCTCTACTCGATCGACGAGGTGAAGCGGTCGGCCCGCGTGCGCGACATCGCCCGTCGCATCGATCTCGACACGCTGAACTTCGACTTCGGCTCGGCCACGATCTCCGACACCGAGGTGCAGAAGCTCGATGGCGTCGCCAACGCCATGGAAAAACTTCTGAAGAAGAACCCGGCGGAAACTTTCCTGATCGAAGGCCATACCGACGCGGTCGGCACGCCGGACGCAAATCTCGCCCTGTCGGACCGTCGCGCCGAGGCGGTTGCCGAGGCACTGACCAATGCCTTTGGCATCCCGGCCGAGAACCTTACCACGCAGGGTTATGGCGAGGAGTATCTCAAAGTGAACACGCCCGGTCCGAACCGCGAGAACCGCCGCGTCGCCATCCGCCGCATCACCTCGCTGGTGGCTCCGGTGGCGAGCAACAACGAGCAATGATTTCAAAATCCTGACCCGATTTCGGAATCAGCGTGACAAGATGGGCCCGTCCGGATCCGGACGGGCCTGTGCTTGAAAACTCAAGAAGAATTGTCCTGCTTGTCCCGCCGCGCTCATTGAATCGCCGCATTGCGGTACCCAAATTCAAGGTAGGGCGTTCCCTGCCCTGTCCCGACTCCAGCGGGACATATGGCCCCGCCGGTCCCCCTCTCCGGCGGGGCTTTTATCTTGAAAAGCGAGCCCGCCTGCCCGAAATACGGCCGAACCCCAAAGAGCAATTCCAGGGAAAGTGCGCAGCGGCTTTCCGTCCGGAATTGCGTAAAGACAAGTAGCCAGAGCCCGGAACATCTCATGAAGCGTCTCGAACTCGCCATTGAATCCGTCATCCTTGCCTCGCGTTGGCTGCTGGTCGCTTTCTATCTGGGGCTCGGCTTGGCGCTGGCGACCTACGCGCTCTCCTTCGGCAAGAAGCTCTACGAGTTCGTCATGAGCGCCTTCACGCTCGGTGACACGGACACCATCCTGAAGATGCTCGGGCTGATCGACGCCGCCCTCGTCGCTTCGCTGGTGGTGATGGTGATCATCTCGGGCTACGAGAATTTCGTCAGCCGCTTCGACGAGCAGGATGGCGAGGTCCATTGGCTAGGAACGATCGATGTCGGCTCGCTGAAGGTCAAGGTCGCCTCGACCATCGTCGCGATCTCCTCCATCCACCTTTTGCAGGTGTTCCTCAACCACGCTTCCTACAGGACCGATCAGCTCATGTGGCTGACCGTCATGCATCTGGCCTTCGTCTTTTCGGCGTTGATGCTTGCCTATATCGACCGGGTGATGGCGCTGGCCAAGGGCAAGAAGATCGGGGACTGATCTTTGAAAGAGACTGAAGATCGTTTGCGCCTCGAACGGCTTCGCAAGGCGATCGACGAAGGTGATCCGCAACCGTTCGACTTCGAGTCCTTCTTCGAGATGAAGAAACGTTCCGCGTGATCCCGGTCAATAGATGTTCTTGATGTTGGTTTCGGTCCTGGCGAACACCTCGTCCGGCACGAAGAAATCACCGGCCAGCGGCCCCTTGGCGCCCGGCGCATAGACCGAAAAGTCCGTGACGCCTTCGGCGCGCAGCACCTCTTCGTCGATGTAGAAATTTCCGGTTGCGTCGCGCGACGGGCGCATGAAGATCGCATGCGCGGCTTCGGCCATGATGTCGGGCGAGCGGCTCATCGCCGCCACCGTCGCGCCGCCCAGCAGATTGCGCACGGCGGCCGTATCTATGGTGGAGATCGGCCATAGCGAATTGACCGCGATGCCATCCTTGGCGAACTCGGCGCTCATGCCCAGCGTGCACATCGACATGCCGAACTTGGCCATGGTGTAGGCGACGTGGTTCTTGAACCACTTGGCCTTCATGTCGAGCGGCGGCGCCAGATTGAGGATATGAGGGTTGCTGGCCGACTTCAGGTGCGGAATGCACATTTTCGAAACCAGGAACGTGCCGCGCGTGTTGATCTGATGCATCAGATCGTAGCGCTTCATGTCGGTCTCCAGCGTGCCGGTGAGCTGGATGGCGCTGGCATTGTTGACACAGATGTCGATGCCGCCGAACCGCTCGACCGTCTTGGCCACGGCGTCGGCGACCTGCACCTCGTCGCGGATGTCGCAAAGCACCGGCAGCGCCTTGCCGCCGGCCTGCTCGATCTCCTCGGCCGCCGTGTAGATCGTGCCCGGCAGCTTCGGATGCGGCTCCGCGGTCTTGGCCGCGATCGTTACATTGGCGCCGTCGCGCGCCGCGCGCAGCGCGATCGCCAGCCCGATGCCGCGCGATCCACCCGAGATGAACAGCGTCTTTCCGTTGAGCGACATCCTCGCCTCCCTCTGCAACAGGCAGGCAACTTGCGCGGCGGACAGCCATGGCGCAAGGCCCAACGCGCCAGCCCGAGGTTACCCAGCGTCGTGCCGAAAGGTCTAATGCATGTCGCCCAGAAGTGCGCAGCGGTTCCGGGACAACGACATGCATCAAAACAAAGGCTTAGAAAGCGCGTCGCCTGAATCCGTTTCGACGCGACGCGCTTTAGACCAGCACCAGCCCCTGCCGCATGGCAATCGCGATCGCATCGGTGCGGTTGGCGGCGCCGAGCTTGATCAGGATGGCCGCGACATGGAACTTCGCCGTGTGCACCGAAATGTTGAGCCGCCGGGCGATCACCTTGTTCGGCGCGCCTTCGGCCAGCAGCGCCAGCACTTCCGCCTCGCGCGGCGACAAAGCCGGGCGAGGCTGGTTGTCGTCGGGCGCCTCCTCCTCGGACAGCTCGCCGTGGAATTCGCCGTGAGCGGCGACCTCTGACGGCCCCGCCCGCCTGACGCGATAGCCTGACGCCGCCAGCCGCAAGGCGGCGGCGATCAGCAGGCTGTCGGCCGAGATAGGCAACACGGCAAGCACGTTGGCGGGCCGTTGTTCGCTGCCAGCGCGCCGCGAGAGCAGAACGACAGGCGTGGTCGAACCGATCGCCCGGCTTGCCAACGCCGTCTCATCGGTCACCGCGACATCCACCGCTTGGTTCATGTTGCCGGCTACGAGCGTCGGCAGCAGATCGTCGCTCGCCGCGAGCATGTCAGCCAGTTGCTCGGCGCGCTGGGCATCGCCGAGCGCGACCAGCACCGTCAGCCGGTGTATCGCCGGCTCCGGTCTCGCAATCGTCTGTGCCGCGCTGCTCGCCATCGATCCTCTCAGCTCAGCGGCTTCTCGCCGATAGTGATCGACACGTCGCGTTGCGTGCCGCCGCTCGAAATGCCGAGCGTCACGGTCGTGCCGGCGCTGTCCGGCCCGAGCTTGCGGATAAGCTCGCGCGGCCCGTGCACGGCTTCGCCGTTCCAGGCGACGACGATGTCGCCGACATGCAGGCCGGCGGCCTTTGCCGGACCGCTGTCGTCAAGGCTCATCACCATGGCGCCCTTGGTGTCGCCATTGCGGATCGGATGCAACCCGGCACCGAGATAGCCGCGCGCGACATGGCCCTTCTCGCGCAGCGTCGCCACCGCCCGCTCGATCGTCTCATAGGGCATCACCAGCGCGCGACGGCGCGGTCCGTACAGGAGCATGCCGACGAGGCCACCCTTGGCGTCGAGCACCGGCCCGCCTTCGAAGCGGCCTCCGGTGTTGATGGCGAGGTTGATGCGCCGGTCGATCGTGCCACCACGCATCGAGCGCCAGGCAGGCCCGACTTCGCCGATCGTGCCGAACACGGCAAGCGCGGCGCCTTCGCTGTTGCCAACGGCGATCGCCACATGGCCGGGCCGCACGGCGGCGGCCTGGGTCAATTGCGGTAAACCGGCGGCGACGGAAGCCGGCTTCAGCAGGGCGACGCCCGTCGACGGATCGCGGCCGACGAGCTCCGCCTTGACGGTTTCGCCCGTGGCCAGCGTCAGCTCGATCTCCTCGCCGGCTTCGACCGCCTCCTCGGCGGTGACAAAGAAGCCGTCGCGCCAGTGGAAGGCGCTCGCGGTGCGGTGATGGTGCGTGACGAAACTCGCCACTGCGGGCGCAGCGGTGGCCGCGACATCGGCAATCGCGTCGGAAAAGGCACTGAGGTTGAAGTCGCTCATAAGAATATCTCCTGGGTTCGGTGACCCAGATATCGCTCCATAGCGCCGTCGGGGGTACTCGCCTGACGGCTAGTCGCCGGCCGGACTGGCCATCTGGTCAGGTCGCGGCAATTGCGGTCGCTCCGCACATATAGTGCGTGTCGCCCAAAAGTACTGCGCGGTTTTGGGGCAACGATACGCACCAAGGAAAAAACATCATTCCACATGGGAACACGCAGATGGCTTTAGCCGCCGAAAAACTTCCACCCGACGACATTCTGCTTGACGCCTACTCGGCATCCGTCGCCGACGCCGTCGACCGCATCGGTCCGGCCGTCTGCCGGATCGAGCGCATCGGCGCCGGCGGCCACGGCTCCGGCTTCGTCATCGCGCCGGACGGCCTGGTCGTCACCAATTTCCATGTCGTCGGAGACGCGCGCGCCGTGCGCGTCACCATGCCCGACGGCGCCGCGCGCGAGGGCCATGTGCTCGGCCGCGATCCCGACACCGACATCGCGCTGGTGCGCGCCGACGGCAGCTTCGCCGATGTTGCGCCACTTGGCGATTCCAAGCGCCTGCGCCGCGGCCAGATCGCGATCGCCATCGGCAATCCGCTCGGCTTCGAATGGACGGTCACCGCCGGTGTCGTCTCCGCGCTCGGCCGCTCGATGCGCGCCTCGACCGGCCGCCTGATCGACGACGTCATCCAGACCGACGCCGCGCTCAATCCCGGCAATTCCGGCGGACCGCTGGTGTCGTCGGCCGGCGAGGTAATCGGCGTCAACACCGCCATGATCCATGGCGCGCAAGGCATTGCCTTTGCTGTTGCCTCCAACACCGCCAATTTCGTCATCTCGGAGATCATCCGTTTCGGCCGCGTACGCCGTGCCTTCATCGGTGTTTCCGCGGACACCACCAACCTGCCGCGCCGGGCGGCACTGCTGTCGCAGGTGACCACCAACACGGCTGTGCGCCTGCGCAGCGTCGAGAAGGACGGTCCCGCCGCAAAGGCCGGCCTGAAGGAAGGCGACATCATCGCCGCCATCGACGGCCGGCCGGTGACCGGTGTCGACGATCTCGTGCGCATGCTCGATGCCGAGCGCATCGGCCGCGAGACGCTCTGCACCGTCGTGCGCCGCACCGGCGTCAGCCAGGTGGCGGTGATGCCGGTGGCGCGGACGGGCTGAGACCCGAGCGTCCGGCCTAGCTCCCTGCCGCCGCTCCGGCATATTGCGCCAGGAATTCTTCGCTCGGCGGGATCGGCTTGATGACGTCGATCAGCACGCCATTGGGGTCCTTGGTGATGAAATGACGTTGGCCGAAGGGCTCGTCGCGCAACGAGCGCAGGATCGGCAGGCCGGCGGCGACAACGCGCTCGTAAACGGCATCGGGGTCGCGGACTTCGAAATTGATCAGGAGGCCCGACGCACGCCCCCGCCCCTCTTGCGGGATGGTCTCATGGTCGCCGTGGACAATGCCGAGATTGACGCGCCTGTCCTCGGCCGAACGAAGATGCACATACCAATCGCTCTCGAAGAGCGGCGCGAAGCGGAAATGCTCGACGTAAAAGGCGGCCGTGCCCGCGACATCGCCGGTCATCAGCACCGGATAATAGCTCGTCGTCTTCATCTTTCTTTCTCCACTCACACAACATACAGTTTGTATGCGAATGCAAATAACATACAGGCTGTATGTATGCAACACGACTCCGGACGCCGCTCAAACCGCGATCGCACCGAAGCTACGCGCGCCGATTTGATCCGCGCCGCGCGAAAGCTGTTTACGGAAAAATCCTATGCGGAGACCGGCACGCCGGAGATCGTCGCCGAGGCCGGCGTGACGCGCGGCGCGCTCTATCATCACTTCGCCGACAAGCAGGCGCTGTTCGCGGCGGTCGTCGAGCAGGAAGCGGCGGCCGTGGCGGCGGAGATCGATCAGGCCTCGCCTCCGTCACTATCGGCGCGTGACGCGCTGATCGCAGGATCGGACGCCTATCTGGCCGCAATGCGGGTGCCCGGCCGCACCCGCCTCCTGCTGCTTGACGGTCCCGCCGTGCTCGGCCGCGCCGCCATGGACGAGATCGACAACCGCCACGGCAACCGTTCGCTGCGCGAGGGCCTTGTCGCGGCGATGCACGCCCGGTCGATGATCAGGCTGCCCGCCGAGGCGCTGACGGCCGTGCTGGCTGCCGCCTTCGATCGCGCAGCCCTTGCCATCGAAGCTGGCGCCTCCGGCGAGGATTACCGTGCGGTGCTGATCGCCCTTATGGACGGCTTGTCTCCTGCCCCTCCTCCGTCCACACCCCCGGCTCCATCTCGTTGAAGCAGCCGAGCTCGCGCTTGAACTCGTCGATCAGCCAGGATGCCGCCGGCTTCGGGCTGCGGTCGGTCCGGTGCATGGCATAGAGCGGCGAGCGCACCTCGCGATAGGGTTCGAGGTTGAGCTCGACGAGCCGGCCGCTGTCAAGGTCTTCGGCAATCAGCCAGCGCGGCAGGCCGCCCCAGCCGAGACCTTCGCGCATCAGGGCGCGCTTGGTGCGCACGTCCGTCAGCCGCCAGGTGCGGTAGGCAAAGACGCCATAGTCGCGCCCGCGCGTGCGCTCCGACTGGTCGGTAACAACGAGCTGGATATGCTCGCGCAGATCCTCGACGGCGATAGGGCCCGGCAGTTTCGCCAGCGGGTGGTCGGGCGCCGCCGCCGGCACCAGCGAGATGAAGCCGATGCGCAACAGATTGACGTCGGCCTCGCCTATCAGCCCGCCGAAGCCCAGATCCGACTGGCCGTTGACGACCTGATCGACGATCAGGCCGAGAGAGCCGATATAGAGGCGCAGCATGACCGCCGGGAACTGGGCCTCGAAGGCCTTCAGCACGCGCACCAGCGCGTGCGAAGGCAGCGTCACGTCGACCGAAATCGCCACTTCCGCCTCCAGACCCTGCCGGTAGCCGTCGGCGCGCGAGCGGATGCGCTGCAACACGCCCATCATGCGCCTTGCGTCCTCCAGCATCGCCTTGCCGACATCGGTCAGCTGCGGTTCGCGCACGCCTTCGCGCTCGAACAGTTTCAGACCGAGCTGCGCCTCCAGATTGGCGATGCCGTAGCTCACCACTGACTGCGCCCGGTTTAGCTTGCGGCCGGCAGCAGAGAAGCTGCCCGTGTCGGCCACCGCAATGAGTATCTGAAACTGGTCGAGCGTTGGATTGGGCTGCATGATCAATCAACTCTATAGATGGATGCCATGCAAATTATACCAGTTCTCCAGATAGGCGGGCAATCCCATATTGGCGGAGAAGTTCAAATCCAACCCCAAGGGGAGACCGCCATGTCTATTCTGCTTGTTACCTCCAGCCCGCGCGGCGCCGCTTCGCACTCGACCCGCGTCGCCACCGATCTCGCTCAGAAGCTGGCTGTAGCCGATCCGTCCAACACGCTTGTCGTGCGTGACCTGGTCGCCAAGCCGCTGCCGCATATCGACCCCGATTACGCCTCCGGCATCTACACGCCGGCCGAAGCCCGTTCGCCGCGCCAGGCTGAAGTCGTCGGCGTTTCCGACGCCGTGCTCGACGAGCTTTTCGCCGCCGATACCGTGATCCTCGCCACCGGCTTCATCAACTTCAACATCTCCTCGACGTTGAAGTCCTGGGTCGACCACATCGCCCGTTCCGGCAAGAGCTTCGCCTATGGCGACGGCGGCCCGAAGGGCCTCGTCACCGGCAAGAAGGTCTATATCGTGCTCGCTTCCGGCGGCATCTATTCGGAAGGCGCCGCGGTTCAGATGGACCATGCGGTCCCCTATCTGCGCAGCGTCCTCGGCTTCCTCGGCATGACCGACGTCGAAGTCATCCGCGTCGAGGGTGTCAGCATGGGCGCAGATGCCGTCACGGCAGCACTTGCCAAGGCCACCGCCAAGGTCGATGCGATCGCTGCCGCCAATGCCGATCAGGCCGCCGTCGCGGCCTGATCTCCGATGCCAGAATGAAAAAGGCAGGCGCCCGCCAGCGCCTGCCTCTTTCTGCATTTCGCCGCGGCCGGCGCTGGTGATCGTGGCGATCCAGAACGCGGTGCCGATCTGGAACGACTTTTTCTTCCCGCTGGTGCTGACCACCTGCCGCGGGGGCTGACCGTGTTCGTCGGCGAATTCACCACAGATTTGGGGGGTGCTGTTCACCGGGCTGACACTGGCGGCGCTGCCGATTACGCTGCTCTACATCGTGCTGTCGAAGCAGTTCATTTCCGGCATTACGCAAGGCGCGGTCAAATAAGGCGCGGTCAAACAGCGAAAGTCAGGACATCAAAAGTGGCAAACCAGAACAAGATCATCATCACCTGCGCGGTCACCGGATCGATCCACACCCCGTCGATGTCGCCGCATCTGCCAGTGACAGCGCAGGAGATTGCCACCGCCGCCATCGAGGCGGCCGAGGCAGGGGCTGCGATCGTCCACCTTCACGCCCGCAATCCGGTCGACGGCCGCCCCGACCAGTCGACCGAGGCCTTCGCCCCGTTCCTGCAGGTCATCAAGCAGCGCTCCAACTGCGTCGTCAACATCACCACCGGCGGCGCCGCGACGATGAGCGTGGAGGAGCGCGTCAGGCCGGCGAAGGTGTTCGCGCCCGAGGTGGCGTCGCTCAACATGGGGTCGATGAATTTCGCGCTGTTCCCGATGCTTGAGCGGTTCAAGACCTTCGAGCACGATTGGGAGCGGCCCTATCTCGAATCCTCGCGCGACCGCATCTTCCGCAACACTTTTGGCGACATCGAGCACATATTGCGCACCTGCGCCGACAACGGCACCCGCTTCGAGATCGAGTGCTACGACATCGGCCACCTCTACACGCTGGCGCATTTCGTCGAGCGCGGCCTGGTGAAGGCGCCGTTCTTCGTCCAAAGCGTGTTCGGTATCCTCGGCGGCATCGGCACGCATCCGGAAGACGTCGCCCATATGAAGCGCACGGCCGACCGCCTGTTCGGCAACGATTATCACTGGTCGGTTCTGGGCGCCGGCCGCCATCAACTGCCGATCGCCACGCAGGCGATCGCGCTCGGCGGCAATGTGCGGGTCGGCCTGGAGGACTCGCTGTGGATCGGCAAGGGCAAGCTCGCCCGCTCCAGCGCCGAACAGGTCACCAAGGTGCGCCAGATCATCGAGGGGCTCGGCGCCTCCATCGCCACGCCCGACGAGGCGCGGCAGATCCTGCAGCTCAAGGGCGGCGACAAGGTCTCGTTCTGATCTGAAAGGAAGAGCCGGCGGGGTCTGAGACTTCGACCCCCGCGCATCTATCCGAAAATCCGCTCGCCCTGCTCATCTACGAGCTGGATGCCCTTCTTGATCGAGATGTCGACGGCGTCGTCCAGCCCGGCGAAACGGTCGGCGCGGATGAAGCGGTGCTCCTTCATCACGCCGTCAACTTCCTTCGAGACGACGCCGCAGGTCTGGTATTGGCCCTCGGCCTTGTAGGGCGTGGCGCTGATCAGGAATCCCTTATGCTCGACCTGCTTCGCCGGCTTGGCAGTGCCGGCCTCCGTTGCCTCACTACTGCCGCCGCCAAAAAGCTTTTTCAGAAAAGACATTGCTCAAAACTCCCATTCACGCGGACACAAGAGGAATCACGGCGTCCTTTGTTCACGCAGGCTTTGTCCCAGCATGCGCGAATGCGCCGCCGCGTTCCAGTCCCTTGACGAAGACGCCGACCAGAAGCTCGACCTGACGCCAGATCTCCTCGGCCTGCCTGCTGTCCGAATTTGCCACATAGCCGCTGGTCACGATGCCATGCACGCTCGACCATAAGGTTCGGGCCGCAAGCGCGCGGCGGTCGTCGTCGAGGTCGAAATCTCCCGCCTTGAGCACGCCGGCGACGATGTCGAAGAGCGCATCCAGCAGCGCGTCATAGGCATCCGGGCCGGGCCGCGTGGCGCGGCGGCGATTGAAGGCAAGCACCGCCGGCCAGCTGCCGGGATGCGCCTCGACGAAGCGCACATAGGCGGCGGCCATCGCCAGGATGCGATGCCGGACATCGGTCACTCCCTGCCTTTCGAGATCGGCCATGGCGGCTATGCCTGTCGCGCCGAGCCGGTCGAGCAAACGCATGTTGACGGCGCGGTGCACTTCGTCGAGATCGGCGAACAGGTTGTAGACGGATCCGACCGAAATGCCGGCTTGCTCGGCGATGGTGCGCGCTTTCAAATTGTCGGCGCCGCCCTCGTTGAGCAGCGCCTCGGCAATGGCGAGCACCTTCTCGCTCATTTCTTCCTTGTCCAGCGCCATGCTCTTTCCTGTGCTTTATGTGCGGTACCGCGGCGCCTCGCCCGGAAATCCATTCCATTTCGTTGCATTTACCATGTCTGGCGCCTCATGAACAGCGTTCAAAATAGCCCTTGAACAATGTTCATTTCCTGATATGTTGGCTTCGTGAACATTGTTCACACAACCAGGGAGAAGACCATGCTTAGCCTGATCAAGACATTGCTGGACGGCGCCAGCGCACGGGCCGAGGACAATCTGAAGGATCGTTTCGCGATCGACCTTCTGGCCCAGCGCATCCGCGACGCGGAGGCGGGCCTCGCCGCCGCCAAGCAGACGCTCGCCTCGCTGATCGTGCGCCAGCGTGCCGAGCAGACCAGCCTCGACCAGCTCGACCGCCGCATCGCCGATCTGGAAACCCGCACGCTCAGCGCGCTTTCTGCCAACAACCAGGCTCTTGCCGAAGGCGGCGCGTCCGCGATCGCCGAACTCGAGAACGAGCGCGAGGTCCGCCGCGCCACGGTCAAAAGCCTCGGCGACAAGACCTTGCGGATGCGCCTATCCGTCGAACGGGCGCATCGCCGCATCATCGATCTCAACCAGGGCATGATTTCCGCCAAGGCAATCGATGCCGAGCGCAAGGCGCAATCGCGCCTCAACCGCTCGATCGGCCGCAGCGCGAGCATCAACGAGGCGGAGGAACTGCTGGCCCGCATCAAGGACAGCAGCGATCCGTTCGAGGAGGCCGGCATCCTCGACGAAATCGACGGCGAGCTGCGCCACGAGGCGATCCGCGAACGCCTCGCCGAAGCAGGCTACGGACCGGCCACCAAGGTGCGCGCCGAGCACGTCCTGGCACGCCTGAAGTCCCTCAACTGAACCCGCACTTTTCCCGAAACAGAGCAAATCCAAGGAGCAATACGATGAACGGCAATCAGACCTACATTCTGTTCAATACGGTATCCGTGGGTGCCGCCTATTTCATGCTCGGCCTGTCGCTGTGGCTGGCGCCGGTCGACCTCTCGACCAAGGGCTACTGGGCCATGGGCGTCCTCCTGCTCACCGGCAGCCTGGTGAACCTGGTCAAGTACCGCACCGACGAACGCATCTCCGCCGAGACCACGGCCAAGATCGAGAAGGCGCGCAACGAGAAGCTGATCAGCGAATATGTCGGTAAGGATTGATCCGTCTTTCCTGACCGATCGACAAAAAAGCCCGGGCACTCCGGGCTTTTTTCATTGCAAGTACAGGGCAGCGCTGGCGTTAGCGCCGCGACAGAGCCTCGATCGCCTCGGCGGCGTCTTCCAGAATGCTGATCGCCTCGGCCTGCTTGTCCTCCGGGGCATCGGCGATGTCGCCGAGTGCCGCGCGCAGCCGATGGCGCAGGGTGCGGAAACGGTCATGTTGCTCCGAGCGGCCGCGTCCACGCCGTCCTTCCTCGCCATCATCGCCCCAGCCGAACCACTCGCGCGCCTTGGCCATCTTGCGGCCGAACCGCTCGAGATGGTCGAGCACGCCGTCGATCATCTCGCGGTTCTCCTCGAGATGCGCCTTGCCGGTCTCGGTGATCGAAAACACCTTCTTGTTGCCTTCGCTCGACGAAACCGCGTAGCCGGCTTCCTCCAGGAAGGTCAGCGTCGGATAGACCACGCCCGGGCTCGGGCTGTAGACGCCGCTGGTGCGCTCTTCCAGCGCCTTGATGATGTCGTAGCCGTGGCGCGGCGCCTCGGCCAGAAGCGACAGCGTGATCAGCTTCAGATCGCCATCGGCCAGCATGCGCCCGGCGCGGAACATGTCGCCCGGGCCGCCACGCCCGCCGCCCCTGCCGCCATGGCCGAACGGGCCGAAACCGCCGCCGCGCCCGCCGAATTTGCCGGCCATATGCATGAACATGCGCTCGCCGAAATGGTTGTGTCTGTGCATGGATTGCTCCTTGAGTTATATCTTACGATACATCTTAAGTAGGGCGCAGCTGTCTCGAGGTCAAGATATATCTTAAGATGTATCGCAGGCAACGCCAAGACCCATGGCAATTCCAGGAAAAGTGTGAGCGGTTAGGTTCGGCGTCTTCGCCGTAGCCTTTCCGTCCGGAATTGCGTCAAAACAAAGAGATAGATGCGGGCGACGGAGCCGCCTACCAGCGACCCTTGCGCCGGTTCCAGGCGTAGAGAAGGTCCGCGAAGCGGTCATAGGCAAAGCGCGTCAGCGGCAGCGCGACAGGGTTGCCGAACAGGATCGCCAGCCACCCCTCGCCCGGCGTGAGCCGCCAGACCGCGATCGCGACATCGGCGCCGACCAGCAGCCGTCCTTCGGCATCGGTCGCGTGCAGCCGGCGCCGGATATCCTCCAGCGAAGCGCCGAAAGCGGAAAGCGCCGCCGGTTCGAAATTGATGTCGCGGAATTCCACGCGGCCCGCCTTGACCGCTTCGATGAGCCGTCGCTTCTGCCGGTTGATGCCGGCGTCGCAGACCGGACAGCGTGTGTTGTACCAGACAGTCAGCGGCGGCTCGGGCATGGCGCGACTATCGGGGATGCGGCGCGGCTCCGCAACCGCCGCGCCGATCACTGCTTCAGCGCCACTTTACCCGAGCGAGCTTCAGCGCCACCTCACCCGAGCGAGCTGATGATCTCGCGGTAGGCGAATTCCGGAAACGCCTTCATCGTCCGCGTCTTGACATTGCCGCCTGACGACAGCATCAGCGCGAAGCGGGCAAGCACCGCATCGTCCGGCGCTTCGACGATGGCGACCATGTCGCATTCGCCCATGGTCAGGTAGAACGACTTGAACGAGCCGCCCATGTCCCCCAGCAGCTTCTTGGCGGCATCGAGCCGCTTCGGCGACTCCCGCACATTCTTGGCGCCCAGTTCGGTCCAGTTGATAAGCACGATGTAGGTTGTCATGGCACACCTCCCTCCGGGGCCACGGAGCAGGCGCCGGCCGTTAGCGGCCGGCGTCGGGCGGGCACCCGGCTTGTCGCCCACAAATGCATCCGACGCTGAAATTATCGTCCTGTCGGGCAGCTCCGGCAAGGCGGCATGAGAGGTAGCCGGAAACGCAAAAAGGGCGCCGAGGCGCCCTTTCAGTTTCGTGTCGTTGCGTTTCCGTATCAGCTGTCCAGGAAGCTTCTCAGCTTGCGGCTCCGGCTCGGGTGCTTGAGCTTGCGCAGCGCTTTGGCTTCGATCTGGCGGATACGCTCGCGGGTGACCGAGAACTGCTGGCCGACTTCCTCCAGCGTGTGGTCAGTGTTCATGCCGATGCCGAAGCGCATGCGCAGCACGCGCTCCTCGCGCGGCGTCAGCGAGGCAAGCACGCGCGTCGTCGTCTCGCGCAGATTGGCCTGGATCGCCGCGTCGATCGGCAGGATCGCCATCTTGTCCTCGATGAAGTCGCCGAGATGCGAATCCTCCTCGTCGCCCACGGGGGTTTCGAGCGAGATCGGCTCCTTGGCGATCTTCAGCACCTTGCGCACCTTTTCCAGCGGCATGGCGAGCTTCTCGGCCAGTTCCTCCGGCGTCGGCTCGCGGCCGATCTCGTGCAGCATCTGGCGCGAGGTGCGCACGATCTTGTTGATCGTCTCGATCATGTGCACCGGAATGCGGATGGTGCGCGCCTGGTCGGCGATCGAGCGGGTGATGGCCTGCCGGATCCACCAGGTCGCGTAGGTCGAGAACTTGTAGCCGCGGCGGTACTCGAACTTATCGACCGCCTTCATCAGGCCGATATTGCCTTCCTGGATCAGGTCGAGGAACTGCAGGCCGCGATTGGTATATTTCTTGGCGATGGAGATGACCAGGCGAAGGTTCGCCTCGACCATTTCCTTCTTGGCGATCGCGGCCTCGCGCTCGCCCTTCTGCACCTGGTTCACGATCTTGCGGAATTCCAGGATCGAGATCGCCGTTTCGGTTGCGAGGTTCTGGATCTCGGCGCGCAGCTCCTTGATCGCGTCCTTCTCGTTCTTGGTGAACTCCTTCCAGCCGCGCGAGGTCAGGTTGGCGATCGAACGGGTCCAGTTCGGATCGAGCTCCGAGCCCTGATACTCCTTGAGGAATTCCTCGCGGCGCACGCCATAGCTCTCGGCGAGGCGCAAAAGCTTGCCCTCGTTCTGCACCAGGCGCTTGTTGATGTCGTAGAGCTGCTCGACCAGCGCCTCGATGCGTGCGGCGTTGAGCGACAGCGACTTCACCGCCTTGATCAGCTGGTCCTTCAGCTCCTTCAGCCGGCGGTCCTGGCTGGGCGAGAGCGTGCCGGCCGCGGCCAGGCGGTTCTCGACCTGCTGGTCCTGCAGCTTCCTGAGCTTCTTGTAGGTATCGGCGATGACGTCGAGCGTCTCCATCACCTGGGGGCGCAGTTCCGCTTCCATTGCGGCCAGCGACAGGCTCGCCTCGTCCTCGTCGTCTTCCTCTTCCTCCAGCCCGCGCGTATCGCCGCCGACATTGGTGATGTCGTCTTCTTCCTCGCGTGTCGCCGCGCGGCCGCGCGGCTTCTCCTCGGGCTTGGGCGCCTCCTCGACGCGTTCGACGACGGGCGCCTGCTTGGCTTCAGGGCCGGCATAGGTCGCCTCGAGGTCGATGATCTCGCGCAGCAGGATCTTCGATTCGTTGAGCTCGTCGCGCCAGATGATGATGGCCTGGAAGGTCAGCGGGCTTTCGCACAGCCCGGCGATCATCGTTTCGCGGCCGGCCTCGATGCGCTTGGCAATGGCGATTTCGCCCTCGCGCGACAAAAGCTCGACCGAGCCCATCTCGCGCAGATACATGCGCACCGGATCGTCGGTGCGATCGGTCGGTTCTTTCTTTGCGGGTGTGGCGGCGACGGCGGTGCCGGTCTGCTCGGCCAGTTCGTTGGCGTCTTCCTCGCTGTCGCCGGCCGGCTCGGCTTCGGTCTCTTCGCCTTGCTCGTCGTCTTCGACGACGTTGATGCCCATGTCGCTGAGCATCGCATTGATGTCTTCAATGCGGTCCGGATCCGTCTCTTCCGAGGGCAGCACCGCGTTGAGCTCGTCAAGGGTGACATAGCCGCGTTTCTTCGCGGCCTTGATCATCTTCTTGACAGCATCGTCGGAAAGGTCGAGCAGAGGGCCATCGGTGGCGCCTTCGCGTTCGGTCTCGACCTCTTCCTTTTCCTTTGTCGCCATTCTTTGTCGTCTCCAAGCGGCCGTGTATCGAAGCCGCATAAATTGCCGAACCGGTCATGCCGGGCGCGCTCGCGCCAGAACGCCTTTTACCGGCCCAGTAACCGCATCATCTCTTTACTTTGGTGTATGTCGTTTGCCCCAAAACCGGGTTTCCATTTTTGGGCGACATGCATTAAGTCCAGATTAACCCTGATATCTGGGGCAAGCACTTTGCCTGTCCAGCCATCACCAGTACCTCGCATGGCTCGAATTTCCGCCGACGCCGGGGTACGGTTAACGTTTCGAATCGTCCTGATTCCGCCAATCTGCCAGAAGGTCAAGCGCCTCTGGCATGATTCGCATGAAAAAAGCGAATCAATTACCCGACTTAGAGGCGTCGATTCGACGCGCTGCGCATTTCCACTTCGCTTTTTGGGAGCAGTTCGACCCTAAACGCGTCCGACCCTGCCCGACGAGACGCCGAACCCTTCGATCAGCGCTTCCGTTGCCTGCACATCATTGAATTGCGCTTGAATCTCGACGAGATGCCGGAAGTTTTCGTCCGAAGGGTCTGCATCGAGCGCCGCCTGCGCCTGTTTCAGCTCTCTATGTAAGGTGCGAGCGCTGCGCTGCAAGTGCAGCGCTTGGTTGAAGGCGTCGCGGGCATCGTCGAGCGCCGCGGTTTCGAGCGCCGGCCACTGCCGCGCGCGCTTGATCAGTTCCACGGCCCGCTCCCAGATGCCGCCGCAGCCGACGCGCTCGATGGTGGCGATAACCGCGCCGCGATCGTCGGCTGCGTCATGCGCCATCGCGTCGAGGATGGCGACATGGAGCTTGCGCAAATCCGAATTGGCAAGGTCGAGGAATTCGACATGCGCGAAATTCTCATCGATCAGCGCCGGATGGTTGACCAGCGCCACGATGATCGTCGCCTCGCGCACCGACATCCCTTCGCTGCCACGCTTGACCAGCGCCGAACGCCCCAAGCTCTCGGTGATCGCGGCGCGCGCGCCGACCCCGCCGCCTTTCGCGAACTGCCCGCCGGGTGCTGGCTTCTTCTGCCCCGGTTTCCAATCCTGACGACCTTGCCGAACATTGCGCTGGGCGCCGAAGAAGTTCCGCACCCGCTCGTCCATTGCCTGCTGGTAGTAATAGCGCACGCTCTCGTCGCGAATGCGGCTGGTCAACTCCCGCAGCGTCTTTTGCAACTCCGCTCGCCGCTCCGGTGTATCGAAGACACCGCCCGCCGTCTCGCGCATCCACAACAGTTCGTCCAGCGGCCGCGCGTCGGCAAGCACGGCGCGGAACGCGTCCGGTCCCTCGGCCTTGACCAGATCGTCGGGGTCCTTGCCTTCCGGCAGTAACGCAAAGCGCGCCCGGCGCCCGGCCTGCACCGACGGCAGCGCCAGATCCGCGGCGCGCCATGCCGCCTTCAGCCCGGCCTGGTCGCCGTCGAAGCACAGCATCGGCTCGGGCGCCATGCGCCACAGAAGCTCGAGCTGGTTTTCGGTGAGCGCGGTGCCGAGCGGCGCCACGGCATTCTCGAAGCCGGCCTGCGCCAGCGCGATCACGTCCATATAGCCCTCGACGGCAATCACCGTGCCGCCTTTCGCGAGCGTCTTGCGGGCGCGAGCGAAATTGTAGAGCACATTGCCCTTGTGGAAGAGCTCGGTATCCGGCGAGTTCATGTATTTGGCCAGCGCATCCGGTGCCAGCGCCCGCCCGCCGAAGGCGATGATCTTGCCGCGTGAATCGGGGATGGGAAACATGATGCGATCGCGGAACCAGTCATAGGAGACCGGGATATCGTCGCCGTGCCTTACCAGTCCGCAGGCCTCAATGTCGGCCTTTGGAACGCCCTTGGCGGCGAGGTGTTCCTTGAGCGCGTTGCGGCTGTCGGGCGCGTAGCCCAGCCGGAACGATTGCTGCGTCGCCGGTGTCAACCCACGGTCGCGCAGATACGCGCGCGCCTTGGCGCCCTCGGGTCCTTGCAGCCGCTCCTGGAAGAAGGCAGTCGCCATTTCCATCACGTCGGTCAGGCTGGCGCGTTCCTTCTCGCGCCGTTCTTCCTGGGCGTCGCGCACCGGCATCGGCACGCCGGCCATCTCGGCGACCTTTCCGACCGCTTCGGGAAAGCTTATTCCCTCGAGCTCGGTCAGGAACTTGAAATGGTCGCCCGACACCGAGCATCCGAAGCAGTGATAGCGGCCCTTCTTGTCCTCGCAGTGGAAGGACGGGCTTTTCTCGCCGTGGAACGGGCAGCAGGCCCAATAGTCGCCGCGCGGGGCATTGGTTTTCTTCCTGTCCCATGCGACGCGCAAGCCGATCAAGGATGAAATCGGCACGCGGTCGCGTATCTCGTCGAGGAAGGCGGGCGGAAAGCGCATCGGGAAACTCGTTTGCCCTCCATATAATCAAGCCGACCGGGCGCGGCGACTCTGTCCGGCCCATCGTACCCGCTTTTCACAAGACGAAAAGAAGGCGGCCAGGCGGCCGCCTTCTGCTGGATTTCCGGATTGTCGCGGATTACTGCGTCGCGATCGCGCCGAAGATGATGCCGGAGAGGATGCTGACCAGCACATAATCGTTGCCGACGCGGATCCACTCCTGGCCGGGGCCGGGGCGGCGCAGGCCATAGCGGTTCCAGTCGCGGACCGGCTGGTGACGCCTCCAGTTGGAATATCTCTGGCCGTTGCGCCAATGGCTGCGCTTGACGATGACCTTCTTCTTCACGACTCGCTTGTCGACATGCCTGCCGGGCTTCTGCCAGTCGACCTGCGTATAGTTCGATTGGGACGCGCTCGGCTGGGCGAGCGGCGCGGCCTGGCCGGAAAAGGCCGAGGCGGCCAGCATCGAGGCGGTGACGGCGGAAAGTATGAGACGCTTCATGGTCGGTGCTCCTTGGTTGTCGATAGGCAGGAGATAACCGGACCAGCATGAACCGAAACTGAACGTCTTGATTACAATTCTGTAATGATTTCCAATGCTTATAAAAGCAACTTCAACAACTTGCATGAGCTGGACCGACATTCTGCCTGGCGCCCGCGCGATATTGCCGCTCGATCCGCCTCCCGCATGCAACCAATGCGCCTTTCGTCCATTTCCGACACACGCCGTCGTGCGCCGAACGTCGGCAAAATCAGGCATAATTTATTACTCGGCTAAAATTGTTTGGAGTAATCTCGGCCGCTGAAATGCTAACGATTCGTGCCCTTTCCCCCTTCCCTGCCGCCTCATCGCGAGGCCGGGCATGAGCGGCTCCGTTGTCCTTCTGCACCTTGCCGGCGCGGTGGCGCTGATGCTTTTTGCCACCCGCTTGGTGAAGACCGGCGTCGAGCGTGCCTATGGCGACGTGCTGCGCCACAAGCTGCGCGCCACCATGCGCAATCCGATCATGGCGGTACTGGCCGGCTGCGGGCTGGCGATTGCGCTGCAGAGTTCCACCGCGGTGACGCTGCTGGTCGGCTCCTTCGCCGGCGCCGGTATCGTCTCCGGCGCGGCGGGGCAATTGGCAGTGCGCGGCGCCGAGATCGGCTCGGCGCTGGTGGTCAAGCTCTTGACCTTCGACCTGTCGCTTCTGGTGCCGATCTGCCTCGTCGCCGGCACCGTCATGTTCATGGCCACCGAGCGGCGCAACTGGCGCCAGTTCGGCCGTATCCTCGTCGGCATCGGCCTGCTTCTGCTCTCGCTGGAGATGATCGGCCAGGCTTCGGAGCCGCTGCGTCAGAGCACGCTGATGCCGATGATCGTCAACTATTTCTCTGGCGATTTCGTCACCGCCTATCTTCTCGCCGCCCTGATCACCTGGCTGTTCCATTCCTCGATCGCCGCCGTGCTGTTGATGGTGACGCTGGCCGGCCGCGGTTTCATCCCGCCTGAACTCGGCATCGTGCTGGTGCTCGGCGTCAATCTCGGCTCCTCGATCATCGCGCCGTTGCTTACCCGAAATGCCGATCCGGGCGTGCGCGTCGTGCCGGTCGGCAACCTCCTGATGCGCGGCATGGGCTCGCTGGTCATGCTCATCCTGTTCATGGCGCTGAAGCCGCCGGTCGGCTTTCTCGGCGCGACCGGGCCGGATCAGATCGTCAACGCCCATATCCTGTTCAACGTGATCATCCTGCTTGCCGGGCTGCCGCTCGCCGGCCTGGTCTATCGCGCTTCCGAGAAGATCGTGGCGCTCGGCACCGGGCCAGCGCCGGCAGCGCTCGATGTCGTCGAATTGTCGGCGCTGAACGAGAGCGCGCTCGACACGCCGAGCCAGGCGCTGGCCAACGCCGCGCGCGAGGTGGTGCGGGTCTGCGAGACGGTCGAGATCATGCTGAAGCGTATCATCGAGCTTTACGAGAGCGCAGACGGCGACAAGATCAAGGCGCTTGCGGCGCTCGACGACCGTGTCGACAGAAAGCACGCGGCGATAAAGCTCTATCTCGCCAAGGTCACCAAGAACCCCTTGAGCGAGGACGAGGCGCTGCGCTGCCAAGAGCTGATCGGCGCCTGCGTCAAGCTGGAGCAGGTCGGCGACATCATCGTGCGCAACATGCTGGTGCATGTCAGGAAGAAGCTGGAGCGCGGGCTGGAATTCACACCCGAGGGCTGGCGCGAGCTTTGCGCCTTCCATGCCTCGGTGCTGGCCAACGCGCGGCTTGCCTTCAACGTGCTCGTCTCGCGCGATCCGGAAACCGCACGCCAGCTGGTGCTGGAGAAGGACCTGCTGCGAGAGCGCGAGAAAGAGACCAGCGCGAGCCACTTTGTACGATTGCGCGACGGCACCGCCAAGAGCGTCGAGACCAGCTCGATCCACCTCGACACCATCCGCGACCTGAAGCAGATCAATTCGCTGCTTGCCTCCATGGCCTACCCGGTGCTGGAGGAGCGCGGCCTGCTCGGCGGCTCGCGGTTGAAGGCCAGCTAGGGCAATTCAGGAAAAGTGTGGAACGGTCAGGCTCGGCGGCTTCGCCGTAGCCTTCCGTCGGGAAAGCAGGAGGACAGGGCCGTCGCATCGGCCGCGCCCTCACGCCGGACCGAACAAAATCTTTGCTCATCCTCGCTCCTGTCAGCTAAGGATCGCCCGAGGACCTGTTGGGAGGACGATCGGTCGATGGACACGCATTCGCGCAGCTTCGCCAAGGCGCTTTCGTGGCGCGCCACCGGCACGATCGACACGATGATCATATCGCTGGTGGTCACCGGCAGCATCAAGCTCGCGGCCACGATCGGGCTTACCGAAGTCCTCACCAAGTCGCTGCTTTACTATCTGCACGAGCGGGCCTGGCTGAAGATCCCCTATGGGCGCAAAACGCCCATCTGATGCGTGTCGCGCAAAAGCGTGCCGGCGGTTTTGCGAACACGACATGCACAAAAAGGCCTAACGCGCGACGCGCTTCAGGCCCGACGCTCAAGAAAAGCTAAAGCGGCATCGACAATTTCTGCATTGCCGGACCGACCCAAGCGTGGTTTGAGGCGTGCATTCCTCGCATATGTTTTGAAGCATGCTGCCACTGATTGCCCTTTTCCTTGCCGCTTTCGCCTTCGGCACAACCGAATTCGTCATCGCCGGCGTGCTGCCCGAGGTGGCGCAGGGCCTTGGCGTTTCGATACCGACCGCCGGCTATCTCGTCTCCGGCTATGCCTGCGGCATTGCCATCGGCGGCCCGCTGCTGGCTTTAGCCACCGGCAAGGTTTCGCGTAAGACGTTGCTGATTGGGCTGACAATTGCGTTCACCCTTGGCCAGGCGGCCTGCGCGCTGGCGCCCGATTTCACCTCGATGCTTTTCCTGCGCGTCGCGATCGCGGTCGCGCATGGCGCCTATTTCGGCGTCGCCATGGTGGTTGCGGTCAGCCTGGTGCGCGAGGACCAGCGCGGCAGGGCAGTCGCGGTGATCCTGTCCGGCCTGACGGTTTCCAATGTCATCGGCGTGCCGGCCGGCACCGCGATCGGCAGCCTGTGGGGCTGGCGCGCGACCTTCTGGGTGATGGGCGCACTGGGCATCGTCGCGATTGTCGCCATGCTGGCGCTGTTGCCCCGTACGGCCGGCGCCGCCAACCGGCCGGCTGGGCTGGCCCGGGAGGTCCGCGTGCTTGGCCGCCAGCAGGTCTGGACGTCGTTGATCCTCATGCTGATGCTGATGATCGGCCAGTTCGGCCTCTTCACCTACATCACGCCGACCCTGCTCGAGGTCACCGGCCTCGACGAGAGCCTGATCCCCTTTGTGCTTTTGCTCAACGGCGTCGGCGCCACGATCGGCGTCTTTGTCGGCGGCAAGCTTGCCGACTGGAAGCTGATGCCGTCTCTGATCGCCATGCTCTTCTTGCAGGCGGTCATGCTGGCCGTCATCTACGCCGTCAGCCCTTACCCGGTGCCGATGATCGTCGCGATCGTCATATGGGGCGGTCTCAACTTTGCCATCGGCGCGCCGATCCAGACCCGCATCCTGGCCTGGACCGCCGACGCCTCGAACCTCGCCTCTTCGCTCATCCCGTCCGGCTTCAATGTCGGCATCGCGCTCGCCGCGTCGCTTGGCGCGGCGATGCTCAATGCCGGCTACGGTTATCGCAGCCTGCCGCTCGCCGGCGTTTTAGCCATGTCTGTGGCGGTGGTGGTGGCTGTCGCCTCGCAGGCCTGGGAATGGCGCAGCCGCGCGACGCCGCCGCTGCCGGCGGCAGCCGAGTAAACTAAAGATCGATCCGGAATCTCAGGCTCTCCGCACCGCCATAGGCTGCGTCCTCGAAGAAGCGGCCGACCAGCCTGCCGCCATTGGCCGTTATGACCCTGTGCGAAGCAGGATTGCCCGGCTTCGCGGTGATCTCGACATGATCGAGGCCGACCGCCCTCGCCTCGTCCAGCATCAGCCGCAGCGCCTCGGTCGCATAGCCGCGGCCCCGCTTCCATGGCACCACCGCATAGCCGATATGGCCAAGCACATGCGAAGGCAGCACCGACGTGCCCTTCTGCCAGCGAAACCCGATCGAGCCGGCGGCCTCGCCATCCCAGATCCAGCGCCGGAAGCCCGGCAGCCGCGCGACCTTGGTGCCGTCGGGCAAAGTGACGGGCGGTCCCTTCGCCTCGGGGTCGTCGAGATCGGCGAGAAATTGAACTGGGTCCTTCTCAATGGCCTCTAGCTGCTCGCGCGTCGCTTCCAGAAGCCGCACATTGTCGGGCGACCACCCGCGCTGCAGCGCCGCCTTGTAGGACGGCAGATGTTCGAGCGCGGGCTTGACGATTTCGATCATGGCTCGTTTCCGTGTCGAGACCGGCAGGCATAACCGTCACACGGATCGCTCTCAAGTCGCCTGAAACCGGATTTCGCCCTTGTTCAGGAAACAGGCCTTGTCGAACAGCGACAGGTCGAGCGGGTTTGGCAGCCGGATATCGCCGATATCCGGGAATGGTTTGCTGGTGGAATCATACGATCGGTCGACCTGCGAAATGAAGACCAGCACCAGTCCGCGTTCCCGGGCAAACGACCTCAAGGCGCGGACCTGAACCATGAGTGCGGGATTCTCCCGCTTCTGGTCGAGCAACTGCAGATAGTCGATGACCGCAAGCGTGCCGCGCGGCGCCGAGCGCAACGTCTCGATGATATAGGCAGCACTGATGGCGTCGGAATTGTCGAACTCGAACAAATGGTCGAAATCGGCAGGCTCGGCCCAGATGTCACGGAACCGGTCCAGGATGTCGGCATGCGCATATTCCAGGGTGAAGAACACAGCGCGATTGCCTTGCTGCATGGCCGCCACCGCGAGTTCGAGGCTCATCAGCGTCTTGCCCTGGCCCGGCCGCGCCGCCACGAGGACCATGTCGCCCGGCATCAGCCGCGCCAACAGCCTGCCGGCGGGCGCGGCCTCGGCGGCTTTGGCCGCAAGCAGGCTCCAGCTGCCGAAGCCTTCCTTGGCGGCAACGCGGTCGAGCGCCTGATGAAGGGGAACGTTCTCCCTGCGAGACATCAGCCTCGCCTGGCGCTTCAGATGATAGACGGGTGCGGAAAGCCGCATCGAAAAAACCTCCTGCCGCGAGCAGTCTTAGCAACCCCTCCTTATGCCTGGCGCTCGAACAGTTGGTTGAATGATCGACAGCCCTGCATGGACAATGCTTTCCCGATGGAGGGAGGAGGCGTGGGCGCGCCGAATCAGATGATACCGCAATTTCGCCGGTGCAAAAATCGGGGATGTCCGGGCAGCTAGCGTCATGTTGCCAGGGTCTCGAGCCCCTCCACCAACGTGCTCAAAGCCGCATCCAACGGGGCCGATCCCACCTTCTCGGGCACCAGGAGCCCTTCGATCGCAAGCATGGTCATGCCGTGAACGAGCCCCCACCAGGCTGCCGCCTGACCCTCTATCGGCCGCTTGCGAATGCTCCCCGCGGCCTGGCCGCGCCGAAGGATTTCGAGCGCCACATCGAAGACCGCCAGCGCCCGCTCATTGAGATGCATCCCTGCTGCTTTCTCCTCCCCTGCGCTGAACATCAGGCGGTAGAGAGCCGGGTTGTCCGTTCCGAACGCGACGTAGGCATGAGCTACCGGAGCAATTTCGTCGCGCAGAGATTTGGGCGCCTTGGGCTTGGCGGCCGACAGGGATGCCCGCAGCCAGTCGAACCCAATCATTGCGAGCTCGGCAAGCAGCGCGGCTTTGTCCGGAAAGTGCTTATAGGGTGCAGCATGGCTTACGCCCGCCCGGCGGGCGACTTCCCGCAGGGTGAACTGCCAGTTCTTCTCCTCCCGAAGCATATCCAACGCTGTCTCGATAACCGCACGACGGAGATCACCGTGGTGGTAGGGGCGGTTGTGTGCGTCCTGCATGGTGCCTCAAAGTTTCTTATGGATACATTGTTGACAGTGACTACTTAAGCGCCTATGTCAAGGGCATAAGTTTCTCCTGTCTACATCGGAGTGGGCCATGAGCGCCATCGCAAAAGTCACCGCCGCTGATCGGCTGGGCAGTCTCCTCGCCGGCCAGCGTGCTGCCTTCCTGCGTGAGGGAGCCCCTTCGCTGGCGCGGAGACGCGCTGATCTGACCAAGTTCAGGGCCGCGATCATTGGGCACCGCAAGGCGATCGAAGATGCCATCAATGCCGATTTCGGGCATCGTTCGAAGTATGAGACGGCGATCATGGAGGTCGGAGGGGTCGCCGAGGGCACGAAGTATCTGATCCGCAACCTTCGCAAATTCATGGCGCCGACCCGCCGCCACGTTGCTTTGCACATGCGAATGGGCAACGCCCGCATCGAATACCAGCCGCTTGGCGTCGTCGGAGTGATGTCGCCGTGGAATTATCCGGTGAACCTGTCGCTGATGCCAGTCGTCACGGCCATCGCCGCTGGCAACCGGGTGATGCTGAAACCTTCGGAGTTTACACCCGTCACCAATGCGCTGCTCGCGAAGATGCTGGGCGAGATCTTCCCGGAGGATCAGTTCGCGATCGTCACCGGCGATGCGGCCGTGGGGGCGGCCTTCACGGCCCTGCCGTTCGACCATTTGGTCTTCACTGGGAGCACCGCGGTAGGGCGATCGGTGATGAAGGCCGCCAGCGACAACCTCGTTCCGGTTACCCTCGAACTCGGAGGCAAGTCGCCTAGCATCGTTGCCAAGGGCCACGCCCTCGACCAGGCGGCGGCGTCAATTGTCTACGGAAAGCTGCTCAGCGCCGGACAAACCTGCATCGCCCCGGACTACGCGCTGATCCACGAAAGCGAGGCTGATGCATTCGTCAAGGCATATGACCGGAAGGTGGCATCCTTTTATGCTGACGGTCCGACGAGTGAACACTACACCGCAATCATCAACGAGCGGCACTATGCACGGCTCCGGAGCCTGATCGACGACGCTCGCTCCAAGGGAGCGCGGATCATCGAGGTCGGTAACCGGCCTGGCGATGCATCCCGTCGCCCTAACACGCTGGCGCCGACCGTGGTGCTTGGCGTCACAGACGACATGCGTATCGCTCACGAGGAAATCTTCGGCCCGGTCCTGCCGATTTTTCTCTACCGCGACATCGAGGAAGCGATCGCCTATGTGAACGCCCGCCCCCGGCCGCTCGCGCTCTACTACTTCGGTGCCGATGACCAAGACCGGCGCAAGGTGCTGAGCCGAACGACCTCCGGCAACGTCACCATCAACGGCACGATCATGCACATCGCCCAGGATGACCTGCCGTTCGGCGGGGTCGGTCCCAGCGGCATGGGCGCATACCATGGCATCGAAGGCTTCCGTACCCTCAGCCACGCCAAGGGGATCTATGAGCAGGGTCGCTGGAACCTCTCCAACCTTCTGCGCGCCCCCTTCAGACAGCCGATCGATATCATCCTCAACGTTATGCTTCGGCGACCAGCATGCCGTCATCAAATCAAGCTCAGGAGCATCAGCACATGACCACCGACACATCATTGCCGCTACGCGGTTCATGCGAATGCGGTGCCTGCTCGTTCGAGGTGCGTGCCTCGCCGAAAGCCAGGTTCCGGTGCCACTGCCTGATCTGCCAGGCGTTCAACGGCAAACCGTTCGCGGATGTGGTCGCCGTTCGCGCCAAGGATGTCGTGCTGAAAAACGCCGGCAACATCTCATTCAAGAAATACCGCCCGCCGCCGAACTTCAATCGCGGTGTCTGCCGAACTTGCGGCAAACCCGTTGTCGAGGTTGCGGGCGTCGGGCCGTTCAAAGTGATGTTCATCCCGGCCGACAACTTCGAGCCCGAGGTCCGGCTGCCGCCGGTTCGGCTCGACATATTCTATCACCGTCGCGCACTGGACATGCCCGATAGCTTGCCCAAATACAGCGGCTATTTCGCGAGCGAGATGGCGATCGGGAAAATGATCATGAGCGGCTTGTGAAATGACGAGCCGGTCTGTCTGGCGAAGCGTGAGCCGATTGCTCCCCTAGAGCCGGATTCAGATTTCAGGTCGAATCGACCTGAAATCTGAATCCGGCTCTAAATCAAAGAGATAGAGCATGATGTCGCCCGAAAAACGCTTCACACTTTTCGGCATCATGCTCTGGGCCTAAACCAGAAGTGTTTCGCCGATTAGCACGAGACGTTTTATGATCGCATCAGGGTGATTCCCGACAACGCTTCGAGAGGGGAACTGAGCTGGTGCGGTTGAGATCTGTTCCGCGGGGTGTCGCTTTCCTGTGCCTCATCGCCGTTGCAATCGCCCTGACGATGTCGGCGCGATCTTTCGCGGCCTTGCAACCCTCAAGCATTCCAGCCTGGCTGCAGCGCCATGTCGGCGATGGCGAGGGCCAGATCTCGCAGGTCGTGCTGGAGCGGGCGCGCGCGCTCTACCAGAAAAAGATAAGCGATGGTTCGGTCAGCAATCCCTGCTACTTCGCCATGGATGCCACGCGCCCCGGCGATCTGGGCAACAGCGTGCTTGGCCAACGCTACTATATCGTCTGCGAAGCCAAGCAGCTCTTCCGCGCGGTTTCCTCGGGCCATGGCGGCGGCCGCAACCTGAAAGGCGTCGCCGATTTCTCCAACGGCAGGCGTTGCGCGAAAAACTTCGGCAACGCCATGGACTCCGAACTGACGGCCGGCGGAGCCTACATCACCGCCGAGACCAAGACGTCCTTCAAGGGCTACTACCGCGTCGGCGCGCAGAACGCGGTGTTCATGCGCAGCTTCATCCAGTTCGACGGCGAAGGCGAAGCGGCGAACGCCCGGCAGCGCGTGATCGGCGGGCATCCGGCTGCTTTGCTCAGGGGTATGTGCCTGCGCAAAGATCCGAACAGCTCTTATGCCGATCATGACGGCTTTGTCCCGTTCGGCAAGCTGGTGAATTATGCCGGCGGCCGTAGCAATGGCTGCACAAGCTGGTCGCCTGCCGATGCCGAGCAGATCATCCCCATCGTGAAGAACAAGCCGACGACGCTCTACATCTATCCCGAGTCACGCGACATCGCGGCCGTTGCGCGCGCCAAGTCCGGCGGCCAGGCGCTCTCGGCAGCAGGAGCCTATTGGAACGCCTCCTGCCTGAAGGAGATCGGCGCGCCGAAATTCTGGCCGAAGAAGACGCTGGAGCCGATCATCGCGCAGTACAAGAAGGACCATCCGGCGCCGCCGCCGCAGCCGGTGCCGATCTGCAAGGACTAAGGCAGTCCCCTACTGCAGCAGTCCCTTGATGATGGCGCTGGCCTTGGCGAAATCCATCTGCCCGGCATATTTCTGCTTCAGCGCGCCGATCACCTTGCCCATGTCCTTCTGGCTGGCAGCCCCCGTCGCCGCGATCGCCTCGCGAGCCGCCGCCAGGATCGCCGCGTCATCGAGCTGCGTCGGCAGGAATTCGCGGATGATTTCCATCTCGCCGCGTTCTTGCGCCGCCAGCTCCGGCCGCTTGCCGTCTTCGAAAGCCTTGGCCGATTCCTCGCGCTGCTTCACCATCTTGGCGAGGATCTGCAGGATCTCCTCCTCGCTCGCCGGCGGCTTGCCTGTGCCGCGGTTGGCGATGTCGCGATCGTGGATGGCGGCCTGGATCAGCCGCAATGTCGGCAGGCGGTGCTTGTCCTGCGCCTTCATCGCGCTCTTCATGGATTCGGCGATTTTCTTGCGCATCATGCTTCTCCTTCGGATGCGGCGGACAATAGCTTTGCCGAACGGGTAACGCAAATCCCGGCAAGCCGCTGATATTGCTGAACGAAAGCAAATCGACCGTGGTTTCGGGGGCGCCGCATTGACCGCTCCGGCGCCTTCCCCTATGTACTCGGTCCTGCATGAGATAATGAAGTCATGTCGCCCAAAAGTGCGTAGCGGTTTTGGGAAAACGGCATGGCGAGAAGGAACTGGCGTGTGAAAGCGGCAAAGCCTGCTTCGCGCGCCTTGCTGCGCGAACGGCCCAGCCGGCCGGTTTGAAGCGCCTGACAGG
Organism: Mesorhizobium sp. WSM3224; assembly: GCF_000427725.1. GTDB lineage: Bacteria > Pseudomonadota > Alphaproteobacteria > Rhizobiales > Rhizobiaceae > Mesorhizobium. The sequence continues at coordinate 86,507 of NZ_ATYO01000013.1, read as the reverse complement.
AGTGCCGCCATGGCCACGATCACTGCCCCCTGGGCCACCGAAAAGCCGACCGCCCTTCTGGTCCTCGCCGACGGCACGGTGATCGAAGGCCGCGGTCTTGGCGCCACGGGCTCGGCGGTTGCGGAAGTGTGCTTCAACACGGCGCTTACCGGCTATGAAGAAATCCTCACCGACCCGTCCTATGCCGGCCAGATCGTCACCTTCACCTTCCCGCATATCGGCAATGTCGGCACCAACGACGAGGATATCGAGGATTTGCATCCGGCTGCTCGCGCGGGCGCTGTCGGCGCGATCTTCAAGGCCAATGTCACCGACCCGTCCAACTATCGCGCCGCCGGCCATCTCGACCAGTGGCTGAAGCGGCGCGGCATCGTCGCGCTTTGCGGCATCGACACCCGCGCGTTAACCGTGCTTATCCGCGAGAAAGGCATGCCCAATGCCGTCATCGCCCATGCTCCCGATGGTGTCTTCGACATCGAGGACCTGAAGCGGCAGGCCGCGGCGTGGTCCGGTCTGATCGGCCTCGACCTGGCCAAGGAGGTCACGTCGGGCCAGTCTTCGGTCTGGCGCGAGACGCCCTGGATCTGGAACGAGGGCTATGGCGAGCAGGACGCTCCGTCGATGCATGTCGTGGCGATCGACTACGGCGTCAAGCGCAACATCCTGCGCCTGCTGGCCGGCCTCGGTGCCAAGGTCACCATTGTGCCGGCCGAGACAGGCGCCGAGGAAATCCTGGCCATGCAGCCGGACGGCATCTTCCTGTCGAATGGCCCGGGCGACCCGGAGGCCACCGGCGAATATGCCGTCCCGGTGATCCAGGATATCCTCAAGACCGACATACCCGTGTTCGGCATCTGCCTCGGCCACCAGATGCTGGCGCTAGCGCTCGGCGGCAGGACCGAGAAGATGCACCAGGGCCATCACGGCGCCAACCATCCGGTCAAGGACCACACCACCGGCAAGGTCGAGATCGTCTCGATGAATCACGGTTTCGCCGTCGACGCCGACTCGCTGCCCGAAGGCGTCGAGGAAACCCATGTCTCGCTCTTCGACGGCTCGAACTGCGGCATCGCGCTGACCGGCCGGCCGGTCTTCTCGGTCCAGCATCATCCCGAAGCCTCGCCCGGCCCGCAGGATTCGCATTACCTCTTCCGCCGCTTCGTCAACCTGATCCGCGAACGGCGCGGCGAGGAAGCGCTGGCCGAACGCGCCTGAGCTTGCCGAGCCGACAGCTCAGCGATAATATCGCTTAACTTCAGGCGATAAATCTGCGATATTATCTCCCCGTGAAGACGATCATCCTCTCGGTATCGGCGGCTCGCGATCTCGACAACCTGCCGGCTGATGCCCGTGAGCAGGTCTCTGAAGGTCTGATCACCTATGCAGTCAGCGGCCGTGGAGATGTAAAACGTCTTGCCGGCCGGGACGGCTACAGACTGCGGATTGGTCGCTACCGCGTTATATTCGACGAAGATCGCACGACGATCCTGGCGATCTACATCGGCAAGCGGGAAACGACGACATACAGTCGACCATAGGACAGGACATTATGAACGCCCCGCAAATCATCAAAACCTCAACCGGCGAAGAATTGGTCGTCATTCCGAAGGCCGACTATGAGGCGTTGCTCGATGCCGCCGCAGAAGCCCTCGAAGACGCCGCGGATGTTGCGATCTACGATGAGCGGAAGGCCAAACTCAAAACGGAAAAAGCCCTGCCCGCCGACGTCGCCATGGATATCTTGCGCGGCTCCAGCCGGCTCAAGGCGTTGCGCAATTGGCGTAACCTGACTCAGGCCGAACTGGCGGCGACGGTCGGCGTCAGCCAGGGTTTCCTGTCAGACCTTGAATCCAACCGCCGCAAACCGTCGGTACAGACCAGTACAATGCTGGCGAAGGCGCTGGATATCCCCATCGAATGGGTCGAACCCTAATGCATGTCGCCCAGAAGTGTGCTGCGGTTCTGGGACAACGACATGCATCAAAACAAAGACTTTAAAGCGCGTTGCCTGAATCCGTTTCAGCGCGACGCGCTTTAAGCAGTTTCATGAAAGATACCATCCCTCAAGCCGCGTCGGTCGCAGCTTCCTGCGTGTGCATGCGCTCGACTTCCTTCGGCGTCGGCTTGGCAACTTTCGTCACGAAGACTATGACCGCCAGCGTCAGGAAAATCGCGCCGAGCACATAGGGCGCGCCGCCGAACGCAACCGGCGCCGTCGGATCCGTGAACCAGGAAAAGATAGCTGTGTAAAGCAGCGGCGTGATGATCGAAGTGATCGAAAAGATCGAGGTCATCGCGCCCTGCAATTCACCCTGCGCCGAAGGCGGCACCTTGGCGGCGGCGAGGCTCCTCAGCGGCGGATCAGCCAGCGCTTCCAGGCAGCCGGCCACGATAACCGCGTAGATCATCCAGCCTTGCGTCGAAAACGCATAGCCGAGGGCACTGAGCGCGGTGAAGGTCAGCCCGATCGCCGCCGTCTTCCACTCGCCGAGCTTGGGAATGACCCGCGGCAGCACCGTCGCCATGACGATCGCGCCGCACAGGCCGAAGGCGCCGAGCGAGAAGCCGATCTGCTGCTGGCTCCAGCCATATCGATAGGTCGAAACGAACGACCAGACCGCTGGATACATCATGTGGCCGAGCGTCATCAGGAAGAACACCAGCCCGATCCAGCCGATGCCCGGATAATTGCGCATCTGCATGAGCGTGCCGGCCGGATTGGCGCGCTTCCACTCGAAGCGTCGACGGTGTTTTTCGTCCAGCGTCTCCGGCAACAGGAACATCGCGATCAGGAAATTCACCAAGGCAAGCGCTGCGGCAAAATAGAACGGCACGCGCGGCCCGAGCGTGCCGAGCAGCCCGCCCAGCACCGGGCCGATAACGAAGCCGACGCCGAAGGCGATGCCGAGCAGGCCGAAATTCTTCGCCCGGTTCTCGTCGTTCGAGATGTCGGCGATGAAGGCGGATGTCGTCGAATAGCTGGCGCCGGAGATGCCGGCCAGCACCCGGCCGATGAACAGCATCGGATAGGACCAGGCGACGGCGCAGATCAGATTGTCGATGGAGAAGGTCAGCACCGAGGCAAGCAGGATCGGCCGCCGCCCGAAGCGGTCGCTCAAGCCGCCCATGATCGGCGCGAAGAAGAACTGCATCGCCGCATAGACGAAGAACAGCCAGCCGCCCTGGATCGCGGCCTTGCTGACGCTGACGCCGCTCAGTTCCTCCAGATAGGCCGGCAGCACCGGCATGATGATGCCGAAGCCGACGATGTCGAGCAGCAGCGTGGTGAAGACGAGCGCAAGGCCCCGCTTGGCGGTTTTGGGGTCGATCATGGTGATAAGCTCCTGAGCCGCCCGGGGCAAAGGCGGGAGGCACCTTATAGGCGAGGTTGCCGACTGGAACAATACGCGAACGAAGGCAAATGCCTCATCCTGACATCACTTGCCAGGCGCCTTCGATCGCAGGCCGTCACCGATAGGAAGCGGAACACTGCCGCCTCAGATTGCCCCGCTGAGCGTGTTGCAGTCAGTCAGCTTGCCGCTCTTGTAGCCGCGCGCCAGCCAGGTCTGCCGCTGTTGCGAGGTGCCATGGTTGAAGCTTTCCGGCACGACATAGCCCTGCATCTTCTTCTGCAGCGTATCGTCGCCGATCTGCTTGGCCGCGTTCAGCGCGCTTTCGATATCGCCCTGCTCCAGGATGCCCTTTTGCTGCGTGTAATGCGCCCATACACCGGCGAAGCAGTCGGCCTGCAGCTCGATGCGAACCGACATCTGGTTGGCCTCGACCTCGCCCATGCTTTGCCGCATCTGGTTGAACTTGCCCATGATGCCGGTGAGGTTCTGCACATGGTGGCCGACCTCATGCGCGATCACATAGGCGCGCGCGAATTCGCCGGACGCGCCGAACTGCTGGTCGAGCTGCTGGAAGAAGGTCATGTCGAGATAGACCTTGTGGTCGCCCGGGCAGTAGAACGGCCCGGCTGCCGCCGAGGCGAAACCGCAGGCCGAACGAACCTTGCCGCTGAACAGCACGAGCTTGGGATCCTCGTAGGTCAGGCCCTCGGATTTGAAAATGCCGGTCCAGGTGTCTTCGGTTTCCGCCAGCACCGTCGCGACGAACTGTTTCATCTCGTCGGAAGCGGGAGAACCGCCATCCTGCGAGCTGTTGTCCTCGGTGATCTGGCCGCCACCGCCCGGCACCAGCCCGCCGCTGCCGTCACCCAGGATCTGCGATGGATCGAAGCCGAAATACCATCCGGCGAGCACGACGAGGATGACGAGGATGATGCTGGAGCCGCCACCGGCACGGCCGCCGATCGGAATGCGGAACTGACCGGGGCTGCCGCCCAACCCGCCGCCAAGTCCTCCACCGCTATCGCTGCGCTGGTCCTCGATATTGTCGCTCTGACGACGGCCTCTCCAAAGCATGGCAACTCCTCGCAATGCGAATGTCCTGAAGGGACCGGCCCGCGACCTCCCCTCGCAAACAATTATCCCAATGCCCAAATCAAGTCACAGCATTTTTCGCGGCCGGGATACGAGCCCGGCGGCACGCAAACCGCAATGTCAGCTCTTCTGCCAGCCAAGCGCCTTTACCAGTTGTCGGTACCGAGGCAGAGACGCCTAGCGATGCGTCATCGCCCGGCGGAAAGCGTCCAGCGTTTCGGCGCTGACATGGTGCTCGATGCCCTCGGCGTCGATGCGCGCCGTCTCGGCGCTGACGCCCAGCGAGCGCAGGAAGGCTTCCACGGTCTGGTGGCGGATGCGGCTTTCCTCGGCGACCTTGCGGCCGGCCTCGGTCAGGAACACGCCGCGATAGGGCTTTCGCGAGACCAGTCCGTCGGCGCACAGCCTGGTCAGCATCTTTGCCACCGTCGGCTGCGCGACGCCTAGCCTTGCCGCGATATCCACCTGCCGCGCTTCGTTGCCGTCCTCGATCAGATCGGCGATCAGCTCGACATAGTCCTCGACCAGCGCGCTGCGGCGCGCCTCGCGCGTGTGCCGGAATCCTTCCGAATGGATTTCGGCATCGGGAAGCGGCTCTTCGCGCCGAACCGGTTTGTTCCTCAGCGCCAATACGCGCTCCTCTTGGCTGCCTTAAGGCTGAAACGGGATCGCATCCATAGCACGAACCCCTGTTGGTCCGGCCGTTTATTTGCATTCCCGCGCGGGCGCAACCGGCGTTTGCGGCACCCGCCGCCCGGCTTGCTCCAGCGCATCACGAAAGCATGATCAATGAAATATAGCCTATTGCATAATGTTGAGCCATGGCGTAGATAGAGGGGACGCCGATACAGTCCAGCGGAAACCCTCATGTCCGATGCCGATGCAGCAACCATAGCCCGACCCGCGTGGCGATTCGACAGGCCCGGCGACGAGCAGCCCAGCCTGCGCGAGGTGAACGCCTCGATCGCGGTGCCGCAGACCGGCGTCTGGTTCCGCCGCCTGTTCGCCTTCATGGGACCGGGCTACATGGTCTCGGTCGGCTATATGGATCCGGGCAACTGGGCGACTGATCTCGCCGGCGGCGCCCAGTTCGGCTACACGTTGCTTTTCATCATCATGCTGTCGAACCTGATGGCGATCCTGCTGCAGGCGCTGGCCGCGCGTCTCGGTATCGCCACCGGCCGCGACCTCGCCCAGGCCTGCCGCGCCTACTATCCGCGGCCGGTCAATCTGATGCTCTGGATCGCCTGCGAGCTGGCGATTATCGCCTGCGACCTCGCCGAGGTGATCGGCACGGCGATCGCGCTGCAGCTTCTGTTCGGCATCCCGCTGATCGGCGGCGCCATCCTCACCGCGCTCGACGCTTTCATTGTGCTGCTGCTGATGAACAAGGGCTTCCGCTATCTCGAGGCCTTCGTCGTCGCACTGCTGATCATCATCTTCGGCTGCTTTGCCATTCAGATCTTCGTCGCCGCGCCACCAGCCGGGACGATCCTGCATTCGATGTTCGTGCCGTCGTCGGAGATCGTCACCAATCCGACGATGCTCTACATCGCCATCGGCATCATTGGCGCGACAGTCATGCCGCATAATCTCTATTTGCACTCCTCGATCGTGCAGACCCGCGCCTATGAGCGCACTGACAGCGGCAAGCGCGACGCCATCAAATGGGCAACGACGGATTCGACCATCGCGCTGATCCTGGCGCTGTTCGTCAACGCGTCGATCCTGATCGTCGCGGCAGTCGCGTTCCACGATACCGGGCATCACGACGTCGCCGAGATCGGCCAGGCCTTCGAGCTTCTGTCGCCGCTGCTGGGCTTGAGCATCGCCTCGATCCTGTTCGCGGTCGCGCTGCTGGCCTCCGGCCTCAACTCGACGGTCACCGCGACGCTCGCCGGTCAGATCGTCATGGAAGGCTTCCTGCGCCTGCGCATCCCGCAATGGGCGCGCCGCCTCTTGACGCGCGGCATCGCCATCGTCCCCGTCGTGATCGTCACCGCGCTCTACGGCGAAAGGGGCACGGCGCAGTTGCTGGTCTTCAGCCAGGTCGTGCTGTCGATGCAGTTGCCTTTCGCGGTCGTCCCGCTGGTGCAGTTCGTGTCGGACAAGAAGAAAATGGGCAATCTCGCCATCCCGCGCGGCGTTGCAGCCTTGGCCTGGGTGGTCGCCGCCATCATCCTCGTGCTCAACTTCAAGCTGCTCTACGACACCGTCGCCGGCTGAAATCGGACCGCGACATTCCACCCGGCGGTGCTATCTTCTTGAAGCATGGCCGGATCGGACGACGCCCGCAAATTCTACGCCAAGCTGATGGCCGCGCAGGCGCGCTCTGCCGACCCGCGCATCGAGCAAGTCTTTGCGTCAGTGCCCCGCGAGGCCTTTCTCGGCCCGGGGCCATGGACGGTCTTTGCCGGTGACGGCAGGATAGAAACGCCAACGGCCGATCCAGCCTATATCTACCAGAACGTGCTTGTCGTGCTCGATGCCGACAAGGGCATCAACAATGGCGAGCCGCTTCTGCATGCCATGTGGCTGGACAAGGTCGGGCCGAAGCCAGGCGAGGCCGTCACCCATATCGGCGCCGGCACCGGATATTATACGGCGCTGCTGTCGAGGCTGGTCGAGCCGGGAGGCAGCGTCATGGCCTTCGAGCTGGAGGCCGATCTTGCCGCGCACGCCAGGGCGAACCTCGCGGCTTACGGCAACGTCGAGCTTATTGGGGGCGACGCTGTCGCCAATCCGCCTCCGTCGTCCGACGTCATCTATGTCAATGCTGGCGTCGTCGCTCCGCCCGCCGCATGGCTGCAAGCGCTGAAGCCCGGCGGCCGCATGATCTTCCCTTGGCGTCCATCCGAAACCGTTGGCCTCGCGGTCCTCGTCACCCGCGCGGAAAACGGCTTCGCCTGCCGGCCTTTCATGGGTTCGTGGTTCATCCCTTGCGTCGGCGCCTCCATTGCCGAACCCGGGGCGAAGATACCGACCCGCGAGCGCGCAACCCGTACCCGCTCGATCTGGCTGACAGCAGCCAAGACACCGGATAGGACGGCAACCGCCGTGTTTGGCGATGTCTGGTTTTCATCGCGCGCCATTCGCGCCGATAGCACGCGATAGAAATTTTGCAGGCCTTTGTCGAAAACGCGCCTCGCCGTTCGTCCTTAGCTAGAAATCCGGCCTTGACGGCGCGGATCAGTGAACAGGAGAAGACAGATGCGCAAGATCATCGCCGCCACCTTCGTCAGCCTCGATGGCATCATGCAGGCGCCCGGCGGACCGGAAGAGGATCCGGTCGGCGGCTTCAAGTTCGGCGGCTGGACCTTCCATTACTTCGACGAGGTGGCGGGCGCGGCCTTGGATGAATTATTTTCCAAGCCCTTCGCGCTGCTGCTCGGCCGCCGGACCTACGACATCTTCGCCGCGTACTGGCCGTATCAGAAAGATCCGATCGCGGACGCCTTCAACCCTGCGACCAAATATGTGGCGACGCACCGGCCGGATTCGCTGACCTGGCAGAACACCCAGTCGCTTGGGTCCGATATCGTTGCAAGGCTTGAGGAACTCAAGCAGGAGGACGGGCCGGACCTGCTCATCCAGGGATCGGGCAATCTGATCCAGACCCTGCTCGCCAACGGGCTGATCGACGAGATCCGGCTGATGACCTTCCCGCTGTTGCTGGGCAAGGGCAAGCGGCTGTTCGGCGATGGCGCGATGCCGGCCGCCTTCAAGCTCGTTAAGTCGCAGGCTTCCACCACCGGCGTCATCATGGCGACCTATGAGCGCGCAGGAGAAATCCGTACGGGCTCGTTTGCTCAGCAGGAGCCTTCCGAAGCCGAGCTCGAGCGGCGCAAGACCTGGAAGTAGCGATTGATGGCGGGCGAGGCCGGCCTGGCCGGCGCCTCGCCCGCGAACGATGCCTTCGCGGAACCACGAGACATTTGACGCCATCACCAGGAACCTGCCGATGATACCCACCATCACCGCCTTTGAACACTCGCCCGATGGCGGCCGGGGGCTGGCGCGCGACATGCACGTCCGCTGGGCACTTGAGGAAGTCGGTCAGCCTTATGACGTTCGTCTTGTTTCGTTCGATGCGATGAAGCAGCCCGCGCATCTCGCGCTCAACCCCTTCGGCAGTATCCCGACCTATGAAGAAGGCAGTCTTGCTCTGTTCGAGTCGGGGTCGATCGTCCTCCACATCGCGGAGCGTCATGCTGGCCTGTTACCCGACGATGCGAACGCGCGGGCGCGCGCAATCGCCTGGATGTTCGCAGCCTTCAGCACGGTGGAGCAGCCGATCCTCGATCGCACGACGGCCGTGATACTGGAGCACGATACGCCGTGGCACGATGAGCGCCTGCCGCTGGTCGACGACCGGATCCGCAAGCGGCTGGGCGAACTCTCCCGCCATCTCGGCGATTGCGACTGGCTCGATGGCGCCTTCAGCGCCGGCGACCTTGTCATGGTGGGCGTGCTGCGCCGGCTGCAGAGATCGGGACTGCTGAACGAATTCCCAAACATTGCTGCCTATGTCGCCCGCGGCGAGGCGCGGCCGGCCTTCAAGCGCGCTTTCGAAGCGCAATTGGCGGTCGCCATGGCGGCGGCGAATGGCTGACCGGCGGTGCCTCACGCCGCCTGGCGATAGCGGGAAAGACCTTCGCGGATATGGCTGGCGAAGGCCTGCGCGGCCGGCTGGGTGGCATGTTTGGGCAGATGCAGGTTGACGGAGAAATTCGGCAGCGGTGGAAGACCTGCATCGGCGAGGATATCGAGATCGGCCGGAACCGTCGAGGCGAGCCATGTGGTCACGGCGAGGTCCGAGCGCACCGTCGCGGTCGTTGCATCGATGTTGCCGTTCTCGAACACGGTACGCCAGTCGAGCCCGTGCTCGCCGAGTGCGGCCAGCACCGCCGGCCGGAAGGCGCAGGTGTCGGCGACGATCGAAACCGGCAGCGGCCGCTTCAGGCGCGCCGCCCCGCCTCTCGCGCCGACCCAGACCAGCCGGTCGACGAGCAGGCATTCGCCGGCGCTGGGACCGGCGCGCTCCTCGATGACGGCAAGGTCGATCGTGCCCGCCGCCAGGGCAGCCGCGAGTTCCGGCGAGGAAGCGCAGACCAGCGATATCTCCACTTGCGGATAGGCTTCGGCGTAAGCTTTCAGCACTGGCGCGAGCAGCGTGCCGACGAGATCGTAAGGCACGCCGATCCGCACCTGTCCGGCAACCGCCCTGCCCTTGATCTCGGTGAGGATCTCGTCGTTGAGCTGCAGCAGGCGCCTGCCTCTGTCGAGCAGCCGCTCGCCGGCCCGCGTCAGCCTCAAACCGCGGCGGTCGCGCTCGAACAAGCTTTGGCCGAGCACCTCCTCAAGTCGCTTGACCTGCTGGCTGACGGCGCCTTGTGTCAGGTGAAGCGCATTTGCCGCCGCCGTCATGCTGGCCTTGTCGGCCGCCGTGACAAAGGTGCGGATGAGGGTCGTGTCAAGATCGCGGATCATGACCTGCATTATAATTGCTAATGAAAACCATATCAAACATTGCATTTACTGATGCTAGACCATGCCTACCATGGAGCTTCCGAGAAGGACGCCCATGCTCCAGCCCATCCTGCCGCTCATCCTGTTTGCCTTCGTGGCCACCGCCACGCCCGGCATCGCTACGACCTTGTCCACCGCCTCGGGCGCGCAGTTCGGCTTTCGCCGGTCCGTTCCGCTGATGATCGGCAGTGCCGCCGGCCTCGCTACCGTGACGGGGGCGGCGGCCGCCGGGCTCGCGGCCCTGCTGCTTGCGGTCCCTTCGCTGCAACTGGCGATGAAGGTGATCGGCTCGCTCTATCTCCTGTGGCTGGCGCTCAAGATCGGCCGCGCCGGCCCGCCCAATCTCGATGTGACCATGGCCAGACCGAACAGCTTCCTCGGCGGCGCCGGTATCCAGTGGGTGAACCCAAAGGGCTGGGCGATGGGGCTGGGCGCCGCGGCCTCGTTTGCCGCCCTGGCCGACGGCCCGGCACAGCTCGCGTTGCTGCTCGGTTCGACCTTCGGCCTCACCGCCGCCGTCTCGCTGTCGATCTGGTGCGTGGCCGGTATGATCCTGGCGCGGCTGCTCAAGACCGAACGGCAATGGCGCGCGCTCAACATCGCGTTGGCGCTGGTGCTGGCCGCCTCGATCATCCCGATGTGGCGGGGGGCATAGGGTGACGACAGAACAAGGTCGGCGCCAGTACCCCCACCCGGACCTGCGGTCCGACCTCCCCACAAGGGGGAGGTAGGGAGCGCGGCGCCACCCTCCCCCTTGTGGGGAGGGTCGCTGCGAAGCAGCGGGGTGGGGGTCCTGGTTCGCAAAGCGAACCAGCCTCTTCACTCAACCTTCAACCCGCGTAGCGGGCCGCCGGCTTGTCGGCGTGCAGGCTGCCGAAGAACACTTGCCGGGCGCCGAGGAAGGTGTCCAGCTTGGCCGCATCGGCAAGCGCGGGCACGGTGACCGCTTCGCCCCTGGCCAGGCCGACAAGGGCGGCATCGACCATATCGTCGGCTGTCATGACGATCTCCTTCGGAACGCTGTCGATATCGGTGCCGGCAAGTTCCCAGAAATCGGTCCGGGTCGCGCCCGGCAGCACGGCCTGCACTGTCACATTGGTCCCCGCGACCTCGCGATGCAGGGCTTCGGTGAAGTTGACGACATAGGCCTTGGTGCCGCTGTAGATGCCGCCGAACGAAGTGTCGAAGGCAAGCACCGAGGCGATGTTGACGATGCCGCCGCGGTCGCGTGCCAGAAGCCCCGGCAGCACGGCGCGGGTCAGGCGCGTCAAGGCGATGGTGTTGACCTTGATCATGCGCTCGGCCGCGTCGGCGTCGGCGGTGGCCACGACGGCCTGGCCGCCGATGCCGGCATTGTTGACCAGCAGCGTTACGCTCTCGTCGCCGGCAATCGCCTGTTCGACGCGGCGCACATCATTGTCATCGGCGAGATCGGCAGCAACAACGCTGACCTTGCGCTTGTAGGCATAACGCAGCTTTTCAGCTAGCTCTTCCAGCCGGTCGGCGCGCCGCGCCACCAGCACAAGATCGTAGCCTTGGCCGGCGAGCCGGTCGGCATAAACCGCGCCGATGCCTGACGAGGCGCCGGTCACGACCGCTGTGCCCTTGTTGTTTTCTGCACTCATTGTCCTGCTCCTTGTGTTTGACCAATTGGTTCGTTTCGACCCCGGTTGCCGGGCCTCCGTGGGCAACCGCCCTCGCCTTCACCAAAGTCGCTCTATTCAATAGTGGCATATACCACCATCAGCGAAGTAGGCATATGCCACTACCTTGTCAATGATCTCAACGGGGATTATTTGTCAGGCTGCGACGGACATCATGTCTCTGCCGCGAGGACCTATCATGCCGCAAGACGCCCTGCCCGGCCTGAACCTTTGCAACAACGCCATGCTGCGGCGTGCGACGCGCAAGCTCGGCCAGTTCTATGACGATGTACTGGCCCCTTCGGGGCTCAAGGCGACGCAACACGGCCTGCTCTTCCAGATCCATGCCGGCAGAGAGCCGGCCATGAGCGCCATTGCCGAGGCGATGATCATGGATCTCTCCGCGCTCGGCCATACGCTGAAGCCGCTGATCCGCGACGGCTATGTCGAGACCTTCGCCGACAAGGACGACCGCCGCGTCAAACGTGTGCGGCTGACGCCGCAGGGCGAGGTCAAGCTGGATGAGACGATGAAGTTGTGGAGCGTCGCCCAGCAGCAGTTCGAGGATAAGGTCGGCGCGGAGCAGGCCGCCAAGCTGCGCGCGGTGCTGGACACGGTGGCCGACCTCAACCTGGAAATGCCTGCAGCCGCTCCTTCGAACTGACGAAGCGGCCGCCAGTCAGGGTTTGAAGCAGTTACTCGGCCGGCATGGCGACCGGCCGACCCAACATCCGCCCGGCAAGCACGACACCCAGGCCCACGATCGGGAACACCGCCGCGATCAGGCCGAGATCGGCCGGCGCGCCGAAGCGCAGCACGGCGCCGCCGACCACCGCGCCAAGCGCGACGCCGAAATAGAGCGCCGACGCGTTGAGCGAAAGCACGATCGGGGCGGCATCGGGGGCGAGCTTGATGATGCGGCTTGCCTGTGCTGGCGGGAAAGCCCAGCCGACGATGCCCCACGGCACCATCATTGCCATCAGCGCCGGCCCGGCGATCGAATGCGGCAGGAAGGTCGGGATCAGCGAAAAGGTGATCAGCATCGCAGCGGAGAGCGCCAGCGACCAGCAGACGGTGCGCGTCGCGCCGAAACGGTCGGCCGCCTGGCCGCCGGCGATGTTGCCAATGACGGCGCCGACGCCGAAGGCGAGCAGCATGCCCGGCAGCGCAATCGGGCTGAGGCCACCACCTTCGATCGCCAAAGGCGCGATGAAGGCAAAGACGGTGAAGGCGCCGATCAAGGCCAGCACAGTCGTGACCAGGATCGGCATCACGCCGGGGCGCACAGCCGCCGCCAGCCGGCGCTTCAGCGGCAGCCTGGTGCCGATGATGCCGCGCGGCAGCCGGTACCACAGGATCGCGCCTGACAGCGCGCCGAGCCCGGCGATGGCGAAGAAGGTGCCGCGCCAGCCGGCAATCGCCGCGACCAGCGCGCCGAGCGGCGCACCGACCGCCACCGCCACCGTGGTGCCGCCGACGACGACGGCGATGGCGCGGGCCCGGTGATGGTCGTCGACCAGCGCCACGGCGGTGCCTTGCGCGGTCGCCGCGAACAGGCCGGACGACAGCGCCATGACGATGCGGGCGATCAAAAGCAGCTCGAATGATGAGCTCACCGCTGCCACCAGATTGCCGATGACGAAGAACGCGATCGTCCACAGGATGACGCGCCGCCGGTCCCATTCGCCGGTCAGCGTCGCCAGCACAGGCGCGCCGATCGCATAGGCGAGCGCGAAGGCGGTGATCAGCGAGCCGGCGAGCGGCACGGATATGCCGGCATCGGCGGCGATATCGGGAAGAAGGCTCGATATGACAAAACCTTCGGTCGAGATCGCGAACGATCCGAGCGCTAGCCAGAAGATCCGCTTGTCCATGGGGGAATTGTCCTTAGTTCAAGAGTTATTGAACAATTGGACATAACAGGGCATGATGTCAACCGAGCCTGCGGAAAATAGCTGAACCATGCTGACAGCCCTGTGTCAGGACCGGACCGAAAACGAAGAACCAGTCTCTATCGGCAAAGAGAGGAGCCGCGTTGAAGTTCGTGCCGTTTGTGCTTAATTCTGGGCCATGAGCTTGCCCCATCCCACCACCGACCAGATCAGCCTGCCGATCGTGCTTGCCGTGCTCGGCGATCCGACCCGGCTTGCCATCGTGCGCTATCTGGCGAGCAAGGAAGGCGTGCCGCTGAACTGCAGCAAGTTCCTCGACCTCGCCTCCAAGACCAATCTCAGCTACCACCTCGCCAAACTGCGCGAGGCTGGCGTCACCCGCAGCGAAGCGGCCGGCACTAGCCGGCTGATCACGCTGCGCCGCGACGACCTCGACAAGCGTTTTCCCGGCCTGCTCGACAGCGTGATTGCCGCGGCCGGCGAGGACAAGGCGTTGCCCATGGTCGGCACCGCCGAGACCGAAATCGACGCCTGATGCGCATTGCCGTCCTGGCCGACATCCACGGAAATTTGCTGGCCTTGGAGGCCGTGCTCGACGACCTCGGGCGCCGCGGCGGCGCCGATCTCATGGTCAATCTTGGCGACTGTGTCTCAGGCCCGCTGTGGCCGCGCGAGACGATGGAACGGCTGCAGGCGCTCGGCCTGCCGACGGTGCGCGGCAACCACGACCGCCGCGTGGCGCAGGACACGGCCAATGAGGCCATGTGGCCGTCCGATCGCTACGCGCAGGAACGGCTGACATCGGCGCAGCGCCAGGCACTGCTCGGCTTGCCGCTGACATTGGAGATCGCGCCCGGCGTCGTCGCCTTCCACGCCCGGCCGGACCATGACGAGAAATATCTTGCCGATGCCATTGTCGATGGCCAGTTGGTGCGTGCGCCGCTTGCCGCGATCAGGCGGCGGCTGAAGCCACTCGATCCGGCCTGCCGCCTGGCATTGTGCGGCCACAGCCACCGCAGCGAGCTGATCCATATCCCCGATGGTCCGGTCATTTTCAATCCCGGCAGCGTCGGCTGCCCCGCTTATGAGGATGACACGCCACCGGCGCATGTCTCCGAACAAGGCTCGCCGCACGCCCGCTACGGCATCGTTGATCTTGGCACGGACGGCGACCGCTTCGAGAGCATCGCCGTGGATTACGACCATGAAGCCGCCGCAAGGCAGGCCGAACAGGCGGGAAGGCCGGAATGGGCCCACGCGCTGCGGACCGGTTTTATGCAGGATCGAGCGAAGCTCGTATCCCGATTGAGCGCCATGGCCGAAGGATGAAAGTTAGGCTCCGATCGACGCTGCTGATCGCCGCTCCTTTGCTGTTGGCCGCGTTGCCGGCGGTGGCGCAGGACGCGCCGGGACCGATCATCTCGATCATCGGCGGCCTCGCGCCGGATGATCTTCTCAACATCCGCGCGACGGCTTCATCGGCTGGAAAGGTCGTGGCGCGGCTGCCGAACGGCGTGGCCCTGAAGAATTTCGGCTGCAAGGCCGTCAACAACAATCCCTGGTGCAAGATCGAGGATACGCAGGACGCGCACATCTCCGGATGGGCGCCCGCCCGCTATCTCAGTCCCAGCAACCCGGCGCCGGCGCCTGAAGAAGCAGCCGCGCCGGCCACCGACGCAGGCCGGGAAGCTGACGCGCCTCAGCCCTCCGAAGAGACGCCGCCGGACATCGCCGCGCGCCTGGGCGCAGGCGAGCCGGCCGAGCCGCCATCGGCGGCCGAGATCGGCAGGACCGCCATGCAGGATGCCTACGCCCTCGCATTCGCGGCCTCGGTAAGCGCCGACCCCGACGCCCTTGCCCCCGATGCCGCCGGCGGCATTCCTTGCGCGCGCCATGTCGGCCAGCCCATGACCCGCTGCGAGGCCAGTGTCACGCACACGGGCGGCGACAGCGCCGTGACCGTGACCTGGCCCGATGGCGGCAGCCGTCTCATCACCTTCCAAGACGGCAAGCCGAGCGGTTCGGACTCAGCGGACGAATTCCACTTCACCCGCGAAGGCAGCCTCAACATGATCCGCATCGGCGTCTCCGAACGTTTCGAGATCACGGACCAGCTGGCGTTGGGATTAGGGGAATAAGCAAGTAAGGGAATAAGGCAGTAGGGCAGTAGGGCAGTAGGGCAGTAGGGGAAGCTCCCCAGCCTCACATACTGCCTTACTGCCCTACTCCCCTACTGCCTTCATTTTCAGGGTTACATCCGCCAAAACTCTTCCCTATAAGGCCCTCCTAGCCTGATACCAGAATCGCAAGCACAACCGGCCGGGTCCTCCCCGCCCGGTTTTTCGTGCAAGCCGCTCGCCGAACGGAATTATCGAACATGCCAAGACGCACCGACATCAAGTCGATCCTGATCATCGGGGCCGGCCCCATCGTCATCGGCCAGGCCTGCGAGTTCGACTATTCCGGCACCCAGGCCTGCAAGGCGCTGAAGGAAGAGGGCTTCCGCGTCATTCTGGTCAATTCCAACCCGGCCACCATCATGACCGACCCGGAGCTGGCCGACGCCACCTATATCGAGCCGATCACGCCCGAAGTGGTGGCCAAGATCATCGCCAAGGAGCGGCCGGACGCGCTGCTGCCGACCATGGGCGGCCAGACCGCGCTCAACACCGCGCTGTCGCTGCGCCGTATGGGCGTGCTGGAGCGCTACAATGTCGAGATGATCGGCGCCGACGCGCATGCCATCGACAAGGCCGAGGACCGCGCGCTGTTTCGCCAGGCGATGAGCAAGATCGGCCTGGAGACGCCGCGCTCTATGCTGGCCAATGCCACCGAGGTCAAGGACGCCGACCGCAAGATCCACGAGGCCGAGCGCGCCGCGCTGAAGGCGGAGAACCCGGAAAACCTCGACGCCGCGCTCGATGCGCTGGAGACGCGCTGGAACCTCGGCGAAGGCGACCGCAAGCAGCGCTATATCAGCCATGGCATGGCGATCGCCGCCCAGGCGCTCGACCATGTCGGCCTGCCGGCCATCATCCGCCCCTCCTTCACCATGGGCGGCACCGGCGGCGGCATCGCCTACAACCGCGCCGAATTCTACGACATCGTCCAGTCCGGCCTCGACGCCTCGCCGACCACCGAGGTGCTGATCGAGGAAAGCGTGCTCGGCTGGAAGGAGTATGAGATGGAGGTCGTCCGCGACAAGGCGGACAACTGCATCATCATCTGCTCGATCGAGAACCTCGACCCGATGGGTGTGCACACCGGCGACTCGATCACCGTCGCGCCGGCGCTGACGCTGACCGACAAAGAATACCAGATGATGCGCAACGCCTCGCTCGCGGTGCTGCGCGAGATCGGCGTCGAGACCGGCGGCTCCAACGTGCAGTTCGCCGTCAACCCGGCCGACGGCCGCCTGGTCGTCATCGAGATGAACCCGCGCGTCTCGCGCAGCTCCGCTTTAGCCTCGAAGGCCACCGGCTTCCCGATCGCCAAGGTCGCGGCCAAGCTTGCCGTCGGCTACACGCTGGACGAACTGGAGAACGACATCACCGGCGGCGCGACGCCGGCCTCGTTCGAGCCGACCATCGACTACGTCGTGACCAAGATCCCGCGCTTTGCGTTTGAAAAATTTCCGGGCGCCGAGCCGGTGCTGACCACCGCCATGAAGTCGGTCGGCGAAGTCATGGCCATCGGCCGCACCTTCCAGGAATCGCTGCAGAAGGCTTTGCGTGGACTTGAAACCGGCCTGACGGGTTTGGACGAGATAGAAATCCCCGGCCTCGGTCACGGCACCGCGCCCGCCAACCACGCCGACGATCGCAACGCCATCCGCGCCGCGCTCGGCACGCCGACGCCGGACCGGCTGCGCATGGTGGCGCAGGCGATCCGCATGGGCACGTCGCTCGAAGACGTGCATGCCATGTGCAAGATCGACCCGTGGTTCCTCGAGCAAATCGCCGGCATCATCGCCATGGAAGCGCGCATCCGCGAGCACGGCCTGCCGCAGGATGCCGAGAACCTGCGCATGCTGAAGGCGATGGGTTTCTCCGACGCCCGCCTCGCGTCGCTGACGAAGACCGACGCCGAAGTGATTCAGAAGGTTCGTGAAAAGCTCGACGTTCATCCGGTTTACAAGCGCATCGATACCTGCGCCGCCGAGTTCGCCTCGCCTACCGCCTATATGTACTCGACCTATGAGGTGCCCTTCGTCGGCGAGCTCGCCAACGAGGCGCGGGTGTCGTCGCGGAAAAAAGTCGTCATCCTCGGCGGCGGCCCGAACCGCATCGGCCAGGGCATTGAGTTCGACTATTGCTGCTGCCATGCCGCCTTCGCCCTGCGCGACGCCGGCTATGAAGCGATCATGATCAACTGCAACCCGGAGACGGTCTCGACCGACTACGACACCTCCGACCGGCTCTATTTCGATCCGCTGACGGCGGAGGACGTGCTGGAGATCCTGCGCGCCGAGCAGGCCGCGGGCGAGCTCGTCGGCGTCATCGTCCAGTTCGGCGGCCAGACGCCGCTGAAGCTGGCCGACGCGCTGGAGAAGGCCGGCATCCCGATCCTCGGCACCTCGCCCGACATGATCGACCTGGCGGAAGACCGCGACCGCTTCCAGAAGCTCTTGCACAAGCTCAACCTCAGCCAGCCGAAGAACGGCATCGCCTATTCGGTCGAGCAGGCGCGCCTCGTCGCCGGCGAGCTCGGCTTCCCGCTGGTGGTGCGCCCGTCCTATGTGCTCGGCGGCCGCGCCATGCAGATCATCCATGACGAGGGCATGCTGCAGAGCTACCTGCTCGACACCGTGCCCGGCCTTGTGTCGGAGGACATCAAGCAGAAATACCCCAACGACAAGACCGGCCAGATCAACACGCTGCTCGGCAAGAACCCGCTTTTGTTCGACACCTATCTGTCGGGCGCCATCGAGGTCGATGTCGACTGCCTTTGCGACGGCAAGGCGACCTTCGTCTCCGGTATCCTGGAGCATATCGAGGAGGCCGGCATTCATTCGGGGGACAGCGCCTGCTCGCTGCCGGTGCACTCGCTGCACCCGGACCTTGTCGACGAGCTGGAGCGGCAGACCGCGGCCTTGGCCCGCGCGCTCAATGTCGGCGGGTTGATGAACGTGCAGTATGCGATCAAGGACGGCACGGTCTATGTGCTGGAGGTGAACCCCCGAGCCTCGCGCACGGTGCCCTTCGTCGCCAAGACCATCGGACGTCCCATCGCAAAAATCGCAGCCCGCATCATGGCCGGCGAGACGCTGGAGGACGCCTTCGCCCATTACGGCCCGATGCCCGACCCGCGCAATCCCGGCCACATCGCGGTCAAGGAAGCCGTCTTCCCCTTCGCCCGCTTCCCCGGCGTCGACATCCTGCTCGGCCCAGAAATGCGCTCGACCGGCGAGGTCATGGGCCTCGACCGCGACTTTGCCTTGGCCTTCGCCAAGAGCCAGCTCGGCGCGGGCGTTGATCTCCCCCGCTCCGGCACGCTGTTCGTCTCGGTGCGCGACGAGGACAAGAAGGGCATCCTGCCGGCGGTCAAGCGCCTCGCCGGCCAGGGCTTCAAGGTGCTCGCCACCTCCGGCACCGCCCGCTTCCTCGCCGAGAACGGCGTGGTGGCCGAAAAGATCAACAAGGTGCTCGAGGGACGCCCCCACATCGAAGACGCCATCCGCAACCGCCAGGTCCAGATCGTGTTCAACACGACCGATGGGCAGAAAGCGGTGTCGGACTCGAAGTCGCTGCGCAGGGCAACGCTGATGCAGAAGGTGCCGTATTACACGACGCTGTCAGGCGCGGCGGCGGTGGCGGAGGCGATTGCGGCGTTGCGGGCGGGGAACCTGGAGGTAAGGCCGTTGCAGGAGTATTTTGGGTGAGGTTATTGCTCTCTTCTCCTCGTCACTACACGGGGAGAAGATGCCGGCAGGCAGATGAGGGGCGGCGCCACTCATCTGCGGATGATAGATATTCTACTGCTATCACTGACAAGTATGCCTTAGCTACTTGGTAGTTTCAACCTACCTTGCTTCCAAAGGATGCGAAGCCGGTTTCGAATATTCATTGCGACTTGCCCTACATTCAAGTGGCCGTATTGGGAGCGTGTGTCCATCAGTCCGTTGAGACGTGCAATCTCATGAAGCGCCTCTATGTTCGCAACGCCGTCAGGTCGTTTGTAGTGAGGACCAATAATCCCTTCCCATTCGTGATTCTCGGGCCGCTTTGACCATGCTTCGCGTTGATCACTTGTAATGTCCATAATTTGCCCCATCCATCGGCTCTGATTTGAACCTAGCGCGAAGTGAGCTGCGGCAGTAGTGCACGTCAATCTTGGCGCCGTAGCGACCCCAGCGGCGGCATTGAACGTGTTGGCACGGTCGGTGACAAGGATATAGAATCCGGGCATTATTCCCAAATGGGCTATTTGGGGAAGTGTTTTCACCGCGCCTTTGCGGGTTCCGTACTCTTAACTGACAAAGTTTCAATTGTTGGTGGCGTTCTCGCTCCTGCGATATTCTTTGCGCGTGGCGAGGCAATGGATGCCGCGTATCAAGGTTATCTCGCATGGACGATTCTAACGGTGGTCGGCGGTGGTATTGCGCTTCGGTTGATTACCGCGCCGTATTTTATTTGGAGGGATGACCAAAGGGAAATTTCTAGGCTTCGCGAGGAAATAGCGAATACCTCACGCAAGAGGCGCCAATTCTTCGAAGAGACGTTCCTCCAGGATCGAGCCGACTTGGCCCGCCAGCTGACCCACTATGCCATGGTCAACGCGCCGATGGACGCGTTCTCCAATTTCGACGCCGACGCGCATCTAAATGAAATTACACGTAAGGCTGTCATACAATTGGGAGATTCAAATTTCCGAGTTTATTGGGAAACTTTCTGTTTCGCATTCCGAAATCTCGTACGAGGGGCGAAGTTCGCTAAAGATAATGTAGATCGACTCGCAGACGAGCACATGCGGCTTTTACGCGACCGATTTGATTATGATTTCAGCGCAATGAAAGCAGGTTCAACGGCCTTGATATACATTTTAACCGAAAATCATGATCACAATAAAGTATATGTTGAACTCCTTGAGAGATTGAATGCCAAATACCCGCACGTCCAATTTGATGACATAACCGCTAGTTTATGGACACTGTCTGAAATCCAATCGCTTCCAGACGCTCACGAAAAGAAGCCGCTGTAGTCCCTCACGCCACCGCCACGCACTCGATCTCGATATCGAACTCCATCGGCCACGACGCCACCGGCACGAAACTCCGTGCCGGCGGGTTGACGCTGAAGTACCTCGCATAAACCCTGTTGATCACGTTGTAGAAGCCGGAATTGACGGCGTAGATGCGCACCATCACCACCTTGTCCAGCGAGGTGCCGGCCGCTTCCAGGCAATGTTTCAGCGCCTTCAGCGAAGCCTCGGTCTGGGTTTCGATGTCGCCGCGCACCATCTCGCCGGTCACCATGTCCACCGGCGGCGTCGCCGAGATGAACACGAAGCCGTTGGCCCGCACCGCCGTCGAGCACGGTAGCCCGAGCGTCCGCACCTTGGCCGACATCACGGGCACTTCGATGACTTCCTTGTCCATGGCGATCCTCCCTTTGGTTGGCAGGGAGCTTATCGCGGCGCGGGAGGAACGCCAGCGGCGCCTTTACCTTCTCCCCTATGAGGACTTCGCAATCGTTGCGCATTTCCAATCGAGGGTTGGCGCCGCCCCTCATCTGCCTGCCGGCATCTTCTCCCCGTTGAACGGGGAGAAGGGGCTGGCCGTGGTGACGGCTCTCATTCTGCTACGCGGAGGACTGGCGAAAGCGCCGGCGCAGGCCTCTTTCTCCCCGTTTACGGGGAGAAATGCCCGGCAGGGCAATGAGGGGCAGCGCCAGCGCCCGGCAAGTCAAGCCTACGGCATGATCGTAAGACCGCCGAGCAATGGAAGTCGACTCTATAGCGAACGGCTGGAATGCCCCCTCACCCCTGATGCGCGACCGCCAGTTCCTTTGCGTGCTTCTCGTGCATCTTCAGCACCGGCAGCGTCTTCTTGGCGAATTCCTTCATCGTCGGGTCGTCGCCCGAATTGGCATAGGTGCTGAACAGCGCAACCGCATCCTTGTGCGCGTCGGTCTGCATCTTGATGTATTTGGCGTCGAACTCCTTGCCGCTCGCGCCCTTCAAGTCGTCGAGCATCTGCTGCTCCCTGGGCTGCAGCGCCGGACCGGCGGGCTTGATCGACGCTGTGGTCTGGCCCTGGCTGAGTGCGGCCTTGAAATCCTCGCCGGCCTTGGTGTGATCCTTGATCATCTGGGCGGCGAAAGCCTTGACGTCGGCGGATGCCGACTTCTGCTCGGCCAGCTTGCTCGACTGGATCTCGAACGCGTTGGCGTTGGGCACCGTCGCGACGAAGGTCTGGGTGTCGACCTTATTGTCGGTCACCATCGGTCCCACCGCGTCCGTGTTGGTGTCGTCCGATTGGGCGATGGCAGCCGGCGCGCCGGCAACGAGCACGACGGCGACCAGGGGCAGCAGCGTTTTCATCTCAATCTCCGATCTGGAAACAGCCCCTCTGCCATCCCAACGCGGCACCGGCCCCCGGGTTGCCTGAGAAGTTGCCCGAACAGACGCGCAGACTGAGCGTACGGACCGCCGTCAGTGGCAATGCGCGCCGGCGGCTTGGCCGGCATATTGCAGCTGCTCGTGCCAGTTTGGACGGCCTTCCGGCGTGAAATCCATCAGGTTCCAGAGGATCTCGCAGGTGCCGATGGCGCGCGGGTCCTGTCCGGGTTCGGTCGGCGCGAAACCCAGCTCCGACGACCAGAAATGGCGGATGCCGTCATCATCGCGATGGAACACCGAAAGCAGCGGTATCTGCGCGCCCTCGGCGGTTTCGGAATTGTAGTCGCGCTTGAAACTGTTGCCGGCCGACGAGACGAGCCGCATGTTTTTCCAGCCGCGATCGCGGCCGAGCGCCGTCAGATTGTCGAGCGCGGTCTTGGCCACCACGGCGAAGTTGAAGCCCGCCGCCTGCAGATGGCCGATCGCGCCGTCGAACTGGTCGAGCAGCGCGGTGCAGGACGGGCATGGCTGGTCCTGCCGGGCAAGCTTCGCCGTCTCGCCGCCGGTCGCCACCTCGCGCGTCTCCTGCGGATGGCGCGGGAACATCATCTGGTAGAGGACCAGCGAATCCTTGTTCGGCGCGAACAGCTCCGGCAGTCTCACCTTCGACGGCCTGCCTTCTGCGTCCAGGGCCTCGAACACATAGTCCTGCGGCACCAGCCCGCCCGGCGGCAAGGAGCGCCTCGCTTCAGCCACCGCCTCCATGGCGCGGCGCAGCTCGATTTCCTTGTGCAGCAGCTTTTCGCGAGCGGTGCGGTATTTTGCGGATTCATTGGGAAAGGTGATCATGATCTTCTCCTTCGCGCCGGCGTCCCGGCGCGGGTTGGTCTACGACCAAAGGACGTGCCGCCCTGGCGTCTTCCGACATTTGAAGCGCAAGCTTTCTTCCGGACCCGCCTCAGCCCTTCACCCCGCCGGCGGTGAGGCCGGAGACGATACGGCGCTGGAAGATCAGCACCAGCACCACCAGCGGCACGGTGACGATCACCGAGGCGGCCATGATGTTGCCCCAGGGGATCTCGAACTGCGAGTTGCCCGACAGCAGCGCGATCGCCACGGGCACGGTGCGCTGCGTGTTCGTGGAGGTGAAGGTGAGCGCGAACAGGAACTCGTTCCAGGCGCTGATGAAGGCGAGCAGCCCGGTGGTGGCGAGCGCCGGCCACATCAGCGGCAGGAAGATGCGCGTGAGAATGGTCCATGGCCCGGCGCCGTCGAGGATCGCCGCCTCCTCGATCTCGACCGGCAGGTCGCGCACGAAAGTGGTGAGCACCCAGACCGTGAACGGCAAGGTGAAGATCATGTAGGACAAGATGAGCGCCAGCAGCGAATTATAGAGCCGCAGCGCCCGGATGATCTCGAACAGCCCGGCAAGCGCGGCGACCTGCGGAAACATCGACACCGACAGGATGGCAAGCATCAGCACTGAGCGTCCGCGGAAACGGATGCGCGCCAGCGCGTAGGCCGACGTGACGCCGAGCAGCAGCGAGATCATGACGACCGCGCCGGAGACGATGAGCGAATTGGCGAGATTGCGCAGGAAGGGGCCTTCGGTCAGCACGTTGCGGTAATTGGCGAGGCTGAACGATCGCGGCCACAGGCCTGCCTGGAACAGCTCGGTTCCCGATTTCACGCTGGTGACGATGGCGTAGTAGAACGGAAAGACCGCGACGAAGACGATCGCCAGCAGCAGGAGATAGAAGGCGGCGCGCTTCAGCATTCTCATGTCAGCGGCCTCCCTCCAGGCTCAGCCGGCCGATCCGGATATAGGCGATGGTGAGCAGGCCGATGATGAGGAAAAGCAGCGTCGAGGCGGCCGAGCCATAGGCGAACTTGTCGAACTCGAACAGGTTCTCGCGCGCGAAGACGGACATCGATTTCGTTTGCACGTTGTTGGGCGTCAGCACATAGATCAGGTCGAAGATGCGCAGCGCGTCGAGCGCGCGAAAGATCACCGCCACCATCACCGCCGGCCGGATGAGCGGCAGGGTCACCCACCAGAACACCTGCCAGGGGCTGGCGCCGTCGAGCTTGGCCACCTCGACGATCTCGCGCGGCAGCATCTGAAGTGCCGCCAGGATCAGCAGCGCCATGAACGGCGTCGTCTTCCAGATGTCGACGATCAGCACGGCGATCATCGCCGTGTCGGCGCTGGCGGTCCAGGCGATCTTGGCATGGATCAGGCCGAGGCCGAGAAGCGCGGCATTGATGATGCCGAACTGGTCGTTGAGCATCCATTGCCACATCTTGGCCGAGACGATGGTCGGGATCGCCCAGGGAATGAGGATCGCGGCCCGCACGATGCCGCGGCCCCGGAATTCGGCGTTGAGCGCAAGCGCCACGACCATGCCCAGCACCGTCTCGCACGCCACCGAAACCACGGCGAAGCGCACCGTGTTCCACACCGCGCGCCACCAGACCGGATCGACGAGCAGCCCGTCATAGAGCACCCGGCCGCTCGGCATGCTGAGCACCGAGAAGTAATTGTCGAAGCCCACCCATTGCCGGGCGTCGAGATCGGCCAGCGAAGCGTCGGTGAAGCTGTAATAGACCGTGCGCAGGAACGGCCAGACGGCGACGACGGCAAGCACGAAAAGCATCGGCGCCAGAAATAGCCATGCCGTGCGCACGCGCCGGCGCGCCAGCGGCGATTGCCTTGCCGCGGTCACCAGCCCTTGCCTTTCAGCTTGGTCAGCCTCGCTTCGAGATCGGCCAGATTATCGGCGGCAGAGCCTTGGCCGGAGATCGTGTTGTGCACGGCCGTCCAGAACTGGCTCGACGCCTCGTTGTATTTGATCCTGGCGGTTGCCGACGGGCGCGGCTGCGCGTTGAGAAAGATCTGCTTCCAGCGCGGCACGATCGGCTGCTGCCTGGCGATGTCGGGGTCGTCATAGAGCGCTGCGATGGTCGGCAGGTTGGACGTCTTCAGCGTCCGGTATTTCTGCATCTCGCGCGAAGCGATGAACTTGACCAGGTCGATCGCCGCCTCCGGGTGTTTCGAATATTTGGAGACGGCGAGGTTCCAGCCGCCGAGCGTCGCGACCGGCCGGTCGCCTTCACCGCTGCCTGCCGGCAGCGGCGCCACGTCGAACTTGCCCTTGATCGGCGAGTTCTCGCTGTTGCCGAGCGCATAGGCATAAGGCCAGTTGCGCATGAAGACCGCATTGCCGGTCTGCCAGACGCCGCGTGCTTCCTCCTCCTGGTAAGCGAGCACGCCCGGCGGCGCGATCGTGCCGATCCAGCCCTTGACCATGTCGAGCGCCGCGGCCGCATGTGGGTTGTCGATGGAGATGCCGCCGTCCGGCTCGATGATCCCGCCGCCGCCATTCGACATCACCCATTCGAGCGCGTTGCAGGTCAGCCCCTCATACGCGTTGCCCTGGAAGACGAAGCCCCAGATATCCTTGTTGCCCGCGGCCCGCTCCTTGTTCATCACAAGCTTCGCGGTATCGGCGAGCTCCTTCCAGGTTGTCGGCACCTTGGCGCCATATTTGTCGAGCAGGTCCTTGCGGTAGTAAAGCGCCGGCGCGTCGGTAAAGATCGGCAGCGCGACCAGCCTGCCATTGACCGTCTGCGACTTGATGATCGACGGGAAATGCTCGCCCACGACATCCCTGGTCGCCGCGGTCAGGTCGACGAGTTGGCTGGCAAGCTGAGGCGCCCAGATGACGTCGGTCTGGTAGACGTCGATGTCGCTGCTCCCGGCCGCGAGCCAAAGCCGGAATTGCCCGAACTGATCGGTGGTCGAAGGCGGGATGACGACGATGTCGACCTTGTTACCGCTCTTTTTCTCGTAACGGTCGAGTATCTCGCGCAGCACCTTGATGCCGTTGCCGGTATCGCCCGATACGATCGACAGTTCCACCGCGCCCGACGGACCGGCGGCCAGAAGAACGCCGACGGCAAGCGCCAGGAATGCGGAAGCAAGTTTCACGGGATTGCGGACCTCCTGCGCGACCGGCGACGCGTGCGTCGCGGCTCATCAAGGCCCCTGCGATGAATGCGTGGCGGCGCTTAGGGTTCCCGCGCTTGTTTCGCGCTGGCCAGACGGGCGGGTCGATGAAGCTGACCTCGGTCGGCTCGGCCGCGTCGCTGGCCGTCCTTCCGCCTCGCGTCGCGCAAAAGCGGACGGGCTCCGAAACCCCCGCCCCGGAGCCCGCCTGGGAGTGGCTGACGCATGCCGGCACAGCCTCCTCCGACGCCTTGCCCGCGTCGATCCGCCGATCGGCCGCCCGGCACGACGACGAATTAGCATGCCCTAACGTCAGCCAATGTGAAGGAGTTCACAGTGCCGGGACGCCATTAACCTTCCCAGCCGACCTTGATCATGCCGAGCCGCTCGTAGAGCCTGAAGGCCGCGGTATTGCTCACCGTATTGGTCTTGAGATCGACATGGTCCGCCCCGCGCTCGCGGAAGACTAGGAACACGTGCCGCATCAGCGCCTCACCAAGGCCCTGCCTTCTGGCCTCCGGATGGACGGCGAGGTCCTTGACGAAACCGGACGTCCGGCAGAGCGCCGCGCCCGCCAGCAGGCCCTTGCCGTCGATCGCCAGGAAGCAGAGAGCGGGATCGAACTCGGCATCGCCGGCAATGCGCGGCCACCATTCGTCGAACGGCCCGTCGGTGCCGTCGTCGAACACCTCTTCCAGCAGCGCGTGAAGGGCTAGAGCATGATGCCGAAAAGTGTGAAGCGGTATTCGGGCGACATCATGCTCCGTCTCTAGTGCATCCCCGTGCTCGAACGTGCGCAGGAGGAAGCCTTCCGGCCAATGCGGCGCGGTCAGCGTGTCGTCGAGGACCTTGCGCAGGCGGATGTCGTTGGGAGCCGGCGGTCGGGGCGTCTTGTTTTCATGCATCGCGCTGTCTCGAAACGCCGCGCGGGACTGGACAGTCCGCTCAGGCGTCTGGCGGCAGGCGATGCCGCCTGCGGTCGACGCCGAGGCCCGTCGCCTCGAGCAGGCCCTTGCGCTTGGCGTCGTAGTAGTAGCCGGTCTGGTAGAGCGTGTCGGCACGCTTGGCGTTGCCGCCCGAAACCAGCCAGGCGCCGCGCAGATACTTCACCGCAAATTTGAGATTGGTCTCGGCATCGAACAGGCCGGTCGCCGGCCCGTCATAGCCCATGCCGCGCGCCGTAGCGTGCTTGATCTGCATCAGCCCCCAATGGCCATGATTGTAGGCTTTCGGGTTGAAGGTGCTCTCGCGGTTGACGACATGGCGCACCAGCTCGACCGGCACTTCATAGATCACCGAATATTTCTCGATCAGCCGCTCGATCTCGCTGCGCGGGCCACTGGCGTGCTGCTCGGGCTGGCCGGGTGCTGCAAGCAACGCCGGATTTCCCGGCACGACATAGGCGGCCTGCTGGACACCGGGCATCGGGGCAATTTTCGCCGACCGGCCGGTGAGCGGCATGGCGACGCCGGCAGTCGTATAGACCGCCGCCTGTTTGATAGACCCTGGGCCGGTCGGCGAACCACCGGCCATCAGCACCGGCGGCGGCGGGAACTGGCCGAGGACCGGCGTCGAACCGGCGAACGCCGCGGGTTGCGCCAGCGTCACGCCCGAAATGGTTGCGCCAGGCTGGACAGGTGGCGGCAGCGCGCCACCAGGCGTGGTCGCCATGGCAACGGCATCGCCGGTCAGCGCGGCGGTCTGCACCTGCGCCAGACCCGACGGCTCGGGCACGACGGCCACCGTTTCCGGCAGCGTAAGCGTCGGCGCATCGTCCGCGACAACAGGCGTCGAAGCCGCCGCAAGCGCGGGCGCGGCCTTCATCTGCGAGGTCGAGGTGCAACCGCTGAGACCGGCTGCTGCAATGAGCACGCCAATCGCGGTGATGATGATTTTAGCTGGCAAGCCGTGCGGGTCCGGTTTGTCGGTTGTTAAGAAGTCCTTACACCAGCGATTCACACCCGGCAATCGGGGCCACCCGGCGGTTTTCGGGTGGCGACAACAGGGCTGAAATGCCATATTGTTCTGGATATGTACTCGTTTTTCGCTGGTTTGCGGAAGGAATACGTCATGAAACCCACATCTCAGATCACGGCCGGCCACGCAGTGTTAGAAACAGTGATCGGCTTCATGGGCATCGCCTGGAGCGAGAAGGGCCTGATCCGGCTTTGCCTGCCCGAGCGCAGCCGCGAAGCGGTCGAGCGCCGGCTGCTTCGTCACCCGGGTGTCTCAGCGTCCACCGACCAGCCGTCCTGGGTGGTCGACCTGATTGCCTCGATCAAGGCCTATGCGGCCGGCGAGGATGTCGACTTCTCCGGCGTGCCGGTCGATCTCGACGGTGTCGACGATTTCCGCCTGGCCATCTATGACGCGGCGCGCAAGCTCGGCTTCGGCGAGACCACCACCTATGGTGAGTTGGCCAAACGCGCCGGCCATGCCGGCCTGCCGCGCGAGACGGGCGCGGCACTTGGCGCCAACCCGGTGCCGCTCGTCATTCCGTGCCACCGCATCCTGGCGGCCGGCGGCAAGATCGGCGGCTTCTCGGCGCCGGGCGGCTCGGCCACCAAAGAAAAGATGCTGGCCATGGAAGGCGTTCGCGTCGGCCCGGCGCCGGCCGCGCAGGCCTCGTTCGGGTTCTGAACCGACGGTCAAGGCAGCGCGCCTGGAGGCCTGGATCAGTACATTGGTCGCTTGTTCGCCGGATTGGCCGGCACCGGTTGCATCACGTCCCAATGCTCGGCGATCTTGCCGCCCTCGACGCGGAAAATATCCACGATGACGGTCTCCGGCATGTCGCCCATCTTCGGTTGGACGACCTCCGTCATGACAAGGTCGCCTTCGGCGATCACCCGCTTGAAGTCGACCCTTTGTTTTGGCCAATTGGCAACACCCATGCTTTCGAGAAGCTTTTTGACCGAGTCTCGGCCATCCGTCATCGTCGGGTTATGCTGAATGTAAGCCTCGGCCCAATAACGGTCCAGCGCGGTGAGGTCATGGTCGCCGAACAGCGCCTGATAGGCCTTCAGGACGAGCGCCTTGTTCTTTTGGGCTAGTTCCTGTTGCTGCACCGCCTTGACCGGCTTGGCGTTTCCCGCATGTGCGACGGCGGTAAATGCCGCGACGGCGAAAGCAGCGGCCGCAAAGGATTTAAGTTTCAACATGGATGTCCCCTCGGTGCATGTCAGGTCAGGGCGCGCGAGACCAGGACCGTATCGACATATTGCCGCATGCGGATGATCTTGCCGTCGCGCAGTTCGTAAAGATGGGCGAAGGGGGCCGTCATGGATTTTCCCGTCGCCTTGTATATGCCGGAATATACGCCGAAGGCCGCCACCCGATCACCATCGGCAATGAAGCTGTGCACGTCCGCGCGGTATCCGGTCCATTCCGAGCCAAGTCGCTTGAAGACCCCTTGCATCAGGGCCTCGACGCCGACATAGGGGAATCCTTCTGCCTCGGTCCATTCGATGTCAGGGGAAAGAACGGCAAGAAGATTGCGGCCGTTCTCCTCGGAGGTTCCCTCGTAGGTCCTGCGGATCAGGTCGAGGTTCGTCGCCATGTCAGCCCCATTTCATCTCGCCCTTGGCGACCTTGGATCCGATATCGAGGGCGACGCCCAAACCGAGGCCTGGGAAGCGGGCCTCCATTGCGGCCTTTAGCGCGGCGCTGTCGGCCGCCTTGCTCAGTTCTTCCTCGAAGGTGAGAAGATAGGACTTGGTGAATTCCACGGCCGAGGGAGCGGTCGCGGCGTCGGGGTCCATATGGCCAGGCACCACCACGGCGGGCTTGCGGGCGGCAATCGCCTCCAGCGTCTTGACCCAGGCGGCGCGGCTTTCCCTGGTCTGCGTGTCGGCGGTCCAGACATGAACACCGGCGAAGATCATCACACCGCCGAACACGGCATTGAGCGACGGCACGAACAGGTACCGGCGGTTGGCGAGTCCATCTTCGGCATTGACGATCTCGATCGTCTCGCCGTCGACACTAAGCGTTGGGCCGTCGAATGCTTCGGGCAGAACGATGTCGGACAGTGCCTGGGGGCCGTTTTCCTTCAATTGCGGACCCCAGACCGCGAGCTTTTTCTCCACACTGCCTTTGATGGCTTCGAGCGTGGCGGAGGCAGCAATCACTTTTGCGTCCGGGAAGGCTTCCCGCACCGGCTTCAGGCTGAAGTAATAATCGGGATCGGACTGGCTGACATAGATGGTGGTCAGCTTCTTGCCGGTGGCCTTGATGGCGTCGGCGAGCGCCTTGCCGTCCGGATAGGTGAAGCCGCCATCGATCAACAGGGCCTCGCTCGGCCCGGAAAGCAGCACCGGCGCGCGGAAGAAGCCGTTCGGACCCGCCGGGAAATGTTTCCAGTCAAGCTTGCTGCCGGCGGCTTGGCCACGCTCCGCGGAGGCGAATACGGCGGTTGCGCCGAGGGCCAATGAGGTCTTCATGATCTGTCTCCTAGTGAACATGGAATAGCTCCTTTGAATGGAATGGGATCAGGTCGCGGTGGCAATCCGCGGGTCCGCCGCTGATTGAGAGAACAGCGCGGAAGGTAGCCCCGTCGGATTAGTTGATAAATTGTCTATAATGATACAATCTGTATGCTGTAAGCTTACAATCAACCGGAGGCGTTCCCTTGGAACCGATCAACCTCAACCGCCTCGCCTATTTTTCCACCGTCATCGACGCAGGCTCGTTTACCCGGGCAGCCGAGCGACTTGGCATCACGAAAGCCGTCGTCAGCCAACAGGTCGCCCGCCTTGAAGCCGAATTGCAGACCACGCTCCTCGTGCGCACGACGCGGAGGCTCGAGCCGACCGAAGCAGGCCGCCTTCTGCATGCACGTTGCGTCATGATCCTGCGGGACGTTGAAGAAGCGGTCGCCGAGGTCGGCGAGGGCAACACCGAAGTGGCCGGTGTGCTGCGCGTTTCCGCGTCCAATGATTATGGGACGATCGTGTTGGCCCCGATCGCCGCCCGTTTTCGGCAGAAATTTCCGGCCTGCGGCGTCGAGCTGTTCATTTCCGATGCCATAATTGATTTGATCGGCAGCAAGATGGACTTGTCCATTCGGGTCGGCTGGCTGGAGGACTCCAGCCTGCAGGCGCGCCGCATCGGCACCTTCCGGCAGATCCTGGTGGCTTCGCGCGATTTTGCCGCCAAGGTCACGGTGGACCAACCGGAAGATATCTCTTCCTTGCCGCTCGTTGCCAATTCCGGCCTTCGCAAGCCGTTCACCTGGAGCTTCACCCGAGGCGGTTTCGAGCGGCGAACCGTCACCATGCGTGAGACGTTCTCCATCAACTCGACACCGGCCGTGCTGGAAGCGACGCTCGCCGGCGGCGGACTGGCGGTTCTGCCGGACTATCTGGTCGTCGACTATCTATCGCAGGCCCGCCTGGTCCATATGCTCCCTGACTGGGCGCTGCCCTCCGGCGGCATTCACCTGGTCTACCCGCCCGCGCGCTTTCGCCCGCAGAAGGTGACGCGGTTCGTCTCCATGCTCATGGAACAGATCCGCGAATGAAAGCGCATGCCCCCCGAGAGGCGCAGTCGTTCAGTTGAGCGAAGGCTTCCGGTGCGGTCGATGACTGGCCTGATGCATGTCGCCCAGAAGTGTGCAGCGGTTCTGGGACAACGACATGCAGCCAAACAAAAACCTAAAGCGCGTCGCCTGAATCCGTTTCAGCGCGACGCGCTTTAGTTGTCGTGGAAGAACCGGCGGCGGAAGCGCCGCTCGAAATCCGGACGCTTGCAGACATAGACAGCGCAGGATCTGGTATCGGCGCTCGGCACGTAAGCACGCGCCCTCACCTCGCCCGCGTCGCAGAAGCGCTCGTCGCGCACATAGCGGTCGTAGAGCGGCAGCCCCGGCACGCGCGTCGACTGATAGCGCAGGATGACGGCGCCCTGCCTGGCGATCGTCGCCTGCACCCGGTTGCAGCTCATGCGCGTCGGATCGTAGCGCGATGCCGCCTGCGCCTCGGCGGCCATCAGCAGCAAGCAAGCGGCAAGCAGAATGGTCTTCATGGTTCCTCTCCTAAAAGCAATTCCAGGAAAAGTGCGTAGCGGTTAGGCTCGGCGACTTCGCCGTAGCCTTCCGTCCGGAATTGCGCCAAGCAAACGCTTGGAGCGGTTCGAGGTTTCCGTGAAACGGCGGACCGCTTTCCACCGGCGAGCACCTCATTCTCCACAACGCGGGGCGGCTGTCAAAACTTCCATACGCCGCTCCAATTTCTCCACGATGAGGACGAGATGCCGACAGCGCCCGAGCGACACGCCCCGAGCGACCCATCTTGTTTTCTTGCTCAAACTATCCTATATCCGCGGCATTGAATTTGGCCGATCGATCGGGCCGCGATCTTCGCGTTTGCTGACGTCTATCTCCAAAATTTCGATACCGCCGGCCGGGCGTTTGGTCCGGTCAAACAAAAGCAAATGTGAAGGGCATTCTATATGGCAACTGGTACGGTCAAGTGGTTCAACGCCACCAAGGGCTACGGCTTCATCCAGCCTGACAATGGCGGCGCGGACGTTTTCGTCCACATCTCCGCTGTTGAGCGCGCTGGCATGACCAGCCTGGCTGAAGGCCAGAAAATCAACTTCGAGATCGAGCAGGATCGCCGCACCGGCAAGTCCGCCGCTGGGTCTCTGAGCAAGGCAGCCTGATTTGGCTTAAGCATTTTGCAGCCAGGCGTAACCGCTTGGCGCAGCAAGGTGCGACAAAGTAAAGGCGCGCGCCGAACGAAGGTTCGGGGCGCGCGGCAAGTCACGGATGTACTGACGGCCGCGCGATAAGCGCGCCGGAGCGAAAAGACCCGACAAGCTGGAACAGCAGATAGCTGCCAGCCCGGACCAGACGCTCCCGATCAGGCTACCGGCACAGGAAGGCGGGCATTGCCCGCCTTTTTTGTTGTCTGAATTTTGGGCGAAACTGCCTCCTTCTCCCCGTTTACGGGGAGAGTGCCCGGCAGGGCGATGAGGGGCGGCGCCAACGTTTCAGAACTGCCATTTTGGCTGACTTAGTAAGGCCGGCGCGGCCCCTCATCTGGCTGCCGCCATCTTCTCCCCGTGAACGGGGAGAAGGAAGCTGTCGCCCAGCCTTTCGCCAATCGTCGGCGTCAGCTAGGCACCCACTCGATCGGCACGTGCCCGTTATCCGCCTCGACGCGCTTGAGCCATGCGGCGACGGCTGGATAGGCGTCGAGCTGGAAGCCGCCCATCCCGGCGGTGTGGGTGTAGGCATAAAGCGCGATGTCGGCGACGCTGTAAGCGCTACCGGCGAAGAAGGCGTTCTGCTCCAGGTGCTTGTCCATGACGCCCAGCGCCTTGTTGCCGCGCTCCAGCGTCTGCGCCAGCCGTTCCGGCGTGGCGTCCTTCGCCCGTTCCGGGAATGTCAGAAGCGCCTTGCGCACCGCGATATAGGGCTCATGGCTGTACTGTTCGAAGAACAGCCATTGGTAAGCCAGCGCGCGTCCATACTTGTCGCCCGGCAGGAAGCGCGTGCCTTCGGCAAGATAAAGCAGGATGGCGTTGCTCTCGGTAATGCGCCTGCCGTCGTCGAGCTCGAGCATCGGCACCATCGCGTTCGGATTCTTGGCGACGTAGTCGGGCCTGCGCGTCTCGCCGGTGTGCGAGTTCACCTCGACCCGGGTGAAGGCAATGCCGAGCTTGGCCATCAACAGCCGCGGCTTGTAGCAATTGCCGCTGCCCGCCATGTCGTAAAGGATCATGCCACATACCTCGCGCGTTTGATCGCTAAATGCATGTCGCCCAGAAGTGTGCAGCGGTTCTGGGACAACGACATGCATCAAAACAAAAAGCTCAAAGCGCGTCGCCTGAATCCGTTTCAGCGCGACGCGCTTTAAGCCTCTAACGCGCCACGGCGGGTTTCATCCAGTGATTTGTTTTTGAGAAGAACCATCAGCGGCGCTGATGGTTTTGGGATCGAGCATCAGCGACGCTGGTGCAGGGGCACGATCTTGTTGTTGGCGTCGAGCAGAGCGTCGACGGAAAGCGGTTCGTCCTTGAAGATCACGCCGGCAGGCGCCGGGCGGGCAAGATGGAAACCCTGCAGCAGATCGACGCCACCCTCGAGTGCCACGCGCAGATGCTGCGCGTGCTCTATGCCTTCGACCAGCACCTTGGCGCCGCGCTCGTGCAGCATCCCCACCAATGGCCGGAAGAAGCGCTCGGCGGCGGCATGGCGGCAGAGCTCGGCGAACCAGCCGCCGTCGATCTTGACGATGTCGGGCTCAAGCAGGTTGATGCGCGCCTCGGTCGAATGTCCCGTGCCGAAATCGTCGATGGCGATGCGGATGCCGTCGCGCCGCATTTCGCGCACGAGGCTGGCAAGAACGTGATCGTCGGCGGCCTGCTCGGTGATCTCGCAGACCAGCAGGCCCGGCTCCAGCTCGAAATCGCCGAGACGCCTGGTCATCAGCCGGATTTCGGCGAGCGCGCGCCCGAGATGGTCGTTGATCAGCGGATTATAGTTGAAGAACAGCGTCAGTCCCTCGACGCCGATGTTGCGGTAGTTGCCGAGATGCAGCATCCGGCACATCGTCTCGACAAACAGCCGGTCGGCCGCGGGAATGCCGTCGAAAAAGATCGACGGGGTCACCGGCTCAGCGATACGCCGCGGCTCGATCAGCCCCTCGACGGCGACCGCCTTGAGTACCCCGCCCTCCGGCGCGAAAATCGGCTGGTAGGCACTCCACAACCGGAATTCGCCATAGATGCCGAACTGCAGGCCGATTTCGTCGGCGAAGATCGCCGTGGCGACGTCGCGCCGCCTCTCACGCCTCCCGCTCATGGCGAGACCTTGCGCCCGAACACTTTCGCTGGCCGGGCCCGCCGCGCCGAAGCCGTAGGGTTTGGGGCAGCCGATGCCTTGCTCTCGTCGGCCGCCGGCTGTTGCGCGCCCGTGCTGAAAACGCGAAAGCTGGTGGGGGCAAGCTCGGGCCGGGCGAGCACATAGCCTTGCACCATGGAGGCACCGGACCTCTCGGCAAGTTCCAGCTGCCAGCCTTCCTCGATGCCTTCGAAGACGGTGCGGATACCTTGGTTCTCGAAGCTCTGCACCATCGCCGTCAGCAACGCGAAGCCGGCGCCGGATTCCATCAGCTGGGTGATCCAATGCGCATCGAATTTGACGATGTCGGGCTTGAGCTCCTTGATCCGGTTGATGTCGGATTCATCGGCCCCATAGTCGTCCACCGCGATGCGGAAGCCATTGGCCCTAAGCGCCTCGACAAAGGAGTAGAGCGTTTCCTGTGACGCCGACTTCTGCTCGGTGACCTCGCAGACGATGCGGCGCGGGTCGATGCCGGCTTCGTGCAGCACCAGCCGCATGTCGCGCAATGCCTTGTCGGCGATGCTGCGATCGGTGAAGACCGACGGGTCGAAATTGACGAAGACCGACGCCTCTTGCGGCAGGCAGGCGCCGGCGTTCAGAAGATGCAGCGTGCGCGTCAGCGCCTCGATATGCAGCCGGTCGCCAGCCGGGCAGGTACCAAAAAATGCCGCAGGCGACTGCGGCTCGCCGTCGCGAAACGGCCGGATCAGCCCCTCGAAGGCCACGACCGAAAGCTTGCCTTCGTTGAAGGCGAAGATCGGCTGGAACGCGCTTTGCAGCGTATAGATGCCCCAGACACCGGTCGAGGTGCCGTCATCATGACGGATGATGTGGGCAAGCCCGATGCTACGCGACAAAGCTTCCTCGTTCCGTGCAACTGGCGCAATTCGATCTGCGATCCTGCCAGCCAAGGGTTTACCGGCCGTTGATGAATTTAGCGTTGCCGCTCACGCAGGCTTAACCTTGGTCACGCCTCCTTGACCTCTGGCTCATCGCTCAATGCTTGCGCTTCGCCCGAT
Organism: Mesorhizobium sp. WSM3224; assembly: GCF_000427725.1. GTDB lineage: Bacteria > Pseudomonadota > Alphaproteobacteria > Rhizobiales > Rhizobiaceae > Mesorhizobium. Next base: position 50,560 of record NZ_ATYO01000013.1, on the reverse strand, counting down.
GATGCGACATGAGAGGCGCCGCGGTCGCTCCTGGCCGCCTTTCCTAGGAGACATTTCGTCATGGCCTTTCTTGCCGACGCCCTTTCCCGCGTTAAGCCTTCCGCGACCATCGCGGTGACGCAGAAAGCGCGCGAGCTGAAAAATGCCGGCCGTGACGTGATCGGCCTCGGCGCCGGCGAGCCGGACTTCGATACGCCCGACAACATCAAGAACGCGGCGATCGAGGCGATCCGCCGTGGCGAGACCAAATATCCGCCGGTTTCCGGCATCGTGCCGCTGCGCGAGGCGATCGCCAGGAAGTTCAAGCGCGAGAACAATCTCGATTACCGGCCGGAGCAGACCATCGTCGGCACCGGCGGCAAGCAGATCCTGTTCAACGCCTTCATGGCGACGTTGAACCCTGGCGACGAGGTTATCATCCCGCGCCCCTACTGGGTGAGCTATCCCGAAATGGTGGCGATCTGCGGCGGCACGTCGGTCTTCGCCGACACCTCGATCGGCAACGGCTTCAAGCTGACACCGCAAGTGCTTGAAAAGGCGATCACGCCGAAGACCAAGTGGCTGTTGATGAACTCGCCGTCCAACCCGTCTGGCGCCGCCTACACCGAGGCCGAGCTCCGGGCGCTGGCCGATGTCCTGCTCAAGCATCCGCAGGTCTGGACGCTGACCGACGACATGTATGAGCACCTGACCTATGGCGACTTCGTCTTCAAGACCATAGCCGAGGTCGAGCCGAACCTCTATGAGCGCACGCTGACCATGAACGGCGTCTCGAAAGCCTATGCCATGACCGGCTGGCGCATAGGCTACGCCGCCGGCCCGGTGCCGCTCATCAAGGCGATGGACATGATCCAGGGTCAGCAGACCTCGGGCGCCTGCACCATCGCGCAATGGGCATCCGTCGAGGCGCTCAACGGTCCGCAGGATTTCATCGCCAGGAACAAGGCGATCTTCCAGGGCAGGCGCGACCTCGTCGTCTCGATGCTCAACCAGGCGCGCGGCATCTCCTGCCCGTCGCCGGAAGGCGCCTTCTACGTCTACCCGTCCTGCGCTGAGCTGATCGGCAAGAAGACCAAGACGGGCAAGGTGATCGACAATGACGAGGCCTTCTGCTCGGAACTGCTGGAGGCGGAAGGTGTGGCAGTGGTGTTCGGCTCGGCCTTTGGCCTCGGGCCGAACTTCCGCATCTCCTACGCCACGTCGGAAGCGTTGCTGGAGGAAGCCTGCACGCGCATCCAGCGCTTTACCGCGTCGCTGACCTGACCGACGCAAAGCCGCCAAACGAGAGAACCCGGCTTCACGCCGGGTTTTTTCTTGAGCGTCGATCGACGTCACGCCTGCTGCTTCGCCCGCCTGGCAGAGCGCGCTTCGGCCGGCGCCCGCGACAGGCGCTGATCAGCCGTTATATTGCTCGTCGGAAACTTGCTCCAGCCAGTCGGCGTGGACGCCATCCAGCGCCTCCTGCATGGCAACATGGGTCATGGCGGTTTTCGATCCGGCGCCGTGCCAGTGTTTTTCGCCCGGTGCGAAGGAAATGACATCCCCTGCCCTGATCGCTTGGACCGGCCCGCCCCAGGTCTGGACAAGTCCGGCGCCTGCGGTGACATAGAGCGTCTGCCCAAGCGGATGCGTGTGCCAATGGGTGCGCGCGCCGGGCTCGAAACTGACCAGTGTCGCTCTGAGCCTCGCCGGCGCTTCTTTCTCGATGATCGGCGTCTGCAGCACCCGCCCGGTGAAATACGCCTCCGGCGCGACGATCGTCGGCACGCTGCCGCACGCAATGATCTTCATCTGGCAATCCTTCAGTTTGGGTACCCTGCCCTGCCCTGGTGCTGGCTACCACCCCAGCCGCGGCCAGAAAAGGCCGGCTCGACCGCGATAGGCCTGGTAGTCGCCCGCCAACGGCGTACGCGAAAATTTCTTCTCTTCGCCCAACGCCGCAAACACATAGAGGACGGCCATCCCGGCGACCGGCACCACCGCCCAGATGGACCAGGTCGCGATCCCCCATCCAATCCAGAAGATGATGTAGGACGAATAGAAAGGGTGGCGGATATAGCGGTAGGGGCCATCGGTCAGCAGGCTGTGCGGATTGTCGGACGCGAAGGCGAAGTGCAGCCGCGCCTTGCGCGACGTGGCAATCGCCCACCAGAATAGGGCAGAGCTTGCCAGTTCGACGGCGAGCCCGGTGAGCTTTGCCGGAACCGGCTGCGATTCGATCCACAGTATGGCGAGAAAGAAAAGCGCCGTGGCAATCACCGCCGCCGAAATCACGATGGCGCCTGGTGACGTGGCCTGCAATTGGAAATGCGCCCGCATCGACCAAACATATTGGCCAATGGTCGCAATGCTGCAAATCGAGACCAGAAGATCGAGGACTAGTTCCATTGTCGGGATTCCACGGTGGTTGCGATGCAGCCGGTGGTCATGCCGGCCGTCTATTCTAGAAATCCTTTCTTAACCACATGCCTAAAGAAGATATAGAGCCCCTGATGCGATGTTGGCCGCCAGGCAAATCTGAGGGTCTAATCCAGCATGAGCGTCACTGACCGCACAATCCGCACGCCACAGGCCGATTTGCGCCTCAGCCAGTCGTCTGGTTCGGGCATGCCCATCGTCATGATCCATGGCTCGGGCAGTTCGCGCGCCGTTTTTGCCCGTCAGTTCGACAGTCCGCTCGCCGATGCCCACCGATTGATCGCCTTCGACCTGCCCGGCCATGGCGACTCCTCCGATGCCCGCGACCCGGCCGCAGCCTATACGATTACCGGCCTCGCCCAGACCACAGCCCGCCTTCTCGATAGCCTGGGCATTGGCCAGGCTATCATCTTCGGCTGGTCGCTTGGCGGCCATGTGGCGATCGAACTTGCCAGCTTCCACCATGCGGTGAGCGGTCTGGTGCTGACCGGAGCGCCGCCGGTGTCGAGAGGGCCGCTCGGCATGCTGCGCGGTTTTCACGCCAACTGGGACGTGCTGCTCACCTCCAAGAAGGTTTACTCCGAACGCGACATCGAGCGCTTTGAGGCGCTTTGCTTCGGCGACAGCGCAAGTCCGTCTTTCCGCGAGGCGATAAGGCGCACCGACGGCAGGCTGCGCTCGGGCGTGGCGTTCGGCATGTTTGCCGGCAAGGGCGCCGACCAAAAACAGGTAATCGAGCATGCCCCGTTCCCGGTCGCGGTGATCAATGGAGAGCATGACCCGCTCGTGCGGCTGAGCTACTTCGAGACGGTGGCCTACGCCTCGCTGTGGGAACAGTGCCATGTCATATCCGGCGCCGGCCATGCACCGTTCTGGGAAAAGCCGGACCTGTTCAATCCGCTGCTGTCACGCTTTGCCGAGACGGTAGCGAAGCAGAGCGCAGCCAGGCCGGAGCGCCGAACCGAGGCCGGCTGAGCCTGTATTGACACCTTCCGGTTCTGGCTTCTTGACCATCATCATCGATGGGTGGCGGGGACGACCCAATTGGCGGGCGACGGCTTGGTCTCAATGGCTTTCTAACGGCTGCGCTCTTGCCCCTCGCCGCCTGACAAACAAAATGACGACCCGGCCAACCCAAGCCAGCGAATATCCTATTTTTCTTGCCCTCCCGGCAAACCCGTGTGACGATGGCCTTGGGAAGGGGTGGATAAACCCCGCCCGCGACGGCCGAGCAGGCCGGCCGCCGCTCTGCATAGGGTGCGATCGGACGCAAAACCGGTTTCCACTTTTGCTGATCGCTCTCTTGGGAAACGCCTGAGTGGAGGTCAGCCATGGGTACTCGCGCCGGAGGACGACGCACGGGACCGAAATGCATTGCCATAGTCGGTCCCTTTGCAAGCGGTAAGACAACACTTCTCGAAGCAATACTCGCCCGCACGGGCGCCATTCCCCGCCAGTCACCAGTTTCATCGGGCAACACCGTTTCCGATCATTCGCCCGAGGCCCGCGCCCACGCCATGAGCGTCGAGGCGACCTTCGCTACCACCGAATTCATGGGCGAGCAGCTCACCTTCGTCGACTGCCCCGGCTCCATCGAATTCGCTTTCGAGGCCGAGCCGGTGCTTGCCGCTTGCGACCTCGCGGTCGTCGTCGCCGAGGCCGACGAGAAGAAGATCCCGGCGCTGCAGCTCATCATGCGCAAGCTCGACGATCTCGGCGTGCCGCGCATCCTGTTCCTCAACAAGGTCGACAAGGCGATTGCCGGCGTGCGCGACACGCTGAAGATGCTGCAGCCGGCAAGTTCGGTACCGCTGCTGCTGCGCCAGATTCCGGTGCGCAAGGACGGCGTCGTCATCGGCTCGATCGATCTGGCGCTGGAACGCGCCTATATCTACCGCGAATACGCCGAGAGCGAAGTCGCCGAAATTCCTGGCGACGACAAGGCGCGCGAACTGGAAGCGCGTTTCTCCATGCTGGAGACGCTCGCAGACCATGACGATCATCTGATGGAGCAATTGCTGGAGGAGATTGAGCCGCCGAAGGATGCGGTCTTCGACGATCTCTCGGCCGACCTGCGCACCGGCGCTGTGACGCCGGTGCTGATCGGCACGGCCGAAAAGGGCAATGGGGTGCTGCGCCTGTTGAAGGCCATTCGCCACGATGCGCCGGATGTCGAGGCAACGAGGAAGCGCCTTGGCGCGCCGGACGGCCAGACGGTGGTGCAGGTGATGAAAACCATCCACACCGCACATGGCGGCAAGCTCTCTGTGTCGCGCATGCTTTCCGGCCAACTGGCCGACGCGACCGAGCTTTTCGTTTCCAATGGCGATACGGCGAAGGTTTCCGGTATCTACAGGATGCTCGGCAAGGACCAGATCAAGCAGACATCCGCAAAGGCAGGCGACACGGTCGCGCTCGGCAAGCTCGACAACGTCAAGACCGGCCAGACGCTGAGTTCGGCCAAGGGCGGCATCCGGCCGCTGGTCGCGCTTGAGCCGCCGCAGCCCGTCTTTGCCTTCGCGCTTCGCCCCAAGGAGCGCAAGGACGAGGTCAAGATGTCGGCGGCGATCCAGCGGCTGGCCGAGGAGGATCCCTCCCTCAACCTGCGCCACAACCAGGACTCCGCCGAAACCGTCCTTTCGGGCCACGGCGAAATGCATCTGCGCGTGGTGCGCGAACGCCTCGAGGGCAAGAACCAGATTCCGATCGAGGGCCATGCCCCGGCGGTGCCCTACCGCGAGACGATCCGCAAATCGGTACAGCAGCGTGGCCGCCACAAGAAGCAGTCCGGCGGCCACGGCCAGTTCGGCGACGTGGTGATCGAGATCAAGCCGCTGCCGCGCGGTTCCGGTTTCCAGTTCTCCGACACCATCACCGGCGGCGTGGTGCCGAAGACCTACATCCAATCGGTGGAGTCCGGCATTCGCGACTATCTGAAGACAGGGCCGCTCGGCTTCCCGGTCGTCGACGTTGCCGTCAACCTGTCGGACGGCTCCTACCATGCCGTCGACTCCTCCGACATGGCCTTCCAGATGGCGGCGAAGCTCGCCATGAAGGAAGGCATGGCGGCCTGCTCGCCGGTCCTGCTGGAGCCGATCATGAAGGTCGAGATCGTCACGCCTTCCGACGCCACCTCGAAGATCATCGCGCTGATCCCGCAGCGCCGCGGCCAGATCCTAGGCTATGACGCGCGACCCGACTGGCCGGGCTGGGACGTGGTCGAGGCGACCATGCCGCAGGCGGAAATCGGTGACCTGATCATCGAGCTGCGCTCGGCGACGGCTGGCGTCGCCAGCTACAAGGCCGCTTTCGACCATATGGCCGAGCTCACCGGCCGCCTCGCCGATGAGGCGATGAACGCCAACGGCAAAGCCGCTTGAGCAATTCCAGGAAAAGTGTGAGCGGTTTTCCGTCCGGAATTGCGTAAAAACAAGGAGATAGTGCGTTTCACCGTTTTCGTGAAACGGTGAAACGCACTAGCAGGTCGGCCCGCCTGGCGGCTTCCGCTGCGGATATGAAAACGGCGTCCGGATGATCCGGACGCCGTTCCTATTGCGGACCGTTTTCCTGGGAGGCAACGACGGGTCCGCCGCATCCGGAAAAAATGGTTCGGACGCGGTAGCTGCCTGAGCCCGGTCATTTCGAGTGATGCCCCCATCTCCCGAACCGACCAACCGCGTCCTATGATCTACTTAATCGATAGAGTGCGTCTGCGACATGTTACCTGATGTTACATGTCACTGTTACGTGGCGGATTCAGTCGTTCTTCCGCAGGCTCGAAGGCACGCGGGCAACAAAAAAGCCGGATCAATAAAGATCCGGCTGAGTTTGATTGGAAGTGCCGATTAAGGCTAACCTCCAGAGGGGAACACTCGAGGGCGCTAATGGGAGGAGAACGCGCCCTGGAGATGTGAATATATATGTGCTCATCATGCCCAAGAAACAAGCATCTATTTTGCAACACACGCATGCAAAAAGACGCAGGCTGTGGTCCAACTTGTTCCCGGAACCGATAGGACCAGGAAAAATGGCTGAAATCATGGGCCTTTCCGCGCCAAAAGCGATTGCTGATATGCGAAATGAGCCGATTTTGTTCCGGAAATACGCTGAATCCCAAATGATGTGGATTCGGGCAGCCCGAGTTTATTTTTGCGGCAGGAGAGTCTGATGCGGACTTTTTCGGCAATCGCCGGCAGCGCGCTATTCCTTGTCGTCGCGCCGGGCGTTGTCGCCGGACTGGTGCCATGGCTGCTGACCGACCACTACCGCAAACCTCTGTCGGTTGTGCCGGGCTTCGTGGCTGCGGGCTCCATTCTTGTGGTTGGAGCGGCCGCGGTCCTGCTTCATGCCTTCGCCCGTTTTGCCCTCGAGGGCCTCGGCACGCCCGCTCCCGTCGCGCCAACCGAGAAGCTGGTCGTCGGCGGCATCTACCGCCATGTGCGCAACCCGATGTATGTAGCGGTGCTGTCGATCATCCTCGGACAGGCGCTGCTTTTTTCCAGCTGGTCGGTCATCATTTACGGGCTGATCACCGCGGCCGCGATGATCTCCTTCGTCAAACTCTATGAAGAGCCGACGCTCGCCAGCCGCTATGGCGCTGAATACGAAACCTACCGCCGCGCCGTCCCCGGCTGGCTGCCGCGGCTGACGCCCTGGCGTGGGTGAACTGCGCCCTACTTAATAAGACCAGCTACGGGCCTTCGCGATGATGAAATCGCGGAAGACATGCAGCTTCGCCTGGTTCTTCATCGCGTCGGGATAGGCGAAGTAGGTGTCGAAGGACGGCACCTCGGTTTCGGGCAGCAACTGCACCAGGTTCGAGTCCTTGTTGATCACATAGTCCGGCAGCATGGCGATGCCGGCGCCGCCCTGCACCGCGCGCTTGATCGACAGGATGTCGTTGATCTGCAGCGTCGGCACCCGCTGCGCGCCCTCGAAATCGCCGACCGTCTCCAGCCAGTTCAGCTCCGACAGATGCGATGGCACCGGCACGCCGAAGGTAACGATGCGATGGTTCCTGAGCTCGGCGATCGAGGCCGGCCTGCCGAACTTCGCGATATAGGACGGCGCCGCGTAGAGATGGAAATGCACCGTGAACAGCCGGCGCTGGATAAGATCCGGCTGTTGCGGCTGGCGCAGCCGTATGGCGCAATCGGCCTGGCGCATGGTGAGATCGAGCTCCTCATTGGCGAGGATCAGCTGCAGGCTGATCTCGGGATAGAGCTCGATGAATTCCTGCACGCGCTCGGTCAGCCAGCCGGCGCCCAGGCCCACCGTGGTCGTCACCCTGAGCACGCCCGACGGCCGGTCCTTGGTCTCGGTCAGCCGCGTCTTGATGGTTTCCAGCTTCATCAGCACGTCATGCGCCGTGCGGAACAGCATTTCGCCCTGCTCGGTCAGCACCAGGCCGCGCGCATGGCGGTGGAACAGCGCCACGCCGACGTCATGCTCGAGCGCGCTGACCTGCCGCGAAATGGCCGATTGCGACAGATGCAGCGTCTCGGCGGCATGGGTGAACGACCCGGCCTCCGCCGCTGCGTGAAATACGCGCAATTTATCCCAGTCCAGCGCCATGATTCCCCTCGCGTTGCCTTTGGCGTCTGAATGAAAAATCAGGCTTTTAAACGGCTTTTCTCAGCCGGCTTGTTATTCCGCCGCTTCGCGGTGAACCTCGATTCCCGCCAGGTATTTCTCAGCCTCCAGCGCCGCCATGCAGCCAAGCCCAGCCGCCGTCACCGCCTGGCGGTAGATGTCGTCGGTGACGTCGCCGGCGGCGAACACGCCGGGCACGTCGGTGCGGGTCGAATCCGGCGCCGTCCACAGATAGCCGTTCGGCTTCTGCTTCAGCTTGCCGGCAAAGAGTTCGACAGCCGGCGCATGGCCGATCGCAACGAAGACGCCATCGACCGGCAGCTTCGATTCCTGGCCGGTCACCACATTGCGCAGCGTCAGGCCTTCTACCGAAGGCGGCAGCGGCGTCTTGCCGGGACGGCCGGTGATCTCGTCGACCACCGTGTCCCAGATGATGCGGACATTGTCCTTCTTGAGCAGCCGCTCGCGCAGGATGCGCTCGGCGCGGAAATCGCTGCGCCGGTGGATGACGGTGACGCTCTTGGCGAGGTTCGACAGATAGAGCGCTTCCTCGACCGCGGAATTGCCGCCGCCGATTACCGCGACGTCCTTGCCGCGATAGAAGAACCCGTCGCAGGTGGCGCAGGCCGAAACGCCGAAGCCCATGAAGGTCTGCTCCGACGGGATGCCGAGCCACTTGGCCTGCGCGCCGGTGGCGATGATCAGCGCATCCGCAGTGTAGACGGTGCCGGAATCGCCCGTGGCGCGGAACGGCCGCACATTGAGGTCTACCTCGGTGATGATGTCGTTGACGATATCGGTGCCGACATGCTCGGCCTGCTTCAGCATCTGTTCCATCAGCCACGGCCCCTGGATCGGGTCGGCAAAGCCGGGATAGTTCTCGACATCGGTGGTGATCATCAGCTGACCGCCCTGCTGCAGGCCGGCGACCAGCATCGGCTTCAGCATGGCGCGAGCGGCATAGACCGCCGCCGTGTAGCCGGCGGGACCGGAACCGATAATGAGAACGGGTGCGTGTCTGGTGTTCATGAAAAAAGTCCCCTGCGGCGCAAAGCCGTGGCTTGTTGGGCTTAATGTAAGGGTTGCCACCCATGGCAGCAAGACGAACGGATCGTCGTCCCCGGAAAGCTGTGGCTGAGCAGGTATTCGCGAAATCGCGACTTTTGTTACGCCTGAAAAATCGCTTCGGCCAATGCATGTCGCCCAGAAGTGCGCTGCGGTTCCGGGACAACGACATGCATCAAAACAAAGACTTAAAGCACGTCGCCTGAATCCGTTTCAGCGCGGCGCGCTTTAGGGCTGGCGCGGACACAAAAGTCGTTTAATTACAAAATTGCGAAAGATTCTTGCGCACAGCCGGGACAGCCATGCCGCTCAAAGCCGACCTCGACGCCATCGACTGGAAGATCCTGCGCGAGCTGCAGAGCGATGGGCGCATGACCAACGTCGAATTGTCCGGCCGCGTCGGCATCTCGGCGCCGCCTTGCCTGCGTCGCGTCAGGCGGTTGGAGGAGGCCGGCATCATCCGTGGCTATCGGGCCCTGCTCAACGCGCCGGCGCTCGGCATGGATGTCGTCGCCTTCTGCCTCATCGGCCTGCATCATCAGGCCGATGCCGAGCTGAAGACCTTCGCCGAACGCACGCGCGGCTGGCCGATCGTGCGCGACGCCTGGATGGTCTCGGGCGAATCCGATTTCCTGCTGCACTGCGTGGCGAGCGACCTCGGCACCTTCCAGACCTTCGTCATCGAGGAACTGGCCTCCGCCCCGAACGTGGACACCGTACGCACCGCCTTGACCATCCGCCGCGTCAAGGACGAGGGGCTGGTGGCTTTTCCGGCCTGATGTGCCGGATTCCGAAAAATTCTTCGAAAAAGCAGCAGCTTAGCGCCCGGCCTTGAATCAATCTGCGATCAGAGCGATCGGATCGCGGTGAGCAGGCCCTTTAGGTCCGTCGCATCGCGCAACGGCGAAACCGAAAGCCTGCCCATCGCGGAGGCATCGCAATCGACTAGCCAGCCTTGCTGTAAGCCAGCGCGCCGGCCGGCTTCCATATCGGCTGTTTTGTCGCCGACGATCAGCGAGCGCCTCAGGTCAAGCTCAAGCCGGCGGCCCGCCTCCAGCAGCATGCCCGGATTGGGCTTGCGCATCGGATGATCGGCAATCGCCAATGGGCCGGCGCCGGCCTCGTGGTAGGCGCAGGCAAGCACCATGTCGACGAAGGCATTCCGTTCGCCCAGAAGATCGAGCACGCGCTTGTTGACCCGGGCGAAGGCGTCCCAACCGAAATAGCCGCGCGCGATACCGGACTGATTGGTCACGACAACGACCGGAATGCCGTGTTGGTTCGCGGCCTCGATGACCGGCGCGACGCCGTCGCGCAGCACCATCGCCGCCGCATCGTCGGGATAGCCGGTATCGACATTGATGGTGCCGTCACGATCGAGGAACAGCGCCGGCCGGCCGGCTGGAAAGCTTCTGGCGCTGGTCCGCTCGACCCACAGGCCGGGCTCGGCAAGCGGAAAGCCCGAGCTCTCAGCCATCGCTGAGACGCGCTTCGACCGCCTCGCACAGATGATGGTAGAGGCACAGATGCCCCTGCTGGATGATCGGCGTCGAGGTTGACGGCACGTTGAGCAGGATGTCGGTCAGCGGCTTGAGCTTGCCGCCGCTCTCGCCTGTCAGGCTGATCACCGTCATCCCCATCGCCCGCGCCTGCTCGGCGGCGGCAAGGATGCTCGGCGAGTTGCCGCTGGTCGAAATCGCCAGCAGCACAGCGCCTTCCGAGCCATGCGCCTCGACCTGGCGCGAGAACACGGTGTCGAAGCCGTAGTCGTTGCCCCAGGCGGTCAGCACAGCGGCGTTGGCCGGCAGCGCAATGACGTTGTAGGCCTTGCGTTCCTTCAGGAAGCGGCCGACCAGCTCGCCGGCGATGTGGATGGCATCGCTGGCCGAGCCGCCATTGCCGCAGATCAGCAGCGCCTTGCCGTGTGAAAGCGCCGTCACGACCGTGCTCACCGCGCGTTCCATCTCGCCGGTGAGGTCGCGCTCGACCATCGTCGAGATCGCCGCCGCGGAGCGGACCAGGTAGTCGTTCAAATCGGACATGAGACCCTCAGTTTGCGGCACGCAGCTTGCCGATCGTGTTCGTCGTGCTCTTGCCGGCGACAAGGTCGACCAGCACCACGCGCCCACCCGCCTTTTGCACCACATCGGCGCCGACCACGGTCTCGATCGTGTAGTCCGCGCCCTTGACCAGGATGTCCGGCAGGAGCGCCTCGATCAGCTTGAGCGGCGTGTCTTCCTCGAAGACGACGACGGCATCGACCGAGGCAAGCGCGGCCAGCACGCAGGCGCGGTCGTGCTGGTTGTTGACCGGGCGCCCCGGCCCCTTGAGCCGGTGCACCGAGGCGTCGCTGTTGAGGCCGAGCACCAGCCGGTCGCACTGGCTGCGCGCGGCATGCAGCAGGCTGACATGGCCGGCATGCAGGATATCGAAGCAGCCATTGGTGAAGCCGACAGCCAGCCCCTCTTCCTTCCACGCCGCGACCATCCTGGCTGCGGCATTGGCGTCAAGAATGGCGTCGGTATGGGCAGTCGGCCCATGTGAGCGGAACAGCGCGCCGGACAGCTCCTCGACGTTCAGCCGCGCAGTGCCGCGCTTGCCGACGACGACGCCGCCGGCCGCATTGGCGATGACGGCCGCGTGCACGCGGTCGGCCCCGGCCGCGAGTGAAAGGGCGAATGTCGCAATAACCGTGTCGCCGGCGCCCGAAACGTCGAACACTTCACGCGCTTGCGTGGAGATGTGGCGGGCATCCTCGGCGGAGACCACGCTCATGCCTTTCTCGCTGCGCGTGGCGACGATGAATTCGAAATCATGCGTGGCGATCAGGTCGCGCGCAGCGTCCACGATCTCGTCGTCGCCGAACACCTTGCGCCCGACGGCCTCGCCAAGCTCCTTGCGGTTCGGCGTCACCGCCGTCGCGCCGGCATAGCGCGCATAGTCTCGTCCCTTCGGATCGACCAGAACCGGCTTGCCGGCATCGCGGCAGATCGCGATAAGCTCACCGGCGACACCGTCGAGCAGGATGCCCTTGCCATAGTCGGAGAGGATGACGATGTCGGCGCGGCCAAGCGCTGCCTGGAAACGATCGATGAGCTTCGCCCGCTCGGCGGAAGAGAGCGGCTTGATCTCTTCCTCGTCGAAACGCAGCACCTGCTGGTTGAGCGCGCTGAAGCGGCTTTTCGACGACGTCATGCGGTCCTGGCGCTGCAGAAGCCCGTCCGTGTCGACGCCGATCTCGCCGAGCATGCGCATCAGATTGTTACCCGCCTGGTCGGCACCGATCACCGAGACGGGTATGGCGGCCGCACCCAGCGAAACGATGTTGGAGACGACATTGCCGGCGCCGCCCATGTTCAACGTCTCGCCCCTTCCATGCAGCACGGGGATCGGGGCTTCCGGCGAGATGCGCTCGATCACGCCGCTGACGAAGCGGTCGAGAATGAAATCGCCCACCACCAGCACGGTGACGTCGCCGAACCGGGCGATGGTGCGATGCAAAGGTTCGGGGGAAGGCAAAGGGTGCTTGATCATCTCACTGCGCCTGAGGGCGGATTCCGGTCGGTTTGAAGCTCGGGATTTCTGGCACTTGTCACGTTCGCGATGCCGATATACCGCAATTCGGGCGAGCGCAACGGCAGGCCTGACGCCGACCGCGGCCGGCTGAGCAATCAGCTCCTCTGCAGGGCAACATGGACGCCGAGGCCAACCAGCACCGCGCCGCCTGCCCGTCGCATCAATCGCTGAGCGTGCCCTGAACGCCGCAGCCGCTCGATCACCGCGCTGGCCAGGAACACGCACGCTATGTCGGCCGAGGAGAACATCAGATTGACGATGGTGCCCAGAACGACGAACTGCATCCAGACTGGAAACCCGGCCGAGGTGTCGATGAACTGCGGCAGGAACGCCATGAAGAAGATCGCCGTCTTCGGATTGAACACCTCGACCGTGATGCTCTCGGCGAAGGCGCGGCGGGCCGATTTCCGCTCGATCAGGGGTAAAGCGACGTCGCCTTCCGCCTTGGCGCGGAACAACGAGATGCCCAGCCAGATCAGATAAAGCGCGCCGACGAGTTTGACCGCCATGTAGAGCGGCGGCACAGCATGGAACAGCACCGACAGGCCGGCGGCGGCGGCAAAGACATGCACATATCCCCCGAGATGGATGCCGAGTGCCGCAGTCAGGCCGGACCAGCGCCCGCGCGCCATGGTCTGCGCGGCGGCGTAAAGCATGGCGGGGCCTGGGATGTAGGCGAAGATCGCCGTCGTGGCGAAAAACGCGATAAGCAGTTCGGTCGACGGCATTTGTCCCTCATGGTCGGGTTTCAGGTTATTCAGTCCGCACGCGGAATGGCTTTGGATTGGCCTTTGCGGACAACCGCAATGAAAGCAGCCATGACTTTCTTGTGGAACGACGGACTGAATGCGCCGATGCGCGCACCCGGTTCGAAATAGGCTGACGATTCCAGGATATCGTGGTTGTACTCATCGACTATGACCCAAAGAGGGATAGGGTCAAGGCTGACGCGGCGACGTTCAATTTCCGGAATGGCAACGGCGACACGATCGCGACCCGGCTGCGTGGAGGTGATTGCGAGGATGAAGAGGTTCGTGCCGCCGGCTTTCCCGGGAAGGACGGCCACGAAGGCAACGGGGCGTTTCTTGCGGCCTTCTTTCTCGCCGCCACCATGTTGGCGATACCACAGATATGGATATCGCCAGACATCGGCGGCTATGGGTCTAATCACGATCCAGCTCGGCAGTGTATTGCTCAAGCATCTCGACATGTTCGGCCGGAGCGTCCTTCGCCGCGTAAACGCGGCGGCTATCGTTGACGAAGCGAGCCTCGTAAGTCTCGATGCTCATCAGGACGTATCTCGGCTTGTTGTGACGCGTGATGGAGACAGGATGCTGGCTCGCAGCCGCAAGCACATCTCCGAGATTCTGTTTCAGATCGGTCGACGGATAGTGTTTCATGAGCGCTCCATTTTGTACATAATAGACAAAAAAGACAAAATAGACAAGTTCGAGAACCTCAAGGCGGCGCGACGCCTGCTTTGTCGACAGCCCGGCTGGCCTCCCCTATAAGAGCCGGAATCGGAAGCAAACAGAGGCCTTCATGATCATTGTCACGGGCGGCGCCGGCATGATCGGCTCCAACATCGTCGCCGCGCTCAATGCCGAGGGGCATGACGACATCGTCGTCGTCGACGATCTCACCGACGGCCACAAGATCGCCAACCTCGCCGATCTTCGCATCGCCGACTATCTCGACAAGGACGATTTTCTCGCCCGGCTGGAGGATGGCGGGCTTGGCCGCATCGAGGCCGTCTTCCACCAGGGCGCCTGTTCGACCACCACCGAGTGGAACGGCAAGTTCATGATGGAGGTGAACTACGCCTATTCGAAGCGGCTGCTGCATGCCTGCCTGGCGCTGCGTGTGCCCTTCCTCTATGCCTCCTCAGCTTCGGTCTATGGCGGCGGCAGCGAGTTCCGCGAGGAGCCGGATTTCGAGCGTCCGCTCAACGTCTATGCCTATTCGAAAAAGCTGTTCGACGATTACGTCCGCCGCAACGTCTTCGATACCGACCATTCGCAGGTCGCCGGCCTGCGCTATTTCAACGTCTATGGACCGCGCGAGGCGCATAAGGGCGCCATGGCCTCGGTCGCCTTCCATCTGTTCAACCAGGTCGAGCGCGGTGAAAACCCGAAATTGTTCGGTGCGTATGGCGACTTCGGCCCTGGCGAGCAGAGCCGTGACTTCATCCATGTCGGCGATGTCGCGGAAGTCAATCTGTGGCTGTGGAAACGCGGCGCGAGCGGCATCTTCAACTGCGGTACCGGCCGCGCCCAGCCGTTCCGCGCCATCGCGGAGACGGTCATCGATACGCTGGGCAAGGGCGAGATCGAGTTCATTCCCTTTCCCGATCACCTCAAGGGCAGCTACCAGAGTTTTACGCAGGCTGATATGTCCCGCTTGCGCGCGGCCGGCTACAATGGCCAATTCCGCACTGTCGAAACCGGCGTCAGGGACTATGTCGAATGGCTGAAGGCCCAACGATCCTCGTGATCGGCCCACGCTGGGTGGGCGACATGGTGATGGCGCAGTGCCTGTTTGCGGCGCTGAAGGAAAAGCATCCGAACGCCGCCATCGACGTGCTGGCGCCGGCCTGGGCGGCACCGCTGGTCAAGCGCATGCCCGAGATACGCAGCCAGATCGACTTTCCGCTGATGCCGGGAGCGCTCGAATTCCGCAGCCGCAGGCGCTTCGGCCGCCTTTTACGCGGCCGCTACGACATGGCCTATGTGCTGCCGGGAAGCTGGAAATCGGCGCTGATACCGTTCTTTGCCCGCATCCCACGACGCGTCGGCAATCTGCGCGAAATGCGCTACGGCCTGCTGACCGAAATCGTGCCGCTGCCCGAAGCGCTGAAACGGCGCACGGCGCGCGCCTATTTCGGCCTTGCGCGCGGCGGCACCTTTCGCGCGCCGAGGCTCACCATCGACAAGGCCAATCAAGCCGATTTGCTGGCGCGCTTCGGACTGACCGGCCGGAAGTTCGTCGCCTTGATGCCCGGCGCCGAGTTCGGCCCGGCAAAACGCTGGCCGAGCGATCACTATGCCGGGCTTGCCCGGGACATGATGGCGAGGGGCCTGGGCGTCGCGCTGCTCGGTTCGAAGAACGACGCCGACGTGACCGGCGAGATAGCCGCCCTGGCGCCGGGCGCCATCGACCTTGCCGGCAAGACGCGGCTGGAGGATGCCATCGACCTGATCGCCGCGGCGAAGCTTGCCGTGTCGAACGATAGCGGGCTGATGCACGTCGCGGCGGCCGTCGGCACGCCGATCATAGGCATCTACGGTTCGACATCGCCAGAAAACACGCCGCCGCTCAGCGAACGCTCGGAGCTGATCTGGCTGCATCTGTCCTGTTCGCCCTGCCACAAGAAGGTCTGCCCGCTCGGGCACCTCAACTGCCTGAAGACGCTTGATGTCGCTCGTGTCACCGCCGCGGCCGACCGCTTGCTCAAGGTTCCGGCAGCCGCATGAAAGTGCTGATCGTCAAGACATCGTCGATGGGCGATGTCATCCACACTTTTCCCGCCGTCGAGGACGCAATACTCAATCGCCCCGACATAGATTTCGACTGGTGCGTGGAGGAGCCGTTTGCCGGGATCGTGGCTCTGCATCCGGCAATTGGAACCATCCACAAGGTGGCGATCCGGCGCTGGCGCAAGACCCTTTTCGCCGGCGGCACATGGCGCGCGATGGCCGGACTGCGCGGGGCGCTCCGTGCCTGCCGTTACGATCTTGTCATCGACGCGCAGGGCCTGTTGAAGTCGGCCCTGGTCGCCATACAGGCCGGCGCGCCGATTGCCGGCTTCGACCGGGCCAGCGCCCGCGAGCCTTCGGCAACGCTGTTTTATCAGCGCAAATACGCCGTGCCGCGCGACCTGCACGCCATCGAGCGCACAAGGCGGCTGTTCGGGCTGGCGCTTGGCTACCAACCCGATCTGTCGACGCTTCGCTCCGGCATCGTGCCACCGGCGGGCGATCTTCGCGGCGTCGAAGGCAAAGCCGCCTTCCTGCTGCACGGCACCAGCCGCGAGGACAAGAAATGGCCGGTCGAGGATTGGATCGAAACCGCGCGCCAGCTGACCGACCGGCGGTTCACGCCGGTGGTCACCTGGTCGAATGAGGCGGAAAAATCTGTGGCGGAAGCCATTGCCGGAGCCGTGCCGAGGACGGTGCTGGTCCCGAAATCGCCGCTCGCGGACGTTGCGGCAATCCTCGGTCGCTCGACGCTCGTCATCGGCGCCGACACCGGCCTCACCCATCTTGCCAGTGCCTTCGGCCTGCCGACCGTCGCCATCTTCCTGGCGACGGAGCCAGGCCTGACCGGCCCGCGCGGGCCTTTCGCGTCGACCTTGCTGGCGCCGGCTGGCGGCAAGGTTACGCCGGCTGAAGCACTGGCGGAGGCGGAACGGCTGCTGGCGCTCAGATCGGCAGCGCCAGCGTGAGGACCTTTTCAGAATTCGCTTTGGCGAGTCGAATAGCGCGGTTTTCGAGAACCGGAGCGGAGCGTACTTAAAGTACGTGAGCACCGGAAGCGCAGAAAACCGCGCTAGTCGGCCGCCGGAGTAGAATTATCAAAAGGTCCTCAGATGAACTGGACCTGGACGATCTCATATCCGCGGGCGCCGCCCGGAGCATTGACCTCGATGGCGTCGCCGACTTCCTTCCCGATCAGCGCACGCGCGATCGGCGATGAAATCGAGATGCGGCCGGACTTCACGTCCGCTTCCTGGTCGCCGACGATCTGATAGGTCTTCTTTTCCTCGGTGTCCTCGTCGACCAGCACCACGGTCGCGCCGAACTTCACCTTGTCGCCGGAAAGCTTCGAGACGTCGATGACCTCGGCGCGCGCGATCAGATCCTCGAGCTCGTTGATGCGGCCTTCATTGTGGCTCTGCGACTCCTTCGCCGCGTGATATTCGGCATTTTCGGACAGGTCGCCATGCGAGCGCGCTTCGGAGATCGCCTCGATGATGCGAGGACGTTCCTCCTGCTGGCGCCAGCGAAGTTCTTCCTTCAATGACGCGAACCCCTCGCCTGTCATCGGGACCTTGATCATATGCCTGACCTTTCCTGCCGCCACCCCCGCTTTCCGGGAGCAGCCTTGTCGAATGGGTACAAAAAGAAAACGGTCCGGCAGCCTCGGGCTAACGGAACCGTTTCACCACAATTTCCTCGAATATAGCGATCTTCGCGCGATTTTCACGCCCAAAAAATCAACTTTGGTAAAATCATCAGCGCGTTCGCCGGACCCATGCGGCAAACCCGGCGAGCAGCGGCAAAAAACCGGCTGCGATCGCTCGCAGCCGGTTCGAAAAACCTTGGAGTTGGAATCAGCTCCTCAGGAAATGATCGATCTGCTCGGACAGCATGCCGTATTCGCGCGAACCTTTGCCCGTCCGCTTCTCGATTTGCTGGAGCTGCTCCTGGGCGCCGGCAAGGTCGCCGATCTGCAGATGCGCCTCGCCGAGATATTCACGCACCAGCGTGTAGTTCGGATCGATCCTCAGCGCTTCCTCGTAATAGCCGAGGCCGACGGTGACGCGGCCCGAATGGCGATGCGAATAGCCGAGATAGTTGAGGATGCGCGGATCCTGCTTGTTGGCAGCAAGCGTCAGCACCGAGATCGCTTCGTCATAGCGTCCGGCCATCGCCAGATCGTGGCCCGCCTCATAGATGCTGTCGTCATCCAGCATGCCATATTGCGGCACGACGCATTTCTTCTTCTTCTTGTCCCAGACCTCGCCCTTCTTGCATGTGGTCGTCGTCTGGCCACTGCCACCCTCGCCGGCGGCAAAAGCCGGGGCAACAAACAGCGGCAGCGCCGCGACAGCCATGACCTGAATAAGCAAACGTCTGCGCATCGAAGCCTCCTTGAGGGCGTGAGAATGCCAGACTAACGCCGCTCTGGTATTCTTTCATCCCGAAAATACCGGCGGCGGCCCAACTATTTTGGACGGCTTTACCTCCAGACGTGACGCGCGCCGCAAATCCGCTATCATCGGGCCAAGCGCATCACGTGGAGAAGGCCGTGCAGCAGCGCCTCGAAAAGGAGTGGGAACTTTCGATCGATCCCGACACGGTGCGCCTGTTCATACTCAAGGCCAAGGCGCTGAGCGCCGCCGTCAACGAGGACTATGACGACGGCGCCGAGCACGAGGTCGAGTTCGACGGCGACAGGCGTGCCGGTCATCACCATGACGGCCTTGTCGAGGAAGCCTCGGAAAACCTCACCGAGGAAGAATTCCGCGAGCTGATCAACGATCTCAATGTCGACGAAGCGGCCGAACTGATCGCGCTCGCCTGGGTCGGGCGCGGCGATTATGACGCATCCGAGTGGGCCGACGCGGTCACAGCCGCGAAAGAACGCTCCAACAGGCGCACCGCCAAGTATCTGCTCGGCCTGCCGCTGCTTGCCGACTGGCTGGAGGAAGGCCTTGAAGCCATTGGCGCGTAACGCACCGGTAACCGATTGTGATCGGCAAGGCTGCTGGCGCAGGCAACTTCGCAACGCGACCGCCGTTTCGGGGCGATGGCAGCGCTGAGCTTTTCGCGACTATGCAAACTGGCGCTGCCTTTGGCGGCCGCGATCCTGCTGGTTACGCCGGCCCTGGCCAAGCACCATCATCGGCACAAAAGACACGTGCCGCCGACCAGCCTGAGCGCCGCTCCGGCACCGGAAACGCCCCTGGCGACGCCGGTTCCGGGGCCGCGTCCTCAAGATATGGAGAACGGCGCCGACAAGTCCGGGCAAGACAAAAGTCGCCTCGAAAGCAATGACGACCTCCTCAACCAGGAGAAGTCGCATCCGAAATGGGATGCCCATCCGCCGCGTTCGAAGGGCGCTGAATCCGAGCCGCAGACGCCGGCAGTCGTTCCGACGCCGCCGGAGAAACCGGCCGAACTCGAGCCGGAACCGCCCGGCACGGCGCCGCAGCCGCCGGAAAAACCCGCACCTCCGGGCGAGGAAAAGATGCTTCCCGATCCACGCTCGGCCGACATGCCGGCCGACAGGATGCCGGCGGAAGAAACCGCCTGCCGCGAACGGCTGAAGGTGCTTGGCGTCGAATTCGAGGAACACAAGGCCGAGCACGATCCCGAGATCGGCTGCTCGATCCCCTACCCTGTCGTCCTAAAAACACTCGGCAAATCCATCGGCATCAGCCCTGGCACCGAACTCAACTGCGAGATGGCCGAGGCAGCGGCGCGCTTCATGGCCGACGTGGTTCAGCCTGTGGCGAAGGCCGAACTCGGCGCCGACCTGAAGTCGATCAACCAGGCCTCGGCCTTTGTCTGCCGCCCGCGCAACGGCACGCGCAAACTGTCGGAACATGCCTTCGGCAACGCGCTCGACATCGCCTCTTTCACACTGACGGACGGCAAGAAGATCGAGATCGGCCCGACGCCACCCGAGAAGGACGCGAAATTCCTCGACGCGGTGCGCAAGGCCGCCTGCGGGCCGTTCAAGACGGTGCTTGGTCCGGGAAGTGATCCCGATCATGCGCTGCATTTCCATCTGGATCTGGAGCCACGCCGTCACGGCGGCACTTTCTGTCAATAGGCAAATCCCGGAAGTCTTGGCTATTCCTAGCCAAGAACAGCGCCGCAATTCCGCCCCAGGCATGAATGCCGGCGCTGATCTTTCCTTTACTCTTGCCGACTAGACTTGTGCCATCGGAAGCATGATCCCAATTGGGATCAGCTCTTGGGGACAGGATGCCTTTCGATGGCTGGAAGACTTGGTGCCATGCTTAGCCTGGCGCAACGGAACAAGTGCGCGCAGATCACGATTGTCGGGCTGGCCGCGGGCGCCATCGCCACGATATCGGCCTGCACGACCGGTGACGTCTTCGCGCTGCAGCCGGCCGTCGATGTCGGCAGCCAGACGGCAGCCGTGCCGCAGCCCGAAGCGCCGCAATATTCCGGCATGCAGCGCCTCGTCCCATCCAACCCCTACATGACCCAGGCCGCCTATCCGCGCATGGATGAGCCGATGTCGCCGGTCGAGCAGATACCGGCCAGCGAGATCGACTGCCGCAACGAGCTGAAGCGGATGGGTGTCGTCTATCAGGATGTGCAGCCGATCCATGAAGGCCAGTGCGGCATCGATTATCCGGTGAAAGTCTCGGCGATCGGCAGTGTTGCCATGAAGCCGGCGGCGACGCTGACCTGTAACATGGCCGCGACCTTTGCAGCCTGGACGAAAAACGAGCTGCAGCCGGCCGCCCGCTGGCGCTATTTCTCCGGCGTCAAGGCAATCCACCAGGGCTCGAGCTATTCCTGCCGCAACATCGCCGGCGAAGGCGTCCTGTCCGAGCACGGCAAAGGCGACGCGCTTGACGTGATGAGCATCGAGCTCAACAATGGCGACGACATCGACGTCCGCAAGCCCGGCCTGTTCGCCTTCCGCACCCGCGGCTTCCTCAACAATGTGCGCGCCGACGGCTGCCAGTATTTCAACACCGTGCTCGGCCCCGGCTACAATTACGACCACCGCAACCATTTCCATTTCGACGTCAAGAACCGCAAGAGCGGTTACCGCGCCTGCCGCTGAGGCACTGCTGCCCAAACTGGGCCACACCGCATAGAGTGGTTGTATGGGTCAGGGAGTGGTTTCTCGTGAGTGAGCGAAGCCTTCGGCGGCGTGCGGCGGTCTGGCTGGCGGCCTTCTGCGCGGGCTATTTGGCACTTGCTTATGTCGCGGCGCCGGAATTCTGGACATTCCGGGATCGCGGCTTCCGCACGCACCCCTTCGAGATGGTGACACATACGCCGCAAGGCATTCCCGGCGACCCGGTCAATGTCGGACTTGTCGGCACCAAAAAGGAGGTCGTCCACGCTTTCGCCGTCGCCGGCTGGGACACGGCCGACGCCATCACGCTGCGAACCGCGATCGACATCGGCGAAAGCATCTTGTTTTCCCGCCCCTACCCCGATGCGCCGATGAGCCGCCTGCTGTTCGAAGGCCGCGCCCAGGATCTTGCCTTCGAGAAGCCGGTCGGCGACAGCGCCGACCAACGCCACCATGTCCGCTTCTGGCTGACGGACACGGTCGGCGACGACGGCCGCCCGCTCTGGCTGGGCGCCGCGAGCTTCGATCGTGGCGTCGGCCTCAGCCACGACACGGGCGCAGTCACCCATCATATCGGTCCCGACATCGACGCGGAGCGCAACTTCCTGATCGGCGACCTGAAGGCCGCGGGCCTGCTGGCATCGACCAGTGAGATATCGGGGATCGGCGCCACCAAAGAGGGGCGCAACGGCAGCGGCGATCCCTATTTCACCGACGGCATGGCCGTGATCGGCGTGTTGAAGACGCTGCAATGACGGCGCCTTCTGCTCAGGTCATAACGATCACGATCTTGCCGAACGGTCCTTCTTCCAGATGCTGGAGCGCCTGCGACACGTCGTCGAAGCCATAGACCTTGTCGATGACCGGCTTGATGTTGAGCGCCTCGATCGCCTGGTTCATGCGCTCGAACGCGCGCCGATGGCCAATGGAGATGCCCTGGACGACGATGCGGTTGCGCATGAACGGTATGATCGGAAAGCTGATCTCCATCGCGCCGAGCAGGCCAATGATCGATAGCCGGCCGTCGGCGGCAAGCGCGTTGAGCGACCGCCGCGCATTGTCGCCGCCGACCATTTCCAGCACGTGGTTCACGCCGAGCCCGGCCGTCAGGGCGCGGGCGGCTTCGTCCCACGCCGGCTGGGTGCGGTAGTTGATCGTCTGCCAGGCGCCGAGGTCCCTGGCGCGCTTCAGCTTCTCGTCGCTGCTCGAAGTGACGATGGCGCGCAGGCCGAAGGCGGCGGCGAATTGCAGCGCAAACAGCGACACGCCGCCCGTGCCCTGGATCAGGATGGTCTGGCCCGGCACCGGTCTTGTCGCCTCCGCCATCGCGAACCAGGCGGTCAGCGCCGCGATCGGCAGCGTTGCGGCCTCGATGTCGCTGAGCGAGGCCGGCGCCGGCACCGCGGCGTCCTCGCCGAAGACGACATGCTCGGACAGCATGCCTGAAAGCGAGGAGCCGAGCGTATGTTGGTGGAGCACCGCCGGTGCATCGCCGTCCGGCCAGTCGGCGATCACCTGCCCCAGCACCCTTTGTCCGACCTTGAAGCGGCTGACGGCGCTGCCGACCGCCACGATCTCGCCCACGGCATCCGAAGTCGGCACGAACGGGAAGGAAAGATCGGGGATCAGAACGCCGTCGACGATCATCTTGTCCTTGTAATTCAGCGAGACGGCTTTCGTCCGCACCAGAAGCTCGTGCGGGCCTGGCTCGGGGATCTCGCCTTTCACTGGCTGCAGCTTCGAAAGGCCGAGACCGCTCATCTGCCAGGATCTGTTGCTGTCGGTGCCCATGCGTCGCGCTCCTTGTTGACGGTGCGCGAAAGATTTATGCCATCTAACTATGGAAAATAGTGCCGCAATACGGGATATTCGACGACAAATTGAAGACTTTAAAGCTACAATAGGAAATCGAAATGGACTCGGCTGATCTCCAGGGTGTCGTCGCATTCGTCAACGCCGTCGAAGCCGGCAGCTTCACCGGCGCCGGCGAGCGGCTGCATGTGACGAAGTCGGCGATCGGCAAATCGGTCGCTCTACTGGAGCGGCGGCTGGGCGTGCGCCTGCTCAACCGCACCACGCGCAGCCTTAGCCCGACCAGCGAAGGCATGAGCTATTACGAGGCCTGCGTGCGGGCGCTTGCCGAGATCGAGGCCGGGCAGGCGCTGCTCGCCTCGCGCCGGCGGATCCCGTCGGGCAAGCTCCGGGTCGATGTGCCGCTCGCCTTCGGCCGCCGATGTGTCGCGCCGGTGCTGTTCGACATCTCCAGCCGGTTCCCCGACCTGACGATCGAGATCTCCTTCAACGACCGCCGCGTCGACCTGATCGAGGAAGGCATCGACCTTGCCGTGCGCATGGGCGACCTCGACGATTCTTCGTCGCTCGCGGCGCGCCGCCTTTATGCCCAGCGCTCGGCGATCTGCGCATCTCCCGCCTATCTCGAACGGCACGGCCGCCCGCAATCCATCGACGACCTCGCCCGGCACAGCGTCATCGGCTATGGACGCGAAGGCGTCGTCCGTCCGTGGGCCATACGCGACGGTGCCGGACGTCTCACCACCTTCGTGCCCAAGGCGCGGCTTGTCCTGGGCCACGGCGAGCCGATGCTGGACGCCGCGCTTGCCGGCTGCGGCATCGCCTCGCTGCCGACCTGGCTGGCCGGCCAGAGCCTGAGGCGCGGCGCGCTTGAAATGGTCCTGTCCGATTATCTGGTCGAACACATCGTCGTCCATGCCGTGTGGCCAGTCACGCGCGCGCTGACGCCAAAGCTGCGCGTGGTCATCGACGCGCTTGTCGGGCATTTCTCGGCGCCGATTTGGGATGCGGCCTGAACAGAGCAAATTGTCATGTTCCAAAAATACCGGCAGGCTATTTTCGGATGCACCGCAGCAATGCTATTGACCGCCCATGCTTTACGTTGAAATCGCCGTCGTGGCCGTCCTCATTCTGGTGAACGGCCTTCTGGCAATGTCGGAGCTCGCCATCGTCTCGTCGCGGCCCGCCCGCCTCAAGGCGATGATCGACCGCAACGTCAAGGGCGCCGGCCGCGCGCTGGCGCTCGGCTCCAACCCCGGCAAGTTCCTGTCGTCGGTGCAGATCGGCATCACCCTGGTCGGCGTTCTCTCGGGCGCGTTCTCGGGCGCGACGCTCGGCGAACGGCTGGCGCAATATCTGGCCTCGACCGGCATCCGCGAAACCATCGCCGACCCTGTCGGCGTCGGCATCGTCGTCGCTTTGATCACCTATGCCTCCCTGATCGTCGGCGAGCTGGTGCCGAAGCAGATCGCCTTGCGCGATCCCGAGCGCGTCGCCGCCCGCGCCGCGCCCGCAATGACGGTCCTTGCCACTGTCTCGGCCCCGCTCGTCTTCCTGCTCGACCTCTCCGGCCGCACCATTCTCTGGCTGCTCGGCCAGAGCGGGGAGACGGAAGAGAAGGTTACCGACGAGGAGATCAAGATGCTGGTCGCCGAGGCCGAGCATCACGGCACCATCGAATCCGACGAGCGGCGCATGATTGCCGGCGTCATGCGGCTCGGCGACCGCGCGGTACGCGCGGTGATGACGCCGCGCACCGAGGTCGACTGGCTGAACCTGCAATCCGACGAAGCAGCGGTCAGAAGGCTCTTGATGGAAACCCAACATTCGCGCCTTCCCTGCGGTGACGGCAATGTCGATGCGATGGTGGGTGTGGTGCAGACGCGTGACGTTCTGGCGGCGATTCTCGGCGGCAAGCCGCTGGAGCCGCGCCAGCATGTGCGCGCCGCCCCTATCGTGCATGACCAGGCCGACGCGCTCGATGTCCTGCAGAAGCTCAGGGAATCCGACGTGCCGATGGCGCTGGTCCATGACGAATACGGCCATTTCGAAGGCATCGTCACACCGGCCGATATCCTCGAAGCCATCACCGGCGTCTTCCGCTCCGACCTCGAGGCCGGCGAGGAGGAGAACGCCGTCAAGCGCGAGGACGGCTCCTGGCTGCTCGCCGGCTACATGCAGGCCGACGAGATGGCCGAGGTGCTGGGCATCGACCTGCCCGAGAACCGCGACTACGAAACCGTCGCCGGCTATGTGCTCTCGCATCTCCACCATCTGCCGACGACCGGTGAATGCGTCGATGCGCAAGGCTGGCGCTTCGAGGTTGTCGACCTCGACGGCCGCCGCATCGACAAGCTGATCGCCACCCGCCTGCCAGACGGCCACCGCCCGGTGGCGCGCTGAGTGGTCGGAAAGGTTCGACTAATGCATGTCGCCCAGAAGTGTGCCGCGGTTCTGGGGCAACGACATGCATCAAAACAAAGACCTAAAGCACGCCGCCTGAATCCGTTTCAGCGCGACGTGCTTTAGGCGTCGGGGCGGTTGACGCGGCAGTAAGGCTTCGCTTCCTCACTTAGGATTGACCGGCTAGAAAGCTTTGAAGCGCTGCAAAAGCGTCTATATCGGCACCATGGATGCATCGAGCGAACACGCGCTGAACGACGAGCTTCTTTCGGACATCCAACGTCTGTCCTTCGACTATTTTCTGAAGGAGGCCAGCCCGGTCAACGGGCTCGTCGCCGACCGCAACACCGCTGCATCGCCCGCCAGCATAGCCGCCGTCGGCCTCGCTTTGTCGTCCTATCCTGTTGGGGTCGAGCGTGGTTTCATGACGCGCACCGCCGCGGTCGAGCGGACGCTCGCCACGCTCCGCTTCTTCTGGAGCGCGCCGCACGGGCCGGAGCCCGACGCCACCGGCTACAAGGGCTTCTACTATCATTTCCTTGACATGAAGACCGGCCGTCGCGTCTGGAAGTGCGAATTGTCCACGGTCGATACGGCGCTTCTGCTTGCCGGCGTCCTGGCAGCCGGCGCCTATTTTGATGGTGACGACGCGCCCGAGCTGGAAATCCGTCGGCTTGCCGATGCGCTCTACCGCCGCGCCGACTGGCGCTGGGCGCAGAATGGCGGCGCCACTGTCACCCATGGCTGGCGGCCCGAAAAGGGATTCCTGCGCTACCGCTGGGAAGGCTATGACGAGGCGCTGATCCTTTACATGCTGGGCCTCGGCTCGCCGACCTTTCCGCTCCCGCCCGAGAGCTATGCTGCCTGGCTGTCCAGCTACAAATGGAAGAAGATCTATGGCCGGGAATTGGTCTATGCCGGTCCGCTCTTCATCCACCAGTTCTCGCATATCTGGATCGATTTTCGCGGCATTCGCGATGCCTTCATGCGCAATGTCGGCAGCGACTATTTCGAGAACAGCCGCCAGGCGACTTTTCTCCACCGCGACTATACCATGCGCAATCCCAAGGGCTTCGTTGGCTACGGCGAGAATTGCTGGGGCCTCACGGCCAGCGATGGCCCGGACCTGCGGCAGAACCAGGCGGCGGCCGGCGGACGCCGCTTCTTCGGCTACCTGGCGCGCGGTGCGCCCTTCGGTCCCGATGACGGCACGCTGTCACCCTGGGCGGCGATCGCCTCATTGCCCTTTGCACCGGAGATCGTGCTGCCGGCGCTGCGCTATTTCCACGAGATCGACCTGCACGAAGGCAATCCTTACGGCTTCACCGCGAGCTTCAATCCCACGATCGCCGACGCCGCCGGCCGACCTTGCGGCTGGGTGTCGCCGGACCATGTCGGCATCAACCAGGGCCCGATCGCGCTGATGATCGAGAATTACCGGTCGGACTTCCTGTGGCGGCTGATGCGCGGCGTGCCGGCCATCGCCAAGGGCCTACAGCGGGCCGGTTTTTCGGGCGGCTGGCTATAAGGATGAGCTTACCCTTGGTATCGCCGGGCAGCGTCCGAACCGGCCTCTGCCGGTTCCGCTCAATGCGCGTCCGGCGGCGGCGCCTTGGGCGTCACGTTGCGCAGGAACGGAACCAGTGCCGTGGCAACGACGAAAGCCGCCATGATGACCAGGAACGCATCGGCATAGGCCATCGTCGAGGCCTCGCGATAGGCCAGCTGCCAGAGCTGCTTCAGCGAGGCCGCGTGACCGTCACCGACGGCGCCGGGCAACTGGCCATAGCGCTGCGCCACATTCTCCAGCAGACGCATGGCCGCCTCGTTCTGCGGCGTCAGATGCGAAGCGATCGTCAGGAAATGGAAGTTGGTCCGGTTATTGAGGATCGCACCGCAAATGGCGATGCCGACCGCGCCGCCGAGATTGCGCATGGTGTTGAACAGGCCGCTGGCATATTTCAGCCGGTCCGGCGGCAGGCTGCCGAGGCCGAGATTGACGCTCGGCGCCACGGCGAAGACCTGCGGGAAGCCGCGGAACAATTGCGGGATGAGAAGCTCGGCGGAGCCCCACTGGCTGGTGATGGCGCTGAAACTCCACATCGACGCCCCGAAGGACGCCAGTCCGAACATCATCAGCCAGCGCGTGTCGAAGCGCTTGGCGAGGAATATGTAGACCGGAACGCCCACCATCGAGGCGACACCGGTGGAGAACACCGCCAGCCCGGTTTCGAGCGCGTTGTAGCCGCGCACATAGCCCAGGAACAGCGGCGTCAGGTAGATCGTGGCGAAGATGCCGATGCCGGTGACGAAGGACAGAAAGCAGCCGATGGCGAAATTGCGATTGCCGAAGGCGCGGAAGTCGACCACCGGCTGCGCATAGGTCAGGCTGCGGATGACGAACAGAACCATGGTTATCCCGGCGACGATGGCGCCGTCGCGGATCGTCGCGTCGTCGAACCAGCTCCAGCGCGAGCCTTCCTCCAGCACATATTCCGCCGTGCCGAGACTGACCGCCATCAGGGCCATGCCGATATAGTCCGCGCCCTTCAGCAATGACGGATCGGCTTTGTCGATCTTGACCAGAAGCGCAACGAGGATCGTGATGATCACGCCCGGAACGACATTCACGTAGAACAGCCAATGCCAGTTCAAGGTGTCGGTGATCCAGCCGCCGATGACGGGACCGAGCGTCGGCGCGATCGAGGCAATGCTGCCGACGACCGCAGCGGCGTAGACGCGCCTCGGGCCCTGGAAATAATGGAAGGACGAGGTGAACACCGTCGGGATCATCGACGCGCCGAGGAGCCCTTGTAGCGCCCGGAACACGATCATGCTTTCGATGTTCCAGGCAAATCCGCAAAGCATGCTGGCCAGGGTGAAACCAGCCGCCGATATGGTGAAAAGCCATCTGGTCGAGAAGACGCGGGTGAGCCAGCCCGACAGCGGAATGACGATGATCTCCGCCACCAGGTAGGAGGTCTGCACCCAGCCGATCTGGTCCTGCGCGGCCGAGAGGCCGCCGCCGACATCCTGCAGCGAGGAGGCGACGATCTGGATGTCGAGCAGCGCGATGAACATCCCCACGCACATCACCATGAACGGCAGGACGCTGGCGAGGAAGGATTGCTGGGCGGCGGCTGGCGCTGACATGGCGCTCTCAGCGCGATCCGGTATCGACCGTGACGACCGTCGACAGGCCGGGCCGCAACGCGACCTTGCCTGCCTGGTCTCCGTCGATCGCGATCCTGACCGGGACCCGCTGCACGATCTTGGTGAAATTGCCGGTCGCATTCTGCGGCGGGATGACGCTGAAGATCGCCCCGGTGGCCGGGCCCAGGCTGGTGACGTGGCCCTTGAGCGGCTGATCCGGGGCGACATCGGCATAGACCGTCGCGGCCTGTCCGTCGGCCATCGCGCGCAACTGGTCCTCCTTGAAATTGGCGTCGACCCACAGGCCCGACGCCGGCACGATGGTCAGCAGATAGCTGCCCGGCGAAACATAGGTCCCCACCTGCGCCAGCCTGTTGCCGACAATGCCGTCGATCGGCGAGCGGATTTCCGTGAAGCCAAGGTCGAGCTCCGCCGTATCGAGATCCGCCTTGGCGGCCGCGACTTCGGCCGTCGCTTCCGAAATCTGGGTGTTGAGGACGTCGAGTTGTTGTCTCGACGCTGCAAGCGCCGCCCGGGCGGCGGCGACGGACGCCTGCGCCTGGCCGTCGGCCGCGGCGCTCTTTTGGGCATCCTGTTGTGAACCGGTCCTGGCGCTGGCAAGCACCTCGTAGCGCTTGGCATCCAGTGCCGTGAACAGGGCGGCGGCGCTCTTGGCCTCGAGATCGGCCTGGGCCTGCTCGATCAGCGAGTTCTGCAGCGAGACCTGGGCGCGCAGATTGTCGAGCGCCGATTGCTTCTGCTGCACCGATGCTTGCGCACGTTCCAGAGCCGCCCTGAAGGGCCTGTCGTCGATGCGGATGACCGGTTGGCCAGCCGCGACATGCTGGTTGTCCTCGACCAGGACCCGGTCGATATGTCCGGCGACGCGTGGCGCCAGCGGCGTGACATTGCCGCCGACATAGGCGTCGTCGGTCGTCACCAGGAAGCGATTGGCCTGCCACCACTGCGCGCCATACCATCCGGCGGCGGCGATCGCGATCAGCGCTGCCACGAGCAGCAACGGCTTGCGCCGCTTCCTGGCGGGCTTCGGAACTTCAACGATCGAGGGCTGCAATTCATCCGGGGAAAGAGCCTTGTTCATCTGCTGTGCGCCTCTTCCCGGCCGCCATAAGTGTTCTCGACCAGCGGCAGGCCCGAACCCTCGCTGCTAAAGCGGTAGCGTTGCCGCATGCGATCGCTGGCCTTGGGTCCGGTCGCCATGGTGAAGCCGCCGCTGTCGAGCTCCCTGCCGGTCTGCCGGTCGACAAGAACGGGATCGGCCCAGCGTCCGTCCGCCGTATCCACCACGACAAGGCTCGGGCCTTCAGGCGCCAGATGCCTGTTGCCCCAGGCAAGCAGGGTAAGAAGCACTGGCCGGAAATCGCGGGCCTTGGCGGTCAGCACATATTCATGGCGAAGCGGCCGTTCGCAGTAGACACGCTTCTCGAACAGCCCGCGCTCGACCAGGCTGTTCAGCCGCCGCGTCAGGATGTTCGGGGCGATATCCAGGCTCTTCTGGAACTGGTCGAAGCGCGTGAGGCCCTGGAATGCGTCCCGCAACAAAAGGATGCTCCACCACTCGCCGACCTCGTCAAGGCTGCGCGCTATGGGGCATGGGCGCGTTTCGAAGCTCGTCCTGGCAAC
Source organism: Mesorhizobium sp. WSM3224 (assembly GCF_000427725.1). Taxonomy (GTDB): domain Bacteria; phylum Pseudomonadota; class Alphaproteobacteria; order Rhizobiales; family Rhizobiaceae; genus Mesorhizobium. The sequence goes on along the minus strand of NZ_ATYO01000013.1, from coordinate 20,326 downwards.
CATCTTCGTGACTCACTTTCAATATGCAAGTCACACGATCGCCGCATCGGCGCCGCGCGACAGGGCAAAATCGCGCCTGGCCTTGCCACCGGCGAGCGCAACGACGCGACGGGCGCCCTGCCCTTTGGCCAGTTGGACAAGTAGCGAGCCGACGCCGCCGGCGGCGGCAGGAACCAGCACCGTCCTGCCGGCCGGCGGACTTTGCCGTAGCAGATGCAAGGCGGTCAGCCCCTGCACCATCAGGGCGGTCGCGTCTTCGAACGAAAGCGCATCCGGCAGCGGCACCACGAGGCTGGCATCGATCGCCACATATTGGGCATAGCCGCCGAATGGCCGGGCCGAGAGGAATAGTGGCGCGGCGACGCGCTGCCGCAACAGGCGCCGGTCCACGCCCTCGCCGACAGCCTCGACGGTACCTGCGACTTCGACGCCGGGAAACGCCGGCAGGCCCGGCGTGACGGCGTAGCGATCGGCGCGCATCAACACTTCGAAGAAATTGATGCCGGCCGCTCCGACCTTCACCAAAACCTCGCCGGCACCCGCGACGGGCGCTGCAAGGTCGACGACCTCCAAGACCTCCGGACCACCAAAACGGTTGAATTGGATGGCTTTCATGGCAGGCTCCGATCGCTATGGCGTCGGCCGCCCTTTGCCACTATCTGCGCAGTCGCCGCTACACACTCATTTGTCCGCTGCACACCAGGAGGTGACCATGGCCCGCATGATCAAGCGACTGCCGATGCTCCCCGCGGAACGCGCGCTGAAAGTGATCTCGGGCCGCTGGAAAGCAGTGATCCTCTATTACCTCTTCGACGGTCCGCGCCGGCTGTCGGCGCTCAAGGCGCTGATGCCCGGCATCACCCAGAAGGTACTGATCGACCAGTTGCGCGAGATGGAAGAGCACGGGCTGGTCAGCCGCGAGATCTTCGCGGAAGTCCCGGCGCGCGTCGAATACTCCGCGACGCCGCTCGGCCTCAGCCTCGAGCCCATCCTTCTGGCGCTTTGCCAGTGGGGACAGCATCACGCCGACGAGCTCGACGAGCGGGCGCATCTTGCCGATTGCATCATCAGGCCGAGGCCGACCGCCGAAGCTTCCGCAAATTAAAAAGGGCGGCGCAAGCGCCGCCCTTCGGGAGGATGATGTCTATCGTGGCTCAGGCGGCCTGGGCTTCGCCGGCGATCGCATCGGCGGCGCGGGCGGCCTTCAGCACCCTCGCCCACCAGGCGACGTCGTTGACCAGCGCGGCTGCCGCCTGGTTCAGGTGCTCGATGTCCTCGAGCTTCTTTTCGCCCTGGCGGACGGCAAGGAAATCGCCCCAGGCGATATGCACGGCCGACTTGACCGGCGCCATCTGCAACTCGACGGCGATCAGGCGGAGCTGTTCGACCGCGCGCGCGCCGCCGACCGAGCCATAGCCGACAAAGCCGGCCGGCTTCTTGTTCCATTCATTGGCGGCGTAATCGATGGCGTTCTTCAAGACACCGGTCGGAGCGTGATTGTATTCGGCCGCGGTGAAGATGAAGCCGTCGAACTCGGCCACCTTCTTCTGCCAACGCTGCGCCACTTCGTTCTGCGACGGCGCCCAGGCCGAGGAAGCGACCTCGTCGAAGAAGGGCAGCGGCCAGTCGCGCAGATCGACGACTTCGACGTCGATATCGGCATGGGATTTGGCGATCTTGGCGATCCACTGCGTCGGCACGTCGGCGAAGCGGGCGGCGCGCGTCGAACCGACGACGATGGCGATTTTGGGCTTGGACATAAGGGGGCTCTCCTTGCGGGAATTTCTGGTATCGTTTGGATACCGGCGCTATATGTGATACTGACAACTTGGCGCGCAAGGAGGCACGTTTTTGTTACTGAGGCACCCGCACAACACCGAGGACTGCCGGGCCGTGTCGGAAATCCTGCAACGGGTCGGCGACAAATGGACTGTGCTCGTCGTCGGCAAGCTCGGCGGCGGAGCGATGCGCTTCAATGAATTGCGCGCCGCCGTCGGCGGCATATCGCAGAAGATGCTGACCACCACTTTGCGCGGCCTGGAGCGCGACGGCTTCGTCACGCGCAAGGTGTTTCCGACCATCCCGCCGCGTGTTGACTACGAGCTGACCGAACTCGGCCACGAGCTGCTGGTGCCGGTCGGCGCGCTCGGCGCATGGGCGCGCAAGAACACAAATCGGGTTCAGGAAGCGCGCGCGAAATTCGACAGCCAGCAGGCCTGAAACCCTTGTAGTTCAAGGAATTTTGAACCGACGATGAAACCCGTGCGCCTCAGCGCCGGCCTCGTCAGACCTTCCGATTTTGATCGGATCCGCTGCGATCTCGAGCTAGCCTGTCAGTGTCGCCGCGCAACCGCTTCGCCAGGGACAACAGTCTTTAGCCGGCAACTCATCAGGCGCTTGGAGCGGTAGTGTCGCAGCATGCCGTCGAGCAGCTTTGCACTCGCCCCGCCGTCTTGCCCACCGCCTTCAAGTCCCGCATGCAGGCAACGCGCGGGAGGTCTTTCGTGACCTCCAAATAGGCCGTTATGCCGAGCAGGTAGACCAGAGCGACAAGGGCTGCCACGAGCCAGCCGTTCAGCATGTGTTGACGCATTGTCTTTCCCCCGCGCCTCAAAGTGGAGCGCGAAGGCAACCATTGGATGCCGCGAAGCGCATCTCCCGCGGAAGCGTTGTTACAAAACCGCAAGCTTCTTGAGAATCGGGACGCGTCAGCCCTCGGCCGGAATCGGCTTCGGCTTGCCCTCGCCGTCGAGCGCCACCATGACGAAATCGGCATGGGTGACCTTCTCCATCAGATCGGACAGGTAGCGTTGCGCCCAGGCCTCGACCTTGAGCACCATCGAGGTGCGGCCGACGCGCTCGACATGGGTGTAGATGCACAGCGTGTCGCCAATCTTCATCGGCTTGGCGAAGGACATCTCCTTGACCGCGGCCGTCACCACGCGGCCCTTGGCGCGCTCGGCGGCGCGGATGCCGCAGGCAAGATCCATCTGCGCCATGACCCAGCCGCCGAAAATATCACCGGCGGCATTGGCGTCGGAGGGCATGGCGAGCGTCCTCAAGGTGAGATCGCCAAGAGGTTTTCCGTCCGCGTAGTGCACCATGGCGAAATCCTTAGAGGTCAGTTCAGTTGCGTATCAATGCGACCGTCATGTCGCAAGCTTTGGTGAAAGCGAAATGCACACCGCCGCGCCGGTCGCTTTTTTCACAAGCCATGCCGGAAGCCACGGCGACGCTGCAAGCCGGCAATGTCTAGGGTAAGCCGGAATTTGCGGAGCCCGCCCTTCCACCATGCAGACTTATGATTTCATCGTCGTCGGCTCCGGCTCGGCCGGTTCGGTGGTTGCCGACAGACTGTCGGCTTCGGGACGTTTCTCGGTGCTGGTGCTGGAGGCCGGCGGAACCGACCGGCGCTTCTACGTCCAGATGCCGCTCGGCTACGGCAAGACCTTCTTCGACCCGACCGTCAACTGGAACTACAAGGCCGAGCCGGATCCCGGCCTCGGCAACAATGCCGACCACTGGCCGCGCGGCAAGCTGCTCGGCGGTTCGAGCTCGATCAACGCCATGGTCTTCATCCGCGGCGCGCGCGAGGATTTCGATGCCTGGGCCGCCGCCGGCAATCCGGGCTGGGCCTATGACGACCTCCTGCCCTCTTTCAAGGCGATGGAAGACAATGCGGCGGGCGCCGACCAGTGGCGCGGCGTCGGCGGCCCCCTGCGCATCACCGACTGTACAAACGCGGTGCACCCGCTGACCAAGCGCTACCTTGCCGCCGCACAGCAGGCCGGGCTGCCGCTCAATCCTGATTTCAACGGCGCCGCCCAGGAAGGCGTCGGCATCTACCAGATCACGACGAAGAACGGCCGCCGCATGTCCGCCGCCCGCGCCTTCCTGCGGCCGGCGATGAAGCGTTCCAACGTCCGTGTCGAGACCAACGCGCTGGCGACGAAGATCCTGTTAGAAGGCAGGCGCGCCGTCGGCGTCGAATATGAGCAGAACGGCGAGACGAAAACCGCCCGCGCCGGCCGCGAGGTGATCCTTTCGGGCGGCTCGATCAACACGCCGCAGCTGCTGCAGCTGTCCGGCGTCGGCCCGTCGGCGCTGCTCGGCAATCTCGGCATCCCGGTCGTCCACGCCAACGGCAATGTCGGCGCCAATTTGCAGGACCATGTCGGCATCAACTACACCTTCAAGGGCAAGCTGCCGACGCTGAACCAGATCCTGCGGCCCTGGTGGGGCAAGCTGCTGGTCGGCATGCAATACATCCTGCTGCGCTCGGGTCCGTTGTCGCTGTCGATGAACAATGCCGGCGGCTTCTTTCGCACCGACCCGTCGATGACGCGGCCGAACATGCAGCTCTATTTCCAGGCCTTCTCGACGGTCATTCCGAAGAGCGGCGAGCGCCCTATCCTGACGCCCGATCCGTGGCCCGGCTTCTCGATCGGCTTGTCCAACTGCCGGCCCTCGAGCCGCGGCGAGATCATGATCCGCTCGAAGGATCCGCGTGCGTATCCGAAAATCACGGCCAACGCCTATTCGACCAATGCCGACGTCGACGAGATGCTGGCGGCGGTGAAGTTCGTGCGCAAGATCGCCTCGATGCCGGCCATGGCGGAGATCATCGAGGAAGAGGTTCTGCCTGGACCGTCGATAAAGTCGGACGCCGACCTGATCGAGGATTTCAGGAAACGCTCGGGCACCGTCTACCATCCGGTCTCGACCTGCCGCATGGGGCCGGATGCCGCGCGCGCCGTCGTCGATCCGCGGCTGAAAGTTCATGGGCTGGAAGGCCTGCGCGTCATCGATGCTTCAATTTTCCCCGACAACATCACGGGCAACACCAATGCCGCCTCGATCCTGACCGGATGGAAAGGCGCCGAGCTGGTTCTGGAGGATCAAAAATGAAAATCACCGACGTCAAGACCTGGGTTGTCGGCAACCCGCCGCCCGGCATCGGCGGCAAGTATTTCATCTTCGTCAAGCTCACCACCGATGGCGGCGTGGTCGGCTATGGCGAGGCCTACAACGCGACCTTCTCCGCGCATATCACCGCGAAAATGATCGAGGACATGGCCGAGCGTTATCTCGTCGGCCGCGATCCGCACGACATCGAGAATTTCTTCCGCCGCGCCTATTCCTCCGGCTTCACGCAGCGTCCCGACGTTTCCGGCATGGGCTGCTTTTCGGCGCTGGAAATGGCCTGCTGGGACATCGTCGGCAAGGAAGCGGGCAAGCCGGTCTACAAGCTGCTCGGCGGCCAGGTGCACGAGACGCTGCGTTCCTACACCTATCTCTATCCGCACACCGGCAGCGTCCATTCCGAGGACGCGCCGGACGGCAGGAATGTCTACAACGATCCCGACATGGCCGCCGCCTGTGCGCTCGAATATGTCGAGCAAGGATTTAACGCCGTCAAGCTTGATCCGGCCGGCCCCTATACCGCCTTTGACGGCCACCAGCCGCGCCTCATCGATATCGACCTCTCCGCCCGCATGGTCAAGGCGATCCGCGAGGCTGTCGGAAACAGGGCGGACATCCTGTTCGGCACGCATGGCCAGTTCACCGCATCCGGCGCCCTGCGCATGGCGAGAGCCATCGAGCCCTACGACCCGCTGTGGTTCGAGGAGCCGGTGCCGCCGGACATGCCCGAGGTAATGGCGCAAGTCGCCCGCGGCACATCCATTCCAATCGCCACCGGCGAACGGCTGACGACCAAGTTCGAGTTCGCCCGCGTCATCGAGAACCGCGCCGCCACCATCCTGCAGCCGGATCTCGGCCGCTCCGGCGGCATTCTCGAAACCAAGAAGATCGCCGCCATGGCCGAGGCCTACCATATTCAGATCGCGCCGCACTGCTATTGCGGCCCGATCGTCGGTGCCGCCAACATCCAGCTTGCGGTGACGCTGCCCAATTTCCTCATCCTGGAATCGCTGAAGCAATGGGACGGCTTTCACGCCACCTTGCTCAAGAAGAAGATCGAATGGCAGGACGGCAACGTCATCCCGTCGAAGGAGCCTGGCCTCGGCGTCGAACTCAACGAGGCGGTTTGCGAGGCGCATCCTTACACCGGCAAGGACCTGCATCTGCAGATGATGCAGACGCCGCTGATGCCTTGACCCGCGCTTACGCCTTCATCGGCCTTGGCCATCTCGGCGGCAACCTTGCCGCCAGCCTGCTGCGCAACGGCTTTGCCGTCACCGTCTTCGATCGTGACCCGGCGGCGGTGGAGCGCCTTGTCGCACTCGGCGCCACGCCGGCGGCGAGCCCGGCGGATGCCGCTGCCCGCACCGGCAACGCGATCACCTGCCTGCCCTCGCCGAAGGTCAGCGAAGCGGTGCTCGCCGGCCCCGACGGATTGCTTCAGGGCCTGCCCCCGGGCGGCACCTGGATCGAGATGTCGACCAATGGCCGCGACGAGATACTGCGGCTCGCCGCACTCGCTTCGGCAAAAGGCATCGAGACGCTGGAATGCCCGGTGACCGGTGGGGTGCATCTGGCGGCCGCGGGCAGGATCACAGCGCTGGTCGGCGGCGACGCTGCCCTCTATGAACATCACCGGTCGGCGATCGAGGCGATGTGCGCGAAGTCGTTCCTGATGGGTCCGGTCGGCTCGGCGGCGGTGATCAAGGTGATCACCAACATGCTGGCCTTCATCCATCTTGTCGCCGCCGGCGAGGCGCTGATGCTGGCCAAACAGGGCGGGCTTGACCTCGCCCAGGCCTACCACGCCATCGTCGCCTCTTCCGGCAACAGCTTCGTGCACGAGACCGAAAGCCAGCTTGTCCTCAACGGCTCCTACGATATCGGCTTCACCATGGACCTGGCGCTGAAGGACCTCGGCTTCGCGCTGGCCATGGGCAGGGATTTCGGCGCGCCGCTCGATCTGGCGTCTCGCGTCAACGCGATCTTCGAGGAAGGCAAGCGTGCCTATGGCGGCGATGCCTGGTCGACCCGGATCGTCAAGCTGCTCGAGGATGAAGTCGGTGTTGAGCTTCGCGCGCCGGGCTTCCCGGCCAGGCTCGAACCGTAGCCGGCAAAAAATTTAGTCAGCCATTTCAGTCACCTGACTGCACCGGCTGAATCAACCCCTCAGCCAGTTGATTCAACCTCTCAGCGTCAGCGCGCCGGGCAGGATCTCGAAAGTCGCCGGAATCCGGCCTGGCGACTCGCCGTCTATGTCGACCAGCGCGGCGTTCTTCTCGATATCGCCGAGCGGTTCGACCAGCACCTTGCGCCCCCGCAGGATGGTGATCGCCGGATGGTTGCGATGCCGTCCGCCATAGAGCAGGCGGATGTCCCTTATCAGGCCGAGCTTGCCGGCGGCGCGCAGGATGACGATGTCGAACTGGCCGTCGGCGAGGTCGGCGTCCGGCGCGATCATCATGCCGCCGCCGAAAAATTTCCCGTTGGCTACCGCCACCAGCGCAACGCGCGCCTCGACCGGCTCGCCGTCGTCGATGGTGATCCGGACGTCCTGGAATCGGTAGCGGATGAATTCCAGCACCGTGCGCCAGAAGAACAGCGCCTTGGCCGAGACCCTGCCCTTGCGCTTGTCGACGTTGACAGCGCGATCCGTCGCGCCGGACAGGCCGAGACTGGCGATGTTGATGAAGTGACGGCTGGCCAGCGCGCCGTGGTCGTCGATGTAGCAAATGCGACCGGCGTCGATTTTCCGCGCCTTGGCATCGGCGATACGCTTCAGTGTGGCGTCGATGCCGCGCGGCAGGCCAAGCCCGCGCGCGAAGTCGATGCCGGTGCCGCAAGGCAGAAGCCCCAGCGCGCTTTCGCGGCCGGTCTCGTGCTGCGCCTGCAGCAGCCCGTCGGCCACCTCGCTGGCGGTGCCGTCGCCGCCGGCCGCGATCACCAGGTCGCATCCGCCGGCGGCGAGGTCGATCGACAACCGCTCGGCGTCGCCGCTGGCTTGCGTCTCGCGCAGCTCGAAATCGCCGAAATTCCTGTTGAGCGACACCGCCGCCTGCGCCCAATGCCGCTTGAGCCTGCCGCCGCCGGCAATCGGATTGAGAACCACCCCGACCTTCAAACTGACCTCCCCCGAGGCAGGCTGTCCAAAACGCGCGGCGGATGCCGCGCTGGCGCCCAAAAGCCTTTGCCGGCCCAAAGCCTTGCCGGGCCAAAGTCTTTTGCCGGCATTGAAACGCGGACCGGGCGGCGGGGCAAGGCTCCAGTATCCGAGTGCAACAGAAAAGCGGGGCAGGCTGTCCAAGGAGCTCGGCCGGCAAATTCCGAGGCTTTTGCCATTGGTCCCCGATAATCCCGCTATCCACAGGGCCGAGGGCATTCCGCAAACCGCTTACCCGGCGTACGTTAAACCCATCTCAGGCGGCTACCGAACGCCCAGCCGAAAGGCAAAAGCGCAAGGCGGATTTCCTGAGGCCCGTACGGCCCGGAACGACGGCAGGTTCGCCTGTTGGAGGGAAGGATGCCGAGACCTACGGGTGCCGCGGAAAGCGTGCCAACGCCGACGGCGGACCGATGCTGCCATGAAGGCCGGTAAAAACCTTCGATGGCACGCTGGGCGAAGCCCGCAAGGGTGGAGATCGGCGTGGTCTGGAACGGGCGCTGCCTTCGGGTGGCGACTGGCAGGACCGTCAAAATCAAGGCTGGCCTGGCGCGACGACTTTACGGAAGTTGCTGCCATAACCGGTTCCTGATCTGACAGGGAGGCGCTGGGAGAAATCCCAGCGCCAACTGTCTTTTTGGAGCGGCTTTCCCGGCAGTCTGTTGCCGACGCATCGCCAAGCCCGCGAGTGGCCCGTTCGTGGATCGGCGCTGCAAACTGAACCCTGTACCGCCGACTGGCCAGGGCCGGCACCAAACTGAGCACGTCCACGACTGAGGCATTTCAGCCACAGTCTCCGGCTGAGCAACCTTCGGCAACGTCCCATCCTCCACATTTCACAATGGCGGCCAAATCCCGCCTTGTTCGGCGTGGATTGATGCAGGGGGAGAGATAATTCGAAGGGACAAGATCGTGATCAAGACCGCCCTTGTCGCCATGACCATCGTCGGCTGCGACTGCGACGCCAAGCTGTGTGAATATATCGGCGAGACGCCGGCCAAATGGAAAACGATCGCCGACTGCGAAGCGGCGATGAAGGGCCAGATGCTGCATCAGCGCAATTTCAACTATCCGCTGGTTTCGGGCATCTGCCGCGTCAAAGGCTCGGCCTCTTCGTCCGAGCTTGCCGCGAAAGCCTCCAGGCCGGATCTGAAGCCCAGGAACCGCGTCGTCGAAACCATCGCCCCGCTGCCGCCCGAACTCAACCGCCGCCCGAGCGTTCCGGTCGGCGCAACGGTGACGGCCAGCGAGACGGAAGCCGCGAGACCCGTCGCCTTCGATGGGTCGGTCGATGGCGGCCGCGCCGTGCTTTACCGCACCAAGGCAGGCTATGCCGTGGTCAAGACCGATCTCAGCCGCGCCGCCGGCGCAACGGTGGACGCGGCGAAGCGGTCCGCAAGCTGGCTGGCTGGTCTGACTGGTCTGTAAGCTCGCCTACGGTTTGAACTTCAGGGTCTCCCAAAACTTGTCGATCAGTGGCTGTTCGGTGGCATTGTCCTGATCGCCGATGCGCGTGATGAAGAGCAGTCCCTGATCGGCGGTGCCGAAGCCGACGATCTCGAAATCCGCGCTGTCGGTGCGCGTCTTCACGGTGGCTTTAAGCCCGGTCAGCGCCTTGCCGTCGGCAAGCTTGCGGGTCGTCGGCGCCTGCGTCAGTTGCCCGCCCGCCTGGATCGTTTCCTTGGTCATCTCCTGCAGCATCAGCTGGTTGAGGGAGACCGGGTTCATCTTGTCGTATTTCTGCACCACGACGAGGGTGCCGAGCGCCGAAGCCATCAGATACTGGGCGATGCCGTCGCCGAGATCGGTCTTGGTAACCGAATTGCCGCTTGGATGGACGAAGGAAAATGTGCCGCCGGAGAAGGTGGCGAAATCATTGTGGTCGATGCGCACCTTGCTGGTCCTGCCGCCGGGCAGGGTCACGTCGATATCCTCGCCCGGATCGATGTCGACCGTGACGCCATCGATCGTCAGCTTGAAAGCCTTCGGATCCTCGGCGCGGGCAGGCCCGGCGCACAGCATGATCGCGGCGAATGCCGCAGCCGCAAATTTCCTCCGCATAGTCCTGTCCTCCCCGCGCGGTTCCATTCAATGCGTTCGATGGCGGCCTCGCTTCGGCAGCCGAGCTGTTTCCCGCTTATCATTCCCCAGTGACAATCGGATTGCCGGAACGGCCGGCGCGCACCGATGAGCCTGATCCTGGCGACGCGAGCCGCAGCCTCGTATTGATAAAGCCGACACATTGCAGGAGGATAATGGACAGGAAATCAATGGCCTTGGGGGGCGTCATGATCTTTGCCGTTCGTTTCGCGTTGTGCCTGCTGCTGGCGCTCGCTCCACTGCATGCTCGGGCGCAAGGCGACGACAAGGCCATGATGATAGCCTCCGACGACGCCGACATGGCAGCAGCGATCGCAAAGGCGCGATCCAGCCTGGATGAATTCCTGGCTTTGTCCGACACTCCGCCGCCGGGAACCGGCAGGTTCAAGCTGAAGGTGATGGTCGCCGACGGAAACGCGACGGAGCATTTCTGGGTCATCCCCTTCAAGCGGACCGAGACCGGCTTCGTCGGCATATTGGCGAACGAGCCGGAAATCGTTCAAAACGTCGTCCTCGGCCAGGACATCGAGTTCACCAGGGACGATATTTCCGACTGGGGCTACACCAGGAACGGGCACCAGGTCGGCAGCTTCACCGTCTGTGTGATGTTCAAGAAGATGTCGAAGGAAGAGGCCGACTCCATGCGCGCCGCATATGGCTTCGACTGCTGAGCCTGCTAGAGCAATTCCAGGAAAAGTGTGAGCGGTTTTCCGCCCGGAATTGCGTAAAAAACAAAGAGATAGGGCGTTTCGCCGTTTCCGTGAAACGGTGAAACGCACTAGCCGGCCGCCTCGTCCTTCGCGCCGACCTTGCGCACCAGCGCCGCTGTCGCCAGCATCGCTCCGAGATCGGCGATCATCGGCGCTATATGCGTCTTGTAGTCGAGCGGCACCGAGATATCGGGCAGCTCGAAGAAGTTCTTGTTTTGCGGCAGCAGCAGAAAGCCGTCGCTGCCGTTGAGCGCGACGCGTGCCGGTTCCTTCTGCCATGTTTCGCTCAGCCACTTCAGCGCCAGCGCCAGCCTGCCGGTCACCAGCGGCCGCGCAGCCTCGGCATTGTCGGTACGGAACTCGTAGGCGGCGTCGAGTTCCGGTACGCCGCATGACAGTTCTTCCACCTTGCTGGCGAACATGCCGCGAAAGAAGCCGGCGACCATATTGGCCCGCCGCGCCGCCACCAGTATCCCCGGGAACGGCGCAGTGGTCTCAAACGCGATGATGATGCCCTTGAACACCATCGATGTTGTCTTGCCGTTCCTCTCCAACAGCGTCACCTCGTAGAGTTCGAACGGAAAGCCTTCGTACCGACCGGAAATGACATCCTCGAAATACGGGCGGTTGAACGTGCCAACCGTTTCACGCGGCAACCGGTCGAAGGACTTCGGCGGCGCGCCATGTTGATAGCGCATGTCCTGGATGAAGCCGAAGATGATCGGCAGCAGCGTATTGCGAAACGATTGCTGCAGTTTCCTCGCCGGCTTTACCGCCTGGAAATGGAGCAAGCCAGCGGCCACGAAGCCGCTGACATAAAGGAACACATGCGGCGTCGACAACCACTGCTCGTTCGGATCGGCGAGCTTGTTGAAAAGCCAGGCCACCAGCGCCACGACGACAAGCAGCGATCCGATGAACGCCGGCACGCGCCAGCGGGTCTGACGATAGGCCGACGCTCGCCCGGCCTCATAGGCCTCGATGTCCTTCCTGATGCCGGCGATCACCGCTTCGCTCGGCATGAAATCCGCCGTTTCCATAGCCACCCCCACCGCAAGCCTGAGCCTATGATAGCCGCTTTCGCAGGCCGCGTCAGTGCAGCGCGTCGGTTGTCGCGCGCGAGGCAAGATCAAATCAGAAATCGGCTCGAGCACAGCCAAAGATCGCTTCGAGGCGAGCCGCAACCTTTCGCTTCAATGCGCCTTCCAGCGCCTCCACCGGCACCAGCCGCTCGTGGCCATTGGTGGCGAGGCGCGCGAAGAAATGCAGTTCATACGCCGCGATCATACCGCGCGTGGCAGTATCGGCACTGACATCGACGGTCAGGATCGACCCTATACGACCTGGCCATGGCTGGCGCGTAAGGGCGGTGCCGAGGAAATCGCCAAGCCCATAGGCGACCACGCTGTCGCCGATCCGCTCAGCCGGCTGCGCGACATGGGCGTGATGTCCCACGATCAGCCGGGCGCCATGGTCTGTAAGCTTCCTCGCCAGCGCTCGCGTCGCCGGTCTTGGAAAGTGCCGGAACTCCCAGTCCCAATGCGGCACCGCGCAGAGCAGATCGACGCCGGAGACAACGCCGCGCGGCCATTCGGCAGGATCGTCGCGCATCGAGACGCGTTCTATAAACGGCGCGGCATCTGTGTTGCGCCAAAGCGTGAAAGCGGCAAAGCCGATCGTCAGCGATCCGGCTGCATGATGCTGGACAGACCCGCCCGCCACCGTGCCTATGGTACGGATCTCGAGCCGTTTCAGCGCCGCAAGCGTTTCCTCGAAGCCGGCGATGCCCTGATCGAGCACATGGTTGTTGGCCAGCGACAGAACGACCCTGTCGCGTGCGATGCCCGCGCTTGCAAGCGCATCGGCCAGGAAACGCTCGCTCATCGCGTGATGCGTGCCGAGCCAGGTGCCCACCATGGCGCGTGGACGCTCGACGATCGGGCTTTCGCAATTGCCGACGACGAGGTCGGCGGATGAAAGCAGCGCGGCGATCGCCGGATCGCATTCCGGCGCATCGCGATTGGCCACGGCCGAGATGTCGCCGACGAACGCCAGCCGCACCTTCCGCATCGGCGGCGGATCAATCAGCACCGCCGCCGGCGCCGCGAAACCGCTCCTGTCGCCGCCAAGCGACGGCTTCAGGAAACGCGGCAACCACGACAGTTTGTAGGAAAGCGGATAGTTCGACACGGGCCTGTCCAATCTCGCCCTGTGTAGACTGTCTGACGAGCTGGTAGAAGCCGGCCGCCGAATGATCCGACAACGGACATCACCCAGGCTCGGCCGGGCCAAAATACGTGTATGCTCCGCCACGTCACGCAGTGGAGGACGATAATGTTGCTGAAGACTGTCTTTGCAGCCGCCCTGTCGGTGTTCCTGCCGGCGTCCTTCGCCTGGGCGGAGACGCCGGACGCGGCCAAGTCCATGTTCGAGGCGAAGAGCGTGACCGACCGGAACACGGCGCTGTCGACGCTGGAGGCGGCAGCGGCCAAGGACCCGGCAGCGGCCTATGCCGCCGGCGCCGGCGAATTCTTCACCGCGCTGGAGCTCCTCGCCAGCGGCCTGCATCGCCACGGCTTCGAGAGTCCGAAATCCTTCATGCTGCCGCTGATGCAGTTGCCCGTGCCGGACAATCCCAACCCGGAACCGCTGACCTACGAAGAATTCCGCGCCATCCTGGTCGCCTTCCGCGACCGGCTCGAAAAATCCGCCGCCACGCTCGGCTCCGTCCCTGCCGGCGCCGACATCGGCATGATCGTCGACCTCACCCATGTCGGCATCGACCTCAACGAAGACGGCGCGATCGCGCCGGACGAAAGCCTCGCCGCGATCATGGCCTCGCTCTCGCGCGGCAGCGTCGACACGAGCGATGCCGCGCCCTCGCTGACTTTCCGCTTCGACCGCGCCGACGGCTTCTGGCTGCAGGGCTATGCCGAATTCCTGATGGCCCAGGCCGATTTCTGGCTGGCGCATGATTTCCGCAATGCCTTCGACGGTTCCTTCCACATGCTCTTTCCGAGGGCAAATCTGCCATTGCAGGATACACTCGTGCCGCTGGACGGCGGCATGAGCGGCAACATGTTCACCTCCGAATGGCGCCTCGCCGACTTCATCTCTCTGGTGCATCTCGTCAACTGGCCGGTGATCGAGCCGGAGCGCCGGCGGGCGGCGCGACGCCACCTGCTGGAGATGATCCGGCTGTCGCGCGAGGACTGGAAAGCGATCCTGGCCGAGACCGACAACGACCGCGAATGGCTGCCCGGACCGCAGCAGAAGGGCGTCAACCCGCTGACCGGCCTCGAGGTCGGCCAGGAACAGGTGCAGGCCTGGCTCGCCACGCTGACGGTGGCCGAAGACCTGCTCGATGGCCGCGTGCTGCTGCCGCATTTCCGTATCAGCGGCAAAGGCATCAACATGAAGCGGTTCTTCGACGAGCCGAAACCTTTCGATCTCGTGCTATCGATCACCGGCCCCGGCATCGCGCCCTATCTCGAAAGCGGCAAGATCCTCAGCAGCGACGATTTCGGCCAGATCCAGAGCCAGTTCGGCGGCGCCGGCTTTTTGACTTTCGCGCTGTGGTTCAACTGAGGACCAATCCACAGGCTAAAGGATAGCGCCCTGATAGAGTACGGCCTCGGCCTCTTGAGGGGCAAAGCGCCGCGCCAGGGTGCGAAACGCGCTGTGGACGCCGTCGCGATCGAGGTTGCAGCTTCTGAGGTGCCGGACGGCCCGCGTCGGATCGAAGGCGGTGCGCCCGTGCAGGACCCGCTGATTGTCGAAGACCAGCACCTCGCCCGGCTGCAGCTGGTGCTGGAACTGGTCTGCCGGATTGCAGATCAGCCGCGTCAATTCGGCAAGCGCCTCGATCAGGCCGTCGATCTCCTCGATCGAACCGGCTTGTGGCGCCAGGCAGCGGTCATTGTAGCGTATGCCGGTGACAGCGCCGCTCGCATCGAGGCTGATGACATGCGCCTCGGCGCTGAAAAACACGTCCCCGGCGTGCTCACGATGGAATGTAACGCCATGCCGCGCGAGCAGGTCGAACAAATGAGGCGTGTCGCGGCGCATCCGCTCGGCGACCTGAAAGCCGTCGACCATTAGCGACGTGCCGCCGCTGCCGGCGCCGGTCCTGATGGCATGGAAGAAGATGAAGCCCGGCGGTGAATAGCGGAACGGCTCGTCGGTGTGCGGGATCTGCGCACGCGCCGTCTCTCCGGCCACCCGCGCGTCCGGTCGTGAGATGAGGTCGAAAACCTTGCCGTAGCTGGTCTCGCGCACGGGACCGTAGCGGCCGGCGACGCGCAGCGTCGCCTCGGGCTCGGCCGGAACACCGGTCAGCATGGCGATGCCGTGGTCGCGCAAGGCACGCAGCGATTGGAAAAGCGCCTCGTCGTCCTCGACCACGGCATCGAAAGCAAAGCAGCCGAGCCGGCCCGCGAGATTGCTGCTCCACAGCACCGGCCGGAAGCGTTCCGCCCCCGGGTCGCCGACCCGTCCAGCATGAGCAGCCAGAAAGCTCGCCGCGAAGCGCGAGACATGGCCGTCCTGCCAAACCACGTCCATCTTTCCGCCCGACGAGATTTCGATCGACGTTGCCCGGGCATCGGCGGGAACGTCGGCGGGCGTCAGCCAGCGCTTTCCGGAGGCGGTGTCGCCGCATGTCTCGCATTCGCAGGCAAGCCGCAGCCAGCGCATCGACAGCTGGCCGGCGCTGCCGTCATCGAATTCGACCTCGATGCGTGTTCCTTCGTTGCGCACCGAGCGCAAGGAACAAGGCATCGCAAGAGCCTGATCGGCGGGGACGGACTGCGTTTGCATATCGAGCATCGCGATGGCTTCCTTGGGTTGAGCTGCCTTCAACAAGGTTAGGTCTTTCTCGGCCATTTCTGCAAACGAGTTTGCTTTCGCAAGTTTTGAGGTAAGCTCAATCCATGACGTTTCTTCGCGACCTTCCGCTATCGGCTTTACGGGCGCTGGCCGCCACCGCGCGCACCGGCAGTCTCACGCGCGCCGCCGACGAACTCGGTGTCACGCCGGGTGCCGTCGGCCATCAGTTGCGGCAGTTGGAGGATCGGCTTGGCGTCAAGCTGGTCAGGCGCGAGGGTAACGGCATCGCGCTCACGCGTATTGCCGAGGCGGCATTGCCCGACATCGACCGCGGCTTCGACGCGCTGACCTCCGGGCTGAGGCGGCTGCGTTTCGAACGCCGCGCCGATACTTTCACCGTAGCGGCCGATCCCTCCTTCGCCTCGCTTTGGCTGGCGCCGCGCCTCGGCAATGTCCGTGCGGCTCTTGGCAAGCTGGATGTGCGCGTCGTCGTGTCGATCGCGTTGGACGCGATGCTGGAGGAAGGCATCGACCTCGCCATCAGCTACCGCAACAGTTCGGCTAGGGATCTCGCATCGGCCGATCTCTTCACAGAAAGGGTTATCCCCGCCTGCGCCCCGGCCTTGATGCGAAACCGCTCCGACCGGGATGGCGCCGCGGTGCTTGACCGCCTGCCTCTGCTGCATATCGATCAGACCATGGGCGACGACGTCTATCCCACGTGGCGGGACTGGTTCACCGCCGCTGGTCTGCAGCGGAAAGACCTCGACCACGGGCCGCGGTTCCCCTTGACGGTCCTGGCAGCGCAAGCCGCAATCTCCGGCATGGGGGCATTGCTCGCCAGCGAACTGGTGCTGAGAGAGCATCTCGGCTCCGGTCGGCTCGTCGAGATCGCCCGCGACGTTCCAGCATTGACCATCAGGCGCCGACTGGTCTGGCCGGTGGACGGGCCGAAGGCCCGCCGCGCTGCCGCCGTCGCCGCGGCGCTTGCCGCGGTTGCGACGGCGGAGGCGGGCGATCCCCTGCTGGTCGGGTCATGACGCCTCTCCTGACAGCCTGCTGTCAGCAGCGTCTGCGGGCCGCCGGCGCCCTTTCACTCCGCTCTTCCCATTTTGGCCGAGTCCTCCCATATTCGGGTCATGGCCAAACGTCCTGACAAGAAAACGCCTTCGCCGGCGCAAGATGGCGCGCAGAAGCGGCGCAGTCCGCTGACCGAATTCCTCGACGCCGCTGAGCCGCTTGAGCCCGGTGGTTTTGCCGAGGCACCGCAGGCTGACTTTTCCGGTGCGCCGCTGACCGGATCGATCTCCGATTGGGCCGGACAGATCGAGCGCGAGGCGGAAAAGCAGCCTAAGGCAAAAGCCCCGAAGAAGATCCCCGAACGCTCGTCGGCGCCGGGGCGCACGGCGCGTGGCACCTCGATGGGCGGCGCTGCCTCGGCGAAGGAGCGCGCGGCCGCCGGCCTCAACCCGGTGGCCGGCCTCGACATCAGCCTGGAGGACGCCGAGTCGGTTTCCTCGGGCGGCGTCACCGCGACCGTCGCGGCGCTATCGGCGCTGATCGAGTCCGGCAATCCGCTGCACAAGGACGGCCAGCTCTGGACGCCGCATCGTCCGGCCCGCCCGGAGAAATCGGAAGGCGGCATCGCCATCAAGATGGTGTCGGATTTCGAGCCGGCCGGCGACCAGCCGACCGCCATCAAGGACCTCGTCGAGGGCGTCGACCAGAACGACCGCACCCAGGTGCTGCTCGGCGTCACCGGCTCCGGCAAGACCTTCACCATGGCAAAGGTGATCGAGGAGACGCAGCGCCCTGCCCTGATCCTCGCGCCCAACAAGACGCTGGCCGCGCAGCTCTATTCCGAGTTCAAGAAATTCTTCCCCGAAAACGCGGTCGAGTATTTCGTCTCCTACTACGACTATTACCAGCCGGAGGCGTATGTGCCCCGGACCGATACCTATATCGAGAAGGAATCCTCGATCAACGAGCAGATCGACCGCATGCGCCATTCGGCGACGCGCTCGCTGCTCGAGCGCGACGACGTCATCATCGTCGCCTCGGTGTCCTGCATCTACGGTATCGGCTCGGTCGAGACCTACACCGCGATGACCTTCCAGATGCAGGTCGGCGACCGGCTCGACCAGCGCTCGCTGCTGGCCGACCTCGTCGCCCAGCAATACAAGCGCCAGGACATTAACTTCGTCCGCGGCTCGTTTCGCGTGCGCGGCGACACGATCGAAATCTTCCCCGCCCACCTGGAGGACCGCGCCTGGCGCATCTCGATGTTCGGCGACGAGATCGAACAGATCACGGAGTTCGACCCGCTGACCGGGCAGAAGACCGGCGAGCTGAAGAGCGTCAAGATCTACGCCAACTCACACTATGTGACGCCGCGCCCGACCTTGAATCAAGCCATCAAGTCGATCAAGGAAGAACTCAAGCATCGCCTGCAAGAGCTTGAAATGGCTGGCCGCCTGCTGGAGGCGCAACGGCTGGAACAGCGCACGCGCTTCGATCTCGAAATGCTGGAGGCGACCGGCTCCTGCGCCGGCATCGAGAACTATTCGCGCTATCTCACCGGCCGCCAGCCCGGCGATCCGCCGCCGACGCTGTTCGAATATGTGCCGGACAATGCGCTAATCTTCATCGACGAAAGCCATGTCACCGTGCCGCAGATCGGCGGCATGTATCGCGGCGACTTCCGCCGCAAGGCGACGCTGGCCGAATATGGTTTCCGCCTGCCCTCCTGCATGGACAACCGGCCGCTGCGCTTCGAGGAATGGGACGCCATGCGCCCGCTGTCGGTCGCTGTCTCGGCGACGCCAGGCGGATGGGAACTGGAGCAGTCCGGCGGCGTCTTCGCCGAGCAGGTCATCCGCCCGACCGGCCTGATCGATCCGCCGGTCGAGGTGCGTCCGGCCAAGAGCCAGGTCGACGACGTCGTCGGCGAGATCCGCGATACGACCCGGGCCGGCTATCGCACGCTGGTCACGGTGCTGACAAAGCGCATGGCTGAGGACCTCACCGAATATCTGCATGAGAACGGCATCCGCGTTCGCTACATGCACTCCGACATCGATACGCTGGAGCGCATCGAGATCCTGCGCGACCTGCGCCTCGGCGCCTTCGACGTGCTGGTCGGCATCAACCTTCTGCGCGAAGGCCTCGACATCCCCGAATGCGGCTTCGTCGCCATCCTCGACGCCGACAAGGAAGGGTTCCTGCGCTCCGAAACCTCGCTGATCCAGACCATCGGCCGTGCCGCCCGCAACGTCGACGGCAAGGTCATCCTCTATGCCGACCAGATCACCGGCTCGATGGAGCGGGCGATGGCCGAGACCAACCGCCGCCGCGAGAAGCAGATGGAGTGGAACGCCGCCAACGGCATCACGCCGGAATCGGTCAAGTCGCGCATCTCCGACATCCTCGACTCGGTCTACGAAAAGGATCACGTCCGCGCCGACATCTCGCAGTTCACCGACGGTGCCGGCGCCATGATGGGTAACAACCTCAAGACCCATCTCGAGGCGCTCGACAAGCAGATGCGCGACGCCGCCGCCAATCTCGACTTCGAGAAGGCCGCACGCGTCCGCGACGAGATCAAGCGGCTGCGCGAGATGGAACTTGCCATCTCCGATGACCCGCTGGCGCGCGAGGTGGAAAGCCAAAGTCCTGCATCAGGCCGCGAGAAGGGCAAGCATAACAAGGGCGTGGCGAAACATCGTACGGTCGAGGAACAGGAGCGGTTCCGCAAGCTCGATGAAGCCCGCGCCGCCGAAGAGGCGGCCAAGGCTGCCCGGCCCAACCTGTTCCGCAAGCCGGCGCTGGATGAGATGGGCGCCGATGGCGCCGTACCGGTGAAGAAGCCGTTGTTCGCCAAGCCGTCGATCGACGACATGGGGCCCGGCAGCGACATGCCGACCCCGGCCGGCGCGGTATCGCGCTCGCTGTTCAAGAAGCAGTCGGCGCAGGAAGCGCACGGCTCCGACTTCGGCATTCCCGGTGAGGCTACCAAACCGCTGTTCAAGAAGAATTCGCTCGACGAGATGACGGTGCGCCGCACCGAAAAACCGGTCGAAGGAAAAGTGCCGGCAAAGCCAAAGCCAATCTCCCCCCATGTGGGGGAGATGTCCGGCAGGACAGAGGGGGGCGCGAAGGAACGCGACGATTCCCCTAAACCAATCGTTCGCCAGCGCGCCGGCATCGGCTCCTACGAGGATCCAGGCGACGAGCGCCGTCAAAAGCGCCGGACAAGCAAGACCGGGCGCCCGGGGCGGTAGCACTTTTCCCCTTCTCCCCTTGTGGGAGAAGGTGGATCGGCGCGTAGCGCCGAGACGGATGAGCGACTATCTGAGGTGTCAAGTTGCATTTGCGAACTCGATGCGCGCGTCGCGTGCTTTTGCATTGAGGATGACGAGCAGCTTGCGGGCGAGCGCGATGCGTATGACCATTTTCTCTTTGCCGGCGGCCTGCAACCGCTGATGGAATGCGGCCATGTGCGGATCGTATTTGGCAACGATGCGGGCAATGAGGAAGAGCAGCGAGCGCGGCCCCGCGCGACCGCCACGCACCGGCCGGCGACCGCTGCGCTTGCCGCTGTCGTTGG
>NZ_ATYO01000012.1 GCF_000427725.1 Mesorhizobium sp. WSM3224 | reverse complement strand
CATGACCAGACCGGGCTCGACTTCGCCAACTTCGAGAAGTTCGACATCTCGGGCACCAAGTACGAGGACGTCAACGGCGACGACGGCGCGAACGGCGTCGGGGTCGACGACAAGGCTTGGGCCGGCGTCACCATCTTCATCGACAAGGATAATAGCGGCACATTGAATGCCGGCGACGTGTCGACGACGACGGCGGCGGACGGCACCTGGTCGTTCACCGGCCTCGATGCCAGCTATGCTGGGATGAAAGTCCTGGAGCAACTGCCGGGCGGGTCGGTGCAGACGCTTGGCAATGCCGGCTACACCATCGTTGGCACCTCAGGCCACGACCAGACCGACCTCGACTTCGCCAACTTCAAGTTCTTCTCGGTCTCCGGCACCAAGTACGAGGACCTGACCGGCAACGGCAAGACCGGTGACGACATTCCATGGGCGCACGATCCTGTGACGATCTACATCGACGAGAACGGCAACCACGTGTTTGACGCCGGCGACCTTTCGACGACGACCGGGGCCGGCGGTGCCTGGTCGATCGGCGGTCTGACGCTGACGGATGTCGGCAAGAATATCTACGAAGTGGTGCCTGACGGCTCCGAGCAGACCGGCATCCTCGTGCAGACGGTCGACAATCCCGGCAGCGGCGGCATCGACACCGGCAACGACTTCACCAACTTCGTGCCGCCGCCGGGCCAGGGCTTGACGCCGGGCTTCTGGAAGAACCACGTGGATATCTTGAACCAGGAGTTGGGCGAGTTCCATTCGGGTTGGACCGCTAACACCTCCTTTGAGACCATCTTCGGTTTCCAGGACCTGGCGAAGATCTCCGGAACGCCCTCGATCTTGGATGCGTTGGGGGCCAAGGGCGGTGGCGTGCATCACCTCGAACGCTCCTCGGCGGCGGCGTTTCTCTCCGCTGCCGTCAATGAGGTGCCCGACGGCCCCGGCGGTAAAACGGAACTCAATTTCAGTTTCTCCGCGGCGACCAGTTCGAACCCAGCCATCATCTCTATTCTCAATCTGATTGACACGAACGACGACCACACGCTCCAAACAGGCGAGGTGACTGCCGCAGTGCGGGACGTCCTTAACGACACCAACGCCCCAACCTCCATCTTCGGCCTGTCCGGTCAACCGGGGATCGAGGATATAGCCAACGCCTTCGACGCGATGAACAACCAGACGCATCCGGACGCTAGCGTCTTCCTCGTCTAACGACCTGTGCGCAATCGCCCAAACGCTGATCGGGGGCGAGCCCAGCTCGCCCCCGATCGTTAGGGCCGCGAGGCCAATCGACACCCGCCGCGTGCGATCAAATTCAACGAAGGGCAAAGAGGGCCGATATGAACCAGGGCGCTGAAAAGATCATCGACCGGCTCGACGCGCCGGAGGTTTTCTGCGACGGCGCGCTCGCCATCAGCTTTCGCCAGGACGTGCTGCGCTTCACGCTCTATTCGGATCGCATAAATGCCGAGGAGCGCGCCAACGTCAATCGCGTCGTTGTCGGGCAACTGGCGATGCCGTCGGCGGGTTTCGTCGAGCTCTACAATCAGATGACCGCGGTCATGGCGCGACTGACGCAGGCCGGAAAGGTGCATCAGGTCGAACAGCCACGCAGCCTTCCCAGAGCAACAGATGGCGGGCGCGAGCCGCATCCCGCTTGGTCGGTTGTACCGGCCCAGGAAGCGGGCGGCTAAGCCTTAGCAACCGGCCTATACTCCATCGCAACCACGCCATTGCCGAGCGGCACGGCAGAGACCAGTTCGAGCGCGACCGGCGCGTCGGACGGAAACAGCTGCTTGCCCCGCCCGGCGGCTCCTGGATAGACGAGCAACCTCACGCGGTCGACAAGTCCGGCGCCAAGAAGCTGCCGGGCGACGCTCACGCTGCCATGCACGTAGATGTTGCCGCCGGCCTGTTGCTTCAGCCGGGCGACAGCCTCGGGCAGGGGGCCATCAAGAAGCTCCGCCGGTTTCCAATCGACCGCCTTGAGGCTGGTCGAGGCGACATATTTCGGCAGCGCATTGAAGCGCTCGGCGAAGTCGCCGGTTTCCGACGGCCAATGTCCGGCAAAGATCTCGTAGGTAACGCGTCCGAGAAGCATGGCGCCGCTGTCGACAAGCTCATCCTCCTTGAACTTGGTCATCGCTTCGTTCCAGACGACGCTGGGCAGTCGCTCATGCTCGGCGATGCCGTCGACGGTAATGAATTCGGTGATGATGAGTTTTCGCATGATGCTCCTCCCTTGTCGGACGCAGCCTTGTCGGACGCAGCGCTGCCCATCCAGCGTGCCAACCGAGCATCGCATGGGTTTTCTCGCGGCGAGTGGCACACCGCCCGTTGCCGAAGCATAAGCTGAGTTACCGACGGGCGACAGATCGCCCCGGCGGAAGAAAAAGCCCGCCGCCGGCGGGCTTTTTGAAAATTCTACCTGGAGGGGGCTTAGTTGAACTTGTACTTGGCGTCGATCCGCACCGTATGGAAGGACGGCGTCGAGGTAATCACGCCGCCGACTGGAATGCCCAGATCCGCGGAAAAGTCGTGCTTCTCGAATTGCGAATAGCGATATTCGATGCCGACCGTCATCTTGTCCGACACGGCGGTTTCCAGGCCGCCGCCGACCGAGAAGCCGCTCGAGCCCCAGTCGATGATGTCGCCGACCGGGTCGGATCCGTTGAGATCGAAATGCTGCCAGCTGTAGCCGCCGAGCGCGTAGGCCAGCGTGGAGTCGTTCACCTTCATGCCGATGCGGCCGAGCACGTCGAATCCGTAGTCGGTATCGAGGTTGATCTGTCCACCCGGCAACTCGAGCTTCGAGGTCATGCCGGAATAGCGCGCATCGACCAGGACACCGGCCACCCAGCTGCCCATTTCCTGATCGTAGCCGATGCTGGCTTCGCCAAACACGCCTTCGCCGCCCAGCCCGTTGAAGTTGACGCCAAGCAAGTCGGAGTCGATCGAATGCACGGACGCGCCGGCGCCGAGGCCGCCGCCAGCGTAGAAGCCGGTCCAGTTGTAGGAAGGCGTCTCGAAGCTCGCAGCGCTGCCATCATTGGCATTGAAGCGATAGCTGGCGGCGACCTCAAACGTATGGCGCGAGGTGTCGAGGTTGAGCGCGCCGTCCGGAGCACTCAATCCGGCGTCCGAGAGCAGGCTGTCGTTGGTGCTGAAGCGGGTATAGCGATACTCACCCTTAAGCGTCCAATTTTTGTTGATCGCGGTTTCGACGCCGGCACCGACGAAATAGCCGCCCTGGTCCCAATCGAATCCGAAACCGGCATTGGTATCGAGCTTGTATTTCTGCCACGCATAGCCGCCCAGGACATAACCCAGCGTGCTGGGCGTCAGCAGGTAGCCGGCGCGAAGACCGACGTCGAAGCCATAGGTCTCCTTGATGTCGGCGTTGAAGCCGCCCAAAGCGCCGACATCGAGCGACGTCTTGATCGTGCCGACATGCGCGTCGATCAGGCCGCCGAGCAGGAAGCGCTGCGAGACCATATAGTCGTAGCCGACGGTCATCTGACCATAGACGCCTTCTCCGCCGATGCCGTTCAGCGAGACTCCCGGAAGGATGTCGCCGCTGAGCTTGTGAACATTGGCGCCGGCGCCGACGCCGAAGCCGACATAGACGCCGCTCCAGTTGAAGCCGGGAGCCGCCTGCTCCTGGACGACGTCAGCGGCATGCGCGGCCGACATCAGGGCGACGGCCGAAACGGCGCCCAACAAAACGGATTTCGCGGAAATACGAAGAAGAAGCATAGCCCATAACCCCAATTAAACCCGGCGGGCTTCTAGCAAGGGTTGTGAAATCTGTGGTTGCAAAAATGCCACACCAAAGGGCGAACTGCCCAACCCTTGGGCAGTTTTCCCATAAGATCCGGGCAGTTACGGCAAATGCACCCAGAAAAGGTCAGTTCGGCTGTGGAGGGTTAGCACGGTTGGTTTGACCACTTGCCGGACGCTGGACCAGTCACGACAACGGCCTTGCGCGACGCCGGCCTTTCAGTCTAGTCTACTTGAGAAAACCTTTTCCCAACCCGCAGCTTTCGACGTCCACCCCGGGCCGAATGCAGCAGGCCTCCGTGAGAAAAGGTTTTCTCAATGGGAGGTCCTGCACCGAAGATGGTTTCAGACGCCGAGTCAGCGCCTGTGTTTGCCAAGCCGCCCGTCACCTTGCGCGAGGTGGCCGCCGCTGCCGGCGTCAGCGTGGCGACGGCGTCGAAGGCGTTGAACGGGCAGGGGCGCATGACCGCCGAGACGCGCGAGCGTATCCGCGAGACGGCGCGGATACTCGGCTTTCGGCCGAACCACCTGGCGCAGAGCCTGTTGCGCAAGCGCTCCTTCACCGTCGGGCTGCTCACCAACGATACCTATGGCCGCTTCTCGCTGCCGCTGATGGCCGGCGTCTCCGATGCGCTGGTCGACAATGGCGTGTCGGTCTTCCTGTGCAATGTCGAGGACGATCATCGGCTCGGCCAGCTGCATGTCGAGGCCATGCTCGACAAGCGCGTCGACGGCATCATTGCCACAGGAAAGCGGATCGACCGCCATCTGCCGGTCGATCTCTCCAACCTCCGCATTCCGGTCGTCTATGCGTTCACCCAGCCCGACCCCGGCGCGGTCGGCCTCGTCTCCGACGATGCCGGCGGCGCCCGGCTGGCGGTGGAGCATTTCCGTCGGCTCGGGCGCCGCCGCATCGCCCATGTCAGCGGCCCGGCAAGCTTCGAGGTCGTGAACACGCGCGCCGATGCCTATCGTGCCGCGCTTCAGGAAAACAACCTGCCCGTCAGCGAGCCGCTACTCGGCGCCTGGTCGGAAGGCTGGGGTCACGAGGCGGTCGCAAGGCTGTTCGGGGGCGGGGAGGAGAGGCCGGACGCAGTCTTCTGCGGCAACGACCAGATCGCCCGCGGCGTCATCGACGCGCTGCGCGAGCGCGGCATCGCTGTGCCCGACGATGTCGGCGTCATCGGCTTCGACAATTGGGAGATCGTGGCCGAGGCGACGCGCCCGCCGCTGACCTCGGTCGACATGAACCTGGCAGCGCTAGGCCGCGAGGCCGGGCTTGCCCTGCTTTCGCTCGTCGGCGGCCAGCCGGCCGCGCCGGGCATCAGGAAACTGCCGTGCCGGCTGGTGGTGCGTCAGTCATGCGGAAGTCCGCCGGGATGAAGCAACAAGGTTTGCGTGCGTCCGGATCCGCCGGGCGGCGCGGCCGAAACTGGGAGGAGAACCATGAGGAGGAATCAAATGAAAACCATGCTTGCCAAGCTGGTGCTTGCCGCGGCCGTCATCGGCGGCGGCCTGCAGGCGGCGTCCGCCGAGACCGCCAACATCTGGGTGCGCGCCGACGGCTCGAATTTCATGCCGCGCATCGTCGACGCCTTCAACAAGGCGAACAAGGACCAGATCAAGCTCGACATCATTCCCAATGCCGAGATCATTCCGAAATATGGCGCCGCCGCCGCCGGCGGCACGGCGCCCGACGCGCTGTCGCTCGACCTGATCTACACGCCGTCCTTCGCCGCCGCCGGCCAGCTCGAGGACATCACTGACTGGGCGAAATCCTTGCCCTATTTCGCCAGCCTGTCGCCGGCGCATGTGAAGACCGGCACTTACAAGGACCGCATCTACGGCCTGCCGTTTTCGGCCGACGCCTCGGTGCTGATCTGGAACAAGAAGCTGTTCAAGCAGGCGGGCCTTGATCCCGAGAAGGGACCAACCAACTGGGCCGAGATCGAGGCCGACGCCGAAAAGGTCAACGCGCTCGGCGGCGACATCAAGGGCTTCTACTTCTCCGGCAATTGCGGCGGCTGCAACATCTTCACCTTCACGCCGCTGATCTGGGCCTCGGGCGGCGACATCCTGTCCGAGGACGGCTCGAAGGCGACGCTCGACAGCCCGCAGCTGCGCGGCGCGATCGACCTCTACCGTTCGATGGTCAAGAAGGGGCTGGTGCCCGAGGGCGCGCAGACCGATACCGGCGCCAACTTCTTCGCCGCCTTCGCTGGCGGCAAGATCGGCCTGTCACCGTCGGGCGCCTTCGCCATCGGCGCTTTAAACACGCAGTACCCGGACATCGACTACGGCATCACCTTCCTGCCGGGCAAGGATGGCGGCTGGTCGTCCTTTGCCGGCGGCGACAATTTCGTCGTCACCAAGGGCACCAAGAAGATCGCCGTGGTGAAGGAGTTCCTCGACTTCGCCTATTCGCTGGAAGGCCAGACGATCCTGGCCAAATACGGCAGCCTGCCGGTGCGCAACGACATCGCCAAGGACGCGCTTAAGGATCTCGACCCGCGCTACCAGGTGGCGGCCGAGGCGATGGCCAAGGGCAAGACTCCCTATTCGGTGGTGTTCAACGACCTGATCAACTCCGCCAATGGCCCGTGGACGCAGATGGTCAACGAGGTGTTCTTCGGCGACGATGTCGACGGCGCAATTTCGAACGCACAAGAGACCATGCAGTCGATCATCGACCAGGCGCCGAACAAGTAACCCAGGGCCAGCCGGCGTCGGGATCGCGCAACGCCCGCCGCCAAGGCTCTGACCGGCCGCCCGCCCCGTCTCCCTGGCCGGGCGGCCGGATGTTGCATCACTGAATGGCAGGACTATTGCGTTGAGACAGCTCACTCTCACCAGCATCGCCAACAGGAAGGCGCCGCGAGGTTCGCGCCCCCTTCTCCCCTTGTGGGAGAAGGTGGATCGGCGCGCAGCGCCGAGACGGATGGTTCCAGGGAACGCCGACGTCTCACTCCGCTGGAACACCCCTCATCCGTCGCCTTCGGCGACACCTTCTCCCACAAGGGGAGAAGGGGAGGCGCGGCTATGACCGCCATCGCCGCCACCTCCACGCCGGCCCGCGCCCGAAAGCTGGTCGGCGTCAGCCGCCGGCAATGGGTGGGCCTGCTCTATGTCCTGCCGGCCGTGGCTCTGGTCACGGTCTTCTTCGTCATCCCGCTCGGCATGACGGCGTGGATGTCGCTCAACAACTGGCCGCTGATGGGCGAGCATTCCTTCGTCGGTCTCGACAACTATTTCGCCATCCTGCGCGACACGCGCTTCTGGAACGCGCTCAAATTCACCGCCTATTACACGGTGATCGTCACCATCGCGATCTTCGCCGTCGCCTTCCCGCTGGCGATCTTCATCGAGAGGCCGCGGCCGCTCACCAATCTCTACCGCACCGCCTTCTTCATGCCGGCGGTGGTGGGCTTTGCCTCGGCGAGCCTGCTCTGGTCGTGGCTCTTGAACGTCGATTCCGGCCTGTTCAGCCCGGCCGCCTTCGACCTCGGCCTGACCGGGAAGAGGATCAATCTTCTGGCCACCTTCCAACCGGCCTTCTGGTCGATCATCGCCATGGTGGTGTGGAAGGTCGCCGGCTTCACCATGATCATCCTGATGACCGGCCTGCAATCGATCCCGCAGGATTTGCAGGAGGCGGCCGTCATCGACGGGGCAGGACCCTTCGCCAGGTTCAGGGCGATCACCTTGCCGCTGATGCGCCGCACGCTGGCGCTGGCGCTGATCCTGTCGGTCGCGGGCTCGATCCTCGCCTTCGACCAGTTCTACATCATCCTGCGCGGCGGCCCGCGCAACCAGACGCTGACGGCGGTCTATTGGATCTTCAACCAGTCATTCGTCTCGTTCAAGCTGGGCTACGGCGCCGCGCTCTCGATGGTGCTGCTGGTCATCCTGGTGGCGCTCAGCCTCATCCAGCTCTGGCTGCTGCGCAAGCCCGAGGGGCTCGACTGATGGCCGAGGCAATGTCGCAGAACCGCAAGGCGGCCTTCAGCCTCGCCAGGCACTCCACCGGCATCATCGCTTCGGTGCTGTTCCTGGCGCCGATCGTGTGGACCGTGCTGTCGACCTTCAAGCCGGCGCAGGAAGCGCGCCAGCCGCCGCTGCCGCCATGGCCGACCACCGGCTTCTCGATCGAGAACTATCAGACGCTGAACTCCTTTGGCGACGGGCTCTGGGTCTCGGCGCAGAATAGCATCTATGTCTCGGTGATGACCGTGCTGCTCTCGGTGTTGGTCAGCGTGTTGGCCGGCTACGGCTTCTCGCGCTTTCGCTTTCCGTTCCGGGATTTCTTCTTCGTCCTCATCCTGTCGACGATCATGATCCCGTTCCAGTCGATCCTGACGCCGATCTTCCTGGTGCTGACAAGGCTCGGCCTGCACAACACGCTGACCGGCCTGGTCTGCGTCTATGTCACGCTGCAGCTGCCGTTCTCGATCTTCATGATGCGCAATGCCTTCGACGCCGTGCCGCGCGAGATCGAGGAGGCCGCGCGCATGGACGGCGCCAACAACGTCACCATGCTGGTGAGAGTGATGCTGCCGCTGGTCTGGCCGGGCGTCGTCACCATCGCGCTGTTCGCCTTCCTCGGCGCCTGGAACGAATTCCTGGCGGCGCTCGTGCTGATGACCGACCAGTCCAAATTCACCCTGCCGGTGATGATGACGGCGTTGCAGTCCGGCCGTTTCGGCGCCATCGACTGGGGCGCCGTGCAGGCCGGCGTCACCGTGATGATGGTTCCCTGCCTGATCCTGTTCTTGGCGCTGCAGCGCTTCTACATCCGCGGCCTCATGGCCGGGGCCGTCAAGTAATTCGAATGGAGTTGACCTTATGACCGCATCGCAGCCCGCCACGCAGACCGGCACTTCCATCAAGCCGAAGCTCGCCTTCCGGCCGCTCCCGGTGCCGCAGGTCGATGTCCGCGGCTTCTGGGGCGACCGTGTCGATGCGGTGGCCGCCAAGACCGCCGGCATCCTCTACGACCGTTGTGTCGAGGCGCGCATGCTGGAGCAGATCGATCCGGACCTCCCGTCGCCGGGCGTCGTCATCCCGTTCCACGTCAGCGATGGCTTCACCTCCCGGACGGTGACGACGCAGATGTTCTGGGATTCCGACTGGGGCAAGACGATCGAGACCGCGGCCTATTCGCTCTACCGTCGCCGCAATCCCGATCTGGAAAAGAAGATCGACGCCGTCATCGACATGTATGGCAAGCTGCAGCAAGAGGATGGCTATCTCTCCAGCTGGTACCAGCGCATCCAGCCCGGCCTGCGCTGGACCAATCTGCGCGACTGCCACGAGCTTTATTGCGCCGGCCACCTCATCGAGGGCGCCGTCGCCTATTACCAGGCGACCGGCAAGCGCAAGCTGCTCGACATCATGAGCCGTTATGCCGACCATATCGCCGATACTTTCGGCCCGGAGCCCGGCAAGCGGAAGGGCTATTGCGGCCATGAGGAGATCGAGCTGGCGCTGGTCAGGCTCGCCCGCGTCACCGGCAACGACAAATATATGAAGCTGGCAAAGTACTTCATCGACCAGCGTGGCCTTGAGCCCCACTATTTCGACGAGGAGGCGCTGGCCCGCGGCGCCGACCCCAAGGATTTTCACTTCAAGACCTACGAATACAACCAGTCGCACAAGCCGGTGCGCGAGCAGGACAAGGTCGTCGGCCATGCGGTAAGGGCGATGTATCTCTATTCCGGCATGGCCGACATCGCGACCGAATATGGCGACGACACGCTGAAGGTCGCGCTCGAGCGGCTGTGGGACGATCTCACGACGAAAAGCCTCTATGTCACCGGCGGGCTCGGGCCGTCGGCCGACAATGAAGGTTTCACCAACGACTACGATCTGCCCAACGAGACCGCCTATGCCGAGACCTGCGCCTCCGTCGGCCTGGTCTTCTGGGCGAGCCGCATGCTCGGCATGGGCCCGAACGCCCGCTACGCCGACATGATGGAGCGCGCGCTCTACAATGGCTCGATCTCGGGCCTGTCGCTCGACGGCTCGCTGTTCTTCTACGAAAACCCGCTGGAGAGCCGAGGCGGCCATCACCGCTGGAAGTGGCATCGCTGCCCGTGCTGCCCGCCCAATATCGGTCGCATGGTGGCGTCCATCGGCAGCTATTTCTACGGCCTCGCCGACGATGCGCTGGCCGTGCATCTCTATGGCGACTCGACCGCCCGCTTTGAGATCGCCGGCCGGCCGGTCAGCCTCGTTCAGACCAGCAACTATCCCTGGGACGGTGCGGTCTCGATCGAGGTCGGGCCGGAGGCGCCGGTGGAATTCACGCTCTACCTGCGCATACCGGCCTGGTGCCGCAAGGCTGCACTTCGGGTGAACGGCAAGATGGTCGATCTCGAAGCGGCGACGAGCGACGGCTACGCCGCGATCCACCGCGAATGGCGCCAGGGCGATCGCGTCGAGCTCGACCTCGAACTGTCGATGGCGCGCTTCTTCGCCAACCCGCAGGTACGCCAGGACATCGGTCGCGTGGCGCTTGCGCGCGGCCCGCTGATCTACTGTATCGAGGAAACCGACAATGGCGGCGGACTGCATCGCATCGCCTTGCCGCGCACGGCAAAGTTGGAGGCGCATAAGGAGCCGAACCTGCTCGGCGGCATCGTGACCCTTTCGGCCATCGGCAGCCGGGCCGAGGCGCAGAACTGGGGCGCCGATCTCTATCGTCCCGAACCGCCCGCGACGGAGGAGACCAAGCTCAAGGCGGTTCCCTATTTCGCCTGGGACAATCGCGATCCCGGCGAGATGCTGGTCTGGCTGCGGGAGGGGTGACGGGCGACGTAAGGTTCTGCCTGGTTTCAAATGTAGCCGGACATCCCAGCCCTGAAATCCCATTGTAACCGGGCTCCTTCACCTTGCTGTCCAAAGAGGGAAGGAGATGGCCATGCATGTGGAAATCCAAGCAAAATCCAACGCCTGGCGGCGCGCGGCCGTCACCGCGATCAGCGGATCCTGGTTGGCTTCAACGGCAATGGCGGCTTTCGCCGTCGCCGGAGCGCTGGCGGGCGGCAGCCAGGTTGCATATGCGGCGACGGCGCCGGCCTGCATCATCCGCAAGGTCCATCCTAACCTGGAGAATGTGAGCGTCTTCAATTACTGCGGAAGAACGATGCGGGTCCAAGTCAGAGTCAGCTGGAATTTCGATTCGCCCTGCTACACGCTCGCACACGGGCAGTCCTTCAACTTCGGCTGGGGGGCCGGAGACTACAGGAAGATCTCCGTCTGCTAACGCCGAAAAGTGACGGTGGGATAGAGGGGTTGGCGGATGGCCGTTCCTTCTTGCAAGAAAGGTCTTTCGAACCGGCCTCAGACCGCCTCCACGGCCGCCGCGAACACATAGCCGGTGCCGCGTTCGGTGACGATGAGCTTCGGCTCGCTGGGATTTACCTCGAGCTTGCGGCGTAGCCGTAGGATCTGCACGTCGATGCTGCGGTCGAACACCTCCTCGTCATGCATCCTGCTCGCGGCAAGAAGCTGCTCGCGGCTGAGAATCTGCTGCGGCGATCTGAGGAAGGCCGTCAGGAGGTTGAATTCGCCCGCGGTCAGCGGCGTCGCTTCGCCCACTGGCGACTTGAGGTGTCTGCTGCGCATGTCGAGTTCCCAGCCGGCAAATCTGTAGCGCAAGTGCTTTCTGCCCTGCGGACGCCGTTGCGCCGCGCCCGATCGCCGGAGCACGGCGCGAACCCGCGCGAGCAATTCTCTAAGGCTGAAGGGCTTGGTTATGTAGTCGTCCGCTCCAAGCTCCAGGCCGACGACGCGATCCACCTCGTCGCGCCTGTGGCCGGTGATGATGACGATGGGCGCTTCCGGCGGGCTGCCAAGTCTGCGCATGATGTCGAACCCGTCCTCGTCGGCAAGCTTCATGTCGAGGATCATCAGGTCGACGGCCCTTTCGTTAAGGACGCGCGACATGGCCCGGCCGTCGGCGACGGCGCTGACCCTGAAGTTCTCGCCTTCAAGGTAGTTGGCGAGCATGGCTCGCATGTCGGGATCATCGTCGACGACAAGGATATGCCTCCCCGCCGTTCCCGCTTCTATTCTGCCTTTTGCCTGTTCTTCGTGGCGCGCATTTTGTTCGGTAGACATCTCGCACTGTCCGCAAGCATGGAACCCATGGCCTCGACGTTGCTTTATTAAACGTCGATTTGCGGCGATCTGTTGGTAAGCGCCGGTGATCTTCCTGATCGAATACCGAAGGCTCGCTCGATGGCGCATGAGCAGACTGGTAAGTTCCGGGCAGGGCTTTTTGTTCCGCTTTGCCTGGCAGCGGCGGCACCTTTTGCCTTGATCGAGGCCGGTCGGCCAGCTCCCGAAATGGGTGAGCCGATCGCGCCGGTAACGGATGCCGGATCCGCCGACCAGGCCAGGATAGCGCTCGGCGAGCGGCTCTTCAACGATCCGCGGCTGTCGCATGGCGATACGGTCGCCTGCAGCTCCTGCCACAGGCTCGATCTCAGCGGCGACGACGGCCAGCCGCGTTCGGTGGCGGCGAGTGGCGAGCGTCTCGACTTCAACGCGCCGACCGTCTTCAATGCGGCGCTCGATTTCCGCCTCAACTGGCGCGGCAATTTCCGCAGCTTCGAAGAGCAGAACGAGGCGGCCCTGCTTGACAAAAGGCTGATGAACACGAGCTGGGACGAATTGCTCGCCAAGCTGCGCACGGATCCGGACTATTCGCAAAGCTTCGCCGGCGTCTACAGCGCCGCGCCAGGCCGCACGGGCGTGCTCGACGCGCTCGCCGCCTTTCAACGCTCGCTCGTCACGCCCGATGCCCCGTTCGACCGCTACCTCAAGGGCGAGCGCGACGCCATCACCCGCGACGAGGAGCAAGGCTATAGGCTGTTCAAGGCTTACGGCTGCATCGCTTGTCACCAGGGCGTCAATGTCGGCGGCAACCTGTTCCAGAAGTTCGGCATCTTCCAGGATCCGTTTGCCGGGCAGAAGACCGTCACCACGGCGGACCTCGGCCGCTTCGCCATCACCGGCGTCGAGGCCGATCGCCATGTGTTCCGCGTTCCGAGCCTGCGCAATGTCGCCGTGACGGCGCCGTATTTCCACGACGGTCGCACCGCCTCGCTTGGCGATGCGGTGCGGATCATGGCGCGCAACCAGCTCGGCCGGGAGCTCGACTGGCGCGATGTCAACCTGATTGTCCAATTCCTTGGCACGCTGACGGGCCGCTACCTCGGCAAGCCTTTGACCAGCGCCGCCGATCATCCGCAGCAATGAAGTCGCTTCCCATCCTGGCGCCGGTCGTCGCCTGCCTGCTCATCGTGCTCACCTATCTTCTGGTGCAGGGCGCGGCGCCCGATGCCGCGCGCCACGAGCGCACCCTCGACGCCCTCAGGACCGTCATTCTTTATAACGCCGCCCTCCAGCGCGACGTGCTGAGGGCGCGAACAGGCCTGCTGCGCGACTACGACCCGCTCGTCCGTTCGGTCGGCAGACTGGACGAGGCGACCGGCAGCCTTTCCATCGCCCGCGACGTCGCGGGCGGTGAGGCCCAGGCCGACATCGACCAGCGTGTCACCGGGGTCACGGCTGCGGTGCGCGAAGAGGAAGCACTTGTCGAGGCGTTCAAGTCGGACAATGCGCTGCTGCAGAATTCCCTGAACTATTTCAATTATATGAGCAGCCGGCTTGCGACCGAGGGCGGCGGTCTGCGGGCGGTCGAGATCGGAGTTCTCACGACCGCGATGTCGCGTTTCATCGGCGATCCCCAGCCTGAGGCGGCGAAGGCGGTGGCCGCCGCGCTCGACCGGCTGGAAAGACCCTCCGTCGACACCTCATCCGCAAGCGATATCGGCTCGCTTGTGTCGCACGCCCGGCTCATCGTCGCGCGGTTGCCGGCGGTCGACGATCTCGTCGCGCGTCTGCAGGCCGCCCCGACCAGCGAGCGGGCTCGCGCGCTGCAGGACGTCTATCTCCAGGCGCACGGACGAGTGTCGGCCAGAGCCTCGCTGTTCCAGGCGCTGCTTTATGCCGCCGCGCTGATCCTTGTGGGCTATGTGGCCTATCTGCTGGCGCGCCTGCGCCGCAACGCGCAGATCCTGCGCGAGCGGCTGGAGTTCGAGCGCCTGATCGCCTCGATCTCGTCCCAGTTCATCAACTTGCCGCGCGACCGCATCCGCACCGAAATCAGCGAGGGCCTTGCGCGCCTCGTGGCACAGGCCGGGCTCGACGGCGCGCAGATCGTCGTCAGCCGTGCGGGCGACACCGGCCCGTCTAGCGGCTACGTCTATCGTCGTCCGGGCATAGACATGCCGGCGCGTTCTGCCAACGACACGATCGAGCTCGCTTCGCGCTGGACGCTCACGGACCACGAGCGTCAAGGCTGCATCTCGGTCCCCCGTGTCGGCGAGCTTCCGGAGGGCCCGGAGAAGGCACGGCTCGAGGCCGACCGGCTTCGCTCCTGGCTGTGCATTCCGCTCTGGCATACTGGAGAGCGTCTGGGTTTCCTGGCTCTCGATGCCGTCACGCATGAAAGACATTGGGCCGACGACGACATCGCCCTCCTGCGCACCGCCGCCGAGATCTTCGCCAACGCCATCGCCCGCGAGCGGAGCGAACGCGAACGCGAGGCGCTGCAGGCCCGGCTCAACCAGTCGCAGCGGCTGGAGGCGATCGGAACGCTCGCCGGCGGCATAGCGCACGAGTTCAACAACATCCTTGGCGCCATTCTCGGCTATGGCGAGATGGCGCTGGCGGTGCTGCTCAAGGATTCGCGCGCGCGGCGCTATGTCCAGCAGATCATGAAGGCGGGCGGCCGGGCGCAGGATGTCACCGAGCAGATACTTGCCTTCGGCCGCCGCAGCGAGCGGCAGCACCACGCGCTGCGGGTGGAACCCGTGGTGGCGGAGGCGGTCGACCTGCTGCGCGCCTCGTCCCCCGCCACGCTTTCGGTAAGGACGCATCTTTCCGCCGACGACGCCGCAATGATGGGCGATCCGACCGAGCTTCAGCAGGTGGTCATGAATCTCGGTACGAACGCTGCGCAGGCGATGAACAATCGCGGCGTGTTGCGGATCGATCTCGACACGACCGCCCCTGTGGAGGCCAGGATGCTGTCACATGGCAATCTGCCTCCCGGCCGCTACATCCGCCTTGCCGTCAGGGATGGCGGCAGCGGCATGGATCAGGCGACGCTGGAGCGCATCTTCGAACCGTTCTTCACCACCAAGCCGGCGGGGCAGGGCACGGGGCTCGGGCTGTCGACGGCGCACGGCATCGTAGCGGCTCACGGCGGCGCGGTGGATGTGGAGAGCAAGGTCGGCGAGGGCACGACGTTCGAGATCTATTTTCCGCAGATCGAGCGCGCGCCGCAGGATGCGCAGAAGGATGAAGCCACCGACGTTCTGATCCAGTACGGCAATGGCGAGACGATCCTTGTCGTCGACGATGACAGACCGCTCATGCAGCTCGCTGAGGAAATGCTGGCCGCGCTCGGCTACGAGCCGGTCGGATTCGACCGGACCCCCGCTGCCCTCAGCGCATTCCGTACGGATCCGGAGCGCTTCGATCTCGTGCTGACCGATGAGGTGATGCCCGAGATGACGGGCATCGAGCTCTCCGGCCATTTACATCGCATCCGGCCGGACCTGCCGGTCGTGCTGATGACCGGTTACGGCCGGCCGCTGAGATCGCGTCAGCTGACGGCCGCCGGCATAAGCGAAGTCATCAAGAAGCCGCTGCTGTCGGCCGCCGTCGCGCAGTGCCTCGCCCGTCATCTGCACTGAATGCCGACGGTGGCCGGCCGATCGGCTGCCGTCCGCGTTACGATTGTAACCGGACTCTCGCCTCTTGAAATCAATCCGTAGCGGGCTTCCCCGACAGTCCCTGCCGTGACCTGGGCCGCGATCCGGGATCTTTCGATCCGGAAAGATCGCGGCCTATCAATCGGATGGAGCCACGTCCCGATTCAGTGGATCAGGTTCCGGAGCCAGGAGGACAGTCATGGACACACGCATCACCGAGGCGATCAAAGCGGCGGCAGGAGCGAAGGACGTCACAGAAGTGTCGCCCGAAGGCATCATGCAGCTGGGCCTCGGTTTCTGGGCATCGAAGACCTTGCTGAGCGCCGTCGAGCTCGGGCTTTTCACCGAGCTGGCCGCCGGACCCCTCGATTGCGAGACGCTGCGAAGCCGTCTCGGATTGCATGAGCGCGGCGCGCGCGACTTCTTCGACGCGCTGGTGGCGCTGCGCATGCTGGAGCGCGACGGCGGCGTCTACCGCAACACCATGGCGACCGACCGCTACCTCGACCGCAACAAAGCGACCTATGTCGGCGGCATGCTCGCCGGGGCAGGGCAGCGGCTCTACGCCAACTGGGGCTCGCTCACCGAGGCGCTGAGGACCGGCAAGCCGCAGAACGGCACCGAGGACGGCGAAGACCTCTTCGAGATGCTGTTTTCGGACCCGGAGAAAGTGGAGTTGTTCGCCAAGGCGATGACCGGCGGCAGCCTTCAGGCGGCGGAAGCGCTCGCCCGCCGCTTTCCTTGGGCGAACTATGACACTTTTATCGATATCGGTACGGCCGAAGGTAGGCTTCCGGTCGAGGTCGTGCGCCTCCATTCGCATCTCACCGGCGGCGGCTTCGACCTGCCGCCGATGCGGCCGGTGTTCGAGGCCTATGTCAAGCACCATGCGCTGGCGGACAGGCTGAGCTTCTATCCCGGCGACTTCCTCGCTGGGCCGCTGCCTTCCGCCGAAGTGCTGGTGATGGGGCACATCCTCCACGACTGGAACCTGGATGTGAAGCGCAAGCTGCTTGCCAAGGCTTGGGCGGCGCTGCCCAAGGGCGGCGCGCTCATCGTGTACGACCAGATCATCGACGACGAGCGGCGGGAGAATGCCGCAGGGCTGCTGATGAGCCTCAACATGCTGGTCAACACCAATGGCGGCTTCGACTACACCCGCGCCGAGGGCGTCGGCTGGGTCAAGCAAGCCGGCTTTACGGACGTCCGCTGCGAGCATCTCGCCGGCCCCACGTCGATCATCGTGGGGATCAAATGACAGGCATCCGCCAG
This sequence comes from Mesorhizobium sp. WSM3224, assembly GCF_000427725.1. Lineage (GTDB taxonomy): Bacteria > Pseudomonadota > Alphaproteobacteria > Rhizobiales > Rhizobiaceae > Mesorhizobium. Next base: position 181,230 of record NZ_ATYO01000012.1, on the reverse strand, counting down.
TCGACGAAAGAACCCAATCGGCGAAAGACAACGAACAGACGCCTCAGCGAAAGAGGAGAGATTCATGGACAAGAGGCTTGCCAATTTCGGCGTGAGCACCGATGCGCCCGCGACCGATCCGCGCCCTTACGCGCTAGGCTATTCCACGCGCGAGCTGCAGCGGCTGGCGCTGCAGGGCGCGCTGATCCGCGACTTCACGCAGGACGTGCTGCGCCGTGCCGGAATTCAGCCGGGCATGCGCGTGCTCGACATCGGCTGCGGCGTGGGCGACGTGTCGCTGCTGGCCGGCGAGATGGTCGGTCCCCGCGGCATGGTGCTTGGCGTCGACCGTTCGCCGGAGGCCATAGACATAGCGGAGCGCCGCGCCACCGAGGCCGGGCAATGCTACTGGACCCGGTTCGCCGCGGAAGATCTCGACGCTTTCGCATGCGACGAAATCTTCGATGCCATGATCGGCCGGCTTGTTCTGATGTACCTGCCCGATCCTTCCGCGACACTCAGGCGGCTTGCCGGCCATGTCAGGCCTGGCGGCATCGTCGCCTTCCAGGAACTGGCCATGCCCCTTACGCGCAGCTTTCCCGAGGGACCGTTGTTCAGCCGATGCGTCGGCTGGATCTCCGACACCATCGAGCGCGCCGGTTTCGAGGTCGACATGGGCAGTAGGCTGCCGATGACCTTCGCTGCCGCCGGGCTCCCGGCGCCGCAGATGATTTCCGCCGGTCTCGCCGGCAGCGGACCGGCCTCGCCGCTCTACAACTATATCTCGGAAACCCTGCGCAGCCTGCTACCGGTGGCCGAGCGCCTGGGCATCGCGACGGCTGAAGAGATCGGGATCGACACCTTGGCCGAACGGCTGTGCCGTGAAGCGGTTGAGCAGCGGGCATGCGTGATGACGCCCCCCTTCGTCGGCGCATGGACGAATATACCGTCATGGTAGGCCGCGGCGAGCGTCGGGTGCTCGGCTAAAGATGCACGAAGGCCGTCAGCGGCAGGTGATCGGAGGCGACGCGCGACAGCGGCGTGTCATGCGCCTCCACCGCCGAGACCAAATCGTGCCGGTTGCCCATGATGCGGTCGAGCGCCAGCACCGGCAGGCCTGACGGGAAAGTGGGCACCGCCGGCGGCGTCGGGCCGAAGGTCGTGTGCAGCGTGTTCAGCGCCGAGCGGTTGCCGAGCCGCCATTCGTTGAGGTCGCCGAGCAGCAGCGTTGGCCTTTCGTCGGCGCTGCTCATGATGTCGTGCACGACGCGGGCCTGCTCGGAGCGCGAGCGGCGCAGTAGGCCGAGATGGGCGGCAATGACGCGCAGGCTCCGCTTCTCGTCGAAATCGATCTCGGCGACCAGCGCGCCGCGCGGCTCCAGTCCCGGCAGCTTGATCTGGTGGACATCGCGCACCGTGCCGCGCTTGAACAGAAGCACGTTGCCGCGCCAGCCATGGCCCTTGCCGTTTCCGCTGATCGGCACCGGCACCAGTCCCGTCTCCAGTTCCAGGCGGGCAAGGTCGAGCAGCCCCGCCTTGTCGCCGAAGCGGTTGTCGGCTTCCTGCAGCGCGATCACGTCGGGGCTGATTTCGCGGATGACGCGCGCCGTCCGTTCGGGATCGAACCTGCGGTCGGTGCCGATGCATTTGTGGACGTTGTAGGAGGCCACGACGATTTCGGCGCCGTCGACGCGCTTGCGCGGCGTTGCTTTCGCCTTGCGCGCGCTTCTGCCGCGGATCGTAAGCAGCACGGTCTCCGGCAGGCTGCGTCCTTTTATATCGTCTATCTCCATGGTCCCGATGCTCAATTTCCTGCTCTAAAGATAGGGCGATCCCAGCCACAGCACACGGTCGAAGACGCGGATTATGAATGGCCTTGCTTTCAGCGTCTGCAGCGTCACCGGCTTGGCGGTGGAGATGGCGGCGCCGATGCGCGCGTCGATCTCGGCCGCGAAGTTTTGATCCAGGACTTCCATGTCGATCTCGAAATTCAGCCTCAGCGAGCGGGAGTCCAGATTGGAAGAGCCGACATAGGCCCACACGCCGTCGATCGCCATCAGCTTCGAATGGTCGAACGAGCCTTCGTGGCGCCAGACGCGGCAATAATGCTTCAAAACCTGGTCGAACTGCGCCGTCATCGCATGATCGACGAGGAAAAGGTTGTTCACCGCCGGCACGACGATGTCGATTTCGACGCCGCGCCGGCCTGCCGTGGTCAGCGCGCTGATGAATTCGCGGTCCGGCAGGAAATAGGGCGACATGATGCGGATCGATTTGCGGGCCACTGAAAAGGCGCCCATCAGCAGCTTCAGGTTGGTTTCGTTCGAGGCGTCCGGCCCGGTCGCCACCGCGCGCACCAGCATCGGCTGCCCGGGCGGTGGTGCTGCCCGCTCGACCTGCCAGGGCGCGTCTTTAAGGGCCTCGTTGCCGGCAAAGCGCCAGTCCTCAGCGGCGACCGAGAACAGATCGGCCACCACCGGCCCGGTGACCTCGAAATGCGTGTCCCGCGAGTTTTCGGAGCCAGCGAATTCGGCTGAGAATCCCTTGCGGATGTTCATGCCTCCCGTGAACGCCACCGTGCCGTCGACGATCAGGATCTTCCTGTGCGTCCTGAGGTTCGCATAGGGAAGTCTCAGCCCCATGACGATGTTGCCGTTGAAGAGATCGACGGTGACGTCCGCTTCCCTGAGCTGCTTCAGGATGCTGGGCACCGAGTAGCGCACGCCGACGGCGTCGATCAGCACCCGCACGGTGACGCCGCGCTTGACGGCGTTGCCGAGCGACTGGACGAACAGCGCCCCGACAGCGTCACTGTCGAAAATATAGGTTTCCAGAAGCACGCTTCTTTGCGCAGCGTCGATCGCCCGGCACATCGCCGCATAGGCCTCGTCGCCGGTCTTGAGCACGGCGATGGTGTTGCCCGAGGTGAGCGGACGCCGCGCCACCCTGTCGCCGAGCGTCTTCAGCCCGGTGAAACGCTGGCCAAATTCCGTGCTGATCAAGGCTTCGAGCGCGACATCGCGGTCGTGCCTCGCCGCCTCGCTGGAGACGGGACGCATGGCGCTGATCGTCGCCCGGCGGATGCGGTTGATGCCGGCAATGGCGTAGATGATCGCGCCGAGGAAAGGCGAGAGCAGCATCACGCCCACCCAGCCGGTGGCCGCCCGCACGTCCTCCTTGGTCATGATGGCATGCACGATGCCCACCGCCGCCATCGCCAGCGAGAGGATCAGGATAAGCGTCGACCAGTGACTCGCAATCGCCTCGAACATCGCCCCGACTATTGTGCGGGCGAGGGCGGAAGGCAATGCAGTGGGTCAAAGCGATTGCCCTAAGGATACTGGAGATTTCCGGCCGGGACTGTGGCCGCTGTCTGAGCGGTGGCCAAGACAGCCCGACTGCCGGTTGTCGGCTTTTGATCAAAACTGGCATTAGAACGGCAGATTACGGCAAGCGGAACTTATCTTGGGGCGGAACCGGCGTTATTGGCGTGGCTCAACTGTTTGGCCGCAATGCCCAGTTGACGAGCATTGAGGCCAGCGACGCAAGGGCACTGTCAATCGAACGATTGGCGTGTAACAGTATCTGCTAATATCCGTTAGGCAGGTATGCAAGGCCTCCCCAAAACTCTCGGCGGGATGTCTGTTGAGGGAAGAGGTCGACATGTCAGGCTCAGTAGAAATGGACCTCGTCAGTCGTCTTGGAGCCGCCGACAGAAAAATTACCGAACTGGAAGTCGCGAAGGCCGCTGCCGCGGCTGAAATTGACCGACTTTCCGCCGAAAACAAGCGTCTGCTCCAAATCGCCGAGCAACGCGCAAAGGAACTCGCCATTCTCAACAGCGTCGGCGAGGCCATGGCGAAGGCGCTGAATGTCAAGACAGTGACCCGCATCGTCGGCGATAAGGTGCGCGAAATATTCGGCGCGGACATTACCGAGATCCTGTTGCGCGATGAGGCTTCCGACATGATCACGGTCCCGTATTCATTTTACCGTGAGTACCAGGACGTGGAGCCCTTCACTTTGGGCGCGGGACTTACCTCGAAGGTCATTCTCTCTGGAAAACCGCTGATTCTCGCGACGTTCGAGCAGTCCCTCGAGTTCGATGTGATCGCACTCACCGAAGCGGAGCGATCAGAATCATACATAGGCGTGCCGATCATCGCCGGAGGCAGAACTCTAGGCGTCGTCAGCGTACAGAGTTACCAAAAGAACGCGTTCAGCGAAGACCACGTGCGTCTTTTGCAAGCGCTCTCTTCAAGCATGGGTGTTGCCATCTCCAACGCTCGCCTTTTCGATGAGACACAGCGGCTGTTGAAAGTATCAGAGGATCGCGCAAAGGAGCTTGCAATTCTCAACAGCGTCGGCGAAGCAATGGCGAAGACGCTCAATGTGAAGACAGTGACCCGCATCGTCGGTGACAAGATCCGCGAAATATTCGGCACGGACGTTACCGAAATCCTGTTGCGCGATGAAGCATCCGACCTGATCACCGTGCCCTATGCGTTTTACAAGGACTATCAGAATCCCGAGCCATTCGCGATGGGCGAAGGGCTGACCTCCAAGGTCATATTGTCAGGTAAGCCGCTGGTTTTGGGTTCGAGCGAGCAACACATTGAGTTGGGCGCTCTCATGCCTACGGAGGAGGACAGGACCGAATCCTACCTTGCTGTGCCGATCATCGCCGGAGACAGAACTCTGGGCGTCGTCAGCGTGCAGAGCTACGAGAAGAACGTCTTTAATGAAGATCATGTGCGTCTGATGCAGGGACTCTCATCCGGCATGGGCGTTGCCATCGCCAACGCCCACCTCTTCGATGAGACCCAGCGACTGCTGAAAGTGACAGAGGATCGCGCAAAGGAACTCGCGATTCTCAACAGCGTCAGCGAAGCGATGACAAAGTCGCTGAATCTGGACACCGTTATTCGCCTCGTGGGCGACAAGGTGCGGGAAGCCTTCGGCACCGAGGTCAGTGAAATTCTATTACACGATAGCGAGTCCGGGCTGGTCCATGTCCCTTATGCATACTTCAGGGAGCATAGGTCCATTGACCCATTTCCAATGGGCATAGGAGTGGCGTCAAAGATCATCACAACAGGTAAGCCATTGGTTTTTGGCACTCTGGAGGATGGAAAAGAGCTGGGGGCTTACTTTCCAAACGAAGAGGATAGGACTGCGTCTTACATAGGCGTTCCAATCAACTCTGGTGAAAGAACACTGGGTGTTCTCAGTGTGCAGAGCTATCAGAAGCATGCTTTCGACGAAAACCACGTGCGCCTGCTGCAGACGGTCGCCTCCAACATGGGCGTTGCGGTCGCCAATGCACGCCTTTTTGACGAAACCCAGCGTCTGCTCAAGGTGACCGAAGCCCGCGCCGCAGAATTGGGGGCCATCAGCGCGGTCAGTCAGGCGCTCATCGCGGAATCGGAACTCGAAAGCACGATCCAGCTGATCGGCAACCAGATGCAGGAAATCTTCAACGCCGACATCGTTTATGTCGCCCTGCTCGACTCGGAAACCAAGCTGATCCATTTCCCCTATCAGTTTGGCGAATCCTTCACCACGCTCACTCTCGGCGAAGGGCTGACAAGCAAGATCATAGAGACCGGCCAGCCGCTGCTCATCAATCAGGACGTGGCGGAACGGGGCGCGCAGATCGGCGCCACGCCCGTCGGCAAGGATGCCTTGTCCTACCTTGGCGTTCCGATCAAGACGGTGCAAGGCACCGTGGGCGTGATCAGCGTGCAGAGCACCACGCGTGAGGGCATATTCACCGACGACTCGCTACGCTTGCTCGCCACGATCGCCGCCAACGCCGGTGCGGCCTTGCACAACGCGCAGCTATTCACCGAGCTCAAGCAACTGTCCCTGGCGCTGCAGCAGGCAAAGGAAGCGGCCGAGGCGGCAAATGAGGCGAAGAGTTCGTTTCTGGCGACCATGAGCCACGAAATCCGCACGCCAATGAACGGCGTGATCGGAATGAGCAACTTGCTGCTCGGCACAAACCTCGACTCTGAACAACGCGAGATTAGCGAGACGATCAGCCAGAGCGGAGAGGCACTGCTAACGATCATCAACGACATACTCGATTTTTCCAAAGTCGAGGCTGGCAAGCTGGAGCTCGATCCAAGGCCCTTCGAACTGCGGGAATGCCTTGAGAGCGCGATCGACCTGGTAGCCTCCAAGACCGCGGAGAAGGGGCTCGACCTAGCCTGCCTGGTGGAGCCCGGTACTCCTGACGGGATTGTCGCAGATAGCACCAGGCTGCGACAGATTTTGCTCAATTTCCTCAACAATGCTGTGAAATTCACTGAGCGGGGTGAAATTGTACTATCGGTGATGAAAGTTCTGCCCGCAGCTGAGGGCGCGGGAACAGCCCACAGCGGAAGCGAAGAGGGCTTGTCCACCCTGCAGTTTGCAGTACGCGATACCGGCATCGGTATTCCCGGGGACCGATTGGATCGCTTGTTCAAGTCTTTCAGCCAAGTCGATGCCTCGACGACGCGGCGCTATGGCGGAACCGGGCTAGGGTTGGCGATTAGCAAACGCCTGGCGGAACTGATGGGCGGGGAAGTATGGGTGGAAAGTGTCGAAGGGTCGGGTACGACGTTCTTCTTCACGATCCGCGCTGCCGTTGCGCCGGCTCCCAGGCAAGCGCAAATGTCCGTGGCCAAAGTTGAACTCGCAGGCAAGCGGTTGCTGATCGTTGACGACAACGCAACCAACCGGCGCATCCTGTCGCTGCAGGCCCAATCCTGGGCCATGGTTCCATACACAACCGAATCGCCCTTGGACGCATTGAGCAGGATTTCGAGCGGCGAAAATTATGACGCCGTCGTGCTCGACATGAACATGCCGGAGATGGACGGAATAGAGCTGGCCAAACGATTACGTGGGCTTGGTCAAACGGGTGACCTTCCCCTCATCTTGTTGAGTTCCCTCGTGCCTCTCGATGAGAGAAACAAGGCGGATATCGAGAGCATCAAATTTGCGGCCATGCTTCCTAAGCCGATTAAGCCCTCGCCACTCCTCAATGCTTTCATGTCGGTCTTTGCCGGGGCCCCCACGCGGCCCACCCGGACCGACCAGTCGAAGGGATCCGCCCTCGATAGTGCGATGGCGGAAAAATTTCCGCTTCGCATACTGCTTGTCGATGACAACAACACCAATAGAAAGCTCGGCTTCAAAGTACTGGAGCGCCTTGGTTACCGGCCGGACCTGGCAATCGACGGCCGCTCGGCAGTGTCCAAATACACGCAAGGCGGCCATGACGTCATTTTGATGGATATCGAAATGCCGGACATGGACGGTCTTGAGGCAACAAGATTGATCCGGGCGTCCGGTATCCAAGATGCGCGCCAGCCGTTTATCGTGGCCCTCACCGCCAACGCCATGGCCGGCGATAGGGAGAGGTATCTGTACGCTGGCATGGACGACTATCTCAGCAAGCCGCTGCGCGTCGAGGACCTCATCGCCTCGTTGCATAAGGCGGTGCTAGCTGGTGGGCGCAGACCCGCTGGCACTGCAAGGGATTTCGCGGTGCCCGGCATACTGGGGCCGTGAAGGGGCAAATTAGGGGCCTGGCGCGATAACCCTAGGCGCCGTGGCGGCATTGTTTTTCGAATTATGCGCTACCGCTAAATTAGAATAGCTGCGATATTCCGTCTTCTTGAGCGCATGGGGACATTGTTAATCTCGGAACGTGGTTCGATTTTCTATCTCACTTCAATAACAAACTGGAGAAGCTCGCGGTCTGGGCTGAGGAGCCTGGAGATAGCGGCACATTGGGGGTCGTTTTGGCTATCGAAAGAGGGGCGCTTGCAAAGCTTCGCGAGCTTGTAGGTGGGGGGGAATCTGACCTTGTGGAACTGGTGGAGTCCTTCCTCGAGGAAGGGCCTTCCATCATGCAGGACTTGCAGGTTTCCGCCGGGGCCTCGGACCTAGCTGCTACCCGCAGGGCCGCGCATTCTCTCAAGTCCAACGCCAGGGACATGGGGGCCAACGACCTCGCCGAAATCTGCGCTCGACTGGAGCGGCGCTGCGAAAGTGGGGAACCACCGGATTTGCTGCAGATCGATAACGCGCGGAATGCCTTCGATGTGGCCATCACGGAGCTTCGAGAGATCTTCGGTTTGGGAGGGCGTCGTGAGTAGCCAAGGCAAGATCCTTATTGTAGACGACTCCCGGACCATAAGGATCAAGCTCAAGAAGTCGGTCGAAGCGCTCGGACATCAGGCCGAGGCGGTTGAGAGTGGCCGCGAGGCGCTCGACCGTCTTGCGGGCGAAAGCTTCGATCTCATTCTTCTCGATATCATAATGCCGGTGATGGATGGCTTCGAGGTGCTCAAGAGCCTCAAGGCGTCGTCCAGGACTCGGGATGTGCCGGTCATCGTGATCTCTGCACTCGATGACGAGATGAGCAGCGTCGTCAAGGCGATTGAACTTGGCGCCGAGGACTTTCTGCCCAAGAACTTTGAACTCGCTCTTCTCAAGGCACGCGTTGCCACCTGCATAGAGAAGAAAAGACTCCGCGACGTTGAGACGGAATATCTGCGGCAGGTGGCCAAGCTGACCAAGGCGGCCGCCACCCTGGAAACCGGGCGGTTCAATCCTTCGAAGCTCGGCATCCGCGATGTGGCAAGCCGTACAGATGGTCTCGGCAAGCTCGCCACGGTGTTCGCGACAATGGCCCAGAAGGTCTACGAGCGCGAGCGAAAGATGCGGCAGAACATCCGCACGTTTCGTGGCGCTCTGCTGCTGCTCGCATGCGGTGGGTTATGGGGCGTTGTCGTGCCACTTTCCAAGATGGCATCGCTTGTCGAGGCCCATCCTGTCGGATTGGCAATCCTTATTGACATCATCGGAGCTGTGTTCTGCATCGGGATAAGCGTGAAGCGGAAGACAATGCCGAGCCTCAAGGATCTCACGCGAACGGATTGGAAGTTCATCCTTGGTTTTGCGTTTATCAGCTCCGTGATCAACCAAGTCCTGGTTTATTGGGTAGCAAGCAAGCTTCCAGCTTTTATCGTCTCCATTGTCATCGTGCTCGAGGGATTTGCCGTCTTCTTGTTCGCCGCCATGATGCGGACCGAAGCTCCGAACTTGAAGCGCTTTTTAGGGCTTGGATTGGGTCTCGTCGGCATCTTCATCATACTCCTCTACGGAGAGCCCGGGGAAATGGCCACCAGTTGGCTGTGGCTTGCAGTTGCTCTTGTAATCCCCGTCACTTACGCGACCGAAGATATTTACCTCTCGGAGTTCAAACCCGCCAGCATCGATAACGTCGCCCTGTTCGGCATCACGCTCGTTGTTTCGGTTTTGATGCTGATCCCACTTGCTACTTTTTATCAGGACTTCATACCGTTTGATTTATTGACCGGTCGGCTTGGCATCATCGTCGTGCTGATGGCTGCCGCCGGCAATTTGGCGATGCTGCTCTTTATTGTGTTGATCACCACCACGGGCGCCGTCTTCGCCAGCCAGAACGCCTATGCGGGGACGGCAGCCGGCATAGGCTGGAGCATGCTGTTGCTCGGAGAGTCGATACCAGCTCTGACCTGGGTCTCCCTGGCGCTGGTCGTTGTCGGCCTTCTGATGGTCGAGCCCAAGCAGGAGGCCGAGGAAGAACCGCCGCTGCTTGACGATTCGTTGGAAGAGTTCGTCCCGCGGCTAGACCTGGTCCCGTCCGCCACGGACTGAAAGATCGGCAAATGGTGGATCACGCCAACCCCGTCCACCTCGTAGTTGTCCAACATCAGCGTGCCGCCTCGGTTGCGGTATGATGTCAGGCCGATCGGTCCTAGCCGGCTTACAGTTTCCTGAAGAAGCCCGATAGAATATTCGGACCCGCTTCTCCGGGTCGGAGTCTGATCCCGTCCTCGAAGCAGTTCAGCGTCACGCATTGAAAGCCGCTGGCCGCGAGGAGCGCCACCAGCGAGTCGCGGTCGAAATGGTGCAGGTGCTCGTTGGGTAGGCGCATGCGCCACTGGCGAAACCAGCTGTCACCGTCGGCACCGAGCTCGCGCCAGCGGCAATAAGGGACGGCGATGGCCAGGTGGCGAGCCTGAAGGCGGGAGAGGAAACCGAGATCCGGGATGTGCTCGAGCACGTCGAACATGGCGACGAGATCCCATGAGCCGGCGAGCGCCTGATCCCAATCGACAAAGCGGATGCCCTTCGGCAGGGGAAATTCAGCGATATCGCAGCCGGCGCAGTCGGCGACCCCGGTAATCTTGGCGGCTTCGATGAACGTGCCCGTGCCGTATCCGATCTCCAGCACCGAGCGAGGGATCTCGCTGGTAATGCCCAGCACCCAGCCAAGCCGCTGATATCCGAGCTTGATGGTCCGGTCGCTCAGGTCCTCGTAGTAGGAAATGTATTTCTTGTCATATTTGATCGGTGTGAAGTCGATCTGGTGGATCACGCCAAACCCGTCCAACTCGTAATTGTCCAACATCAGCTTGCTGCCCCTGCATGCCGAATTCCTTACATGGCGGAGCTAAACACAACGTAACGAGACAACGGAGCGGTTCCGGTGTTCGGGAGCGACGGCGCCGCCGGACAGCCGGCCAAGCATCGATCGTCGACGTCGGCTTCCGAGCCGGTTAGCGACAGCACCGCGCAGTTGCTGGCTCTGCGCAAGTTCAGGTCAATTACACGTAGCCGCGGTCCTGAGCGCTTCAGCACGGGAAGGTGCGGGCAAATTCCCGATCTGTCGAACGGAAGCATAGAATCTTGGATAATCGCCGGAACACAAGTCGAACAAGCGAAGAAACGCCGGAACCTCTTCACCGTAGACGGCAGTCGCCGCGAGCTTCGCGTTGTTGATAGGGCTGTCGAACCAGGCGTCGTATCCGCGGTAGCCGGCCCAGCGCTTGTCGCGCATCTGCCGGTAGCGCCCCCGCAGCCTGCCGATGGCCGCTGCTTTGGCGGCCGCCATCTGCTCGGGGGTACGGGGACTTCCGTAGACCTGCCTCAATTCGTCCCGCGTTTTCGATATCAGTCCGAGAAAATCCGCCCTGCGCTTGCGGTCGATCTCGTAGCTGCGCAATCCGGCGCGATTGCCGGCGGCGCGGAGCCATTTCCTTGTACCGCTGGTTTCGACGGCAACCGCGAAAGCCTCGTTGAACGCAGAGTCGCCGTTCACATAGACTTTCTGATGCGCCAGCTCATGGAAGACAAGGCTTGCGAGATAGGTGTCGTTCTGACGGAGCATGGTGCTCAGCAGCGGGTCGCTGAACCAGCCCAGCGTGGAATATGCCGTGATACCTGTCACATAGACATCCAGCCCCTGTCGCTGCAGCTCAGCAGCATTTTCGAGCGCGTCTTTGCGAGAAAAATAACCCTTGTAGGGAACGCAGCCGAACACCGGAAAGCACCATGTTATCGGCGCGAGAGAGAATTGCGGCGCGGCAAAGACCGCCAGGGTCACATCGTTCCGACCGACGTCGACATAGCTGCGGTAGCTATTGTTATCGGGCAGCGCCAGTTCTTCCGTGGCAAAGCGGCGTATGGCGCTCGCCGACGTCAGCTTGGTGCGCAGCGCCTTGGGCGTCAAAGGATCACGGATCAGTTTTCCGACATTTTTGCGCGCCGCCATGATCTCGACATGACCCTCCAACGACTGCGCATAGTAGGAAATGCTGGTGCATCCGGTCACACCGAACGTGATGATCGCCGCGGCAAGCAATCGAAAAACGCGCTTCAAAGCCTGCCCACCGCTTGCTCATCCCCCATGGAGCAAATGTCTCCACTTGCTCCAATGTCTCAAACAGGCGCGCCTGTTTTCGTCAAGACCTGGAGGGCAGCGGGTCGGGCATTCGATTTCTCAGTTGTCGTCAGGCCATGCGGCGCTTGACGGAGATCTCACCCCGCCTCGCCACCAGCCGCAGCCAGGGCGCGAGATGAAACGCCGCCATCAACAGATACATCGGCGCCATGCCGCCGAGCATCGAGGCTCCAGCCCCGGACATGCACATCATGTCATGACCGCCATAAGCAGCCGTCAGCAGCGCCATAATGGCGAAGGTCGGCGCCGCAGCGAGGCAAAGCCAGTCGGCGAGGCCGAAGCCGCTCAGCCGAGGGGCGGGGTTTTCGATGCTCATGATATCCACCTTCTGAAGCGGTCTGGTTTTTCCGGCCCATAGGAACAAGGGCGAAGCAATCGGCTCCGGCGGCGCGCGGTTCGCGTCGCCGGAGCCGCATCACGCTCAGGCGCTCTTGTTGCGGAACGCCGCTTCGCCGGCATCCGACACCTCGACCCATCTCTGGTCGGGGGCGGCGCCTTCCTCATAGCTGTCGTGCCAATTCCACCACTTGTAGGTCTGGGTCTGCGGATAGCCCTCGGGCGAATCCTCCCACACCTCCTGGCGGCCGAGCGGGGTGATGTCGAGATAGCTCCACACGGTGCCAAACGCTTCGTCGCCGCGGTTGTTGACGAAATAGGTGCGGAAGATGCGCTTGCCGTCATGGATGAAGACGTTGTGGCCATGCCATTCGTCGACGCCGAAATCCTTATCCCAGCTGTCGGTGATGGTGTACCAGGGCATCTTCCAGTCCATCTGCTGCTTCAGCCGCTGGATGTCGGCCTGTGGCGCGCGCGAGGCATAGGCAAGCGTGGTGTCGCGGGCGTTGAGATGCGCGAGGTTGCCGACCTGGTCGGCGCCGAGCGAGCAGCCGCGGCAGGCATGTTCCGGCCAGCCAAAGACGCCCGGCTCGAAGAAGGCGCGGTAGACGACGAGCTGGCGGCGGCCTTCGAACAGATCGAGCAGGCTCACCTTGCCGTTCGGGCCTTCGAACACATAGTCCTTCTTGACTTCCATCCACGGCATGCGGCGGCGTTCGGCCGCAAGCGCGTCTCGGGCGCGGGTCAGGGTCTTTTCCTTCACCAGCATCTCTTCATAAGCGCCTTCCCATGCTTCCTGCGAAACGACCGGCGGTGTCTTCATGTGTTGGGTCATTGCTCTTGTCCCGTTCTTGGGTTTGGTTGGGGGGTGACACGGACAGACATAGGGCCGCACAGTGCGATGGTGAGAGTTACAAGTGTGACGCGATTTGCTGCGGCGGGCCTTGAGGCGATGGCATGGACTCGCTGATCAACGCCGCCGGCCGCGCGCTTGCCGCTGGTGATCCGCTCGGCGCCCTGAAGCGCGTTGCGCTGCGCGATGACGCGCCGGCGTTGGCGCTTCGCGGCATCGCGATGGCGCAGCTCGGCGATTTCGCCAAGGCAAAGTCGCTGCTGAAGGACGCCGCCCGCGCCTTCAGCCCGAGGGAAGCGGTGGCGCGTGCACGCTGCGTCGTCGCCGAGGCCGAGATCGCGCTGGTCTCGCGCGACCTTGGCTGGCCGGAGAAGGCCTTGCGGTCCGCGCGCGCTACGCTTGCCGCACATGGCGACCGGCTGAATGCCGCCTATGCCGGCAGCCTCGAGGCGCGCCGCCTGATCCTGATCGGCCGCCTCGACGAGGCCGAGCGCCTGCTTTCGGACTTCGATCCGGCGCCGTTGCCGCCGGTCGCCCGCGTCGCGCATGAATTGGCCGCCGCCGGCATCGCGGTTCGGCGCCTCAGGACAAAGGCGGCGCGCTCGGCATTCGGCCGGGCATCGCTCGCCGCTTACGAAGCCAACATCCCGGCATTGAGGGCGGAAGTCGAAGCGGCGTCGCTGGTCCTGAACACGCCGGTCGGCCGACTGATCGCGCGGGGTTCGGAAAAGCAGCTGCTGCTTGACGAGGTCGAAGCGCTGCTGGCCTCGGGCGCGCTGGTCGTCGATGCCTGCCGCAATGTCGTGCGCGAAGCCGACGTGGTCGTTTCGCTGGCGACCCGGCCCGTGCTGTTTACGCTGGCGCGCACGCTTGCCGAGGCGTGGCCGGCGGATGCATCGCGCGAGGTGCTGCTGAAGCGCGCCTTCCGGGCGAAGCATGTCGACGAGTCGCACCGTGCGCGGCTCAGGGTCGAAATGGGACGCTTGCGCGCCGAACTCGCCGCGTTCGCCGAGATCAATGCGACGGCCGCCGGTTTCGCGCTCACGCCGCTGAGCGCCGCCGAGGTCGTCGTGCTCGCGCCGCCGGTCGAGGACGAGCATGGCGCCGTGCTCGCCTTCCTGACCGACGGCGAGGTCTGGTCTAGCTCGGCGCTGGCGATCGCCCTTGGCGCCAGCGCGCGCACTGTCCAGCGCGCACTGGAGCAGCTCTCGGCGCAGGACAAGGTGCAGGCGGTCGGCCGCGGCCGGGCGCGCCGCTGGATGATGCCGCCGGTAACCGGATTCCCGACTGTCTTGTTACTCCCGGGCCCGCTGCCGAGCGATTAAGCATGTCTCCCGAAAGTGGCCTCCGGTTTCGGGAAAGAGACATGCGCGGAACCTGAGACATTGTTCAGATCGATGGAGACAATAATGAAACGAGCAGCCGCCGAAATCCTGCGTGAATACGGACCCTTTCCCGGCGCCGAACGCGTCAACGGTGTCACCTATGACGGTAAGAATGTCTGGTTCGCGAGCGACGACAAGCTGAACGCTCTCGATCCCGAAAGCGGCGCGATCGTGCAGTCGATCGATGTAGCCGCGCATGCCGGCACAGCCTTCGACGGCGAGCACCTCTACCAGATCGGAGAGGACCGCATCCACAAGGTCGACCCGAAGACCGGCAAGGTCGTCGCCACCATTCCAGCCCCTGGCAATGGCGGTGACTCTGGGCTTGCCTGGGCCGAAGGTTCGCTCTGGGTCGGCGAATACAGGGCCCACAAGATCCATCAGATCGATCCTGAGACCGGCAAGGTGATCCGCACCATCGAATCGAAGCGCGTCGTCACCGGCGTCACCTGGGTCGATGGCGAGCTCTGGCATGCCACTTGGGAAGGGGAGGAAGGCGATCTGCTGCGCATTGATCCCGAGACGGGCGACGTGCTCCAGGAGGTGGCGATGCCCTCTGGCGTGTCGGGACTGGAATCCGATGGTGGCGGCTGCTTCTTCTGCGGTGGCGGCAGCAGCGGTAAGATCAAGGCCGTGCGCCGCCCCGGATACGATTCCGGCAAGTGACCAATGGCCGGATACGAGGCGGCCTGATCAGGCCGCCTCGCGCACCGGCCGCGTCATAGGCTTGTTAGAGGCCTTCGCGGCGTTCGGCCCGTCGACATGCGCCCAGGCCGGCCGCTCGAACAGGAACGCGCCGAAGCCGATGCGCTTGATGATGAAGTAGAGCACCACCGGGCTGATGACCGAGACGAGCAATACCGCGAGGCTCAGCATGCCGGTGTCGGTCAGAAGGCCACTCGCAAGTGCCGCACCGCGGAACAGCGACATCGGGATGGTGAAGGCGACATAGACGACCAGTGAATGTTCGCCCAGCCAGCGCAGCCATTCCATCGAGGCGAATTTCGACAGGAAACCGCCGGCGGCGCACAGCGCCACCGCACCGGCAACGGCAAGCGCAAGATGCAGCGGCGGCCATGCCGCCAGGCCCATCTGCATGCCGACAGGCTGCATGGCGTAACCCGGCGAGTAGACGAGCAGGCCGTCGACGAGTGCCCAGGCGAGCAGGCCCGCAACGGCGATCGCCGGCCGGGCTTGCGTCCATTCCACCAGCCGGAATATTAGCGGCGCCAGGACGAAGCCGAGATAGAAGAACACGAAATAGGCCGCGAACTGCTCGAGGGCGTAGCTGTCCGGCTTTGGCGCCCACATCTGCAGCGCCGCAGCGAGCGGGATGACGATCCAGTGCGGCACGCGAAGGTCGCGCAGCACGCGTATGACGACCCCGAACACCGCCAGCATGTAGATGAACCACAGGACGCCGTAGGGCTGGACAACAGCCATTGCGAGGTCATGCAGCATGCCGGCGGGATCGCGGCTGAAGATGCCGATCTTAAGTCCGATCGAGATGATGGCCCACAGCACGTAGAAATAGAGATAGTGGACGACGCGGCGGTCGACATAGCGCCGCCACGGCCGGTCGATCACCTGCGACAGGAACAGGCCCGAGATCAGGAAGAATTCCGGCATGCGGAACGGTGTCGCGAAACCGATGACATAATGCAGGAAGCCGACGCCGCCGGTGTACTCGCCGGTGTTGTAGGCCGAATACATCATCACCACCAGGATGATGGAAAGGCCTTTGGCCGTGTCCACCCACGGCATGCGGTTCGGGTTGCTCATGTGCGATCTCGAGGAAAATTCAACTGCCGCGATTGTAGCGGACCGGCGGATGCCCCGCAGCAACAAGCTTACGATATCGTAAACGGAAACCTTGTTCGGCGCCGGTGTTAACCATCGCCCGGCGCCGAAACCGGGGCGGCGGCACGCGTCTCCCGCATCGCCACGGCGACGATCGCGCCCGACAGGAAGGTCAGCACGGCAACGGCCGTGATCGCCGCGGAGAAGCCGAAGAAGTCGGCGATCAGGCCGGCGGACAACGCCCCGATCGCATAGCCGAGGTCGCGCCAGAAGCGGTAGACGCTGAGCGAGCGTGCCCGCCAGGACGGATGCGATGCATCCGACACCGCCGCGATCAGGCTCGGATAGACCATCGCCGTGCCGAGGCCGAGGAGCAGGCTCGCCACCAGCCACCAGCCGAAATCGCGCGTCATCGCGGTAGTGAGAAGCCCCGCCGCCTGCACCCACATGCCGGCGACGATCAGCCCCTTGCGGCCCAGCCGATCGCTTAACGGCCCGGTCGCGACCTGGCAGATGCCCCACACCGCCGGGTAAACCGCCTTGAGGATGCCGATGCGCTCGATGCCGAGCCCATTGGCAACGAAAAAGAGCGGGAACAGCCCCCAGCTCATGCCGTCGTTCAGGTTGTTCACCAGGCCGGCTTGCGATGCGGCGAAAAGGTTGCGGTCGCCGAACGAGGTCAGCATGAATATCTCGCGGAAGGAGAGCGGCGAAGCCTGTTTTGCATGGTTTGAAAGCTCCAGCCGCACATGCGAGCGCGTGTCGCGCACAAGCAGGATCGACAGCGCGGCACCGACGACTGCATAGCCGACGCCGAGATAGATCGGCACCGGACGCAGCCCGTAGCGGCTCGCCAGATAGCCGGTGAGGAAAGCGGTGACGCCGACGGCGAGGTAGCCGGCGAACTCGTTGAGGCCGACGGCCAGCCCTCGCGATTTCGGCCCGACGAGGTCGACCTTCATGATTACCGTCATCGACCAGGCAAGCCCCTGGTTGATGCCGAGCAGCGCGTTGGCCGCGACGATCCAGCCCCAGCTCGGCGCCCAGATGATGATGAATGGCACCGGCAGGCCGAACAGCCAGCCGAGGATGAGCACCCGCTTGCGGCCCCATATGTCGGCGAGCTGCCCGGAGACGAGATTGGCGCAGGCCTTGACCACGCCGAAGCTGACGATGAAGGAGACGACCAGCGTGGTCGAGGCGACGCCGAATTCCTCCGCGCCGATCAGCGGCACCACGGTCCGCTCGATGCCGACCATGCCGCCGACGAAAGCGTTGATCAGCACCAGCAGCGCGAACTGCTTCCAGTTGGCCTTGAGGCCGAGCGCGACGGCAGGCGCCGCTGTGCTCAAGGTTTCGCCCCGGCGTTGACAGCCCGGGTCCGGGCCGCATCAGGTGGCGGGGGAGGAATATCGGCAGTCATGGCGGCGATGAACTGGTCCTCGTCATCGATGCGGAATGCCTTGTTGAAGCGACGTTCGAAGCCGATGGTCGATGTCGGCTTGCCGCTCAGCGAGCGCCCGCAGACCGAGCCCGAATAGGCGCCGGGCAGCACCTCGATATGGTCGGGCAATTCCTTCAGCCGGCGCACGCTGGCATAGAGCGAGCGCGCCCCGTCCTCGGCGCTTGATGCAAGCTCGGTACGGCCGAGATCGCCGACCATCAGCGTGTGTCCGGTGAGCACGAACCACGGTTCGGCCGACCGTGTCCGGTCGGTGACCAAAAGGCTCAGATGCTCCGGCGTGTGGCCCGGCGTGTGCATGACCGTCGCCGTCACATTGCCGAGCTCCAGCACCTCGCCGTCCTTCGCGCGCCGGAACGGGAAGCCAGCTTCGGCGCCTTCGAACAGCACGTAGTCGGCGCCGGTCGCCTCTGCGAGCGTTCGCCCCGCCGAGATATGGTCGGCATGGATATGCGTGTCGACGACATAGAGGATGCGCATGCCCGTGGCATCCGCCGCAGCGATATAAGGCGCGATGTCGCCGACAGGATCGACGACCGCCGCGGACGCCTTGCCGCCGCAGCCGAACAGATAGGAAGCGGCGACGGGGTCGGTGTGCAGGAACTGCCTGAGAATCATTGCTTCCTCCGAATGGGCAACCGCGCGAGCCGCCCAGCTTGACAGCAGGTCGAAACTATCATTCAATAATTCTGTTGAATGACGATGCGTCGCTGAAAGGCCAATGTCAATCCGCAATCCGAAGCAGGCACTCTACGAACAGTTCGCGATCGTCGCCAAGGCGCTCGGCCATCCGCTGCGCCTTGAGATGATCGAGCACCTGGCGCAAGGCGCGCGCAGCGTCGAGGCTCTCGCCGCCAAGCTCGGCCAACCGGTCGCCAATATCTCGCAGCATTTGCAGGCGCTGCGCCGCGCCGGCATCGTCTCGGCCGAACGAGACGGCAAGTTCGTGCACTACGCTCTCGTGGATGAGAGCGTGCTCTCCGCTTTTGCGTCGGTGCGGACCGTCGCCGAGCGTCACCTTGCCGAGGTCGACCGCATCGTGCGCGGCTATTTCGACGCGCGCGACGACATGCGGCCGGTTACGCGCGACGAGCTCCGGAAACTGATGCGCGATGGAGTGGTGACGCTGATCGACGTCCGTCCGGCGGACGAGTTCGCGCTCGGCCATGTGCCGGGCGCGATCAATGTCCCGCTAGGTGAAGTCAGGGCCTGGTCAGCTGGTGCCGCTACCCGTCGCGAAGTCGTCGCCTACTGCCGCGGCCCGTGGTGCGTGATGTCCTTCGAGGCAGTGGCCGCGCTGCGCTCGCTCGGCCATTCGGCGCGCCGCCTCGAGGACGGCATGCCGGAATGGAAAGCCGCCGGCCTGCCGGTGGAGACGACCGCCTGATATTGTGGCTGGCCAATTGGCCCCGCCTGGCGGGCGCGCCGGCAGATCGACGTGCGTTGGGTTGCGAATGCTGATAGCATCCCTCGATGCTTTTCTTGACCGGGCGGAGGGTCACCATGTCTGCGCGTTTCTATTCGCTCTTGCTAGCATTTCTATTGATTGCACCCAGCGCGTTCTCGGAGACGCTGAAGCTTCCGGACAATCTGACGGGATTCAGTTCTCCTTCCGGGGAGAGCTTTCTTGCCGAGAGCACGGCGAAGGAAGCCTATTTTCCTCTCGCGAGCAACTTTCTCACACAAAAGACGCAAGCCTATTGCGGCGTGGCTAGCATCGTCATGGTGCTGAACGCGCTCAACGTTCCGGCGCCCGCGGTGCCCGAATACGAACCCTATAGAACGTTCACACAGGAGAATGTCCTGAACGAGCGCACGGAGGCCATTCTTCCTCGCCAGGTCCTGGACGAGCAGGGAATGACGCTCGACCAGATCGGGGCCATTGTTTCCACGCAGCCGATCAAGGCCGAGGTCCGCCATGCGTCGGACGCCAGTCCTGAGCAGTTTCGGACCCAGGCCAGTTCCTTCCTTTCCAAGGCCGGACACTTCGTCATCGTCAACTATCTGCGCAAGGCAATGGGCCAGGAGAAGGGCGGGCATATATCCCCGCTCGCCGCTTACGACGAGAAAGCGGACAGGTTCCTGATCCTCGATGTCGCTCGCTACAAATATCCGCCAGTGTGGGTGAAAACGGCCGACCTGTTCGCAGCGATGAACACGGTCGACAGCGACAACGAGAACAAAACCCGCGGATACGTGCTGATATCGTCCCTTTCGGGACAGTAGTTCGAACCGTCCGTTTTCGCGATGAAAGGGGCGAGAAGCGGACGGATGCGCCCGCCTCGATGCGGGCTGCTTCATGCCCAAGCCAGACTTATGACTGGCCCGGCTCCCCACCTCAAGGCGCCGGTGCTTCCTGAAGCGGCTGGATCAAGCTCCGCGCCGCATCTTTGCCCGCCGCGAGTATGCGATCCGACAGCGCCGTGCCTTCCACGGCTCGCGCCATTTGAAGCGTGCCGATGAGCGTCGCAAAGATAGCCAGCGCCGCGCGTTCCGGGTCCTTGCTCTGCGGAAGCGCATCGGCCAACTCGCGCACCAAGACCAGCAAGCGGTCGGTATAGACTTCGCGCGTTTCAGGCGGCTGACGCGTAATCTCCGGCAGCAGCGCGGCGGAGGCACAGCCCTTTCCCGGATTGTCTCGGTGCTCGGCCGACAGATACGCCTCCATGGCCATTTCCGGGCCACCGGCGGCCAACGCTTCCCGTATTTGTTGCGCCTGAAGCTCCATCGCCGCCGCCACGCTTTCGCGCACAAGTTCCGCCTTGGATTGGAAGTGCGGATAGAAGGCACCGTTGGTCAGGCCGGCGTCGCTCATGATGGTCGCCAGTCCGGAGGCCGCGATCCCGTCACCGCGAAACCGGTCGGCGGCGGCCTCCATGATCCGGCCGCGTGAGGCGTCCTTTCGGCCCTTTTCATAGCGCATGGCTGCGTTTCCTTTCTGCTATTGCATTATGAGCGTAATCTGATATTATGAGTGTAATTCAATTGGTGGCGAAAAGCTAGCCCTCACGATTTTGGAGCACGAAATGAAAGCGAATTCGGGAAGAACTGCAATCGTGACCGGAGCCTCTTCGGGCATCGGCCGCGCCAGCGCCGAGGCTTTGGTGAGGGCGGGATTCACTGTCTTTGGGACAAGCCGCCGCAAGGCCGACAATGGCCCGGACGGGGTGACGATGCTGGCATGCGACGTGACCGACGGTGAGGCCGTCACCGCACTCGTTTCGACGGTGCTGTCGCAGACCGGTCGGATCGATCTCCTGGTCAACAATGCCGGTGTCGGTCTGCTTGGGGGCGCCGAGGAATTCTCGGTTCCACAGGTGCAGGCGCTGTTCGACGTCAACCTGTTCGGTGTCATCCGCATGACCAATGCGGTTTTGCCGTCGATGCGGCGGCGTGGCGAAGGCCGCATCGTCAACATCGGCTCGGTGTTGGGTTTGGTGCCGGCGCCGTATTCAGCGTATTATTCGGCGGTCAAGCACGCGCTTGAGGGCTATTCGGAATCGCTCGATCACGAGGTTCGTGCCTTCAATATTCGTGTCTCGGTCATCGAGCCGGCATTCGTGCGTACCGTCTTCGACCAGAACGGCATCGAGCCGGATTCTCTGTTGAAGGAATACAATCAGGCTCGAGCCGGGCTCAAGGCGCTGCTGAGCGATGTGATGCCCAAAGCCGATCGGCCGGAGGTGGTGGCCCAGGTGGTCGTCAAGGCGGCGACCGATGCCCATCCGCGACGGCGCTACACGGCGGGCAAAGCCGCGCGGCAGGTCAGCCTCCTGCGCCGCTTTGCCCCTGCAGGCATATTCGACAAGAGCTTGCGAAAACAGTTCCGCCTCCCGGTCTGAACAGCAATTCGGCGAAGGATTTCACGCACATGCGACTGGCAACCACCACACACTTGATCAGGCGGCACGGGACGGAGGAGTCGAGCATGCCACTTACATTCAGTCGGTCGCCGCACTCACCGGCATCGTTCCAGGACACGCCAACGCGCTCCGTCGATGTCGACGGCACGGCATTTGTCTACCGGGAGCTCGGGCCCAAGACGGGCGTGCCGGTGATCCTGCTCAACCATCTCGCTGCCCAGCTGGACAATTTTGATCCGCGCATCGTCGACGGCCTCGCAGAGAGCCGGCGGGTGATCGCCTTCGACAACAGAGGCATTGGCGCTTCGGGTGGCAAAACGCCGTCGACCATCGCCGGGATGGCGCGCGATGCGGTCGCCTTCGTCAGGGCTTTGGGGTTCGAGGAAGTCGATCTCTTCGGCTTTTCGCTCGGCGGCTTCGTGGCGCAGGAGATCGTCCTGACCGAACCCGGGCTTGTGCGCAAACTGATCCTTGCCGGCACCGGTCCGGCCGGTGGCGAAGGCATCGACAAGGTGACGCCGCTGACGATCGTGGACATGATCAAGGGCGCGCTGACGTTTCGCGATCCAAAATACTACCTCTTCTTCACGACGACGCCGAATGGGCGCCGCGCCGCCAAGGCCTTCCTGCAACGGCTGACGGAGCGCCATGCCGACCGGGACAAGCCGATATCGCTGGGCGCGTTCGGCGCGCAGCTCAAGGCGATCAAGGCTTACGGACTGCAGGCGCCGCAGGATCTGAGCGCCATCCGCATTCCTGCCTTGGTTGCCAACGGCGATCACGACAGGATGGTGCCGAGCAGCAACACCTTCGATCTCGCCCGGCGCATACCGGGGGCGCAACTGGTGATCTACAGGGATGCCGGGCATGGCGGGGTCTTCCAGAACCATGCCGATTTCGTCCCGAAAGCCCTGGCCTTCCTCGAGGCCTGACGCCTGTCTCGGGACGGCTTGACTGGTCCCGGAACATCAAGAAACATTTTTCAGAAAGTCACTGCCATGAAGGCATTTGTCGTCGATAAATATAACAAGAAGCGCATGCTGCGGTTGGCCGAAATGCCCGTGCCGAACGTCGGGGACAGCGATGTCCTGGTCGAGGTCCACGCCGCAGGGTTGAACCTCCTGGATTCCAAGATCAGAACCGGAGAGTTCAAGCTCATCCTGCCTTATCGCCGGCCCTTCATTCTGGGCCACGACGTTGCTGGGACGGTTATCCGCGCGGGATCGAAAGTCCGCAAGTTCAAACCCGGCGACGATGTCTATGCGCGGGCGCGCGATGGCCGGATCGGCGCATTCGCCGAGTTCATCGCCATGGATGAAGCCGACGTGGCTTTGAAACCCAAGAACCTCAGCATGGAAGAGGCGGCCTCGATCCCCCTGGTCGGCCTGACCGCCTGGCAGGTGCTCGTCGAAAGGGCGAACCTGAGGAAAGGACAGAAGGTCTTCATCCAGGCCGGCTCCGGCGGCGTCGGCACATTCGCCATCCAGCTGGCAAAGCATCTCGGCGCGACCGTTGCGACGACGGTCAGCGCGGCAAGCGCCGGTCTGGTCAAGGGTCTCGGCGCCGATGTCGTCGTCGACTACAGGAAAGACGACTTCGAGAACGTCTTGTCGGGCTACGATGTCGTCTTGAACAGCCAGGACGCCAAGACGCTCGAAAAATCCCTGAACGTGCTGAAACCAGGCGGGAAGCTCATCTCCATCTCCGGCCCGCCGGATCCCGAATTTGCCAGGGAAAAGGGGTTGAACCTGGTGCTGAGGACGCTGCTGCGCCTGCTAAGTCGCGGCATTCGAACCAAGGCCAGGCGCCGCGGCGTGAACTACTCGTTCCTTTTCATGTGGGCGCAGGGTTACCAGTTGAGCAAGATCACCGCTCTTATCGAATCCGGAGCGATCCGCCCGGTCCTCGATCGGGTCTTTCCTTTCGAATCGACCAACGAGGCTCTGGCTTATGTCGAAACAGGGCGTGCCAAGGGCAAGGTCGTCGTCAAAGTCAGGTAGCAACCGCTGGCTGTGTTTGACGTCAGCATTCAGGAAACGGCAAAGCTGATCTATACGGCCGAGATCAGGCGCAAAGCAGACTGGCAAAACATGCCGATGGCCGGCTCGCCTCGTCGCAGGCGAGCCACGGGCGATTGGGCTGCCGTAGGGCTCAGTCCTTGGCGCGTTCGACGTAGGAGCCGTCGGCGGTCATCACCACCACGCGCGTGCCGGCGGAGATGTGCGGCGGCACGGCCGTGCGCACGCCATTGGAGAGCATGGCCGGCTTGTAGGAGGAAGACGCCGTCTGGCCCTTGGTGACCGGCTCGGTATCGACCACCTCGAACGTGGCGCGCTGCGGCAGCACCAGCGAGATCGGTACGTCGTTGAACTGCGCCAGCTGCACGGCCATCCCTTCCTGCAGATAGGGAGCCATGTCGCCGACCACGCTTTCGGGAGCCACGACCTGGTCGTAGCTTTCCGGATTCATGAAATGGAAGCCCTCGCCGTCAGCGTAGAGGAAGGTATGCTCGCGCTCCTCGACATAGGCGCGCTCGACCATTTCGGTCGTGCGGTAGCGTTCCGAAACCTTCACCCCGTCGCCGATGCGGCGCATGTCGAGTTGGGTCACCGGCGTGCCCTTGCCAGGGTGGATGTTTTCGGCAAAGAGGATGACATAGAGCTTGCCGTCCTTATCGACGACGTTGCCTTTGCGTAAGGAACTGGCGATGACCTTGACCACGGTATTCAATCCCAATCGAGTTTTTCGGCCCGCAAGCATTGATCGCCACAAATCGGCGACGGCGGCCTTCGCCTGCGCCCTAGCGCATCTTGCGCCGAACCGCCAGCCTTCCCGGCGATTTTCCTGCCCATGACCGGCGCTTCGCCCTGGTGGACGCCGCATATCCATGCCGATCGCCGGCCACGGCTGATGGCGCGCAACGCGATTGCAATCGCCCTTCGCGGCTGGTTCGCGGAACACGACTTCGTCGAGGTGACGACCTCGGCGCTGCAGGTCTCGCCGGGCAACGAGGCGCATCTTTCAGCCTTCGCCACCGAGGCGATCGGGCCGGACGCATCGCGCCTGCCGCTCTATCTCCACACCTCGCCGGAATTCGCCTGCAAGAAGCTGCTCGCCGCCGGCGAGGAGCGCATCTTCAGCCTCGGCGCGGTCTGGCGCAACCGCGAGCGCGGGCCGCTGCACCACCCTGAGTTCACCATGCTCGAATGGTATCGCGTCGGCGATACAGTTGAGCGCCTGATGGCCGATTGCGCCGAATTCCTGGCGCTGGCCGCCGAAAAGGCCGGCGCCAAAAGCTTCCGTTTCCGCGGCCGCGAGGCCGATCCTTTCGCCGAGCCGGAACGGCTGAGCGTGGCGGAGGCCTTCACGCGCCATGCCGGCATCGACCTTCTGGCGACCGTGTCAGTCGACGGCAGCACAGACCGTGATGCGCTTCACGAAGCGCTGGTCCGCGCCGGCCTGCGCACCGCGCCCGACGACAGCTGGGCCGACCTGTTCAGCCGGGTCATGGTGGAAAAGATCGAACCGTCGCTGGGGCAGGGGCGGGCGACCATCCTCTACGGCTATCCGGTTCCGGAGGCCGCACTTGCCCGGCCGAGCGCTGATGATCCGCGCGTTGCCGAGCGCTTCGAACTCTATTGCTGCGGTGTCGAGCTTGCCAATGCCTTCGGCGAACTGACCGACCCGGCCGAGCAGCGCCGCCGCTTCGTCGCCGAGATGGACGAGAAGGAGCGCGTCTACGGCGAGCGCTACCCGCTGGACGAGGATTTCCTGGCGGCTTTGGCCATCATGCCGCAGGCGAGCGGCTCGGCGCTGGGCTTCGACCGGCTGGTGATGCTTGCGACGGGAGCCGCCAGGATCGATGATGTCATCTGGGCGCCGGTCGCCGAGTAACGCGCCTTCGCGTCGCCGCGGCAAAGCATCCATCACGAACACGGCGCTTGCCTTGAGATTGCCGCATCCGCCATTGCACAAGCGTCGGCGGAACAATAGATGGTGCGACAGCATCCATGATGGTGCGGCAGGGCCGATCCTACCACGGACCACCCTGACGGACTGTCCTTCCTAACGGACTGCCCTTGTTAACAGACCGCTTGAGCAAACAGGAATAACCGCATGATCGACAAGCCCGACGCAGCGAAATTGACCGATCGCGTCGCGGCGCTCGTCGAGGCTGCCAGGCGCGCCGGCGCCGATGCCGCCGACGCCGTGACGGTGCGCGGCCGCTCCGCCGGCGTGTCGGTGCGGCTGGGCAAGGTCGAGGGTACCGAATCGTCGGAGAGCGAGGATGTCTCGCTGCGCGTCTTCGTCGGCCAGCGTGTGGCTAGCGTCTCGGCCACCGCCGCGTCTGACCCGAAGGCGCTTGCCGAGCGCGCGGTGGCCATGGCCAAGGTCTCACCGGAAGATCCGTTCCAGGGCCTCGCCGATCCAGCGCTGCTTGCCCGCAATCTGCGCGATCTCGATCTCTTCGACTCGACCGAGGTGTCGGCTGACGAGCTGAAGGAAGCGGCACTTGCCGCGGAAGAAGCCGCATTGGCCGTCAAGGGCGTCACCAATTCGTCCGGCAGCAGCGCGGGCGCTGGCCTGGGCGGCCTTGTGCTCGCCACCTCGCATGGGTTTGTCGGCCAGTATGTCGCCTCGCGTTTCTCGCGCTCGACCAGCGTCATTGCCGGTCAGGGCACGGCGATGGAGCGCGACTATGAATTCTCCTCGCGCCAGCATTTTGCCGATCTCGACGCGCCGCAAGACATCGGCCGCAAGGCCGGCGAGCGTGCTGTGCGCCGCCTCGGCGCCCGCAAGGCGGCGACCGGCCCGGTCGACGTGGTGTTCGATCCGCGTGTGGCGCGCGGCATCGCCGGCCATCTCGCCGGTGCCATCAACGGCGCCGCGGTCGCCCGAAAAACCAGCTTCCTGCGCGACATGATGGGCAAGCAAGTGGCTTCGGCCGCCATCACCGTCACCGACGACCCCCTGCGGCGGCGTGGCCAGGCCTCTCGCCCCTTCGACGGCGAAGGCATCGAGGGCGAGAAGCTGCTGATGGTCGAGAAGGGCATCTTGAACCACTGGTTCCTGTCGACCTCAGCCGCGCGCGAGCTCGGCCTCATCACCAATGGACGCGGTTCGCGCAGCGGCTCGTCCGTTTCGCCGTCCTCGACCAACCTCGCTATCGAGCCGGGCGAGCGTTCGCCGGAAGATTTGATCGCATCGCTGAAGCGCGGCTTCTTCGTCACCGAAGTGTTCGGCCAGGGCGTCGACATGGTGACCGGTGAATATAGCCGCGGCGCCTCCGGCTACTGGATCGAGAATGGTGCGCTGGCCTATCCGGTGGCCGAAGTGACGATCGCCTCGAACCTGAAGACCATGTTCCTCAACATGGTGCCGGCGAGCGACCTCGACCGCAATTTCGGTACAGCGGCGCCGACGCTCCTGATCGAGGGGATGACCCTTGCCGGCGCTTGACCAACTGACGTCGAGCGAGGCCCGCGAGGATCTCGCTCTGCTGCGCGATGCCGCCAGCGAGGCTGGCGTCATCGCCATGGGCTATTTCGGCAACAACCCGCAGGTGTGGATGAAGGGCGGTACCTCGCCGGTGAGCGAGGCCGACCATGCGGCGGACGCTTATTTGCGCGAGACCTTGCTCAGGGCGCGTCCGGATTATGGCTGGCTGTCGGAGGAGACCGCCGACGATCATGCCAGGCTGTCGGCCCGTCGCACCTTCGTTGTCGACCCGATCGACGGCACGCGCGGCTTCCTCGATGGCCTGCATTCCTGGTGCGTCAGCGTCGCCGTGGTCGAGGACGGGCGCTCGCTCGCCGGCGTGCTCGAATGCCCGGCCAAGCGCGAGACCTATTGGGCGCTGCCGGGCGAGGGAGCCTATCTCAACGACAAGCGCATCAATGTGCGCCCGCTTGGGCAGAACGTCGATATCGGCGGGCCCAAGCCGCTTGTCGACTTGATGCCGCAAGCCTGGCAGGACAGGCTGCGCCGGACGGCTTACATTCCCTCGCTTGCCTATCGGCTGGCGATGATTGCCGCCGGCAAGCTCGACGCGACCTTCGTCAAGCCGAGCGCGCATGACTGGGACATCGCCGCCGCCGATCTGATCCTCACCGAGGCCGGCGGCGCATTGCTCGACCGCGCCGGCAAGCCGCCGCGCTATGCCGGCGAGGTGATCAACCACGGCGCGCTCGCCGCCGGCAGCGGCGAACTGCTCGGCGTGCTTGCCGGCGTCATTGCCGGGCTTGACCAAGGGTGAGTCGGTCCACGGTTTCAAAACCGGCTGCTTTGGTCTAAACGTTTCACAAAACTCATGAATATTCGAGGATCGGCATGGCCGTGGAAGACGGAAAGAAGCAGCTTTTGCACCTGGTGTTCGGCGGCGAGCTGAAAAAGCTGGGTGGAACCGAGTTCCGTGATCTCGACGCCCTCGACATTGTCGGCATCTATCCCGACTATCAAACCGCGCTTGGCGTCTGGAAGGCCAAGGCGCAGGCCAGTGTCGACAATGCCCATATGCGCTATTTCGTTGTTCATCTGCACCGTTTGCTCGATCCAGAATCGAAGGTCGGCGGTTGACGTCGGTGGAGCATGAAGCGGTGAAAGGGGCGACCAAGCGGCGCGCCGCCAGACGCGGTGGAACGCGCACGCTGTGGCGGCGCATCCGCGAGCCGTTGGCGCAGTCGAGTTTCGTCAAGAACTTCATCGCCAACCTGTTCGCCTGGTTCCTGCGGCTGATTCGCCTTACCAGCCCGCTGGTCGAAGGCTCGACCCAGGTAGCCGGCGGCGCTTATGCGCATCTTGAACCCGGCATCATCGCGCTGTGGCACGGCCAGCATCTTCTGACCCCTGCCTATTACCCCAAGGGCCGGCCGCTGGTCGCCATGGTTTCACGCAGCGCCGACGCCGAGCTCCAGGCGCTGATGATCGGGAAATTCGGCATCGAGGCGGTGCGCGGCTCCGGCGGCCGCAACCATTCCAGGCATCTCGACAAGGGCGGCGCCAAGGCCTTGATCGCGCTCAAGAAGTCGCTCACCAACGGCAAGAACGTCGCCATGATCGCCGACATACCCAACGGCAAGCCGCGCGACGCCGGGCTTGGCATCGTTCTTCTGGCAAGGCTTTCCGGCCGGCCGATCCTGCCCTCGGCCATCGCCACCAGCCGCCGCAAGGTGCTGGAGAAGAGCTGGGACAAGACGACTATCAACCTGCCTTTCGGCCGCTCCGCGGTCATCGTCGGCCCGCCGGTCTTCGTGCCAGCCGACGCCGACGATGCCGAGATGGAGCGCAAGCGCCAGGAGGTCACCGCCTCCCTCAACGCCGCGACGGCTGAGGCCTATCGCCTCGTGGATGGCGCCAAATGAGCGAGCGCTGGGCGCGTGCTGCCCTCACGGCTTACCGCTATGCGGGGGCGGTCGCCTATCCGCTGATCGGACCCTATGTCGCCTGGCGCGCCTCGCGCGGCAAGGAGGACCGGGTCCGCCGCCGCGAGCGTTATGGCGTAGCCGGCCGTCCTCGGCCGGAAGGGCCGGTGATCTGGATCCATGCCGCAAGCGTCGGCGAGACGATCGCGGTTGTGCCGCTGGTCGAGAGCATCCTCGACTATGGCGTCAACATCGTCTTGACCACAGGCACCGTGACTTCGGCCAAGGTCGCCGACGAGCGCCTCGGCGACCGCATCATCCACCAGTATGTGCCGCTCGATCTCAAGCCCGCGGTAAGCCGCTTCCTCGATCACTGGCGGCCGGAACTGGCGATCATCGCCGAATCGGAAATCTGGCCGATGACCATCCTGGAACTTGGCGCCCGCAATGTGCCGCAGGTTCTGGTCAACGGCCGGCTGTCGGACCGCTCCTTCACCTCGTGGAAGAAGCGCGCCGGCGTTGCCGAGGCGCTGTTCGAGAACCTCGCCCATGTCATCGCGCAGTCGGATGTCGACGGCGAACGGTTTCGCGCGCTCGGTGCCCGGCCGGTCACCGTCTCCGGCAACCTCAAGGTCGACACCAATCCGCCGCCGGTCGACGAGCGGACGCTGGCCACGCTGCAGCGCCAGATCGGCAATCGCCCGACCTGGGCGGCGATCTCGACCCATGACGGCGAGGAGGTCGTCGCCGCGGAGGTCCATGCCAGCCTGCACAGGCGCCATCATGGGCTTTTGACCATTATCGTGCCGCGCCACCCCGACCGCGCCGACGCGCTTGCCGCGCAGATTTCGGGCATGGGGCTGACGGTCGCGAGGCGCAGCAAGGGCGACCGCATCTCGCCCGACACCGATATCCTGCTCGGCGACACGATCGGCGAGATGGGCCTTTACCTGCGGCTGACCGAGATCGCTTTCGTCGGCCGCTCGCTGACCTCGCAAGGCGGCCAGAACCCGCTCGAGCCGGCGATGCTTGAAACCGCCGTGCTTGCCGGCCGCAACGTGCAGAATTTCCGCGAGGCCTATCAGCGCCTGCTCGACAGCGGCGGCGCCAAGCTGGTGCGTGACCGCGACATGCTGGCCGGCGCCGTCAATTTCCTGTTGACCAACGAAGTGGCGCGCCACGAAATGATGGCGGCCGGTGCAGCCACCGTCGACGAGATGCGCGGCGCGCTTGCCCGCACGCTGAAATCGCTGGAGCCCTACATCCAGCCGCTGGTTGTCAAGGCGCGCCTGAAAGGCGCGAACGGACGCTAGAGCATGACCCCAAAAATCGAATCCGATTTTTGGAAAGGATCATGCGCAAAACCAAATTGCGTGGAACCCACGCAATGACCAGCGAAGCGCCCCCGTTCTGGTGGGAAAAGCCGGACTGGCGCGTGCTGGCGCTGTCGCCGGCCTCGGCGGTCTACGGGCTGGTCGCCGGCCGCCGTATGCGCCACGCGCCGCGCGAGAAGGTCGCGGCGCCCGTGCTTTGCGTCGGCAACCTTACGGTCGGCGGCAGCGGCAAGACGCCGGTCGCCATCGCCTTGGCCAAACAGGCCAAGCGCATGCAGCTCACGCCCGGCTTTCTGTCGCGCGGTCATGGCGGTTCGTTCGCCAAGCCGCATGTCGTCGATGCGCATCACGACGCCGCCAAGCATGTCGGCGACGAGCCGCTGCTTCTGGCCGAACATGCGCCGGTCGCGGTGACGGCGAACCGCGCCGCCGGCGCGAAGCTGCTCATCGAGGAACATGGCTGCGACTTCCTGATCATGGATGACGGCTTCCAGTCGGCGCGCGTCCATATCGACTATGCGCTGGTCGTGGTCGACGCCCGCTTCGGCGTCGGCAACGGCCGTGTCATCCCGGGCGGACCGCTTCGCGCCAAAATCGTCGATCAACTGGTCTTCACCAGCGGCTTGCTGAAGATGGGCGAGGGGGCCGCAGCCGACGGCGTCGTGCGCCAGGCGGCGCGCGCCGGCCGGCCGATCTTCCTGGCGCATGTCGAGCCGGCGGATCCGTCGCGCTTTGCCGGGGGCCGCTTCCTTGCCTTCGCCGGCATCGGCCATCCGGAGAAATTCTTCGACACTGTGAGCGCGACGGGCGGCGAAGTCGTGCTTTCGCACGCCTTTCCGGATCATCATTTCTACGCCCAGGACGAGCTTGCCGACCTCTTGGCGCTTGCCCGGCAGGAGGGGCTGCGCCTCGTCACCACGGCAAAGGACGCCGCGCGGCTGCGCCATGGCAAGACCCCCGCCGGTTTCCTCGATCAATTGGACGTGCTCGATATCGAGGCCGTGTTCGAGCTCGACCACGTGCCCGAACGCATCATCGACGAGACGCTCGACGCCTGGCGTCTGCGCAAGATGCGGGGCTGAGGTTCAGTTGCCGGCTTGTCCGGCGCCGGCCGTCAGTTGCCGTTGATAATTTGGCGGAAGTAGCGGACTGTCTCGCCGAGCCCATCTTGGAGGGCAACGCGAGGGGACCAGTCCAACGTCGCTCGCGCCAGATCTATGTCGGGCTGCCGCTGTCGGGGATCGTCCTGCGGGAGGGGCTTGAACTCGATTTTGGACTTGCCGCCGACAAGGCTCAACACCAGTTCCGCCAATTCCAGGATCGTGACTTCCGTTGGGTTTCCAATGTTGAGGGGACCTACGAAATCGTCGGGCGTCGCCATCATCCGAACCATCGCGTCAACGAGGTCGTCGACATAGCAGAAGCTTCGCGTGTGGCTTCCGTCGCCGTAGATGGTTATCGGGTCGTTCCGCAGGGCCTGGACGATGAAATTGCTGACCACGCGTCCATCCGCCGGGTGCATGCGGGGCCCGTAGGTATTGAATATGCGCACCACCTTGATGGGTAATTTCGACTGACGCCAATAGTCGAAGAACAGCGCCTCGGCGCATCTCTTGCCTTCGTCGTAGCAGCTGCGCGGCCCGATCGGATTGACGTGGCCCCAATAGGCCTCTGTCTGAGGATGGACTTGCGGATCGCCATAGACCTCGGATGTCGATGCCTGAAGGATCCTGGCTCCGGAAGCGTATGCCAGATCGAGCATGTTGATCGCTCCATAGACGCAGGTCCTGGTCGTCTCGATCGGAATGCGCTGATAGTGAACGGGCGAGGCCGGGCAGGCGAGATTGAAAATCTCATCGGCTTCGACCTCGAGGGGCGTGGTGACGTCGTGCCTCAGCAGCCTGAACCGCGCATTGTCCGAGAGGTGGCGGATGTTTTCATCCGAGCCGGTCGAGAAATTGTCGAGACATGTTACTTCTCGGCCTTTTGCCAGCAACAGGTCGCATAGATGCGAGCCTATGAAGCCGGCGCCCCCGGTCACAAGAGCCTTCACGGCAATCCCCCATACCCACCGCTTCGTCTATAGCCGCAGATTCGCGAACATGTCACCTGCGTTCGACAAAGGCCGTTCGCCGCCGCGATCGATCGTATCTGATATTTGGCTGCGAATTTGCAAGGCTTCCACGGGAGGACGGCGCCTGAGGCGCCTTAGCGGGGGGGCCGCATCGCCGCCAGGATGGCTTCGTCGCGCTCGACGTTGAGCTTGCTTTCGAAGTCGAAATGCCAATCCCGATCGCGCAACGTGGAAGTCGACGCATCGCCGCGACGGATTTTCTGATCGAGGTCGGCGAGCGAACGCGACCAATAGTGATTGATCCGCAAGATATCGAGCTTGGGAGGCATGCCGGGCATGATCGCCCGTCGATGGGTATCCATTCCTTCGCCGACCAGGAATTTCGATAGATGGACGCCCGGCTTGTAGACCAGGCGCGGGTTGACGATCGTCTTGGCCGTCGTGATATCGGGTCCGGCTCGCATCGTATAGGCTTCAACCACCGGACCTCGCGGCCGCTCGACATGGCCGGAGGAGCCATAATACGCTTGCCAGACACAGACGCCCGGCAGGTCGCGATAAGCTTCGAGAACGGAGCGCACGTTGCGCCCGTCGGGCGCGAAAAGAAACTCGTCGATATCGAAGAATCCGATCCACAACGCTTCATGCCAGCGCCTGCGGATGCAATCCTCATAAGCCGACAACTGCCCTACGGGCCGCGGCCAGTCGACAAGCGTGACCAACCCTTCCTGGATGAACGGCTCCAGCACCGCCTTGAAGTCGTCGGTCGAGAAGTTGTTGTAGAGATAGAAGTGTTCAAATCCCACATTCTGGTGGAACCTGATCCATTCGGCCAGGAACGGCGCTTCCTCGCGGAAGATGGCGCAGGCCGTCAGGTTGAATCGGGGCGCCCTCGACACCGCCCGCTCGCGCAATCTTGCACGGATGGTGAGCGGCATTCGAACGACGGCCTTGAAAGATTTCTTTAGTCTTTTCAATGCGATACCCTAGGCACGATCGACGTTGGCTGCCACCGCCCCATGAGTTCGCATGGGCTATCCCCGCTTGCGCAAGTCCGGGTGCATCTCGATCTCGCGGGCAAGCGAGACTGCCGCGTTCACATAGGGCTCCTGCCGGGCGACGCTCCAGTATTTGAGCTCGTCGAGCGGAATGTTCTCGCCGGTCACCGCGCAGCGCACGAACGAGCCCGGACTGGTGACCTGGAAGTCGCCGTCGAGATAGCGGATCCGGGCTTCCCTGCCGCCCGGGCCTTCGAAACGGTTCATCATGAAAGGACGCTTGAGTTCATCGCGTTTCAATCGCCACAAATCGCAAGCAACGTCAAGCTTGACGCAATGCTCATCCAGTATGGCTGGAGCGGCAAATTGGTTCCCGGGAGCCCGGCATGGACATCACCCCGACCCGCTTGAACACGCTGATCAACGAGGCGCTCACCCCGCAGGCGGTGCCGTCGCCCAAGGCCGATCCGGCGACCGCCGCGCTGATCAAGGCGCTCGTCCAGCCGCCGGCGCCATCCATGGCGCAATTCGCGGCCCAGGCGCTGCAAGGCGCGCTGCCGCGCCCTGCAACTCAACCGTTGCAACGCCTGGCATCTTCCGAGGTCGAGGACGCTTACCGGGCCGTCATGGAGCCCGACGCCGCGACGGACGATGCGCCGGCAAGATCCTCGCCGGGCAGGGCGTCGGACACCGATCAGGCTCAACGCGCCTTCGTCCCGCCGCAGGCAGCGGTCGCCGACGGCACGCCAGGGCCGGCGGTTGCACCGGCGCCGTCCACATTTTCGCCGGCTCTCGCTTCCGCCGCGATGCTGGTCGCGGCCAACGCCAACGCGCCCCAGCCGCGGGGTATCGCCAGCCGTCCGTCAGGCCATGCTCCACGATCCGATTCGATCCCGGTGTCCCTGTGGACGATATCGGTCGTCACGGCCGTCGTCTCGGCCGCGACCACCACGATCGTGCTGCTGTTGCTTCGCTAGAGCAATTCCAGGAAAAGTGTGAGCGGTTAAGTTCGGCGTCTTCGCCGTAACCTTCCGCCCGGAATTGCGCCAAAACAAAGAGATAGAGCGGTTCGCCGTTTCCGTGAAACGGTGAACCGCTCTAAGTCCGCTCAGTCGTCGTCCTGCAGGAAGGCCTCGAGCTTTTCCGGGGCCAATCCTGCCTGGTCGGCAATGCGCCCGGCGAGGTCTGCGGCCGCCGCGCGCGGTCTGCCGACCGGACGATCCAGCCAATAGGACACCGGGTTGAGCGCGACGCGCTCGTCGACAGCGACGACGCGTCCCGATTTCAATTGGTCCTTGGTGAGCGGCGGCCGCGCCAGCGCGATGCCAAGACCATGCGCCGCCGCGTCGAGCACCAGATTGTAGTCCTCGAAACGCCGGTCCTGCGGGCGCGGGCGATAGTCCATGTCCTGCGCCGCGAGCCAGGCGCGCCAGCCCGACGCGTCGGAATCGTTGATCAGCGGGAATTTTAAAAGCCGGGCAGGATCGCCGCGTCCGATCTCCTTTGCCAGCTCCGGCGAGGCGATCGGAAAGATATGCTCCTCGAAAAGCTGCACCGACACACGGCCCGGAATGCGGCCGCGCCCGCAGCGCACCGAAAGATCGATGCCTTCGTCGGCGAGATCGGCCTGGCGGTTGTCGACATCGAGCACGATGCGCAGCCGCGTTGGATGGTTCTCCAATGCGGCCATGCGCGGCATCAGCCACAACCCGCTGACCGACGGAATCGAGGCCAGCCGCACCACGGCGGTGCCGCGCGGCTCGACCCAGCGGTCGGAATTGACCGAGATCAGCGCGAAGGCTTCGGCGGTCCTCAGATGCAGCCGGTTGCCCTCGATGGTCAGCGTCACACCGCGCGCATTGCGCTCGAACACTTTCAGCCCCAGCCAGCCTTCCAGCTTGGCGATCTGGCGGCTCACCGCGCCATGGGTGAGGTTGAGTTTTTCAGCCGCCGCGGAAAAACTCCCGGTCCGCGCCGCGGCATCGAAGGCGCGCAAGGTCTCCAACGGCAGTATCTGGTCCGAGCTGTGATCCATGCTCACAGCTGACCCTCGAATTGCTCGTTTGTCAATTGGCGGGCGATGGCGTTTTCTGCATCCATGACACAGAAAGACGAGGCTACGGCAATGAGCGCTTACACCGGCACATTGAATGAGACACAGCGCATGGACACCGCCGCCATTATCGCGGTGACGCTGACGGTCATCGGCTGGGCCTCTGCTTTTCCGGCGATCCGCGCCGGCCTTGCCGCCTTCCAGCCGCTGGAACTCGGCGCGCTGCGCTTTGGCATCGCGGCGGTCCCGGCTGCCGTCTTCCTGGCGGTCAAGCGCCCGGCACTGCCCAGGATCGACGAGCTATGGCGCTTCGCATTCGGCGGCGCCATCTTCGTCGCGCTCTACACCGCCATGCTCAATTTCGGCGAGCTCACCGTCTCGGCGGGCGCGGCCGGCTTCATCATCAATGTTAGCCCGATCTTCACCGCCATCATGGCGATGGCGCTGCTCGGCGAGCGTTTTTCCGGCATGGCCTGGCTCGGCACGGTCATCTCATTCACCGGCATCGGCATCATCGCGGTCGCCGACGGGCACGGCCTGCATTTCAATGCGGGCGCGCTGCTGGTGCTGGGCTCCGCGCTCTGCTCCGCCGTCAACACCATCGTCCAGAAGCCGCTCTTTGCCCGCCATCATCCGCTGACGATCGCGGCATCCAACATGGTGCTCGGCGCGCTCTGCCTGTCGCCCTTCCTGCCGGAAGCGTTTTCACAGGCAGCAGTCGCCAACACCGCCGGTCTTGGCGCCGTCATCTATCTCGGCATCGTGCCGAGCCTGATCGCCTACGCCGCCTGGGCAACCGCGCTCTCCCGCCTGCCTGCCGCGCGCGCCTCGAACTTCCTCTACCTCGTGTCGCCGACCTCCGCCCTGATCGGCTTCTTCTGGCTGGGCGAAGTGCCGACGCTGCTCGGCATAATCGGCGGCGCGCTGGCGCTGGGCGGCGTCATCGTGGTGAATTTAAAGCGGTGAGTCGGTGGGTTGGCGTCGTTTCCTGACGCATGAAAAAGAGCCGCTTCGAGCGGCTCTTTTTCATGCCCCTCATCCGGCCGCTACGCGGCCACCTTCTCCCCGCCGGGGAGAAGAGGTTGGCGCCGGCGCTGAAAGTCTCCTCTCCCCACCGGGGAGAGGTCAGCCGAGCGAAGCGGAGGCTGGGTGAGGGGCTTTGGCTCATCTTCGCCCAAATAACCTTTCAATGTCAGCCAGCTTGAGCTCGATATAGGTCGGGCGGCCATGGTTGCAGGTGCCTGAGCCCGGCGTCGCCTCCATCTGGCGCAGCAGCGCGTTCATTTCCTCGGCCTTGAGCAGCCGGCCGGAGCGGACGGAACCATGGCAGGCCATCGTCGCGGCTATTCTGTCCAGTCGTTCCTTCAGCGTCTCGATCGTATCGTTGTCGGCGATCTCGTCCGCAAGGTCGCGCACAAGCTGCTGCACATTGGTTTCGCCGAGCATCGAGGGCGTCTCGCGCACGGCGACCGCGCCTGGTCCGAAGCGCTCCAGGCCGAGGCCGAATTTGGCCAGCATTTCGGAATGCATCGCCAGTCGCTCGGCATCCTCTTCGGGCAGGTCGACGATCTCGGGCAGTAGAAGCATCTGCGAAGGCACCGCGCGAGAATGCAGCGCGTTCTTCAGCGCTTCATAGACCAGCCGCTCATGCGCGGCGTGCTGGTCGACGATGACGAGCGAATCCCTGGTCTGCGCGACGATATAGTTCTCATGCACCTGCGCGCGCGCCGCGCCCAGCGCCATGCCGAGCAGCGCCTCGGCCGGCTCGGCCATGCCGGCGCGGGCATCGGCGCTGGCGAGCGGTCCGGTGTCGAAGGCGGCCTGCTCGTTTTCGGCGAAACCATTGGCTCGCGGTCTGGCCTCGCCATACCCCATGTCCAGTGGCCGCTGCGGCGAATGTGCCAAATCCGAACCACGGTCGAAACCGCTGGAGCCGGAAGCACGGTAGGCCGCCTCATAGCTGCGGTGGCCGTTGGCCGGGCCGGGATGCGAATAGGGCGCCGCACCGGGCCGGAACGCCGCCATCATGCCGGCGGCACCCGTGGTCGCCGCCCGGATGCCGGCACCGGCCAGCGCCTCGCGGATGGCGCCGACGATCAGCCCGCGCACCAGCCCGGGATCGCGAAAGCGCACGTCGGCCTTGGCGGGATGCACATTGACGTCGACCGTCGAAGGATCGAGCGACAGGAAGAGCACGGTCACCGCATGCCGGTCGCGCGGCAAAACGTCGGCGAAGGCGCCGCGGATCGCGCCGGCAATCAGCTTGTCGCGCACCGGCCGGCCATTGACATAGGCATATTGCTGCAGCGCGTTGGCCCGTGTGTAGGACGGGATCGAAACGTGGCCGGCAAGATGCACGCCGTCGCGCATGGCATCGATGGCAATGGCGTTGTCGGGGAAGTCCTTGCCCATCACCTGCGCGACACGCGCCAGCCGGCCCTCCGGCGTGTCATTGGTCGCCGGCAATTCCAGCGTCGAGCGGTCGGGGCCGGCAAGCGTGAAGCGCACGGCGGGGAAGGCGATAGCAATCCGCTTCACCACGTCGCTCGTGGCCGAGCTTTCGGCACGCTCGCCCTTCATGAATTTGAGCCTGGCCGGCGTGGCGAAGAAGAGGTCGCGCACCTCGACCGTCGTGCCGCGGTTGGCCGCCGCCGGTTTCACCGCCGAGACGCGGCCGCCTTCGATGCCGATCTCGGCCGCGCTGTCGCCGCTTGCCGTGCGCGAGCGGATCGACAGCCGCGCGACGGAACCGATCGAAGGCAGGGCCTCGCCGCGAAAGCCCAGCGAGCGGATGTCATGGATATTGTCGGAAAGCTTCGAGGTGCAGTGACGGGCAATCGCCAATCCCAGTTCGCGCTCAGCGATGCCCGAACCGTCATCCGTGACGCGGATAAGGTTCAGCCCGCCGCCCGCCGTGACGACCTCGATGCGCGACGCGCCGGCATCGAGCGCGTTCTCGACCAACTCCTTCACCACGCTCGCCGGGCGCTCGATAACCTCGCCGGCGGCGATCTGGTTGATCATCGTTTCGGAAAGCTGGCGGATGGGCATGCGGCGATTATAGGCGGATTCGATCGGCGGAGGGGAGGGCCAACTTCACGCCTGTGCAACCAGCCAGTCCCTGACCTTGCGGGCGTTGTCGCTGAGATCGCGGTTCTTTGGCCAGATGACGTGGAATCCGATGCCGGTTCTCATCACATGATCGGTCACCGGCACAAGCAGTCCTGATGCCACCAGACGCTCGACCAGATGCCGCCAGCCGAGCGAGATGCCTTGCCCCTCCATCACCGCCTGGATCACCAGGGCGTAGTCGTTGATGCGCAACCCGCGCTCGGCGTTGCGCAGGCTGGTTCCGGCCGACGCGAACCATTCGTCCCAGTTCGGCGCCTCGCGGTAGGGCTCCTCGAGATGGATCAGCCGGTGCGTGGCCAGTTCCCCGACGGTCTTCGGCTTGCCGAATTTGGCCAGATAGTTGGGGCCTGCGACTGGGAAGATCTCTTCGTCGGACAGCGACAACGAGTGATAGTCCGGCCAGTCGCGCGGCACGCCGCCGCGCACGCCGAGCGGAATGCCCTCGGCGATGATGTCGAGGTCACGGTCGGCGGTCTGGATGCGCAGGTCGATGCCCGGCAGTTGGTCGCGGAACTGCTGCAGGCGCGGCATCATCCAGAACGAGCCGAAGGCGGTCGAGGCGGCAAGCGTCACGTGCCCGCCGGTCGCCTGCAGGCGAAGGTCCTCCGCCGACTTGCGGATATGCGACAGGCCGAGCGACACGTCGGCATGGAAGCGTTCGCCGGCCTCTGTCAAAAGCACCTGGCGGTGGCGGCGCAGGAACAGCTTTGCGCCAAGCTGCTCCTCCAGACCGCGCACTGCATAGGAGACAGCGGCCTGCGTCATGCCGAGCTCGCGCCCGGCGGCAGTGAAGCTGGATAGCCGGCCCGCGGCCTCGAAGACGATCAGGCTGCCGGCCGAGGGCAGGAGGTGGCGCAGGCTTCGCATAAGCACAGCTTATACTGAAGATCAGGATTTTCCAGCGTCACAGCCACATTTAGCGTCGCTAACGTGGATGGCGGGAAGAAGGAGGCTCCATGAACGCACCGGCCGTTGAATTGACCGAACAGACCCACCGCCGCGGCGGTGGCCGTCTTGGCCGCAAGGCGCTCAGAAGCGCGCCGATCGCGTCATTCCCGACACTTGTCCGGCAGATTCCTGTCTACGAGATCGTGCCCGACGAGGCGGTGGAATTGATCCACGAAGAATCGCTCAAGATCCTCGAGGAGGTGGGGTGCGAATTCCGTGACGACGGAGCGATCGAGCTCTGGAAGGCGGCCGGTGCCGATGTCAGGCAGACGCGTGTCCGCATCGACCGCGCGCTGCTGATGGAACTCGTCTCGAAGGTCCCGGCGGAATTCACGCTCAATGCGCGCAACCCCGAGCGCACCGTGCGCGTCGGTGGCAAGAACTCGATCTTCGTGCCGATGTATGGCGCGCCCTACATCCGCGACCTCGACAACAAGCGACGCTATGGCTCGCTCGCCGACCTCAACAATTTCCACAAGATGGCCTATATGGCGCCGGCGCTGCATTCCTCGAGCTCGGTCATCTGCGAGCCGATGGAAATCGCGGTGCCGAAGCGGCACCTGCACATCATCCATTCGGCGCTGAAACATTCCGACAAGCCGTTCATGGGCATCGTGACGTCCAAGGAACGCGCCGAAGACACGATGGCGATGGCCGCAATCGTCTTCGGCGAGGAGTTCGTGCGCGACAACCCGGTGCTGGTGGCGATCACCAACTGCAACTCGCCGCTGGTCTGGGACGCCACCATGATCGACGCCATGCGGGTCTATGCGAGCCACAACCAGCCGCTGATCCTGGCGCCCTTCGCGCTCTGCGGAGCCTCGACTTCCGCCTCCGCCGTCGGCGCGGTGGCGCAGGTCAACGCCGAGGCGCTTGCCGGCGTGGCCCTGACCCAGCTTATCCGCCCGGGCTCGCCGCAACTCTACGGCCAGTTCATGGTGACGGTCGACATGAAGACCGGTGCCCCGATGGGTGGCACGCCGGAAGCCGCGCAGATGATGTATCTGATGGGTGCGCTGGCCAGGAAATACAAGCTGCCCTGGCGCACCTCCGGCTTCCATGTCGGCTCGAAGCTCAACGACGCCCAGGCCGGCTACGAGGCGAACATGCTGATGCATGCTGCGATCCTTTCCGGCGCCAACTACATCTGGCATTCCGCCGGCTGGCTGGAAGCGGGCCTCACCTGCGGCTATTCGAAATTCGCCACCGACTGCGAGCAGCTGGTCGGCTGGTACAAATATGCCGGCGGCGTGCCTTTCGACGATTTCAAGGAGGCGATGGCGGCAATTCGTGAGGTCGGTCCGCAAGGACATTTCCTCGGCACGCAGCATACGCTCGAGCACTTCGAGAGCGCCTTCTTCATGCCCAATATCATGGACTTCAACTCCTTCGAGCAATGGAACGCCGAAGGCGCGAAGGACCACGACACGCGCGGCCGCGAAAAGGCGCGCAATATGCTTGCCGACTACCAGGAGCCGAAGCTCGACGAGGGCGTTGCAGAGGGTCTCGCGGATTTGATCGCGCGGCGTGAGGAAAAGCTGCCGGACAGCGTTAGTTGATAAACTGCAGCCTTAGGTGAAGCCAAACGGGCGAAGACCCGATCAGATCAATGGGAGAATGAGAATGAC
This sequence comes from Mesorhizobium sp. WSM3224, assembly GCF_000427725.1. Classification (GTDB taxonomy): domain Bacteria; phylum Pseudomonadota; class Alphaproteobacteria; order Rhizobiales; family Rhizobiaceae; genus Mesorhizobium. The sequence goes on along the minus strand of NZ_ATYO01000012.1, from coordinate 140,236 downwards.
ACTTTTCAGAAGCAACGGCGACCGGGTCCCGGCCGCTATCGAGGCGATGGCCGAGGAGGCGCGTGCGGGCCGCGTCGACCGGCGCGAATTCCTGGCTTTGGCCAGCGCCTTCGGCGCATCGACGGCTTTCGCCTATGGCATGATCGGTCTTGCCGCCCCGACCAAGGCACTCGCCGACGAGCCGAAGAAGGGCGGAACGCTGCATGTCGCGATGTCGGTCAAGGCGCAGAAGGATCCGCGCACCTATGACTGGACGGAGATGGCGAACGTCACCCGCACCTGGCTTGAGCCGCTGGTACGCTACACGCACCAATTCACCTTCGAGCCGGTCCTGCTCGAAAGCTGGGACGTCAATGACGACGCCACCGAATACACGCTGCATCTGCGCAAAGGCGTCACCTGGAACAATGGCGATGCCTTCAACGCCGATGACGTGGTCGCCAACCTGAACCGCTGGTGCGAGAAGGGCGCTTCCGGCAATTCGATGGCAGCCCGCGTCGGCGCGCTGATCGACACCAAGACCGGCAAGGCGAGGGATGGCGCGATCACCAAGGTCGACGACCACACGGTCAAGCTGAAGCTCAACGAAGCCGATATCGCCATCATACCGGGCTTCACCGACTATCCGGCGCTGGTCGTGCACCGCGACTTCGACAAGGACGGCGCCGATCCGATCAAGAAGCCGATCGGTACCGGAGCTTTCGAGCTGGTCTCCTATTCAGTCGGATCGAAGGCGATCGTCAAACGTCGCGAGAACGGCAAGTGGTGGGGTGGCGAGGCGCCGCTCGATGGCGTCGAATTCATCGACTATGGCACCGACTTCAACGCCACGCTGAATGCTTTCGATTCCGGCGAGATCGATCTCGATTTCGAGACGCCGGCCGACTTCATCGGTCCCCTGGATAAGATGGATCTGGTGAAATCGGAGGTTGCGACAGCGACCACGCTCGTTGCCCGCACCAACGTTACCCACAAGCCCTATGACGACAAACGGGTGCGCAATGCGCTGCAGATGGCGGTCGACAACAACCAGGTGATGCAGCTTGGCTACAATGGCCTTGGCACGGTCGGCGAAAACCATCACGTCAGCCCGATCCATCCCGAATACTACCCGCTGCCCAAGAAGGAGCGCGACGCCGCCGGCGCCAAGAAGCTGATGGCGGAGGCAGGCCAGGCCGACTTCGAGCATGAGCTGATCACGGTCGAGGACGAATGGCAGAAGAACACCGGCGATGCCATCGCCGGGCAGCTGCGCGACGCCGGCATCAAAGTGAAGCGCACCGTGCTGCCGGGTTCGACCTTCTGGAACGACTGGACGAAATATCCTTATTCGATGACCATCTGGTACATGCGCCCGCTCGGCGTGCAGGTGCTGGCGCTCGGCTACCGCACCGGCGAGGCCTGGAACGAGACGGCCTATTCCAACCCGGATTTCGACGCCAAGCTCAAGGACGCGCTGTCGCAGATCGACGTCGCCAAGCGCAAGGAGGTGATGAAGGACGTCGAGATGATCCTGCAGGATTCCGGCGTCATCATCCAGCCCTTCTGGCAGAAGCTCTACTGCCACATGAACAAGAAGGTGAAGAACTACTCGATGCACCAGACCTACGAAATGGACTTCCAGAACGTCTGGCTGGACGCCTGAGCGGGGTAACGCAAGGACTTCATGCGCCGCGAAAAAGCCGATATGCAGGATGCGTGGTGGTGATCCTGCCACCACGCGCCGAACATCCGGAGTTCCTGCATGAAGCCGATAGCGCTTGCCGTTGCCATGTCGATTGCCTTGCCCGGCTCCGCGCTCGCCGGGCCGGCTTCCAACACGGTGAAGTTCTTCTACGTTCCTGAAGTGAAGTTCGAGGCGGACGCGAAATACCGTGACCGCTTCACCGACCCGGTCACCAAGCTCTTCGAGGCCAACGACAAGGCGCAGAAGGAGAAGCCCGACGAGGTGTCCTGCATCGACTTCGACCCCGGCCTCGACGCGCAGGATTTCGATCAGAAGACCCTGTCGAAGACGCTGAAGCTCGCCGAGGCCGTCAATGGCGACACCGCCGAGGTGACGGCAAGCTTCAATCTTTTCCCGGAAGGCGATGACTCCAAACGCGAAATGGTGTGGTCGCTGAAGAAAGTGGACGGCAAGTGGAAGATCGCGGACATCGCCTCCAAGACCAGCGACTGGAAGCTCAGCGCGCTGGAATGCGGCTCCTCGACGGAGTGATGCCGTGCTGCGCCGTCTCGTCCTCGCGCTGTCGAGCTTGTCTATGCTGGCCGCGGGGCTGAATGGCGGCGCTTGCGCGCAAAGGCTGTTCGGCTCGCCTCCGCCGACCGCGTCCCCAGGCGACAATGCGCCTGCGGACGGCAAGTCGCCGCCCGCCGAAACGCAGACCAAGCCGGCCGAGCCGCCTCCCCCGCCTGTCCTGCCCGGTTCGCCGACGGCGGTGGTGAAGCCCTTCTATGAGCATCTCGGGTTGGAATTGGATCCCGCCCAGCGCAAGAACTTCGTCGACCCGGCGAAAACCGTGCTCGACAAGAGCGACGCGCTGCGCGCCTCGGGGCAGGGCGAATGCCTCGACCCCAACATGGCGCTCGACAATGCCGACTACGACAAGCTCGCCATCGACCAGAGTCTGCGCACTATCGAAGCCGTCAATGGCGACCAGGCCAAGGTGGTCGTCGCCTTCGTCGTCGATGGCCACCAGCACCGGCTGGAGTGGAAGCTGAAAAAGGTCGGCGGCGACTGGAAGGTGTCCGACCTCCTGTCGGTGACCGGCGAATGGGCGCTGAGCCAGTACCAGTGCGAATGATGGCGACTGACTCAACCTCTTCCGCGATAGGGCGCCACGCCGGTATCCGGCAGCCACACGTCCTTGGGCGGCGCGCCGGTCTGCCAGAAGACGTCGATCGGGATGCCGCCGCGCGGGAACCAGTAACCGCCGACGCGCAGCCAGAGCGGCTTGGTCGCCTCCACGATGCGGCGGCCGATCATGACGGTGCATTCCTCATGGAAGGCGCCGTGATTGCGGAACGAGGTCATGAACAGCTTCAACGACTTCGATTCCACCAGCGTCTTGTCGGGCGCGTAGTCGATGACGATGTGGGCGAAGTCCGGCTGGCCGGTGACCGGGCAGAGCGAGGTGAATTCCGGGCAGGTGAAGCGCACGATCGCCGGCGGGCCGTCGCCGCGCTGGAACGGCACGGTCTCCAGGACCGCCTGTTCGGGGCTCTGTGGTGTCTCGACGTGCTTGCCGAGCTGGGTGAGGTTCTTGGCGTCGGTCATGGGCGGCTCCTTGCTGCCGCCCCAAGGGTCCGAGCGGCAGGCAAAACAAAGCGGAAATTACGCCGCAATCTTTCAGACGCGGCGGGTTTGGGCCGCTCATTAGCATCGGACCGAAAAATGCGCAGCGGTTTTCGGACGAATCCGATGCGCGAAATGGAAGCGGGAGCGGCACGACGCTCCCGTGCAATTTGAAACGGCAGGAAGAAGATGACCAGCAACGACCCGCTTCTCCAACCTTACCAGCTCAAGCACCTGACGCTGAAGAACCGGGTGATGTCGACCAGCCATGAGCCGGCCTATTCGGAGGACGGCATGCCGAAGGAGCGTTACCGGCTCTACCATGCCGAAAAGGCCAGGGGCGGCATGGCACTGACCATGACGGCGGGATCGGCGATCGTCTCGCGCGACAGTCCGGCCGCCTTCGGCAATCTGCATGTCTATGACGATCGTATTGTGCCGTGGCTCGCCGAACTGGCGGATGCCTGCCACGAGCATGACTGCAAGGTGATGATCCAGATCACCCATCTCGGCCGCCGCACCGGCTGGAACAAGGCCGACTGGCTGCCGGTTCTGTCGGCCTCGCCTGTGCGTGAGCCGGCGCACCGCGCCTTCCCGAAGACCATCGAGGAGTGGGACATCGAGCGCATCGTCGCCGACTATGCTTCGGCCGCGCAGCGCTGCCAGGCGGCCGGCCTCGACGGTATCGAATTCGAATCCTACGGCCATCTGATGGACGGCTTCTGGTCACCTTTGACCAACCATCGCGACGACGAGTTCGGCGGCTCGCTCGACAACCGGCTGCGCTTCACCGACATGGTACTGGACGCCGTGCGCGCGGCCGTCGGGGAAAAATTCATCGTCGGCATCCGCATGGTCGCCGACGAGGATCTCGAAAAAGGCATCTCGAAAGAAGTGGGCATCGAGATCGCCGGGCGGCTCGCCAAGTCCGGCAAGGTCGATTTCCTCAACATCATCCGCGGCACGATCGAAACCGATGCGTCGCTGACCAAGGTCATCCCGGTGGCCGGCATGCGTTCCTCGCCGCATCTCGATTTCGCCGGCGAGGTGAGGGCGGCGACGAAATTCCCCACCTTCCACGCGGCGCGCATTTCCGACGTCGCTACAGCCCGCCACGCCATCGCCACCGGCAAGCTCGACATGGTCGGCATGACGCGCGCCCACATCGCCGACCCGCATATCATCCGCAAAGTGATGGAAGGCCGCGAGCACGAGATCCGCCCTTGCGTCGGCGCCACCTATTGCCTCGACCGCATCTACGAGGGCGGCGAGGCGCTGTGTGTCCACAACGCCGCGACCGGCCGCGAGGCGACCATTCCTCACGTCATCGCAAAGAGCGAAGGGCCGAGGAAGAAAGTCGTGGTGGTGGGCGCCGGCGCCGGCGGGCTCGAAGCGGCGCGCGTGGCGGCCGAACGCGGCCATCAAGTGACGGTGCTGGAAGCCTCCAGCCAGGCCGGCGGCCAAATTCGGCTTGCCACGCAGAATCCGCGCCGCAAGGAATTGATCGGCATCATCGACTGGCGATTGGCCGAACTGGACCGCCTCGGTGTCGAGCTGCGCTACGACACCTGGGCCGAGAAGGACGATGTGCTGGCGCTGGCGCCGGATGTGGTGATCGTGGCGACTGGCGGTCTGCCGCAGAACCCGCCACTGACGACCGGCGAAAATCTCGTCACCTCGAGCTGGGACATCATGGCTGGCAGCGTCAAGCCGGCTGAGAATGTCCTGCTTTACGACGACAATGGCGGCCATCAGGGCATGGGCGCCGCCGAACTCATCGCCAACAGCGGCTCGAAGCTCGAGTTGGTCTCGCCGGAGCGCTTCTTCGCGCCGGAAATGGGCGGCCTGAACCACGTGCCCTATATGCGCGCCTTTCATGAGAAAGGCGTTACCGTCACCATCAACACCCGCCTGCGCTCGGTGCGGCGCGAGGGCAACCAGCTCATCGCCGAACTGGCGTCGGACTTCGCCGACGGCTGGCGGGGCGAGCGGCGCGTCGACCAGGTGGTGGTCGAGCACGGCACCGCGCCCCTCGACGACCTCTATCTGTCGCTGAAACCGCTGTCGAAGAATGGCGGCGCGGTCGACTATGAGCGGCTGGTGAATGGCGGCGACATCTTCCCCGCGCGCAATGCCGAAGGCAGGTTTGTGCTGTTTCGCATCGGCGACGCCGTCGCTTCACGCAACATCCACGCCGCCATCTATGACGGCATCCGTTTCGGCATCAGGATCTGATGGTTTGGTGGCGCGCAACGGACCTTTGCAAGGAGAGCCACCTGCCGCTTTGGCCCGTTGCGCGCCGCGCCCGGCCGGTTTCGCCGGCCGTGCGATTTCAGAACATTCTCGCCGTCGCCATGCACAGCACCGTGAGGACCAGCAGCCCGCCCGCGATGCGCTCGCCCCTGGTCATTTTCGCCCGCAGCTGGGTCTGCGTCGCTTGATCGGCGCCTGCCAGCTGCCTGCTGGCGGAGGCGACAAGGGCGCCCTGCACGCCGGCGGCGATCAGCGCCGTTAGAATGCCCAGCGCCAGCACCTTCTCCATCGAGCCGAACGCGCCCTCATGGAAGAAATACCAGAGCAATATGCCGGTCAGGAAAACCAGGCCGGAGGCGCCGAGCTGCGGCCGGATGAAGCGCTCCGCCTTGATCTCCGGATCGCGGGCGACCGCAATGGTCGTGCCGGCCCAGAACACGCCGGCCATGACGTGCAGGCCGATGACGACGATGTAGACATATTGCATGACTGCACTCCTCTCTGCCGCCCGCCGCGCATCGCACCCGCGACGCCATCAATAAGACAAAGTTAGATATCTAATGATTAGATGTCAATGCATTGAGCCGAGTTCCACCTTGCTGTTGCATGCTCTACTGTCAGATCATGACACCGTTTGACCGTCCGCCCGTTGGCATGAATCTCGCCCGCACCTCGAAGGTGGTGGCGCAGGCTTTCGATGCCGCGATGGTCGAGGCCGGCGGCACGCTGCCGGTCTGGCTGACCTTGCTGTCGGTCAAGTCGAAGGAACTCGCCAACCAGCGCGAGCTCGCCGGGATGATCGGTATCCAGGGCGCGACCCTGACGCATCACCTCAACGCCATGGAGGCGCAAGGGTTGCTGACGCGGCGCCGCGATCCGGAAAACCGCAGGGTCCACCAGGTGGCGCTAACCGAGGCCGGCGAGGCGATGTTCGAAAGGCTGCGCAAGGCGGCGCTTGCCTTCGACAAGCGGCTGCGGACCGGAATTCCCGACGACAAGCTGGCCGAATTTGCGGAAGTGCTGGCGGCGCTTAGGCGCAACGCTGAGCCACCTCAGTCGTAGCCCGGTATCGCGCCAAAGGCGTAGCGGCGCAGCCGGAGTGCTGCGATCAACGCCGTCAGTTTCGCCTTGCCGTCAAAAGCGTCCTGGAACATCTCGTCATGCATGAGCAGGATCAGCTTGTTCGGCTTGGCGAAATGGCCGTAGCCGAACAGATGGTCGATCTCGCTGACCAGATGGTCGACGCTCTGCACCGGCTTGCCGCTGTCCTCATGCACCCATTCGTGGTCCCAGCCGTAAAGCCAGAAGCCAGACGCCGCGACGAATTCGTAGTCCGGGTCCTCGCGCCCCGCCTGCGCCAATCCAAGCGAATTGTCGTCTTTCGAATAACTTGGCAGCCGGAACACGTCGCGTCCCGGCAGCCGCGCATGCACGGCCGGCTTGAGGCCGAGCACGATATTGGCCCTCAGCATGTCGGCGACCACGCCCTCGGTGTCGCCGTAAAAATGCCGGTAGTGGTTATAGGCGTGGCTGTAGCTGTGATTGCCGATCGTCACCAGCGGCATCGATTTCGCCCGCTGCAGCAAAGCCCGATTGGTGGCGCTGGCCTCGGCGTGCATGCCGACCATGAACAGCGTTGCCGGCACCTGCTCGGCCTGCAGCACGTCGAGGATGTTGCTGGTGCCGTTCAGCGGACCGTCGTCGAAAGTGAGGTAAATGGTGCGATCGGCGGCCAGGGCCGGCGACGAGACAAGCAGCAGCGTCAGTACGAGAAGTCGAAGCCGCATCCGCAAGTTCCGGTTGCAATCGTGTCAAGCCGCCATGCTCGCCTGAGCTTGTCAAGCTTGTCGGTAGATTGCGCTATGCGAGGCTGCCCTGCAGCACCTTCAGCTTCGTCTTCTTCGGGCTGCGCGCGACCAGCCATTCGCGCGCCTTGTCCTGCGGCATCGGGAAGGCGATCGAATAACCCTGCACCTGGTCGCAGCCGATCGCCATCAGCGAGTCGAGCTCGGCCTCGGTCTCGGCGCCCTCGGCGACGATCGAGATGCCCAGCCCCCGGGCAAGCTCGGTGATGGCGCGCACGATCTTGCTGTTGTCGCCGTTCTCGTTGATGTTCTGGACGAAGCGGCGGTCGATCTTCAGCCGGTCGATCTCGTTCGGATTGACGTGGCTGAGCGAGGCATAGCCGGTGCCGAAATCGTCAAGCTCGAGATGCACGCCGGCGGCGCGGATGTGGCGGAGCTTGGCGGCAATGCCGGTTTTCTCGTCGTCCAGGATAACGGATTCGACGATCTCCAGCGCCAGCTTCTGCGGTGGCAGCCCGGCGCGCTCCAGCGTGCCGAACAGGAAGGCGTCGAAATCGGGCTCGCGCAACTCGGTGCCCGACACATTGACGGCGATGCGCCCGAAGTCGATGCCGGCGCGGTTCCATTCGGCGGCTTCTTCAATAGCTTTGGCAATGACGATGCGGCCGATCTCCGGCATGAAGCCGCATTTTTCGGCGACGGGAATGAACTCGCCGGGCGAGATCATGCCGCGCTCGGCGTGCCTCCAGCGCACCAATGCCTCGATGCCGCTGATCTTGCCGCTGGTCAGCGATACCTGCGGCTGGAAATAGACATCGAAGCTCCTGTTGGCGATCGCCGTGCGGATGTCCTGTTCGAGCTGCTTGCGGTAGTCGAGCTCGCGCCGCAGTTCCTCCGAGAAGAAGGAGAAGTTGCCGCCGCCGAGCTTCTTGGCGGAATAGAGCGCGAGGTCGGCATGGACGAGCAGGTCCTGCGCATTGTCGGCGTCGACCGGATAGACTGCGATGCCGGCGCTGGCGCCGGGCATGATGGTCGTGCCCTGGAACGTGATCGGTTCGTTGATCTCGCCAATGATGCGCTTGGCCAGCGCATGGATGTCCTCGGTGCTGCCGGCGCCGTTGAGGATCATGACGAACTCGTCGCCGCCGAGCCGGGCGCAGAGATCCGATGCCCGGCAGGAATCGCGCATGCGCTGCGCGGTCACCACCAGCACATAGTCGCCGGCGGCGTGGCCGAGCGTATCGTTGATCTGCTTGAAGCGGTCGAGATCGAGCTGGATCACCGCCAGGCGCTCACGGCGGCGGTGCGCCCCCTTGATCAGCGTTTCGAAATGGTCGGTGAGGAAGGTGCGGTTGTGCAGGCCGGTCAGGCCGTCATGCACGGCGATGAAGGCCATCGAGTTGCGCGCGTCGACCAGCTCGCGCGTCTTGCGCAGGATGGCGTTGGACATCGGCCGGAAGATAAACAGCGCCACCAGCACGATGACGCCGAGGGTGGCGAAGAACAGCGTGCGGTGCAGGTCGAGCATGTTGCTGGACTTTTCGTCGGCGAAGGCGCTGATGCGCTGGCCGAGCGCGGCATAGCCGGACATCGTCGCGTTGGCGACGGAGGCGTCGAGGCCGACGCGTTCGCCGCCGCCCTTGTAGCCGTCGCTCTGCATGCCGAGCTGCGAGGCGAAGGACGAGATCAGCCTGTCGCCATTGGCGACGAGGCCGACCGAGAAATAATCGAGGTGGAACGGCTTGCTGAACAGCACATACTCGATCGACTTCGGATCGTTGCGCGCCGGCGACAGCGGATCGGCCCCCGTCTCCTTGAGCAGCCGGTCGTAGTTGGTCTCGAACGCTCCTGTCGCGTCCTTGAGAGCCGTAACCAGCGCCGGCTGCTTGTCGCGCGAGGCCGCGCCGGTGGCGCTGGCCAGGAAAACGATGCGCTGCGACAGCGCCTTCTGTGTCGAGACGATGTCGAGCAGCGCATCGTTGTGCTGCTGCTGCGCCATCAGCTGCTGCAGAAGAATGAAGGAAGCCACCACCATGGCGGCAATGATCGTCAGCGCCAGCCAGTAGCCGGTCTTGATGAGCAGGATCAGCTTGCGCGAAACGCTGTGCACTGGCTGCTGCGACATAACTGGGTGACCCCTCCGACCGACGGATTCCTGCCCTGGATTCGTGGAAAAACGCTTGCCTTGAAAGAGTTAACAGGTCGGCAAGGGGCGCTGGCGGCCGTCATGGCGGCGCGGCAAAGCTCGCAAGATGGTTATCACGTCCTTTCCCGGACACTCCTGTTTTGATCGCATTGTGGTCGGACCGTCGCCAAGGATTGCGATCGAGCTTTCGCAACGCCACCGAGGCGGTCGCTTTTGCGATGGATTTTTTGCGCCCATAGCGCGACAGTCCGGCCTCGAACCGAACAGGGCCGGACCATGAGCAAAGCATTCCTTTCCCACATCGACAGCGAGCTCGAGGGCCTGAAATCGGCCGGGCTCTACAAGTCCGAGCGGGTGATTTCCTCGATGCAGTCCGCCGAGATCGAAGTCGGCGGCCAAAAGGTGCTGAATTTCTGCGCCAACAACTATCTCGGCCTCGCCGACAGCCCAGATCTGCGCGACGCGGCGAAGCACGCGCTCGACCGCTACGGCTACGGCATGGCCTCGGTGCGCTTCATCTGCGGCACGCAGGAGGAGCACAAAGAGCTCGAGGCGGTGATCTCGTCCTTCCTCGGCATGGACGACACCATTCTCTACGGCTCGTGCTTCGACGCCAATGGCGGCCTGTTCGAGACGCTGCTCGGCGAGGAAGACGCCATCATCTCGGATGCGCTGAACCATGCCTCGATCATCGACGGGGTCAGGCTCTCCAAGACCAGGCGCTTCCGCTACGCCAACAACGACATGGCCGATCTCGAAGCCCGCCTGAAGGAAGCGAAGGACTGCCGCTTCCGGCTGATCGCCACCGACGGGGTGTTCTCGATGGACGGCATCATCGCCAACCTGAAGGGCGTCTGCGACCTCGCTGAAAAATACGACGCCATGGTCATGGTCGACGATAGCCATGCGGTCGGCTTCGTCGGCAGGAACGGCCGCGGCTCGGCCGAGCATTGCGGCGTCGAGGGCAGGGTGGACATCATCACCGGCACGCTCGGCAAGGCGCTGGGCGGGGCCTCCGGCGGCTACACGTCGGGCAAGAGGCAGGTGATCGACTGGCTCCGCCAGCGCTCGCGGCCGTACCTGTTCTCCAACACGCTGATGCCGGCGATCGCCAGCGCCTCGATCAAGGTGTTCGACCTGATCCGCAATGGCGACGCGCTGCGTGAGCGCCTATATGCCAACGCGGATCGGTTCCGGTCGCAGATGGGCAAGCTCGGCTTCACGCTGGCCGGTGCGGATCACCCGATCATACCCGTGATGCTGGGCGACGCGGCTTTGGCGCAGGAGATGGCCGCGCGCATGCTGAAGCGCGGCATCTATGTCATCGGCTTCTCTTTCCCGGTGGTGCCGAAAGGCCAAGCGCGCATCCGCACGCAGATGTCGGCGGCACATTCCGCTGCCGATATCGACCGGGCGGTCGAGGCGTTCGGCGCGGTGGGGAGAGAGCTTGGAGTAATCGGGTAATTGCGGATGCTTTTGCTCTACGGCGCCCCCCTCTGTCCTGCCGGACATCTCCCCCACAAGTGGGGAGATTGGCCGTCACGACGGGCTTCGCCAATATCCGACGTTGAAAGGCGGCGCTGGCGCCGAAGCTGCCAATCTCCCCCCAAGTGGGGGAGATGTCCGGCAGGACAGAGGGGGGGCGCGAAGGAGCGCAGTCTCTCAAGTTGTAGGGAGATCCTGATGTCCAACTTGATGAAGGCGCTGGTGAAGGCCAAGGCCGAGCCGGGCATCTGGATGGAAGAGGTGCCGGTGCCCGAGATCGGCCCCAACGACGTGCTGATCAAGGTCAAGAAGACTGCGATCTGCGGCACCGACGTCCACATCTACAATTGGGACCAGTGGGCGCAAAAGACGGTGCCGGTGCCGATGGTGACCGGCCACGAGTTCGTCGGCACGGTGGCCGATTACGGTGCGGCGGTCACCGAGTACAAGGTCGGCCAGCGCGTTTCGGGCGAAGGCCACATCGTCTGCGGCCATTGTCGCAACTGCCGCGCTGGGCGAGGCCATCTCTGCCGCAACACGCTCGGCGTCGGCGTCAACCGCCCCGGCGCCTTCGGCGAATATCTGGCGATCCCGCAGCACAATGTCGTGCCGATTCCCGACGACGTGCCCGACGAGATCGCCGCCATCTTCGATCCATTAGGCAATGCGGTTCACACGGCATTGTCCTTCGATCTCGTCGGCGAGGACGTGCTGGTCACCGGCGCCGGTCCGATCGGCATCATGGGCGCGCTGGTCGCGCAATGCGTCGGTGCGCGCAAGGTCGTCATCACCGACATCAACCCGGTCCGCCTGGATCTGGCGCGCAAGCTCGGTGTCCAGCATGTCGTCGACGCCTCGAAGGAGAAGCTGCGCGACGTCATGCCTTCGATCGGCATGAGCGAAGGTTTCGACGTCGGTCTGGAGATGTCAGGCGCCGCGCCAGCATTCCGCGACATGATCGACACCATGAACAATGGCGGCAAGATCGCCATCCTCGGCATTGCGCCCACCGGCTTCGAGATCGACTGGAACAAGGTCATCTTCAAGATGCTGCATCTGAAAGGCATCTATGGACGGGAAATGTTCGAGACCTGGTACAAGATGATCGCGCTCGTGCAGGGGCCGCTGGATGTGTCGGGGCTGATCACGCATCGCATCGGCATCGACGATTTCCAGATAGGCTTCGATGCGATGCGGAGCGGCAGTTCCGGCAAGGTGGTGATGGATTGGTGAACACCGAGCTTACTGCCTTTATGTGAGTCCCAAAATGCCGGAAAACGAGCACGGTCGTATCATTGCTTCGGAGGCAAAGACCGTATTGCAGCCGGCTGGATTTCGACGAAAAGGACGGTCACGTATCTGGATCGCTGATCGCGGTTTCTGGCTGAGTGTAGTCGAATTTCAGCCCAGCTCCTGGTCTAAAGGCACTTACCTGAACGTGGCTGTCCACTGGCTTTGGGGTTCGCTTCCGCAAACACTGACCTTCGATCGCTCTGAACGCGTCGGCGGGTTCGTTGAGTTCCAGAACTCCGCACAGTTTGTGCCTCTGGTCGGTCAAATGGCTAGGAAGGTACTCGAGATTGACCAGATTAACCGATCGATGTTCCCTTCCGTGCAGGCGACAGCGACAATTCTCGCAAATGAATTGCAGCCGGGCGCATACGGCGAGTGGGCAGCCTTCCATGCCGGGGTCGCGGCCGGCCTGGCTGGTGACTTTGAAACGGCAAAGCGGTTGTTTGTAAGCGCTCAAAGACATGCGGCTTCGCAAGCGCAGGTTCTCTTGGGCTACATCGATGATCCGGGAGCATTTCGAAGCTATGCCAGAGGCACTATCGAGGACGAACGTGCCTACTACGGTCTAGGAGCATTGCCTGCCACCATAGCCATCTGATTTCTGCAACGATTTCAACCCAAAGTGAGTTTCGCCTCCAGCGCCGCCACACCGCCAATAATCGCTGTCCGTTCCTCTGCGCTCAACCTCTCCAGCAGCTCCCGTTCAAACGCCTTTGCCAACGGCACCATCTCGCGATAGGCGGCTAGCCCTGCTTTGGTCAGTGTCAGGTGCTCGACCCGGCGGTCGTTTTCGTCCGGCGTGCGCGTCAGCCAGCGCCTGCGCTCCAGCTCGGCGACGGCGCGCGACACCTTGGTCTTGTGCATGGCCGACTGCTCGCCGAGCTCGGTGGCGGTCATCGTGCCGCGCTGGCCCAATCCGGAAAGCGTGCGCCATTCCGGTCGTGTCAGGCCGTGACGCTCCTTGTAGATTTTCGAGAACTCGCGGCTGACGGCATCGGCAAGACGATAGAGCCGGTACGGCAAGAAGGTTTCGAGTTCCAGGACCTCCGGTTCCATGGGTTCCCCCCCGGCCATCAGCGGTTGATAGTTACATTTTCAATGGTTACAAATGAAACCAGTTTGGTCAATTCCCAAAGTGCCGCGTGTCTCTGTGGGCGCGCAGTGGACGCTTCGGGACGAAAGGAGCGCCGCTCATCTTGGCGCCAGGAGGAAACGATGGCCTTTGCCTATATGCCGGGCTTCGGCAACGACTTCGAGACCGAGACGCTGCCCGGCTCGCTGCCGCAGGGCCGCAACTCGCCGCAGCGGCCAGCCTACGGTCTCTATGCCGAGCAACTGTCCGGCTCGCCCTTCACCGCACCGCGCGGCACCAATGAACGTTCCTGGCTCTACCGCATCCGTCCCAGCGTAAGGCACACCGGCCGTTTCCGGCGCGCGAGCTACCCCTTGTGGAAGACCGGGCCTAATATCGGCGACCACGAGCTGGCGCTCGGCCAATACCGTTGGAACCCGACGCCGATGCCCTCCGAGCCGACGGACTTCATCTCCGGCATGCGCACCTTCACCACGGCCGGGGACGCGGTCGGCCAATCCGGCATGGCCGCGCATGTCTATGTCGCCAACCGCTCGATGACCGACGACCATTTCTTCAATGCCGACGGCGAGCTGATGATCGTGCCGCAGGTGGGCGCGCTGCGCTTCGTCACCGAGATGGGCGTGATCGAGCTTCGCCCCGGCGAGATCGCGGTGCTGCCGCGCGGCCTCGTCTTCAAGGTCGAGTTGGCCGACAAGGAGGCGCGCGGCTATGTCTGCGAGAACTACGGCGCCAAATTCACCATGCCGGACCGCGGTCCGATCGGCGCCAACTGCCTGGCCAATCCGCGCGACTTCAAGACGCCCTGCGCATGGTTCGAGGAGAAGGAGACGCCCTGCCGTCTGATCGTCAAATGGTGCGGCTCCTTCCACGTCACCGAACTCGGCCATTCGCCGCTCGACGTGGTCGCCTGGCACGGCAACTATGCGCCCTACAAATATGATCTGGCGACGTTTTCGCCGGTCGGCGCGATCCTGTTCGATCATCCCGATCCGTCGATCTTCACGGTGCTGACGGCGCCGAGCGGCGAGGAGGGCACCGCCAATGTCGACTTCGTCATCTTCCCGCCACGCTGGCTGGTGGCGGAGAACACCTTTCGGCCGCCCTGGTACCACCGCAACATCATGAGCGAGTTCATGGGCCTGATCCACGGCCAGTACGACGCCAAGGAGGAAGGGTTCGTGCCCGGCGGCATCAGCCTGCACAACCAGATGCTGGCGCATGGGCCGGACGCATCCGGCTTCGAAAAGGCGACGCGCGCCGACCTGAAGCCGGTCAAGCTCGACAACACCATGGCCTTCATGTTCGAGACGCGCTTTCCGCAGATGCTGACACGCTACGCCGCCGAACTCGGCACCTTGCAGGAGAACTACATCGACTGCTGGTCGGACCTGAAGAAGCGCTTCAACGGCACGCCCGAGGGCGACTGGTCTTGAGCGGCGGGGATACGTCCGAGCGCCTTGTCCTTCTCGGCTCCAAGGGCGGCCCGGCGGTCCGCCCTGGCGGTCCTTGGCCTAGTTCTTCGCTGCTTGAAGTCGCTGGGCGGGTGATCGTCGTCGATTGCGGGCTGGGTGTCACCCGTTCGCTCACCGATACCGGCATAGGCCTCAAGGCGCTCGACTTGGTCTTCATCACGCATCTCCATTCGGACCACGTGCTGGAACTCGGGCCGCTGATCCACACCGCCTGGACGGCGGGGCTGGCGACGCCGGTGATTGTCTATGGACCGCCGGGCACGGGCCTTTATTGGCAGCACTTCTGCCAGGCGATGAATTTCGATATCGAGATCCGCATCGTCGACGAGGGCCGGCCGGATATCCGCAAACTGGTCTCGGTCGAGGAGTTCGGCGAAGGGCTGGTGCTGGAAGACGGCCGCTTGAAGGTGACGTCGCTGCGCGTCGACCATCCGCCGGTGACCGACTGTTTTGCGCTTCGATTCGAGCATGGCGGCCGGAGCGTTGTGTTCTCCGCCGATACGGCGTTCTTTCCGCCGCTGGCCGACTTTGCCAAAGGGGCAGATGTCCTCGTCCACGAAGCCATGCTGGAGGCCGGCGTCGAAAGGCTGGTTGCCAGGACCGGCAACGGCGCGCGGCTGCGCGAGCATCTCTTCGCCAGCCACAGCCTGGCCGAAGAAGCCGGCCGTATCGCCAGCGGGGCCGGCGCGAAGCGGCTGGTGCTCAATCATCTCATTCCGGCCGATGATCCCGCGATCGGCGACGCCGACTGGACAGCAGCCGTCAGGAAAACATGGGCCGGTGACTTGACGATCGCCCGCGATGGCCTTGTTGTGGAATTAGCCGGCGACCAGGCCGCGTCAGGAGAGGAAACCGCATGAAGCTTGCTACATTGAAGAACGGGACGCGCGACGGAAAACTGGTCGTGGTCTCGCGCGATCTGACGCGGTTCACCGACGCTTCCTTCCTGGTGCCGACGCTGCAGGCCGCGCTTGATGACTGGCGCCGCATCGCGCCGCATCTGGCGGCCATGGCGGAATCGCTGGCGACCAACGCAGTCCCTTCCGCGCGCTTCCATGAGCATGACGCGCATTCGCCGCTGCCGCGCGCCTACCAATGGGCGGACGGCTCGGCCTATGTGAACCATGTCGAGCTGGTGCGGAAGGCGCGCGGTGCCGAGATGCCGGCTAGTTTCTGGACCGATCCGCTGATCTACCAGGGCGGCTCGGATAGCTTCATTGCGCCGCGCGATCCGATCCGCACGGCCGACGAGGCCTTCGGCATCGACATGGAGGCCGAGGTCGCCGTCATCGTCGACGACGTGCCGATGGGCGCCGGGCTCGACGAGGCGAGAGAGGCGATCCGCCTCGTCATGCTGGTCAATGATGTCACGCTGCGCGCCATAACCGGGCCGGAACTGGCAAAAGGCTTCGGCTTCTTCCAGTCCAAGCCGTCATCCGCATTCTCTCCGGTCGCGGTGACGCCGGATGAGTTGGGAGATGCCTGGGACGGCGGCAAGGTCAACCTTGCGCTGCTGGTCGATCTCAACGGCAAGCCGTTCGGCCGGGCAAATGCTGGCATCGACATGACCTTCGATTTCCCGGCGCTGATCGCGCACGCCGCAAAGACGCGGCCGCTCGCCGCCGGCACGATCATCGGCTCCGGCACCGTGTCGAACAAACTGAATGGCGGACCGGGCAAGCCGGTCTCGTCCGGCGGCGCCGGCTATTCCTGCATTGCCGAACTGCGGATGATCGAGACGATCGAAAGCGGCGAGCCGAAGACGCCCTTCCTGCATTTTGGCGACACTGTGCGCATCGAAATGAAGGACAAATCGGGCCATACGATCTTCGGCGCCATCGAGCAGAAGGTCGAGAAATACGAGGGGTGAGGGAAGAGCCCGAACGGTGACCCTGCTCGAGCATCTGCGCCGCATGGAGGTTCTTCGATGACGAAAGCTAAGTTGAACGCGACCAAGCCTGACAAGGAGTTCAAGCCAGGCAAGGGCTTTACCAAGGAAGATTGGGACGCCGTTTCCGACAATCCCGAATGGACCGAGGAGGACTTCCGAAACGCCCGTCCCTTCACCGAAGTTTTCCCTGACCTTGCTGAGAGCATTCGCCGCTCGCGCGGCCGCCCGGCGCTCGACAATCCAAAGAAGCAGGTGACACTGCGCCTTGATAGCGACGTGATCGCCCGCTTCCGCGCCGGCGGACCCGGCTGGCAGAGCCGGATCAACGATATCCTGCGCAAGGCCGCCGGTCTTGCCAAATAGACTTCGGCGACACTGGAGCTACCGCGCCGATTGTGTGATCTTACGGTGAGGAAGCCCGTTGCTGGACCTACCCGGCCCGTTCAGGGCCGAGGGTGTCAAAATCGGATGTACGAATCTTACCCTTCAGAGCGCCAACGCGCGGCAGGAAATCTTCCTTCGCCGGCGGCGGTAAGAGACGCGCTACGGCCTTGCCGCGTCGGGTAATCACAATCTCCTCGCCGGCTTTCACGCGACGCACGAGCTCCGATAGTTTAGCTCTTGCATCGGTTATGGAAACGTTCACGGTTCGACCTCTTATAATCGGAACTTAGATCAAAGCCGGTCGAGCCGCAAACGAGCTTACGGTTTCAGGCCGCCTTGCCATCCAGCTTGATCACGCCGCGCTTGATCTGGTCCTGCTCGATGGACTCGAATAGCGCCCGGAAATTGCCTTCGCCAAAGCCTTCGTCGCCCTTCCGCTGGATGAACTCGAAGAAGATCGGCCCGATCACGGTCTTCGAAAAGATCTGCAGCAGGATCTTGGTCGTGCCGCCATCGACGACGCCTTCGCCGTCGATGAGGATGCCGTGCTTCTTCATGCGCTCGATCGGCTCGTCATGGCCATTCACGCGCTCGTGCGACATCTCATAATAGGTGTCGGGCGGGCCGGGCATGAATTTCAGCCCGTTGGCGGCAAGCTTGTCGGTGGCCTCGTAGATGGCGTCGGTACCGACGGCGATATGCTGGATGCCCTCGCCATTGTACTTCTTCAGATACTCGGCGATCTGGCTGGTCTCGTCCTTGGACTCGTTCAGCGGGATGCGGATCTTGCCGCAGGGCGAGGTGATGGCGCGGCTGACCAGGCCGGTGATCTTGCCGTCGATATCGAAGAAATGGATCTGCTTGAAGCCGAACAGGTCGCGGTAGAAATCCCACCATTTGTCCATGTTGCCGCGATAGACATTGTGGGTGAGGTGGTCGAGGAAATAGAAGCCGACGCCTTCGGGCTTGGGGTTACGCTCGCCCAGCCACTCGAACTCGGCGTCATAGGCCGAACCCTTCTCGCCATAGGCCTCGATGAAATAGAGCAGCGAGCCGCCGATGCCGACGATGGCCGGCACGTCGACCGCCTTGTCTGTGCCTTCATGGGGCGTAGCGCCTTTCGAAACGGCATGATCGAAGGCATGCTTGGCGTCAACCACACGCCAGGCCATCGAGGCGGCGCAAGGGCCGTGCTTCTCCACGAACTTCATCGCATGCGAGCCGGGCTCGGCATTGACGACATAGTTGATGTCGCCCTGGCGCCAGACGGTGATGTCCTTGCTGCGGTGCTTGGCCACCGCGACATAGCCCATGCGGGTGAAGAGTTCAGCGAGTTTTTCGGGCTCCGAATGCGCGAACTCGACGAACTCGAAACCATCGGTGCCGGCGGGGTTTTGCTTGCTGATTTTCGCGGGCGGTGCGTCGTGCGGGAAGGGGCCCATGGCAGTCCTCCGAAAAGCTGTCGCGGCCGGGTTTGGCCAACTTCCCCCATCATAGCGCGGAGCCGTCGCACGGTGCTTGCATTCAACCGGTTGAAACGCGTATCATGTGCGCAAATTGTGCATTGCGTGAGGAAAATCCATGGATGACACGCGCCTTGATCAGTTTGATCGCAAGATAATGGCGCTTTTGCAGGATGATGCGCGATTCACCAACAACGACCTTTCGGAGCGCGTGAACCTGTCGCCTTCACAATGCTCGCGCCGCCGCCTGCGGCTGGAGGAGGACGGCTATATCAAGGGCTATCGGGCGGTGCTCGACCGCGATCGTCTCGGCTTTTCGCTGGTCAACGTCATCTCGGTGACCTTAGCCACCCACAACCGCGACAATGCGCAGCGCTTCGGCGAACTGGTGGCGCGCCTGCCCGAGGTACAGGAGGCGCATGCGCTGACCGGCGAGATGGACTACATCCTGAAGGTGGTGACGCCTGATCTCAAATCACTGTCGGAGTTCGTCAACGGCGTTCTGCTGCCGCATGAATCGGTGCAGCATGTGAAGACGGCGATCGTGCTGGAGACGTTGAAGGAAACCGGCGCGCTGCCGATTTAGTTTCATTCAACTGAGTGGATTTTGCTGGATATGTCGGAGGGACAGCACCCCCCTCTGGCCTGCCGGCCATCTCCCCCGCCAGGGAGATTGGCAGCTCCACCGACGGCGCCATTCTGCAACGTTGGCGATTGGCGAAAGCGGTCGCGACATCCGATCTCCCCCCTTGCGGGGGAGATGGCCGGCAGGCCAGAGGGGGGTGTGAAGGATCGCCGGCATTCGTGACTGACGGCCTTCAAACCTAAAAACGGTCACCCCTTCTGCTGCTGGATCAGCCCATAAAGGTTGTTGCAGCGCGCGCCGGACCGGCAATAGGCAAACACCGGACCTTCGAGCTCGTCGAGTGCCTTGGCCTGGTCCTCGACATTGTCCATGGTGATCTGGCCGCTGATGACCGGGATGTAGCGAAACGCAAGCCCTGCCGCTTCCGCTGCGGACTGAACGCTCTCGGCCGAAGGCTGGCCCGGCTGCTCATCGTTCGGCCTGTTGCAGATCACGCTTTTGAAGCCGGCGTCCTTGATGGCGACGATGTCGTCGGGTTGGATCTGGCCGGAGACCGAATAGTCCTCGCTGATCTGGCGGTATTCCATGATGTCGTCCTCGCGATCTCTTTGGCGGCAGTTTTGCCACTCCGGAGGAGGGGCGGCAATCCGCATTGAAGGAATTCCCTGCCAAATAGCGATCCCCGATCGAAAAATCCAACCGGGCCGATCCTGGCCCGGTCGGATGCTGAACCGCTCAGCTCCCCAGGATCGCGCCTTTGATCTGCGTGATGTTGTTGTGCATCATGTCGATATAGGTCGCGGCCGGACCGTCGGGCTGTGACAGCGCGTCCGAATAAAGCGTGCCGCCGACCTTGATGCCGGTCTCGCTGGCGATCTGTTCGATCAGCCGCGGATTGGTGATGTTCTCGACAAAGATCGCCGCTGCCTTGTCCTGCTTGACCTGCTCGACCAGCTTGGCGACGTCGGCGGCCGACGGCTCGGAATCGGTCGAGATGCCCTGCGGCGCCAGGAACGTCAGCCCGTATGCGTGCTCGAAATAGCCGAAGGCGTCGTGGGAGGTGATGACGACGCGCTTCGCTTCAGGGATCGACTGGATCGCCGCCTTCACTTCGCCTTCCAGCGCATCGAGCTTGGTGGTGTAGGCGGCGGCATTGGCCTTGTAGCTGTCGCAGCCTTCGGAGTCGGCCGTGCAGAAAGCGTCGGCTATGTTCTTCACATAGATCTTGGCGTTGGCGATCGACTGGAACGCATGCGGATCGGTGACCGTCTTGCCGCCGGCGGTATCCGCGCCTTCGGCTGCGTCGGCATCGGCGAATTCCGGCTTGAAGTCGATCGGCGTCACGCCCTTGGTGAGTGTCACGATCGATGCCTTGGTGGCGCTGGCATCGACCAGGCGCTGGAGAAAACCTTCGAAATGCAGGCCGTTGACCAGCACGATATCGGCGCCCGCCATCGCAACGGCATCGGCCGGGCTCGGCTCATAGACATGCGCGTCGCCATCCGGCCCGACGATGGTGGTGATGTTCACCCGGTCGCCGCCGACATTTTTCGCGAACTCGGCAATGACGGTGAAGCTCGCCACCACTTTCAGCGGCGCGGCGAAGGCCGATGAGGTCGCGAAGGCGCTTAATGTTATAACGCTCATTGCGAGGGCGGCACGAAAGGATTTCAACATTGGGCAGTCTCCTTGCTTGGGGATGGGGATCAGGCGGTCCGGTGGCGGTGATGCACGATGCGGGCACGCAGCACGCCGCGCGTGCCGAACAGGATCGAGCAGAAATAGACCACGCCGGCCGAAAGGATGATGGCCGGGCCGGAGGGCAGCGAGGCATGATAGGACAAAAGAAGTCCCGCAATGCAGGAAGCAAAGCCGATCAGCACCGCCAGCACGCACATCGGCTCGACGCGCATCGTCCAGAAGCGGGCGGCCGCCGCCGGCAGCATCATCAATCCGACCGACAGCAGCGTGCCCAGCGCCTGAAAGCCGCCGACGAGGTTGAGCACGACCAGCCCGAGGAAGATGAAATGCACCGGGCTGCCCATGCGGCTCACCGAGCGCAGGAACAGCGGATCGAGGCATTCGGCGACCAGCGCGCGCCAGAAGACGGCAAGGCTGGCGAGCGTCACCACCACGATGCCGCCGATCAGGATGAGCGCCTCATTGTTGAGCGCCAGCACGGTGCCGAACAGCACATGCATCAGATCGACGCTTGAGCCGCGGATCGACACCATCAGCACGCCGACGGCAAGCGAAATGAGATAGAAGGCCGCCATCGAGGCGTCCTCGCGCTGGATGGTGAAGCGCGAGACGGCGCCCGCGCCGAGCGCCACGATGATGCCGGCGATCAGCCCGCCGACGGTCATCGGCAGGATTTCGAGGCCATAGAGCAGGAAGCCGGCTGCGGCGCCCGGCAGGATTGCATGCGCCATGGCGTCGCCCGACAGGCTCATGCGCCGCAGCATCAGGAAGACGCCGACCGGGCAGGCGCCGAGCGACAGCATCAGCGAACCGAACAGTGCCCTCTGCATGAAAGCGAAGTCGGCAAAGGGCGCAATGAACAGGCCGTAGAGGAAATCCATCACGCCGCCCTCGGTCCTGAGCCATGCTGATGGTCGTGGTGGTGATCGTGAGCATGATCGTGCCCGTCGCCATGGTCATGATCGTCAGGCTCGCACCATGGCGCGTTCTCCTCCCACGCCTCGTGGAAGCGCCGCGCCTTGAGCAGGTTTTCCGGCCGCAGCGTTTCTTTTGTATCGCCCCAGGCGACGGGCTGGCGGGCAAGCAGCAGCGTCTCCGGGAAATTCTGCCGCACGAGATCGAGGTCGTGCACCACGACCATGATCGTGCGCTCCTCGCCATGCCAGCGTTTGATCAGCTGGATCAGGTCGCCGACCGTCTTGGCGTCGACAGCATTGAAAGGCTCGTCGAGTAGGATGAGGTCGGCATCCTGCAGCAGCACGCGGGCAAACAGCGTGCGCTGCAGCTGGCCGCCGGACAGCGTGTCGATCGGCCGCTTCTCGAAGCCGCCCAGCCCGACCGCCATCAGCGCCTTGCCGACGGATTCGCGGTCTTCCCTGGTGTAGCGGCCGAGCATGCCGCGCTTCGGCCATAGCCCCAGTGAGACGAGGTCGACCACCCGCGCCGGGAAGCTGCGGTCGAGTTCCGACTGCTGCGGCAGGTAGGCAGTGCGCACGCCAGGCATGCGGACCACCGCGCCTTCCATCGGTTTGAGCACCCCGACAATGCCCTTCATCAACGTCGACTTGCCCGAGCCGTTGGCGCCGACGACTGCGGTCAGCGAGCCTTTGCGGACGACGCCGTTGAGGTGATGGATGGCGGGATGGCTGTTGTAGCCAAGCGTCAGGTCGCGGAAGGTCAGGCAGGCATTGGTCATCAGGCGTCGGTCCGCGAAATCGGGTGGGTCGTCGATATGTGATGTTATTACATTAGTCAACATGGCGGTCCGGCGGAATTGTGTCACGGCCGCTCAACTCGCCGTGTATGCCGGTGGGCGCGGACCCGACGATTGGCTCAATTGGTTTCGGCTCCGCCGGCCTTGCTCCAAGCCGGCATGAACTCTAAACAGGCGCGACGCTGAAAAGAAGGAACCTCTCGAATGAGCATTCGTCGCATCGATGTCGGCCCGCGCATGAGCCAGATCGTCATCCACGGCAACACCGTCTATCTGGCCGGCCAGGTCGGCGAGCCTGGCGGCAATGTCGCCTCGCAGACGCGCGACATCCTCAAGGCCATCGACGAATTGCTGGCCAAGGCCGGCACCGATAAGACCAAGATCGTGCAGACGATCATCTGGCTGGCCGACATGGGCACCTTCGCCGAGATGAACTCGGAATGGGACAAATGGGTGCCGCAGGGCCACACCCCGGCCCGCGCCACCGGCGAAGCCAAGCTCGCCGGTCCGGAATATCTGGTCGAGATTATTGTTACGGCGGCGCTGTAAGGCGCCACTTTGCCTTCTCTCACAACAAGGGGAGAAGGGAGCGTTGGCGCTACCCCTGCGACGGCGTGAACCGCGCCACCAGCGTGTGGCTCTCCGCCGGATAGACAAACCGCACATGCGTCACCGGGTGCTCGGCGCTCCAGGTGCGGCGCTCGACCACCAGGCAGGGCGCGCTCGCGTCGATATCGAGCGCGTCGGCGATCGTGTCGTCGGCGGCCATGGCGCGGATGCGGTGCTCTGCCTCGCTCCAAGGCACGCGGCCGATCAGCCATGGGCCTGGAGCGATATCGAGAAATTCTTCCTCGGCAGCCTTGGCCACGGCTGAAAGGTTGATCAGCCGCTGCTCGAGCGCGAACGGCCGTTCGCCGGCAAAATGCAGGCCTTCCAGCGCCAGCACCGGACCCGGTGCGGAAAGCCCGAGCAGCGCACGATCCTCGGCGCTGCTGCGTCGTCGCAGCCGCTCCAGCCGCTCGTAGCGATAGGGCAGGCCAAGCGCCTCGACCTCGATCCTGATGTCGTGCAGTTCGAGCACCGCCGCCTGCGACTGCGGCTGGCGCACAAAGCTGCCGGAACGGCGGCGGCGCTCGATCAAACCGGCCTTGGCGAGTTGCGAAAGCGCCTTGTTCACCGTCATGCGCGAGCAATTATAGTGAGCCGTCAGCTCATGCTCGAAGGGAATGCGATGTCCAGGCGCCCAGGCGCCCGACAGGATCTTTTCGCGGATGTCGGACAGAATGCGCTGATGCAGCGAAATGATCTCGCCGCCCTCGATGTCAACTGTCTCGACAAGGCTCATCGGATGTTCCTGTTCAGCCTAGCGACAATGCGGTCATGACTTCGCGGAACCGCGCGGCGATCGCCTCGCGCTTGGCATGCCTGCCGCCGCTGACCTGCTTTTCGCCATGCACCCAGACACAATCGACCTTGCTGCCGTTGGCAAAAATCCAAGCGTCGAGTACCGCGTCGCCAGTCTTGCCGGCCAGCGAGGGATGGTTTTGGTCGAGCGAGACGAAATCGGCGGGACCGCCGGCGGCAATCCGCGACAGGCCGGCGCCCAGCGCTTGGCTGCCGCCGTCGAGCGAAGCGTCGAACAGCGCGCCCCCCGTCGAGCCGCCGGCACGCGCCATGACGTTGCGGGCGCGGTGGGCGAGGCGCTGCGAATATTCGAGTTGCCGAAGCTCGTCCGGCAGGCCGATCAGCACATTGGAATCGGAGCCGACGCCGAAGCGCCCGCCATGCTGAATGAACAAGGGGGCCGCGAAAGTGCCGTCGCCGAGATTGGCCTCGGTGATCGGGCAGAGCCCGGCGATCGCGCCGGTCCGGGCCATTGCGATCGTCTCTGCCTCGGTCATGTGCGTGGCGTGGATGAGGCACCAGCTTTTGTCCACCTTGGCGTTGGCCAGCAAGAACTCGACTGGACGCTTGCCCGACCAGGCGAGGCAGTCCTCGACTTCCTTCACCTGCTCGGCGACATGGATATGGATCGGCCCGCTCGGCGCCATCGCGGCGACAGCATTGAGTTCGTCCGGGGTTGTGGCGCGCAGGCTATGCGGCGCGACGCCGACGACAGCCTGCTCCAGCAAACGAACGGCCTCGCGGCTTTTCTCAAGCAGGCGCCCGAAACGCTCGGCATCATTGATGAATCGCCGCTGGCCCTCGTTCGGCGCAGCACCCCCGAAGGACGAATGAGCGTAAAAAACCGGCAGCAGCGTCAGGCCGATGCCGGTGTCGGCGGCGGCAGCCGCGACCCGCTCGGCCATCTCGGCGATATTGGCGTAAGGCTGCCCGTCGCGGTCATGATGCAGGTAGTGGAACTCGCCGACGCGCGAGAAGCCGGCCTCCAGCATTTCGACATAGAGCTGCGCCGCGACCGCCTCGACCTGGTCGGGCGTCATCGACAGCGCGAAGCGGTACATCACCTCGCGCCAGCTCCAGAAACTGTCCGCTGAGGGACCGCGCAGTTCGGCCAGCCCCGCCATGCCGCGCTGGAAGGCGTGGCTGTGCAGATTGGGCATGCCAGGCACGACGATGGCATGGCGCTCGTCGCCGGCCTGCGCGGAAGCGCCGGCCTCGATTGCGGCGATGCGGCCGCCATCGAAGGAGATCCTCACATTGCCTTGCCAGCCGCCGGGCAGCAGCGCCTGTTCCGCAAAGATCGCCGTCAATTGGCCCTCCAAATCTCGATGCGCGAGCGACGATACCACTTGCGTCGCGTTTCAATATGTATATACATAATCGTCATCCTTTCAAATGGAAAAGATGATGGGTGGAGCAAACAAGAAGAGCGGCCTTCGGGTCTGGCGCAATGCGCGTCTGGCGACCATGGCCGATGGCGCGGCTGGTCTCGGTATCGTCGAGAAAGGCGCGGTCGCCGCGCACGACGGGATCATTACCTATGCCGGTCCTGAGGCCGATATGCCGGGCTCAGCCGGGCAGGGCGCCGAGATCGTCGATTGCGCGGGCCGCTGGATCACGCCCGGCCTGATCGACTGCCATACGCACCTCGTCTATGCCGGTAATCGCGCCAACGAGTTCGAGATGCGGCTGGCCGGCGCTACTTACGAAGAAGTGGCCCGCGCCGGGGGCGGCATCGTGTCCTCGGTCAAATCGCTGCGCGCCGCGAGCGAGGACGAGCTTGTAGCCCAGACCCTGCCGCGTCTCGACGCGCTGATGGCCGAAGGCGTCACCACCGTCGAGGTCAAATCGGGTTACGGCCTCGATGCCGACAATGAGAAGAAGTCGCTGCGCGCCGCCCGCCGACTGGCCTCCGAGCGTCCCGTCACGGTCCGCGCCACCTGTCTGGCCGCCCACGCCCTGCCGCCGGAAGCCAAGGGCGACAAGGATGCGTTCATCGACCTCGTCGCCGGCACGATCCTGCCGCAGGTCGCCGCCGAAAAGCTCGCCGACGCCGTCGACGGTTTTTGCGAGGGCATTGCCTTCTCGCCGGAACAGATGGCGCGCGTCTTCGACAAGGCCAAAGCGCTCGGGCTGCCTGTAAAACTCCACGCCGACCAGCTTTCCAATCTGCATGGCGCAGCGCTTGCCGCCCGTTATGGCGCGCTGTCGGCCGACCATCTCGAATACACGGACGAGGAAGGCGCCGAAGCGATGGCCAAGGCCGGGACCGTGGCGACCATCCTGCCCGGCGCCTATTACTTCATCCGCGAGACCAAGAAGCCGCCGGTCGATCTTTTCCGCCGCCACGGCGTGAAGATGGCTGTCGCCACCGACAGCAATCCCGGCACCTCGCCGCTCACCTCGCTGCTGCTCACCATGAACATGGCCGCGACGCTATTTGGCATGACTGTCGACGAATGCCTCGCCGGCGTCACCCGCGAAGCCGCGCGTGCGCTTGGTCTGCTCGATAGCTCAGGCACGCTCGAAGCCGGCAAATCGGCCGACCTCGCCATCTGGGACATCGAGCGCCCGGCCGAACTCGTTTACCGCATGGGCTTCAACCCGCTCCATGCCCGTATCTGGAGAGGACAATGACCGAACTTACCCTGAAGCCCGGCGGCGCGACGCTTGCCGACTGGCGCGCCATCTATCGCGGCGCCGTGCCGACGCTGGACGAAGCCTGCCGGCCGAAGATCAAGGCGAGCGCCGAGGCGGTCGCCCGCATCGTCGCCAAGGGCGAGCCGGTCTATGGCATCAACACCGGCTTCGGTAAGCTGGCCAGCGTCCGTATCCCGGCTGACGATCTCGAAACGCTCCAGCGCAACATCGTGCTCTCGCATGCCGCCGGCGTTGGCGAGCCGATGCCGGTCGCGGTGGTGCGGCTGATGATGGCGTTGAAGCTCGCCAGCCTCGCCCAGGGCGCGTCCGGCGTGCGGTCTCAGACCATCGAATTGCTGGAAGCCATGCTCGCCAACGACGTCATCCCCGTCGTGCCGGCGCAAGGCTCGGTAGGCGCTTCCGGCGACCTCGCGCCGCTTTCGCATATGACGGCCGTCATGATCGGCGTCGGCGAGTGTTTCACGCCGCATGGCCGTTTCCCGGCCAAGGTGGCCTTCGTCTCGCACGGGCTTGAGCCGGTGACGCTCGGCGCCAAGGAAGGCTTGGCGCTGCTCAACGGCACGCAGTTCTCGACCGCATTCGCGCTCGCCGGCCTGTTCGAGGCCGAGGTTCTCTACCAGTCGGCGCTGGTCGCCGGCGCGCTGTCGACCGACGCCGCCAAGGGTTCCGACGCGCCCTTCGATCCGCGCATCCATCTCCTCAGAAAGCATCGCGGCCAGATCGAGACGGCGGACGCGCTGCGCAATCTGATGGCCGGCAGCGCCATCCGCGAATCGCACCGCGTCGGCGACGAGCGCGTGCAGGATCCCTATTGCCTGCGCTGCCAGCCGCAGGTGATGGGCGCGGCGCTCGACGTGCTGCGCAAGGCCGCCGATACGCTCGAGACCGAGGCCAACGGCGTCACCGACAATCCGCTGATCTTCGCCGAGGACGACTCAGCACTTTCGGGCGGCAATTTTCACGCCGAGCCGGTGGCCTTCGCCGCCGACATGATCGCGCTTGCCGTCTGCGAGATCGGCTCGCTGTCGGAGCGCCGCATCGCGATGCTGGTCGATCCGGCGCTGTCCGGCATGCCTGCCTTCCTGACGCCGAAGCCCGGCCTGAATTCCGGCTTCATGATCCCGCAGGTGACGGCGGCGGCGCTGGTTTCGGAAAACAAGCAGAAGGCCTATCCGGCGAGCGTCGATTCGATCCCGACCTCGGCCAACCAGGAAGACCATGTCTCGATGGCAGCCCACGGCGCGCGCCGGCTGCTCGGCATGATCGAGAATGCGACCGCCGTCATCGGCATCGAGTTGCTGGCCGCCGCGCAAGGCTGCGATTTCCACCAGCCGCTTGCGTCCAGCCAAGCGCTGGAAGCGGTGCGCAAGCTGGTTCGGGCCGAGGTGCCGCATCTCGACAATGACCGGTATTTCCATCCCGACATGGAAAAGGCGATCGCTATGGTGCGCAGCGGCGCCGCTGTGAAGGCGGCGAGTGTCGTCGCACTGCCGTCGATTGCGGGAGCGGCATGATGGTCAGGCCATCCTGGCTCACCGTCACTCGCGGCACCGCCCCCTTGCTGGTCTCGATCCCGCACACCGGCATCGACCTTGCCGGCCTCGACTCCCGGTTGGTCTCGACCTGGCTGGGGCGCCGCGACTGCGACTGGTGGATCGACAAGCTTTATGATTTCGCCGCCGGGCTCGGCGCGACCGTCGTGCACACCGCCATCTCGCGCACCGTTATCGACGTCAACCGCGATCCGTCCGGCGTCTCGCTTTATCCCGGTCAAACCACGACCGGTCTCTGCCCCACCGAGACCTTCGACGGCGATCCGCTCTACCGCATGGGCGAGGAGCCGGCGCCGTCCGAGATCGACCAGCGCCGCGAAACCTATTTCGTGCCCTACCATGCCGCCCTGCAGGCCGAGATCGACCGGCTGCGCGGCATGCACCAGAAGATCGTGCTCTATGACTGCCATTCGATCCGCTCTGTCCTGCCGCGCCTGTTCGAAGGCACGCTGCCGGTCTTCAACCTCGGCACCAATGACGGCAACAGCACCGATCCGGTGCTGCAGGAGAAGGTAGCCGCCATCCTCGGTGCGACCGGCGAGAGCTGGGTGGTCAACGGCCGCTTCAAGGGCGGCTGGATCACCCGCAGCTTCGGCCAGCCGCAAAACGGCGTCCATGCGCTGCAGATGGAGCTCTCCAACCGTGGCTACATGCGGGAGCCGGCTGGGAAGGGTACGCCCGAGAACTGGCCGGTGCCCTACGACGAGACCTATGCCGCGCCGATCCGCGCCACGCTCAAAACCATCCTCGAAACCGCCATTGAATGGGCCGGGCGCTGACGCGCCGCCTTATTCGAAAGGGACAATGATGAACGATCCCCGCTACAACATCCGCGAAGTGCGCAGCCCCCGCGGCGACAAGCTCAACGCCCGCTATTGGACGACCGAGGCGCCGCTGCGCATGCTGATGAACAACCTCGATCCCGAGGTCGCCGAGAACCCGAACGAGCTGGTCGTCTATGGCGGCATCGGCAGGGCGGCGCGCACCTGGAACGATTTCGACCGCATCGTCGCTTCGCTGAAGACGCTCGGCGAGGACGAAACGCTTCTGGTGCAGTCGGGCAAGCCGGTCGGCGTTTTCAAGACCCATTCCAACGCCCCGCGCGTGCTGATCGCCAACTCCAACATCGTGCCGCACTGGGCGACCTGGGAGAAGTTCAACGAGCTCGATCGGAAGGGCCTGATGATGTACGGCCAGATGACGGCCGGCTCCTGGATCTATATCGGCACCCAAGGCATCGTTCAGGGCACCTACGAGACGTTTGTGGAGGCCGGCCGCCAGCACTACAACGGTAACCTCAAAGGCAAGTGGATCCTGACCGCCGGCCTCGGCGGCATGGGCGGCGCCCAGCCTTTGGCCGCCGTCATGGCCGGCGCTTGCTGCCTCGCCATCGAATGCAACCCGGATTCGATAGATTTCCGCCTGCGCACCCGCTATCTCGACGAGAAGGCCGAGACGCTCGACGAGGCGATGGAAATGATCGAGCGCTGGACCAAGGCCGGCGAGGCGAAGTCGGTCGGCCTGCTCGGCAACGCGGCCGAGATCGTGCCTGAGATGTTCAGGCGCGGCATCCGCCCGGATATGGTCACCGACCAGACCTCGGCGCACGACCCCGTCAATGGCTATCTGCCCAAGGGCTGGACCATGGCCGAGTGGCGCGAGAAGCGCACCTCGGATCCGAAGGCCGTCGAAAAGGCTGCCCGCGCGTCGATGCGCGAGCACGTCGAGGCGATGGTGGCGTTCTGGAACGCCGGCGTGCCGACGCTCGACTACGGCAACAACATCCGCCAGGTCGCCAAGGACGAAGGCTTCGAGAACGCCTTTGCCTTTCCGGGTTTCGTGCCGGCCTATATCCGGCCGTTGTTCTGCCGCGGCATCGGCCCGTTCCGCTGGGCCGCTCTCTCGGGCGATCCGGAAGACATCTACAAGACCGACGCCAAGGTGCGCGAGCTCACCCCCGGCAACACCCATCTGCACAACTGGCTCGACATGGCGCGCGAGCGCATCTCGTTCCAGGGCCTGCCGGCGCGCATCTGCTGGGTCGGCCTCGGCGACCGCCATCGCCTGGGCCTCGCCTTCAACGAAATGGTGGCCAAGGGCGAGCTCAAGGCGCCGGTCGTCATCGGCCGCGACCATCTCGATTCCGGCTCGGTGGCCTCGCCGAACCGCGAGACAGAGGCGATGAAGGACGGTTCCGACGCCGTTTCCGACTGGCCGCTGCTCAACGCGCTGCTCAACACCGCGTCCGGCGCCACCTGGGTGTCGCTGCACCATGGCGGCGGCGTCGGCATGGGCTTCTCGCAGCATGCCGGCATGGTCATCGTCGCCGACGGCACGGCTGACGCGGCAAAGCGCCTGGAGCGCGTCTTGTGGAACGATCCGGCGACCGGCGTCATGCGCCATGCCGACGCCGGCTACGACATCGCGATTGACTGCGCGAAAGAGCACCAGCTCGACCTGCCGGGCATTCTGGGCTAAAACGATGCGCATCCTTCGTGCCGCCGGCTACCGCGTCATGCCGTGGAAGAATGGCGGCGGCACGACCACCGAGATCGCCGTCTCGCCCGACGGCGCCGGGCTCGACGATTTCGACTGGCGCGTCTCGATGGCCCGCGTCGAAACCAGCGGGCCGTTTTCCAGCTTCGCCGGCATCGACCGCACGCTGTCGGTGCTGGAAGGCGAGGGGATTGTCCTCGACATCGCCGGCCGGCCGCCGGCGCGGCTGACCGCGGCCTCAGTGCCGCTCGCCTTTCCGGGTGACGTGCCGACCGGTGCGGCGCTGATCGGCGGTCCGATCACCGATCTCAACGTCATGACCCGCCGTGGCCGCATGGCCCATAAGGTCGAGCGCAGGGTGTTCTCCGGCGAGTTTCGCCTTACGCCGCAGGCCGAGATCACGCTCGTTCTTGCCGTCGACGGCGATGTCACGCTGTCCACGGACGATGCGCCGAGCCTCGGACCGCTCGATACGCTGATCCTCGATCGGGGCGGCCAGGAATTGCGGCTTCAACCCAAGGGGCAGGGCCTGCTTTTCGTGATCGAGCTGCACCGCCTCGCCGCTAACCATTAACGGCTGTTGCCAAACATGATCGCTGCTCGGGCGAATTATCGCCCGGCCCCTTGCATGTATCACGAAAAAGCCCGAATCCTTGCCCTGATCCAACCGGGGGCGGAGAGCGAGGGGCGTTCGCCCACAAGCTGTCGAAAGGGCACGCCCCTGTCGTGGTGCGCAAGACAAACTTTCGGCCAACCAGTCATGCAACCAATTGCAATTGAGCCGGTTTTAGGGGCATTGCCGTGGCGGTGACGCCGCATTGCGCCCCGCCTTACGGAATTTTCAATGAACATTCAGACGAATCCCAACAAGATCGAACAGACGAGCGCCGGCTTCCCGATGGCGACGGACGCCCCGATACGCTCCAATTTCCTGCCTGAAGACCGCTTGCGCGCCTTGGGCGTCGCGTTGGCCAAGGGCGAGGTCAAGGAACTGTTCGGCCTCGCCCCGTTCGAGTTCCAGGCCCGCATCCGCGACAGCGCCAAGAAGATCCTCGAAGTCTATCGCTCGACCAATGCCGCCCAGGCCAAGGGCGAGACCATCACGCCGGCCGCGCAATGGCTGCTCGACAACAATTACCTGGTCGAGGAGACCATCTTCCAGGTCAAGCGCGACCTGCCGCGCCGATTCTATCGGCAGTTGCCGACGCTCACGCTCGGCGACGGCACGGTGCTGCCACGCGCCTTCGTCGTTGCCTGGAGCTATGTCGAGCATTCCGACAGCTCGGTCTCGGCCAACATGTTCAAGGCCATCGTCGAGGGCTTCCAGTCGATCGAGCCGATGAAGATCGGCGAGCTCTGGGCGCTGCCGTCGCTGCTGCGTTTCGTGCTGATCGAGAACCTGCGCCGCATCGCCGTACGCGTCGATCGCACCAGGCAGATGCGACACATCGCCAACGAGATCGCCGACCGCGTTCTGGCGACCGACGACAATGCCGACCGGACAAGAATCCTGTCGACCTACAGCGCGCATGCGCAGGACACCACTTTCGCCACCCAACTGCTCTACCGCCTGCGCGACGGGTCCCAGAATGCCGGCCGTGCGCTGGAATGGCTGGAAGGCGAGCTGGAAAAGACCGGCTCCGATGCCGAGGAGATCATCATCTCCGAGCATCAGACGCTTTCCAGTGGCAACGTCACAACCGGCAACATCATCCGCGGCCTGCGCCTCATCAACGACGTCGACTGGACGGTCTGGTTCGAAGGCGTCAGCCGCATCGACACGCTGCTGCGCGAGCGCACCGATTTCGCCGACCTCGATTTCTTCTCGCGCGACCAGTACCGCACGGCGATCGAGCAGCTGGCGCGCCGCTCCGACCTGTCCGAATACCGGGTGGCCGAGAAAGCCATCGAGCTTGCCGGCCACACGCCCGGCCTCACCGACGCGTCCGGCGTGCCCGAAACCGCCGACCCCGCCGTGCACACCGATGTCGGCTTCTTCCTGGTCGGTCCACGTCGGCAGGAACTGGAAAAGGCGATCGGCTACCGGCCGCCTTTCTATGTGACCTTCAAGCGGGGCTTCGCCAGCGCCGGCTGGCTGGGCATCGTCGTGCCGGTCTTCCTGTTGACGGCGCTGCTGCTGGTTCTGTCGGGAAGAGCGCTCGCCAATCTCGGCCTGTCGGTGGAATCGATCACGCTGATGCTGGCGCTGTTCGCGGTGCCGGCCAGCGAAGGCGCGCTGGCCTTCTTCAACACCGTGGTCGCGCTGTTCCTGAGACCGACCAGGCTTGTCGGCTACGACTACAACAAGCACGGCATTCCGGCCGAGGCG
Organism: Mesorhizobium sp. WSM3224; assembly: GCF_000427725.1. Lineage (GTDB taxonomy): Bacteria > Pseudomonadota > Alphaproteobacteria > Rhizobiales > Rhizobiaceae > Mesorhizobium. Next base: position 107,209 of record NZ_ATYO01000012.1, on the reverse strand, counting down.
CGCACGCTGGTCGTGGTGCCCTCGCTGATCGGCTCGCGCGACGATGTCGAGGAAAATATCCGCAACATCGAGGTGCATCACCTCGCCAACACGGCGGCAGAGATCCGTTTCGCTCTATTGTCCGACTGGCCGGATTCAAAGACGGAGATCGACGCCGCCGACATCGAGATCCTGCAATATGCCCGCGACGAGATCGCCAGGCTCAATGCCCGCTATCCGTCGGAAGGCTCGCCACGCTTCTATCTGCTGCACCGGCGCCGGCTATACAACCAGGCGCAGGGCTGCTGGATGGGCTGGGAGCGCAAGCGCGGCAAGCTGCATGAGCTGAACCTTCTGCTCCGCGGCGACAGCGACACCACCTTCCTGCCTTTAGACGTGCCGCTGCCGGAAACGGTCGTCTACGTGATGACGCTCGACGCCGACACGCGCACCACGCGCGACGCTGTTTCGAGCCTTGTCGGCAAGCTCGCCCATCCGCTGAACCGTCCGCATTTCGATCCGGTCAAGCGCGTCGTCAGCGCCGGCTACACAATCCTGCAGCCGCGCATCACCGCTTCGCTCACCAGCGGCGACGATGCCTCCTTCTTCCAGCGCGTCTTCTCCGCCAATCGCGGCCTCGACCCGTATGTTTTCGCCGTCTCCGACGTCTATCAGGACGTCTTTGGCGACGGTTCCTTCACCGGCAAGGGCCTCTATCATGTCGATGCCTTCGAGGCGGCGCTGAAGGACCGCATCGACGAGAACACCATCCTCAGCCACGATCTGCTCGAAGGCGCGCTGGCGCGCGCGGCACTGGTCACCGATGTCGAGCTGGTCGAGGACTATCCGACCCGCTACTCGGTCGACGCCTCGCGCCACCACCGCTGGGCGCGCGGCGACTGGCAGTTGCTCGGCTATATCTTCGATCCGCGCTCCGGCGTTCCGGCGATGTCGCGCTGGAAGATGGTCGACAACCTGCGCCGCTCTGTCACCCCGATCTTCTGGGTCATGGCCTGCGTCGCTGGCTGGACGCTGCTGCCCTTTACCCAGGCCGCGCAATGGCAGGCGCTTTTGATCCTCAGCCTGTTCATGGCGCCGACCTTCGACATCGTGAACGGCATCCTGCCGAAGAGCGGCGACCAGACGCCGCGCGGCCATTTCTCCGCTTTGGCCCGCGACACCGTGTTCGGTACCGCCCTGGTGGCGCTCAAGGTGCTCCTGATGGCGCATCTCGCCTGGATGATGGGCGATGCCATCGTCCGCACCATCTACCGGCTCTTCGTCAGCCGGCAGAACATGCTCGAATGGCGAACCGCCTCGCAGGCACACAAGAGCGGCGGCAGCGATATCAGCGCCTACTACAGCATGATGTATGGCGCGGTGATCATCGGCGTCGTCGGCCTCGCAATTCCTGTGCTGGCCGATTCCACCGGCGCCTTCGTCGCCTTCTTCTTCGCCATCTTCTGGATCGCTTCGCCTGCCGTCGCCTGCTGGATCAGCCGCTCGGCCGAGACCGAGGACAGGCTGCGCATCTCGGCGGCCGACATCCATGCTCTGCGCACCTTCGCGCGCCGCACCTGGCATTATTTCGAGACCTTCGTCACGCCCGAGCACCATCATCTGCCGCCGGACAATTTCCAGGAAAGCCCGGCGCCGGTTGTGGCGCCGCGCACCTCGCCGACCAATATCGGCGTCTATCTGCTCTCGGTGGTGTCGGCGCGCGATTTCGGCTGGATCAGCCTATCGGACGCCATCACCCGCATCGACGCAACGATGACGACCATCGAGAACATGCCGCGCGACCGCGGCCATCTCTACAACTGGTACGACACGACGACGCTGAAGCCGCTTTACCCGCTCTATATCTCGGCGGTCGACAGCGGCAATCTCGCCGGCCATCTGGTCGCGGTGGCGGCGTCCTGCGCCGAATGGGCCGAAGCGCCGTCGGTCCATCTGCAGGGCGATTTCGAAGGCATCATCGACACCGTCAGCATTCTCGACGAGAGCCTGGACGAATTGCCTGACGACCGCAGGCAGCTGCGGCCGCTGCGCCAGCGCCTCGCCGATCGTCTCGACGGCATGCGCCGCGCGGTCGCGACCATCAAGGCACAGCCCGAGATGGCCTCGATCCGCACCATCAACCTTGCCGTGCTGGCGGGTGAGATCCGCAAGCTCGCCACCGCCATCCACACCGAGGCGGCCTCGCCGAAGAGCGATGTCATCGCCGACTGGGCGGAGCGGCTGGAAGCGACCTGCGAGGCGCATGTGCATGACTCGCATAATGACGAGAGCGCGGTCGCCGCATTGCGCGCCAAGCTGCTCGCTTTGCGCGAGCGCTGCCGCCGTTATGCCTTCGAGATGGATTTCTCCTTCATGATGCGGCAGGAGCGCAAGCTGCTGTCGATCGGCTTCCGGGTCGAGGACCGCCAGCTCGACGAGAGCTGCTACGACCTGCTCGCTTCCGAGGCGCGGCTCACCAGCCTGTTCGCCATCGCCAAGGGCGACCTGCCGACCGAGCACTGGTTCCGTCTCGGCCGGCCGATCGTCGAGATCGGCTTCCAGGGCGCGCTGATGTCCTGGTCGGGCTCGATGTTCGAGTACCTGATGCCGCCGCTGGTGATGAAGGAGCCCCAGGGCTCGATCCTCAACCAGACCAGCAAGCTCATCATCAAGCGCCAGATCCAGTATGCGCGTTCCAAGAACGTGCCCTGGGGCATTTCGGAAGCGGCTTACAACGCCCGCGACCGCGAGCTCACCTATCAGTATACCAATTTCGGCGTGCCCGGCCTCGGCTTGAAGCGCGGCCTTGGCCAGAACACCGTGATCGCGCCCTATGCGACGATCCTGGCGGCGCAGTTCAGCCCGCGCGAAGCGGTGCAGAACCTGCAGCGGCTGCGCTCGATCGGGGCGCTTGGCCGCCACGGCTTCTACGATGCGGTCGATTTCACGCCGCAGCGCGTGCCCGAAGGCACCGACCACGCAGTGGTGCAGAACTACATGGCGCACCATTCCGGCATGTCGATCGCCGCTGTCGCCGACGCCATTTTCGAGGGCCGGCTGCGCGAGCGTTTCCACAGCGACCCGGTGATCGAATCGGCCGAGCTTCTGTTGCAGGAGAAGGCACCGCGCGACATTCCGACCGCAACCGTCAGGACGGAAGCCGACGAGCGCTCCAAGGACGAGACCGAGACCGAGAGCCCCGACAGCCGCGTCGTCCTCGACCCGATCAAGGCGCTGCGGGCGACCAATGTCATGTCCAACGGCCGCTATTCGGTCATGGTCACCGCCACCGGCTCCGGCTACAGCCGCTTCGGCGAGCTTGCCGTCACCCGCTGGCAGCCGGATCCGAGCGAGGATCGCCTCGGCTCCTACATCTTCCTGCGCGACATCACGACGGGCGACTGGTGGTCGGCCACCGCCGAGCCGAAGCGCGCCGAGGGCGAACGCGTCCAGACGCTGTTTGCCGACGACAAGGCAAGCTTCACCAAGACGGTGGGCTCGCTGCGTTCCGAAGTCGAATGCATTGTGATCTCCGAAGGCAATGGCGAGGGCCGTCGCATCACGCTCTACAATGACGGCGCAACCGACCGGCATATCGAGGTGACTTCCTTCGCCGAGCTTGTGCTCGGCAACGAAGCCTCGGACAACGCGCATCCGGCGTTCTCCAAGATGTTCATCGAGACCGAGATCGCCCCGAACAACGGCGCGATCTTCGCCACAAGGCGCAAGCGCGACAACAACGATCCCGATCTCACCATGGTGCATTTCGTCACCGACCCCGCGGGTCCGTCGCGCGACGCCGAGGCCGAAACCGACCGGCGCGCCTTCATCGGCCGTGGCCGAACCATCGCCGATGCCGTCGCCTTCGACCCCGGCGTCAGGCTTTCCGGCAGCCAGGGCTTCACGCTCGATCCGGTGGCGGCGCTGCGCCGCCAGGTGCGCGTGCCGGCCAACAAGAAGATCTCGCTGACCTTCTGGACGGCCGTCGGCGCCAATCGCGGCGATCTCGACGAGGCGATCGCCCGCCTCGACCACCAGGAGAGCTTCGCTCGCCAGGCCATGCTTGCCTGGACGCGCAGCCAGGTGCAGACGCGTCATCTGGGCCTGAGCCTCACCGACGCCGCCAATGTGCAAAAGCTGGCGCGCTATCTGATCTATCCCGATCCGTTCCTGCGCCTGCCGGCGGAATCGATCGCCTCCGGCCTTGGCCGTCAGTCGAGCCTGTGGCCGACCAGCATCTCCGGCGATTACCCGATCTTCCTCGTGCGCATCGGCGACGTCGCCGATCTCGAGATCGTCGCCCAGGCGCTCCGCTTCCAGGAATATATGCGCGCCCGCGGCATGATGATCGACTTCGTCGTCGTCAACGAGCAGGCCTCGTCCTATGTTCAGGACCTGCAGCGCGCGGTGGAGACGCTGTGCGAGAACAGCCGCCTGCGCGGTCGCGAGCTAGGCCCCCGCCAGCACATCTTCGCGGTACGCCGCGACCTGATGGACGAGCCGACCTACAAGACCTTGCTGTCGGTGGCGCGCGTCGTGCTGCATACGCGCAATGGCACGATCTTCGACCAGCTCGAACGCGCCGAGACCGCGGCCCTCCAGGCCCGCGATGCGTTGCTTCAGGCGGAAGGCGGCACGCCGCGCGACCCCATTGCGCCGTTGCCCTTGCCGGTGCCTGCAAGCAAGGGCGGAGCCGACATCGCCGCCGACGGCAGTGGGCTGGGCCTGTGGAACGGTTTTGGCGGCTTTGACGGCGACGGCCGCCACTATGTGACGCGGCTGACCGGAAGGCGTTCGACGCCGCAGCCCTGGATCAACGTGATCTCCAACCCCTCCTTCGGCTTCCACGTCTCGGCGGAAGGTGCCGGTTTCACCTGGAGCCGCAACAGCCGCGACTACCAGCTGACGCCATGGTCGAACGACCCGGTGTCGAACCGGCCGGGCGAGGGCTTCTATGTCTTCGACCACGCCAGCGGCAAGGCGTTCTCGCCGATGGCTGCGACGGTTCGCGATCCGTCGATGACCTATGAGACCTGGCACGGCCAGGGCTTCTCGACCTTCCGCTCAAGGCGAGGTCCGCTGTCGATGGACCTGACGCAGGTGGTCGACCCCGCCGATCCGGTGAAGATCACCCGGTTGCGCATCCAGAACTCCGGCTCCATGCCGGCGCGGCTGCGCGTCTATGCCTATGCCGAATGGGTGCTGGGCGGCCACCGCTCGCGCACCGCGGCGACCATCGTGCCCACGCGGGATGAAGCGACAGGCGCGCTCTTGGCGCAGAACCCCTATGGCCTCGACTTCGGCGAACGAGTTGCTTTCCTGGCGGCCGCCCACACCGTCCATTCGGTGACGGCAGACCGCAGCGAGTTCATCGGCAGGCATGGCACGACCGAGTATCCGCAGGCCGTGCTTGGCGGGCTTGCGCTCTCCGGCCGCATCGAGGCGGGCGACGATCCCTGCGCGGTCGTCGCCAGCGACATCGACATTCCGGCCGGCGGCGACGTCACGCTGCTCTGGCTGCTCGGCGACGCGTCCACGCCCGCCGAGGCAAGCGCGCTGGTGCAGGCCCATCGCGGCAAGGATTTCGATCGGCGGCTGGCCGATAACGAAAAGGCCTGGCGCGGCTTCCTCGACACCATCCAGGTCGAGACGCCCGACGTGGCGATGAACGCCATGGTCAACCACTGGCTGCCTTACCAGAGCCTGGCCTGCCGCATCCGCGCCCGCTCTGCCTTCTATCAGGCGAGCGGCGCTTTCGGCTTCCGCGACCAGCTGCAGGACACACTCGCCCTTCTGGCGCATGACCCGAAGCTGGCGCGCGACCAGATCCTCAACGCCGCGCGACGGCAGTTCCCGGAAGGCGACGTGCAGCACTGGTGGCTGCCGCGCACCGATGCCGGGGTGCGCACCATGATCTCGGACGACGTTGTCTGGCTGGCGCATGCGACGGCCCGCTATATCGAGGTGACCGGCGACGCCGCGATCCTCAAGGAGCCATTGCCGTTCATCGACGGGCAGCAGCTCGGTGAGGGCGAGCATGACGCCTTCTTCACGCCGGAGATCACCAAGAACACCGCACCGCTCTATGACCATTGCGCGCGGGCGCTCGATCTCGCGATCAAGCGCAGCAGCCCTGCCGGCCTGCCGCTCATCCTCGGCGGCGACTGGAACGACGGCATGAACCGTGTCGGCGAGGGCGGCAAGGGCGAGAGCGTTTGGCTGGGATGGTTCCTGTTGAAGACGCTCACGGACTTCGCGCCTGTCGCCAAGGGACAAGGCGACACCAAGCGGGCACAGGCCTGGGTGAAGCATGCCGATGCGCTGAAGCGGGCGCTGGAAAGCACCGCCTGGGACGGCCAGTGGTACCGGCGCGGCAGCTTCGACGACGGCACGCCGCTCGGCTCCCACGATTCCGACGAGTGCAAGATCGATTCCATCGCCCAGTCCTGGAGCGTGCTGTCGGGCGAGGGCGATCCCGCGCGCTCGACGACGGCCATGCAGCAGGCGACCAAGATGCTGGTCGATGACGAGCTCAAGATCGTCAAGCTGTTCACGCCGCCCTTCTCCAAGAGCGAGAAGGACCCCGGCTACATAAGGAGCTACCCGCCGGGTGTGCGCGAGAATGGCGGCCAGTATACCCACGCCGCTACCTGGTTCGTGATCGCGCTGGCCGAAATGGGCCGCACCGACGAGGCGTATCGCTGCTTCTCGATGCTGAACCCGGTCAATCACGCTTCGGACGAAGCGGCGGCAGAGCACTACCGTGTCGAGCCTTATGTCGTTGCCGCCGATATCTATGCCGGCGAGGGCAAGGGCGGCCGCGGCGGCTGGACCTGGTACACGGGCTCGGCGGGCTGGCTTTACCGTGCCGCAGTCGAAGGCATCCTCGGCATCGAGCGGCGCGGCAAGGAGATCACGTTTAGGCCGAAGCTGCCCGGGCATTGGGACGGCTATGCAGCGACGCTCAAGATGTTCGACGGCGAGATCAAGGTTCGCGTCATCCGCGACAAAAAGACCAAGTCGATCTCGCTTGAAGTCGATGGTTCGAAGAAAAAATCGACCTCCTTTGAGCCGAAAGCGGGTGGCAAGACCGAGGTCGTCGTCAAGATACCTGCGTAAGATCAAGGACTTGGCTTGTTGGCTGCACACCCTTCTGGGTGCGCGGCCAAGCTTGGCCTTTTACTTGGCGCGGATGCCGCGCCAGGTCCCGTCCGCTCTTTAGGGCCCGCTAAGCAAGCAGCTTGTGATTAAAAATGTGGCAGCGCGGGACAGCTGCCATTATTTTGCCGCAAGGCTGACATTTCACCTTTTATCTCAAACCGTTAGGTGATCACGCCAGATTTCGCACCGTCGTCATCTTTTGTTCGCTAAATGGGAACGGAAGGGATAGACGGCGCATTGTTTCGCGACACATTAACCGATACGTGTCAGAAAATGGTGCGGTGCACAATGTCGGCATCGAGCACGGAACAAGAGTTTGGCGGAGTAGCTGAAGTGTCCCTTCTGCAGATCTACTTTAGAGCGCTGGGTTATCTGGCGTCGGACAAGAAGCGCGTCGCGCTGATCTGCGCCGCCAACATCGTGCTGGCGGCGATCGCAATCCTCGAGCCGATCCTGTTGGGTCGGGTGATCGGAGCCATTTCCGAAAAGGGCCCGGTGTTTTCGACGCTCGCTGTCTGGGCTGCCCTCGGTGCCTTCAACGTCATCGCCTTCGTCCTGGTGGCGCGCGGCGCCGATCGCTTTGCCCATGCCCGCCGCTCTGAAGTGCTGTGCCAGTCCTTCGAGCGCGTCATCACAATGCCGCTTGCCTGGCACCACCAGCGCGGCGCCTCCAATTCGCTGCACACGCTGCTGCGTGCTGTCGAGACCCTCTTCAGCCTGTGGCTCGAATTCATGCGTGTGCATCTCTCGACGGCCATCGCGCTGGTGCTGCTGGTGCCGACCGCGCTTGCCATGGACATCCGCATGTCCATTGTGCTGCTTGGCCTCGGCATCCTTTACGTTGGCATCGGCCGTATCGTCATGCGCCGGACCAAGTCAGGGCAGACCGCCGTGGAACGCCACTACCACACCGTGTTTGCCCATGTGACCGACAGCGTCAGCAATGTCGCCGTGCTGCAGAGCTACAACCGCATCGGCCATGAGACCGCGACGTTGAAGCGTTACGTCAAGGACCTGCTCGACGCGCAGAACCCGGTGCTCGACTGGTGGGCGATCGCCAATGCGCTGAACCGCCTGTCCTCGACCATCTCGATGATGATCGTGCTCTCGATCGGCGCCTATCTCGTCACCCGGGGTGAGCTGCGCGTCGGTGATGTCGTCGCCTTCATCGGCTTTGCAGGGATGTTGATCGCTCGCCTGGACCAGATGTCGGCCTTCACCACTCAGATTTCCGAGGCCCGCGCCAAGCTCGAGGACTTCTACCGCCTCGAGGACTCGGCTGCCGAAACCGCCGAGCCGGACGGCCTGCGCGAACTGACCAACGTCACCGGCCATGTCCGCTTCGAGAACGTCGGCTTCGAGTTCGCCAATTCCGGCCACGGCATCGAGGACGTTTCGTTCGAGGTCCAGGCCGGCCAGACGGTCGCCATCGTCGGCCCGACCGGCGCCGGCAAGACGACGCTCATCAATCTGTTGCAGCGCGTCTTCACGCCGTCCAGCGGCCGTATCCTGATCGATGGCGTCGACACCAAGACGGTGACCCGCAAGTCGCTGCGCCATTCGATCGCCACCGTCTTCCAGGACGCCGGCCTGCTCAACCGCTCGATCGAGGACAATATCCGCGTCGGCCGCGCCGATGCGAGCAATGACGAGATCCACGCCGCCGCCAATGCCGCTGCCGCGCAGGACTTCATCCTGGCCAAGAGCTCCGGCTACGACACGGTCGTCGGCGAGCGTGGCGGCCAGCTCTCGGGTGGCGAGCGCCAGCGTATCGCCATTGCCCGCGCCGTGCTGAAGGACGCGCCGATCCTGGTGCTCGACGAGGCGACCAGCGCGCTCGACGTCGAAACCGAGGACCGCGTCAAGGAAGCGATCGACGAGCTGCGCCGCGACCGCACGACCTTCATCATCGCCCACCGCCTGACCACGGTCCGCGACGCCGACCTCGTCGTCTTCATGGACAAGGGCAAGGTGGTCGAGATGGGCGGCTTCACTGAGCTGTCGCTGCGCAACGGCCGCTTCGCCAGCCTGCTGCGCGCCGGCGGCCTGCTCAACGACGAAGAAGTCCGCCGCCTCAGCCGTCCGGTCAACGAAGCGGCATAAGTTCTTCCCTTCTCCCCTTGTGGGAGAAGGTGTCGCCGAAGGCGACGGATGAGGGGTGTTCCAGGGAACACCAGCGTCTCACTCAGCTGGAACACCCCTCATCCGTCTCGGCGCTACGCGCCGATCCACCTTCTCCCACAAGGGGAGAAGGCAAAGTGCGACATCCGTCCGATTGCCCCTGACCGCTTGCCGGTCTATTTAGGTCGTCATGAGCGACACCACCTCACGCCTCGCCGGCTGGACCGATCTCGCCAACCCGACGCGCTTCGTCGGGCTGGCCGACAAGGTCGTTCCCTGGCTGGCGACGGTTGCGGCGATCCTGCTCGCCGTGGGACTGTATATGAGCTTCACCGCGCCGGGGGATTTCCAGCAGGGCATCACGGTGCGCATCATGTATATCCACGTGCCTTTCGCCTGGCTCGCCATGATGTGCTACACAATCATGGCGATCTCGGCGCTCGGTACGCTGGTCTGGCGCCATCCGCTGGCCGATGTCGCGCTGAAATCGGCGGCTCCGATCGGCGCTACCTTCACCGCGCTGGCGCTGATCACCGGCTCCATCTGGGGCAAGCCGATGTGGGGCACCTGGTGGGTGTGGGACGCCCGGCTGACCTCGGTCTTCGTGCTCTTCCTGATGTATCTCGGCATCATCGCGCTGACCCGCGCGCTGGACGACGCCGGCCGTGCCGCCTGGGCCGCCGCCATCATCACGCTGGTCGGCTTCATCAACATCCCGATCATCAAATTCTCGGTCGATTGGTGGAACACGCTGCACCAGCCCGCCTCGGTCTTCCGGCTCGGCGGCCCGACCATCGATCCCTCGATGCTGTGGCCGCTCGCCGTCATGGCGCTCGGCTTCACGGTGCTGTTTTTCGCCCTGCATTTTATGGCGATGCGCACGGAAATATTCCGCCGCCGCGTGACTGCGATGCGCAGAGTTGCCGCCCGGCAGGCCGAGGGGCAGTAGGCGTCAACCCATCCTGCCGCGCGCTGCCACCGGCAGCGTTTCCAGCACCTTGTCGCCGTCGATCAGATGCACCTGGTCGAACAGGTTCGTCACCACGCAGCAATGGTCGGGCACGACGCGCACACGCTCGCCGATGCGAAGCTTGGCGCCCTGCGCAAGCGTGACGTTGCCATGCTCTTCGCTCAAGCCCGTGACGCGAGCGCCGGGCATGCCGAGCAGCTCGCCGAATTCGGGCAGCCCCAGCGTATCGGAAGACAGCGCCTTGCTGCCGCTGTCGAGGATGGCGCGCGTCGCCGTCGGATGGCTGACGACGGTGGCAAGCACCGTCAGCGCGCAGTCGTCCAGCGTGCCGACGCCTTTGGCGACCTGGTAGCGGTCGAGATAGATGTAGGTGCCGGGCCGGTATTCGGTGACGACGCTGTCCTCGCCCGAACGCCACATGTCCGGCGTGCCGCCGCTGGAGATGCGTTCGCATTCGAGCCCCGCCGCGGCGAGCGCCTCGCGCGCGTTCTTCAGCCAGGCATCCGCCTCGGCGGCGCGGCCGGCGGCCGGATAGGTCATCAGCCCGCCGAAGGCGAGGCCCTTGGCCTGGTCGATCACCTTCGCCAGCGCCAGCGCATCGTCGCCACCCTGCACACCGCAGCGGCCCATGCCGGTGTCGCACTCGACCAGCACGGACAGCGGATGGCCGGCATCGGTGAAGGTGGCGGCAAGCCCCTCCAGCGTCTCATGGCTGTCCGCCGTCACAGAGAGCGTGACGCGGCCATGCAGCGCCTTCAGCCGCTCCAATTTGGCGCGCCCAAGGATGTTGTACGGCAGAAAAATATCGGTCAGCCCGGCATCGGCCATCACCTCGGCCTCGCCGATCTTCTGGCAGGTGATGCCGACCGCCCCCGCTGCGACCTGTTTCTTCGCCCAGTAGGGCAGCTTGTGCGTCTTGACATGCGGTCGAAGTCTCAGCCCGTGGGCGTCCGCATGCGCCTGCGCACGTCTGATGTTGGCTTCGGCGCGGGCTGCATCGATCAAGATCGCCGGTGTGTCGAGGTCGTCTATGCTTGGCATGAAAAATCACCATCTCAAATCTGGCTGGCGTTATGAGCCCGATCCGGCTGGATGTCACGGGGCCAGGGCCGCCAGTTTGCGTCGACAGCGGACCGGCATTGGGCTATTCGGATGGGCAGATTTCAGCAGGACAGCGGCCCGGGAGGAACACGACCATGAAGCGCTCAAAAATCAACGACATCATCCGCGAAGCCGATGCTTTCATCCGCTCCTTCGGCTACATCATGCCGCCCTTCGCCTATTGGTCGCCGGAAGAGATGAAGGCCCATAGGGCCGACTCCTCGGCCATCTTCACCTCGCGCCTCGGCTGGGACATCACCGACTACGGCCAGGAGAAGTTCGACGAACTTGGCCTGTTCCTGTTCACCGTTCGCAACGGCCGCTACGAGGACATGAAGCTCGGCATGGGCATGCTCTATGCCGAGAAGATCATGATCTCGCGCAAGGGCCAGCTCTCGCCGATGCACCGCCACAATATCAAGGCCGAGGACATCATCAACCGCGGCGGCGGCAAGCTGGTGCTGGAACTGTTCATGCATGACCGCGACGGCGGCATCGACCCGAAGGCCGAAGTGTCGGTGCCGGTCGACGGCACCATCCACAGATTGCCGGCGGGCGGGCTCCTGAAGCTCGATCCCGGCCAGAGCGTGACGCTGCTGCCCGGCGTCTGGCACGCCTTCTGGGCCGAGGGCAAGGACGTGCTGATCGGCGAGGTCTCGACCGTCAATGACGACCTCACCGACAATGTCTTCCGCGACCCCATCGGCCGCTTCTCCAACATCGAAGAGGATGTGGCGCCGGTGCACCTGCTGGTGTCGGACTACGAGAAGTGGGTGGGGTAGCGCGAGGGCCTAGTCGTCCCAGTTCAGCTGCTGAAAGAATGTCCAGATGCTGATGGTGCTGTCATCCTGATCGCTTGTGCTATGCAGCGTCAAGACTATATCCACGGTGGGCGGCGCTTTGATCATTACTGTAATCACGCGCGTCCCATCTTCAGGCACGATACCTATGCCCGAGGTCATTTCCCAATTTCCGCCGGCCTGCTGAAGTCGGGGAGAGGAATCTTCGAACTGCTCCTTCATCGATGCATCGTTTGGAAACGGTTCGTCGGTGAGTTTCGCAAATTCCTTCCACGACCCCGAGACTGCTGCCTGAATTGCGCCTTCTATTCTGGCGCTCTCGGCTTGGCTGATCGTGGTGGACATAATGAGACCTCCAACCTACCGCGCATACTTATCCGCCTTCCTATTGCCAAGCAGCAACTTGCGTTCCAGATGCGCGCGAAGCTCACCGTAATAGGCAGTGAGGAAAGCTTTTGAATCGATCGACTCGACCCTTGCGCCGATCTTGCGGCTGATCGTTTCCGCGACCGCCTTCAGCGCGGAATAATCGTCGCGGCGCAGCACCTCCTCCAGTTTCTGCAGTTCGGCGATGCCATAGGCGTCGAGTTGCGCGGCGCTGAACTGGAAACGTGCCGCGATCGGGTCCTTGCGCAGCGAAAGATCCTCGACCAGCGCTACTTTCGGCGCCTCGACCACCCAGGTGCCGGCGAGCAGGTCGCCGATCCTCAACCGGTCGCGGTTGAAGAGCGGGAACAGCGAAAACAGCAGCGCCCACACCAGTCCGAAGATGGTCGTCAGCGTGTCGGCAACATCGGCGCTGGCGCGCGCGGCAAGGATCGACAGCGGCAGGAACACCTCGATCTCGCGCATCAGATTGCGCGCGATGACCTGGTCGAGGGTGAGGCCGGCGCCGCTGCGCGAAGCGACCCTGACGCCAACCATGCGCTTGCCCGGTGTCGCGGCCCGCCGGCCTGCCTCGAAGGCGATGAAATAGACGTTGCGCAGGAAGAAGATGAAGATGACCCAGACGATGAACAGCGGCTGGGCATCCTGGAAGCCGAGGCCGGCAAGGCCGAAGATCGTCACCAGGGAGATGACCACGGCCGCGATGATGATGATCGCCACGTCGAGCAGGAACCCGGAAGCGCGGGTGCCGGCATCCGCCAGCTTGACCCGCAGGTCCACGCCCTCCGGCGTGACCAAGGGCCGGATCAGCGCGGCCGGGTTCTTGGTCTTCGCCACGGTCCTAGCGGTCGCCATGGCGCACCATACGGAACAGGTAGAAATAACAGAGCCAGAAGGCCAGCATGCCGCCGCCGATCGAATAGCGGGCGAGATCGCTGGTGATTGTCTGCCGGCCGATGCCTTCCAGCAGCCCGGCAAAAAGCAGCATCACCGTGACGCCGACCATGGCGGTTGCCGCCACGCGCCCGGCCCGTGCCGCGGCCGCCATGCGGGTCAGCTCGCCGGGAAAGGCGATGCTGGTGCCGATACGCATGCCGGCAGCGCCCGCGATGGCGATGGCGAACAGTTCCGTCGTGCCGTGGATCGAAAGCCAGCCGCCGAGCTCGAAGCCGAGGCCCTTGGCGGCGTAGATCTGGAAAATTGCGCCGAGCATGCAGCCATTCATCAGGATGATCAGCACGCTGGGCACGGCGAAAGCGAAGCCCAGCGCGAAGGCCAGGATCGAGACCTGTGTGTTGTGGGTGAAGAGATAGGCGGCGAAGCCCGATAAAAAATGATCGCCGCCGCCGTAGAGCACGCTGCGCAATGTTTCGGCCGACGAGTCAGGGTTGCGCCCGCCCGCCAGGCTCGGCGCGATGATGGCGTCGTACCAGCGCCTGTCGGAGGCGACCAGCCAATAGCCGGCTATCGCGCCGATCACCGTCAGCCCGACGGATGTCCATACCTCGCGCCAAAGGTCGCGGATCGCCGCCGGCCAGTCGTGCAGGAAGAAGTCGCCGATGCGCGTTCTCAAGCTCCGCCGCGCGCCATAGAGATAGAAATAGCCGCGCAGGCACAGCGCCTCGAGATAGGCGATCAGCGCGCTGTCGAGCGAGGTCGCGCGAGCCACCGAAAGCGAGGACAGCGCCGAGCGGTAGAGGAGGGGCAGCGACAGGAGTTCACCTTCCGACAGCGCCCGCGGCGCGCGCTTCTCGACGCGTGCCAGCAGCGCCTCGAACGCTTTCCAGTCGGCCTCGCGCTCCTGGCGAAAGCTTGCCAGCGACTGGCGCACCGTGTCTGTGCCGGCGGACAGCGTCATAAGAGGTTCTCCTCCTTGAGCTGGATATAGCGCTCGACCAAAGCAGGGCCGAGCCGCTGATGGTCGGCCTCGATGACATGCGCGCCGAGCAGCCTGAGCCGCCCGATCACCACTTGCCGCTGCTTCAGCAGATCGCCGGCGGTGACGGAGCGGGCGACATCCTCGGGGCTTGCCGGCGCCATGTCGGCCAGCGTTTCGAGTTCGACGTCCCGCATCAGCATGAACAGCACCAGATGCCGTTCGGTCAGCCGCCCGACGGTGCGCAGCATCAATTCGGCGCTGATAGGATCGACGAAATCGGTGAAGACGATGACCAGCGAGCGCCTGTCGAGCTTTGCCGAAAGCGTCGTCAGCGCCAGGGTGAAGTTGGTCTCCTCGGTCGAATAGTCGATCTCGGCGGCGCGCTTCTGGATCATGGTGAAGCTCGGCGAGCCGCGCACGGCGCCGCTGGAGACGCGCGGCCTGGCATCGAAGGAAAACAGGCTGACGAGATCGCCGCTCTTGAGCGCGATGAACGCCGACAGAAGCGCCGCCGTCACCGCACGGTCGACTTTCGGCACGCCGTCGACCGGCTCGCACATCAGCCGGCCGCTATCGATGGCTAAAACGATGTTGTTGTTTTCCTCGATGCGGAATTCGCGCGCCAAAAGCTTGCCGTGGCGGGCACTGCGCTTCCAGTCGATCATGCGCCGGCCCATGCCGGGCTGGTAATCCTTCAGGGACTCGAACTCGCGGCCCTGGCCGGCGCGCTTCTGCGCATGGCCGTCGGCAAGGGCCGAACGCTGTAGGAGCGTGATCGCCTCGTCGCGCGCGCTGTTGACATTTGGCAGCACCACGACCTTGCGGTCGACCGGCAATATGACCTGGTTCCATACCAGTCCGAACGGGCCCTGCCAGCGCAGCCAGAGGCGGTCGAAGCTGGCGATGCCGCGCCGGATGGCCTCGAATTCGAGGTCGAGCGTGCCGCCACTGGCCGGCAACGCTCCGCCGGTGCCTGCGATCGGTTCAACCCGCTGGTCATGCCCGACACGCGCCTGCAGGCGGCGTAGCTTCACGCCGAGGCCGGCCGCGATGTGCAGCGTGAAACGCCCGCCGACGCCAACCTGTGGCGGCGCCGTCAGCGTCGCGTCCAACGAGGCGCGGCCTCGTCCGGCGGCTGCGTCCACCGCCAGGAATGCCAGCAGCAGGCAGATCCACAACAGGCCGAGATACCAGACATGCGGCAGCGCAAGCGCGATCAGGAAGGCGGGGATCGCCCCCGCCGCCGCTGCCCAGACTGCTCGGCCGCTCGGATAGATCAACGCGGCGCTTCCGTATGGTCGACGAGGTCGGAGACGATCTGCTCGACCAGTCGCCCGTCGATCTGCGCCGCCGGCGAGAGAACGACGCGGTGACGCAGCGCCGGCACGGCCAGCGCCTTGACGTCGTCCGGGATGACGTAGTTGCGGCCGTCGAGCGCCGCCCTGGCGCGCGCGGCTCTCGCCAGCATGGCGCCCGCGCGCGGGCTGGCCCCGACCTCGAGGTCGGGGCTTTCGCGCGTGCCGCGCACCAGCGCCGCGATATAGCCGACGACATCGTCGACCAGCGTGACGTCGCCGACCGTGGCAAGTGCCGCTTCGAGCGCCTTGCGGTCGGTCCGCGCCTTGATGCCGTATTGCTCGATATCGTGCGAGGCCGAGCCGCCACCGTGATGGACGATGATGGCGCGCTCTTCCCTGAGGTCCGGATAGCTCACCCTGTGCTTGAACAGGAAACGGTCGAGCTGCGCTTCGGGCAGCGGATAGACGCCCTGATGCTCGATCGGGTTTTGCGTCGCCACCACCATGAAATTCCTGCCGAGCGGATGCGTGGTTCCGTCGAAGGTGACGGCGTGCTCCTGCATGGCTTCGAGCAGGGCTGCCTGCGTCTTCGGCGGCGTCCGGTTGATTTCGTCGGCGAGCAGCAGGTCGCAGAAGATCGGGCCGTGCGTCAGCGTGAACTGCCCGGTCTGAAAATTGTAGATGTTGGAGCCGACGATATCGCCGGGCATCAGGTCGGGCGTGAACTGGATGCGGCCATAGGCGACGCCGAGCGCCTGCGCGAAGCAGCGCGCCGTCATGGTCTTGGCGGTGCCGGGCGGTCCCTCGAGCAGGATGTGCCCGCCGGCGAACAGCGCCGTCAGCATCAGGTCGACCGTGTCGCGCTGGCCGGTGATCGCTTTCGCCACTTCTTCCCTGATCGCGTTCGCCAGGACCTTCACTTCATCGACGTTCACCGAGCCTCCTTGCCGTCCAGTCATGCAGCTGTTCGGCTGCTTCATGCATTGCGGCCAAATTGTTGGATTCGTTCGCGGCCTTGAAGCGCTGGCTAAAGCCGTGCGCCTCGCCCTTGTCGCGGGAATCGAGCCAGCGGTCGAGCGCTTCGCCCTGAAGCCCATGCGGCGCGCCAAGCAAGGCGCCGGCGCGCTGCCGCACCAGCGTCGCATAGCGGTCGCCAAGCCCTCCGAGCCGCCCGGCGCGTTTCAACAGCATCGCCGTGGTGTCGACCAGCGCCCGCTTGCCGAAGGCGATGGCGCGTCCTTCCGCACGCGGCGGGCCGAAGCGGCCGAGCCCGTGCAGGAAGGCAAGCGCGGCCGCCACCAGCACCGACAGCGTCAAAGCCAGGAAGGGCGGTTCGACCAGCAGCTTCGCAAGATCATAGTTGCCGCCGATGCCGTGCAGGCTCAGATCGAACATCACAGCGCCCTTGGCGGGCTCCAGCATGGCGATCATGTCGAGAGCAGCGGCCGCCGTCTGCTGGTCCTTCAGCGCGAAATTGTTGATGAGATCGGGATCGGTGAGGATGTAGAAGGGTTCGTTGTCGAGCTCGGTGAGGATGGCCCTGCCATCGCCCGCCGCGATCAGCGGATGATCGTCCGCCACCCATTGCAACTCGTCCGGCGCGGCCACAATGCGGCCGGCGATATTGATCTGCGACACCGTGCTCTTTGCCTCGCCGAGCTTCGCCTTGGCGAGGCGGCCGAGCCAGTCGTTGACGACCGTGTTCGGTAACCGCTCGATCTTCGTTTCCCAGCCTTCATGGCCGAGCAATGGCATGGTCTGCCATTTGGGCAGGACGAAAAGCGTGTCCTTGCCCGAGCGCGACTTGATGATGCGATCGAGCGCGGCCGGGTCGCTGCCCGGCGCTATGGTGACGACGAGCAGGAAAGTCGATGCCAGCGGGGACGCAAGGTCCTTCTCGCCACGTTCCATCGGCGGCGCCTGTCCGTTGGTGAGTTTCAGCCATTCGACAAGCCCGGCATAGCCGGTGCCGCCTTTCGAAAGCGGCGTGGCGCCGCCTTCGGGCTCGCGGAAATCGGGCGCGTAGGTGGACAGCAGGAAGAAGCCGGCCGCTGCTAGCAGGCTGGCGAAAATGCCCCAGAACAGCGTCCTGCGGCTGAACGGTGCATCGGCTGTCTCGGCTGGCTGTGCGCTCATGCCCAGGCATCCCGGAAGGCGAAACGCTCATAGGCGCCACGCGCCTGCTGCCAGCCCGCGGCTCCGACCGGACGCCGCGCGAACAGCGCCGCCTCGACGATGCGCGCGATCTCGCTGAACGCGGCGCGGGGCCGGGTGGGGATCGAGCCTGCCGCCGCGATGTCGCGCGCCGTCAGCGACGGGCGCAGGAAATCGGGCAACCGGGTGGCGATGTCGGAGACGCTGCGGCGCAACAGAAGATGGACCGCCTCGTCATATTCGCCGCGCGCGGCCAACGCATCGGCCTCGGAGAGCAGCACCTGGGCCGCACCGGCATCCGGGCGCCATTCCTCTTTCGCCTCGGCCTCCGGGCGTTGCCGCCGCCAGGGCAGGCGCCAGGCGACCCCCTTCGCTTCAAGGAGCAGAAGCAGCGCGATGATCGCGACGCCGATGATCACCGCGCCCCAGAACATATAGATCATGTAGGGACCGAGCTTTGCCAGATACTGCAGAAGCGGCTTCAGCCACTCCGGCGGCTCGGGTTGC
This sequence comes from Mesorhizobium sp. WSM3224, assembly GCF_000427725.1. Classification (GTDB taxonomy): domain Bacteria; phylum Pseudomonadota; class Alphaproteobacteria; order Rhizobiales; family Rhizobiaceae; genus Mesorhizobium. Next base: position 88,852 of record NZ_ATYO01000012.1, on the reverse strand, counting down.
ACATAGGTGGGAAGGGCAAACTGGATCGAATCGTCCGCCAGCAGCTGCTTATGCAACTGCGCCAGCCGTCCGGCGTCTTCCGTCCCTGCGGCTGTCACCCGCTCGTTCCCCCTGCAACCTGCGGTTCGCGGCCGACACTGGCAATACACCGTGACAATTGCAAGCGCACTGGACGTAGCCCTTCAATCTTGGCAAATTTACTTTGAAGTCGCCGATTGGACACGGCGGTGACTCGGGGGAAATTATCATGACCACCGCAACATTGGGACGACCAGGCCGATTCGAGATCGGCAGGGTATTCAGCAACACCTTCGGCGTGATTGGCCGCAACATCGGGCTTTGCGTGGGACTGGCGGCTTTGTTTGCAGGCCTGCCGGCGTTCATTATCCGGCTGCTGACTCAGCCGCAAATCGAAGCAATGCGGCATCAAGATCCGGCCGCCATGGCAGACCCAGGCGCCATGTTCCGCAATTCCTACATCACCATCATCGCCGGGCTGATCTCGTTTGCCTGCACGCTGCTGCTGCAGTCGGCGCTGGTGCGTGCGACGATCGAGGACCTCAACGGCAAGCGGCCGTCCTTCGGCGACTGCATTCAGATCGCGATCCGCTTTCTGCTGCCGACGCTGGCCATTAGCCTTCTCGTCGGTCTCGGCGCGGGTCTGGGCCTGATGCTGTTGATCGTACCTGGCATCATTCTCTGGCTCGGTTGGTCCATGGCGGTGCCGGTCCTGATCCAGGAGCGGCGCGGCGTGTTCGGCTCGATGTCGCGCAGCCGCGCTTTGACCAAGGGCAGCCGCTGGTCGCTTTTCGGCCTGTTCCTCATTCTCATCATCATCGGGATGATCATCCAGTGGGGGTTACTGCTCGTTCTCGTGCTGTTGGGCGGCATCATTGCCGAGATCGGAGCCGCGCTGGTGCAGACCGTGCTGTCGATGGTGCTGGCGATCGCCGTAGCGGTGAGCTTCGTCGAACTGCGCCAGGCGAAGGAAGGTGCAAGCATCGACGAACTGGCGGAGATCTTCTCGTAGACGATAAGGATCGACTTCAAGGCATGAGCAATCCTGGCGCTGCGGGAAAATTCCGACTGGGCCGGGTGGTGGGCGATACGGCCTCGTTCATTGGACGGAACCTGGTTCTCACGCTAGTGGTCGCCGCGCTCTTCTTCGCCCTGCCGTCGATTTTGATCGGCCTGTTGACCTTCGCCTACCGGGAGAGGGCGGTATATCTGGTCGGCGCCGGCGACGTCGAACCTTTCGCCGTCGCGGTCTATGTTGGGTTTTCCCTGCTTGCCGGGCTTCTGGGTGCCCTGCCGGGGTTCCTGGGTCATGCGGTGCTGTCGGCGGCCGTCCTGGACGACATAAAGGTCGGTCGCCCGTCGATCGCAGGCTGTATTGGAGCAGCCTTCCACCGAGCCATTCCCGTGCTCGGCATTGGGTTCACGATCTATCTGGTGGGGTTTTTCGCGCAGCAGGCGATGATCGGCGCCGAATTGCTGTTTCCGTCTTTCGGTGGCGGTGTGGCGTTCGTGCTGATGGTCGTGCCATGTATCGTGTGGGTGCTGGCCGCCCTGGCGGCCGTTCCCGTCGCGATGCGCGAAGGCCTTGGAGCGTTGGCTTCGATGACACGCAGCCGCGCCCTGACCAAGGGATATCGCTGGCCGATACTCGGCCTGTTTCTGATTGTCTTCGTGCTGGCGCTGGCCTTGCGAGTGGCGCTTTTTCTTGGGTTCAGCCTTGCAGTGCCTGTGGTCGCTCCGGCTTCTATATCGATCGTCGGCGCAACCGCGAGCGCCGTCGTCACGGCGATCATATGGACGATGGCGTCGATCGCCGCGACGTCCACATACGTTGACCTGCGGCGCGCAAAGGAAGGCGGAGGCGTCGACGAATTGGTGGATGTCTTTTCCTAGCAATCAACGGTGTCGAGGAAGGCGGCAGCTCGGCGTCAATGACAGCAGCAATGCTTCGGTTGCACACTCGTCCGGCACAGGCAGGACGAGGTGATCGGCACGTCCGTCTTGGCCAAGGCTGCAGCCAACTTCGCCTGCAACCCCGGCAGTTCCTCGCTCTCGCCGCGTCGCTTCAGGCATTCGACCAGCCCGTGCAGCGCCCAGACGTTGTCTGGATGCTGGGCGCAGCGTTGCACCGCGCCGCTCAAGCCCAGATCGTTGCGATAGACCTGCTCGGCCTCCGCGGCGTGTCCCTGGTCGAGCAGAAGCGCCGCCAGCGCGTGGCGTGGCGGATGCATCCAGGCCCACGGCTCGGTGTAGGATAGATTGTCGTCGAGCTCGACCGCACGGCGCAGATGCTCGTAGGCCTCGTCGTGCCGGCCCTGGTGGTAGGCGAGCTCGCCGTCGAGCAGCGCGGCGCCCACCGCGAGCGAAGCTCTCGTCGGGTTGCTGAGGAAGCGGCGCTCCGGTGCAATGCCATCGATTTGCCGGCTGAATAGATCGCGTTCACGCTCGGCTGCCGCGAATTCGCGCAGCGTCGCATGCGCCACGCCCTTGGCGTAGTGCTGCAGCGCAGTGGTCACCACATAGAGCCCGGGCTCGCCATTCATCGGCTCGTCGATGATCTCGCGCCAGCGCCCGAAGCGCACCTGCACATGCGACTTCATCGCGTGATAGCCCTCGACCGTCTGCGTCAGCTTCGGCCGTTCGGGAATATTGACGACGTCGCGCGTCACCAGGCTGCGCACCTTGTCCGCCGCCCACAGCGCCGGGCGCTGCTGGCCGAGAAGCATGCAGGTGAACATCATCAAATGCAGGTCGTGGCAGCATCCAAGCAGGTAATAGGTCGGCTCGCCGGCATAGGCGAGGTAGAGGTCGTTGGCGCGCACCGCCTTCTCGCTGGCGATCTTCGCCTTCTCATATTCGCCGCAGAGTACGTAGATGTGCCCGGGCATGTGGTTCATATGGCCGGCATCCGGGCACATCGTGCCCAGCCGCTCCGCCGAGCGCATGCCGCGCTCGGGCTGCGTCGACATTTCGAGCAGATGGATATGGAGATGCAGCGCCGCCGGATGCGGCGCAGCACCCACCTCATCCGAGAGCCGGATCGAGCGCTCGCAGATCTCCAGCGCTTCGAGCACATCGGAATTCGGCGCCGGCACGCCGGTCTTGAGGTTCCACAGCCGCCGCACCGTGCGCATCATCAGCGCCTCGACGGTCAGCACCATCACGTCATGGTCGTCGGGGAACGCGCGAAAAACCTGCCGCATCGCGGCGGCATAGGCGTCGTCCCATTTTTCGAATTCCGCGGCACTCACGCCGTGAGGCTGCTGGAAGCGCGCGACCAGCGCTTCGATCAGTCGCTGCTCGACCGCACTGGCCTTTGCCGATTTTGAGCGAGCGAGTTGCACATGCTCGAAGCACCGCTTGGCGACATGGTCGGCCTCGGCCTTGCCATGTTCCTTCCAGGTGAGGTTGTAGAAAGGCCCGGCGGCGTAGGCGATGCCCCAATGCACGAACGCGCAATCAGGATCGGTCTCAAGCGCCTTCTCGAAGCATTTGATCCCTTCCTCGTGGTTGAAGCCGTAGCACCAGTTCAGCCCGATATCGAACCAGCGCTGCGTCTCGGCCGAGGATGTGGAGATGGGACGGCGATAGGTGCCGAGGTCGAAGTGGTCCATGCCTGACTGCTTCTCGAGTGTCGCGCCGCCGGGAGAGGCCGGTCGGGCTCAATCTGAGCGGAAAGGCAATCGCTTGGCAAATGACAAACGGCCGACGCGACTGGAAGATCGCGCCGGCCCGCCTTAGTCCTGGGAGGATCAGGACTCCAGCCAGACTTTCTCGAAATGCTGCTCGAGCGCCTGATGCTGTTCGCAGCCCTGCACGCCCTTGCGGTAGGTGCGGTAGACCGAACGCCAGTAGGGCTGGACGATGATGCCGGAGTCGCGCAAATTCGTCTCGATCTTGGCCATGATCTCCTTGCGCGCCGCTGCGTCGGGTGTGGCAAGCGCCTTGTCGAGAAGGTCGTCGAACTCCTTGTTCGAATAGGCGCTTTCGTTCCAGGCGCCGCCCGACTTGTAGGCCAACGCCAGCACCTGCACGCCGAGCGGCCGGCCGAGCCATTCGGTGCAGGAATAGGGGAACTTGGCCCAGTCGTTCCAGAAGGTCGCGGCCGGCAGCACCGTCCGCTTGATCTTGAGGCCCGCCTCGCGGATCTGGGCCGCGATCGCGTCGGCGGTGCTCTTCTGCCATTCGATGTCGACCGAGATCAGCTCATATTCGTGATCGGCCTTGCCGGCTTCCGCGATCAGCTTCTTGGATGCTTCGACATCGCGCTTGGCCGGACCGATATCGGCAAACTCGGGGTGCATCGGGCCGACATGGTGGTTGTCGGCGGATTTTCCGCGACCGTCGATACCGAGCTTCAGCACGGCCGAATTGTCGACGGCAAGCTGGGCGGCGCGGCGCACCTTGACGTCGTCATAGGGCGCGTTGCCGACATTGAAGCGCGCGACGATGGTCGAGCCGGTGGCGATCTCGGAATTCTGCAGGCCCATCTGCTCGGTCTGCGACACGGCGTCGGAAACGGTCTCGTGGTCGGTGTCGATCTCGCCGGATTCGAAGGCCGACAGCATGGCGTTGGGATCGGAGCCGTAGTCGACCCATTTGATGCCGTCGAGATAGAACTCGCCCTTCCACCACGGCTTGTCCTTGCGCTTCACCTCCGCGCCTGTCTCGGCGTCCCAGCTCACCAGCTCGCACGGGCCGGTGGTGATGGCCAGTGCCTTCTTCGGGTCGGCGTCGCCCTCATAGGAGCGGTGCATGATCAGCGCCGGATAGTCGGCCATGCCGGCGATCAGCGAGATGTCGGGCTTCGGCAGGTTGAGCTTGACGGTGTAGTCGTCGACCTTCTGGATGCCGCCGTCCACCGGTTTCTTGGTGTCGGCGTTGACCAGCGCGCCCATGCGCGCGGCGACCGAATTGCCGGCGACCGAGCCATCGCACCAGCGGTTGAGGTTGTGGATCACGTCGTCGGCGTTGAAAATGTCGCCGTTCGACCAGGTGATGCCCTTGCGCACGTGAAGCGTGACCGTCTTGGCGTCGTCGCTGGTTTCCCAGCTTTCCAGCAGCCACGGCTCGAAGCTGAAGTCGGTATTCCAGCGCACAAGATATTCGTTGCACTGGCGCGCGACATTCGACATCTCGACGCCGTCGAAGGTGCGCGGGTCCTTAAAACCTTTGACGTTCATCGCCACGCGAAGTGTGCCGCCGCGCCTCGGTTCTGCGGCGCGGGCAGGCGAGGGAGCGATCCCGCCCAGCGCCAGCGCGCCGGCGGCGCTGACGCCGAGACCGGCCATTAGCGCCAGATATTCGCGCCGGCTGATCGCGCCTGTCTTGAAATCCCCGGCGGTCGGCTTGGCCCGCGGGTGCAGTTTCCTGTCGGTCAGCATGAATTTCATCGTCGTTCCCTCTGTTGTTGGGCGCCCCCTGACGATCGCGTCGCGGGGGGCGGATGCGACCGCCGGGCGCCGTTGCCTGCCTACGGGATGATAGGGCTGCTTTCCGCAGCGAAATGTTTAGTTTTCCGCAGTTCTTGTGCGCTGTTCCGCAGGGAGAATAGCCAATCTCCCCCTTGTGGGGGAGATGCCCGGCAGGGCAGAGAGGGGCGCTGTCCCGCCGACGTCTCAGCGGTCAGCGCTAAGTTCTCAAGTCGTTCAGATGATCAAAAGTCCGAGGGGCCGCGTTCCTTCGCGCCCCCCTCTGGCCTGCCGGCCATCTCTCCCACTTGGGGGGAGATTAGCGCTCCATCGCCGGCGCCAAGTTTTGCGATGTCCCAGATGATCCGCCCAAACGCCTCCGCCGCTCGGCGCACGGTCATGCGGGCACGCAAAAAACTGTGCACCAGCCGCGGCTCCTCGCGCCACACAGCCTGGCCGCCGGCGGCCAGAATCCGGTCGCGATAGATCTTACCGTCCGACGACAGCGGATCGCATTCGGCGGTGACGATCACTGTCGGCGGCAGGCCTGCAAAGTCACGATCCTTGAGCGGCGAGAACGTCGGGTCGTCCAAAGCCTGCCCGGGCGCCGAGCGTATGCGCCGGTAGAACTCGATATCGGCAAGCGTCAGCAGCGGCGCCTCGGCATGCTCGACATAAGAGCGCCCGGTCTCGGCGCTGCCTAGGCCGGGATAGATCAGCATCTGGCTGATCGCATGTCGGGGATGGCGCCGCGTCGCCTGCGCCACGGCGGCGGCGAGATTGCCGCCGGCGCTTTCGCCGCAAAGCACGATCGGCAGCGCGCTCGTCGCCGCGGCCCATTCGAACACGGCAAGCGCATCGTCGAAGGAAGCGGGGTGCGGATGCTCCGGCGCCAGGCGGTAGTCGGCCGAGATCACCTCGAAGCCGGTGCCGGCACAGATTTCGGCGCAGATGTCGTCGTGGCTGTTAAGGTCGCCGAGGACAAAGCCGCCGCCGTGGAAGTAGACCACAACGGCCGCCGCGACCCTGTTCGCCATGCGATAGCGGCGGACCGGGATCGCATGCGTCTTGGTGGCGACGAGGCCGTCGCTGGTAGTCACGCCTTCCGGACGGCCCTGGTCGAACGCCACGCACATTTGATTGTACACCGCGCGCTGTTCGGCGATCGGCGAGGCCACGATCTCCGGCGGGTACCAGCCGTTGACCTTGTCGATATAGTCCCACAGTTCCCGATCGAGCCTGTCGGCGTATTTGCCGCGGCTCGCCGGATCGGTTGGGTCGCTGGCCACGATAGTCAGAGCTCTGCGTAAAGCCGCGCCGCGTTCTCGAAGGTGAAGCGCAGCGGCACCGAACCCTCGACCTGCCAAACGTTGACCGTATCGCCGGCCATCAGCCGGCAGGCGTCGAGCGTGTTGGTGACGGCGCCGCCATAGAGGCGGTTGGCGAGGTTGAGGATGCCGGTCTGGTGCATGGCGGCACTCGCGCTGCCGCAGGCATCCTTAACCAGCAGCACGCGAAAACCGCGCGCCACCGCGTCCTTCACCGTGGCGTCGATGCAGGCCTCGGTCCACACGCCGGCAACGACGAGCCATTCGATGCCGGCTGCCTTGAGCTTGTCGGCAAAGTCGTTCCTGCCGAAGGCGCTCGCTTCCTGCTTGACCAGCATGGCTTCGCCGTCTTTTGGGCCGACTTCATGGCAGATCGCTGTCAGCGGATCGTCCTTGTCGGAGAAAGCCGACTTGCCGCTTTCATCCAACGGATGGAACGGCCGCGCCTCGGCGAGGTCGACGATGTAGGCCCAGTGGTAGAGCGGCACGAAATTGCGCCGCGCCGCCTCCTGCAGGCGCTGGACGTTGGCGAGGATGTCGCCAAAACCCTCGACCAGATAGCGTTTGTCCTTGCGATGCTCCTCCTGGAGATCGATGAACACCGCGGCCACCGTGCCGCGCCGGATGGAAATTGGATTCTTCATGCACATTCTCAGGCTTCGTCATTCCAGGGCGTAGCAGCCGCGAAGCGGCGTCGCGAAGACCCTGGAATCCATGCCGTTACGTTTCATCGAAGAGTGCGGCCTAACAGAATTCCGCAGCGTTGCAACGCTTCGACGTAACGGAATGGATTCCAGGGTCTGCGCCGCGTCGCTCCGCTCCTTGTTTCGCCCTGGAATGACGACGGCACGGGTGTTGCGGCCAATCGCCAAGGCTTGCGACGCCGGACCGGCGCTCATCGTGCTTACGGACATCAAACCTGCGGCTCCAGGAATTCATCCTCATAAGGAAACCGCGAGAGCAGCTCGGTGCCGGTCTCGGTGATCAGGATCTCGTCCTCCAGCTTGACGCCCTCGCGGCCGCCTTTCTCGCCGATATAGCTTTCGACGCTGACCACCATGCCCGGCACGATGACGCCGTCGCGGCCATAGGTCTCGTAATCCATCGCATGCGCGATGAAAGGCGTCTCGCCATGCATGCCGACGCCGTGCATGACCGAGGTGTAGCGCTGGTCGACGAAGCGGTCGGGGATCTTCCAGGCCTTCTCGGCGATCTCGCGAAAGGCCATGCCGGGCTTCACGATGCCGATATTGTGCTGCACCTGGTCATGCGCCATGCGATAGAGCGATTTCTGGTAGGGCGTCGGCTTGCCCGGGCCGCAGCGGAAGGTGCGCGAGAAGTCGGAATAATAGCCGTAGCAGCCGATCGTGTCGGTATCGAGCGCCAGCAATTCTCCCGGCCGGATCTTGCGGCCGCTGGCCTCGTTGAACCATGGATTGGTGCGCTGGCCGGAGGTCAAGAGCCGTGTCTCGATGAACTCGCCGCCCTGGCGGATCACCTCGCCATACATGATGGCAAAAAGCTCGTTCTCAGAGACGCCGGGCTTGATCGCCTCGCGCACGGCGGCCACCGCGGCTTCAGCGCCCGCCATCGACACCTGCAGGCACTTCACTTCCTCCGGCGTCTTCACCGCCCGCACGGCGAGGATCTCGCCCTGGCAGTCCTTGACCTCGCAGCCGCGCTTTTCCAGCGCGAGTGCCTGCAGATGGCTGCAGCGGTCGAGGCCGAGCTTCATCGAGCCGCCGCCATGCTTCTTCAGAAGCTCGGTGATCTCGTCGGCGAAGGGCCCGGCGGTCTCGTCGTCGCGGCCGGAGACCGATGACCAGACCAGCTTGGAGGGCCGCGCCTCGTCGATCGTGTCGAGCACCATCGAGACATGGTAGCTCTGCGGATATTCGAACAGCACGATCGGCCCTTCGGTCGGGATGAAGAAGTAGCGCGTCGAGTTGCGCAGGAAATAGCCGAACATGTTGCGCGAGCCGGTGGCGTAGCGCTGGTTGTAGGGATCGAACAGCACGACGCCGCCATAGCCCGCCTCGCGCATCCAGGCACGCAGCTTGGCCAGCCGCCCCTTGCGCAGCGCGTCGGCATCGATGAAGGACGGCTCGGTGTCGGAGAGCCACATGCCGCCGGCGGGATCGGCCGCGGCCGGATGGCGCATGCGGTCCTTGAAGTCCACGTCCTCGGTGCTGTCGGGATCGAAAACGACGATGCTCATGGGTGCCTCCTGTTCGTGCGAACATAGCCGGGCAGGATGCAGCGCTTGTGCGACATTCCGCGATTGTTGTGCCGGATGCCGCGCGCAACGAGCAGCGTGGCGATCGTTCGCGCCCCCCTCTGTCCTGCCGGACATCTCCCCCTCAAGGGGGGAGATCAACCGTCGCGGCCGCTTTCGCCAATCTCCAACGTTGAATAAGGAGAGCCGGCGACGGAACTGCCAATCTCCCCCCAAGAGGGGGAGATGTCCGGCAGGACAGAGGGGGGCGCTGTCCCGCCAGCGTCTCATCGCGCTAGCGCGCACTCCACCTAATGCCTTCGCATCGCCTTCGGCGCATGCCCGTGCTCTTCCCGAAACGCCCGGGCAAAGCTCGACATCGAGGCGAACCCACACGCCAGCGCCACGTCGCGCACCATCAGCGTCGAGTGTGCCAGCAGATCCGCTGCGCGCTTAAGCCTGAGCCGCCGGTAATAGCCATTGGGCGAGATATCCAGCTCGGCGCGGAAATTGCGCTCGAGCTTGTCGGGCGAGACGCCCAGTCGCTCCGCCAGCTCCGCCATGCCGAGCCGCTCCTCGACGGCATCTTCCATGATGGCGATGGCCGACAGCACCAGCTCGTTCTGCACCCCGGTGCGCAGGCGCAGCGGCATCAGCTTGCGGTCGACGCTCGACCGCAGCGGGCTGTGCACGAACCATTCGGCGACGCCGGCCGCGATCTCGGCGCCATAGTCCTGCGTGATGATCTCCAGCATCATGTCGAGGCTGCCGACGCCGCCGGCCGACGTGAAACGCTTGCGGTCGATGACGAAGAGATCGCGCCGAAGCTCGATGTCCGGGAACGCCTCGGTGAACGCGGCCTGGCTGGTCCAGTGCAAGGTGCAGGCATGTCCGTCGAGCAGGCCGGCGCGGGCGAGGAAGAAGGCAGCGTCCGCCACCGCGCCGATATGCGCGCCGCCGCGCAGGCTTTTGCGGATCCAGCTCATCGCCTCGTCGGCAACGACATGGTCGGCATCGCCGCCGGAGCACACCACGATGCGGTCGACCTTCGGCGCGTCGGAGGCGCAAAAGCCCGGCTGGATGACGACCCCGTTCGAAGCCTCGACGGTGCCCTGGTCGGCGCCCACGATCACCCAGCGGTAGCAGTCGCGCCTGGCAAGCACATTGGCGGCGCGCAGCGGCTCGATGACGGAAGAAAACGCCATCATCGGAAAGCCGGGAAAGACCAGCACCGCGAAGGTGAGGGGCGCTTCGTTCGTTTGCTTTGCCTGGCTCCGCCCGCTCATGACCGGCCGCCGTAGCGCGGCAGCACGATGTCGGCGGTGAGCGGCGCGAGTTCCATTCCGCTTGCCAGGTCCGGGCTCAGCCAGATCATCTCATCGATCTCTGCCGCCGGGATCGGCTCGCCGGTGATGGAGAGTTCGAACAGCTCGGCTTCGAGGCGCGCATCCGGCTCATTGGCGGCGAGGGCCGAGAAGGAGCCCAGGTGGAACGCCGCGGCCGGATCGACGACGATGCCCAACTCCTCGCGCAGTTCGCGGGCAAGGGCGGCGGCGGGCAACTCACCCGGTTCGATCTTGCCGCCGGCCTGCATGAATGTGCTGGTGCCGCGCTTGCGCACCAGAAGCAGCCTGCCGCCGTCGTCGCGGATTACCGCGGCGGCGATACGGATCGTCCTGGCCCGCACAGCCGTTGCCGGCATTGTCCTGGAATAGCTGGAGGTCACGATAGGCTGTTTCCCGGCGGCGGTTTTGGTGGCACAGAGAGGTGAACTCTAGCTGGCGGTGCGGCCGGCTTGCAACGGAGAGATCACGCGATGTTTGCGGCAACGGCAATCGACACAAGCGACAAGCCGGCCTTCTACAAGGAGTTGGCCACGCAATTGAAAGCGCTGCTGGAAGGCGAGAGCGATTCCATCGCCAACGCCGCCAACACGGCTGCGCTGATCTACCAGATGGTGCCCGACCTCAACTGGGCCGGCTTCTATTTCCTGGCATCCGACGACGAGCTGGTGCTCGGCCCCTTCCAGGGCAAGCCGGCCTGCGTGCGCATCGCAGTCGGCACGGGCGTCTGCGGCAAGGCCATCGAGCTCGACATGTCGATGCTGGTCAAGGACGTACACGATTTTCCGGGCCACATCGCCTGTGATGCCGATTCGCGCTCGGAACTCGTCGTGCTCTTGCGCGACGCCGATGGCGCCTTCGGTGTGCTCGACCTCGACAGCTCGCTGCCCGGCCGCTTCGACAGGCAAGACCAGGCCGGCATCGAAAAACTCGCCGCGATCTATGTCGCGGCGACTTCGTTCGAGGACGATGACGAAGATTAAGTCCTATCGGGGCTCGGGCGAGGCGGGCCTCGCCTGAACCTCAGGCGAACCTCACCAGCATCAGGCTGAAAGCGGCGATGAAGATGAAGGCCGAGAAGGCCAGCATCAGGGGCCGCAGGCCGCGCGATCGCAACTGGGAAATGTCGGCCTGAAGACCCATGGCGGCGAGCCCCATGGTCAGCATCACCTGCGCGGCCAGGGCGACTGCGGCATGGACCTGGGCGGGGAGCGCGACGAGGCTGTTCAGCGCCACGACCGCGACGAAGGCAGCGACGAACCAGGGCATCGGCGGCTTGGCGCCGGAAGCGCCGGCGCTGCGGCGGCGCGCCATCAGGCCGAGCGCGATGACCATCGGCGCCAGCATCGCGACACGTGTCAGCTTGGCGACGGTCGCGGTCTCGCCGGCGAGCGTGCCGTTCTGGAAGCCGGCGCCGATCACCTGCGCAACCTCATGGATCGAAGCGCCCGCCCAGAGGCCGAAAGCATGCTGGTCGAGCCCGAGAGCCGGCGCAAGCAGCGGAAAGCCGAGCATGGCGACGGTGCCGAACAGCGTGATCGCGGCAACCGCATAGGTGACGTCCTCGTCGCGCGCGTCGGTGACGATGTTGGTGGCGACGATCGCCGAGGCGCCGCAGATCGAGGTGCCGGCCGCGATCAACTGCGCCAGCTTATGGTCTACGCCGATCAGCCGGCCGAGCGTGACCGTGAAGAGGAAGGTGGCGCCCAGCGTGGCCGCGACGATGCCGACGCCGCCGAGGCCGATGCCCGCCACCTGGCCGAGCGTGAGCTGGAAGCCGAGCAGCACGATGGCGAAGCGCAGCAGGCGCTTTTGCGAAAACGCGATGCCGGCCTTGGCGTGGGCGGGAAGGCCAAGCACGTTTGAATAGACCATGCCGGCGACGACCGCCAGGATCATCGGGCTGAACAAAGTGAGGCCGGAGAGGTTGCGGGCCGAATAGGCCACGGTCGTGATCATCGCCACCAGGACGATTCCCGGCACGATGCCGGACCAGGCCGGCGCGAGGGCGGGGCCGTTGCCGGCCGGATCGAGGCCGTTTGGAAGATCGTTCGCGGTGACGGGCAGGAAAGACAATTGAATTCTCCAGGAGCTTCCGTCGTCGAAATGCCATTCCAGAACCAATCTTTCCAACGAATTATTCGAGTTATAATGATCGACTTTTCAGAACGATCGCGCCGCCGGACAGCTGGCTCAATGGCCTACGCTTGCGTTTGACAGGGCACATGCCGCATCGTTATCTCTGACGATATACGACGATCACCTCATCACAATCGAGCAATGCCGGCCCGCAGGGAGCGAAAACCATGTCCCACAATCTGCAGTTCTACATCGACGGCGCCTGGGTCGATCCGGCGGTGCCGAACACGCTCGATGTCATCGATCCATCAAACGAGGACGCGTTCGCGCAGATTTCGCTGGGCTCCAAGGCCGATGTCGACGAGGCGGTGGCAGCAGCCAAGCGCGCCTTCGCCAGTTTCGGCTTCACCTCGGTCGAGGAACGGCTCGATATCCTCAACCGCGTCATCGAAATCTACAAGAAGCGCAGCAAGGACCTGGCGCTCGCCGTCTCGCGCGAGATGGGCGCGCCGCGCCAGATGGCGCTGGACAGCCAGGTCGGGGTCGGCCAGGCACACCTGGAAAAGATGGCCGAAGTGCTGAAGGCTTTCCAGTTCCGTCACGTCAAAGGCTCCTCGCTCATCGTCAAGGAGCCGATCGGCGTCGTCGGCCTGATCACGCCGTGGAACTGGCCGCTTAACCAGATCACCTGCAAGGTCGGCCCCGCCCTTGCCGCCGGCTGCACCATGGTGCTGAAGCCGTCGGAGATCGCACCGCTCGACGCCGTTATCTTCGCCGAGATCATCGACGAGGCCGGCGTGCCGAAGGGCGTCTTCAACCTCGTCAACGGCGATGGCCCAACCGTCGGCCAGGCTCTGGCCAGCCATCCGGATGTCGACATGATGTCGTTTACGGGTTCGACACGCGCCGGCATCCTGGTCGCCAAGGCCGCCGCCGATACGGTCAAGCGCGTGCATCAGGAACTCGGCGGCAAGTCGGCCAACATCCTGTTCCCCGATGTCGATCTGGAGAGAGCCGTGACCAAGGGCGTCGCCGGCTGCTTCAGCAACAGCGGCCAGTCCTGCAACGCGCCGACCCGCATGTTCGTGCCGCGCGACCGTCACGACGAGGCGGCAAGCTACGCCAAGAGGGCGGCGGAGAAATTCACCGTCGGCCCGGCCGACGCGCCGGGTTCCAAGCTCGGCCCGGTGGTCAGCCAGCTGCAGTTCGACAAGATCCAGGACCTGATCCAGAGCGGCATCGACGAGGGCGCCACGCTTGTGACCGGCGGCCCAGGCCGTCCGGCGGAGCTGAACCGCGGCTATTACGTCCGCCCGACCGTGTTCGCCAATGTCACGCACGACATGCGCATCGCCACCGAAGAGATTTTCGGGCCGGTGCTGTCGATCATGCCTTACGACACGGTCGAGCAAGCGGTCGAGCAGGCTAACGACACCGTCTTCGGCCTTGCCTCCTACATCCAGGCCAAGGATATCGAGAAGGCGCGCCAGGTTGCCGCCCGCATGCGCTCCGGCAATGTCTACATCAACTACCCGAGCTGGGACGCGGGCCTGCCCTTCGGCGGCTACAAGCAGTCCGGCAACGGCCGCGAATACGCCGAATATGGCCTTGAGGATTTCCTCGAGATCAAGGGCATCGCGGGGTATGAGGCGGCGGAGTAGGTTTCGCGAGTTCGAAGTCGGAGAGCCAAGGTTCTGAAGCTGTCTAATGCATGTCGCCCAGAAGTGTGCAGCGGTTCTGGGACAACGACATGCATCAAAACAAAGACTTAAAGCGCGTCGCCTGAATCCATTTCAGCGCGACGCGCTTTAGGGCGCGGTTTCGTCCGCGCCCTTTCTTTTTCGCCCTGCCGACCTTTGGTTCTGGCGCGCTACCTGACAGCGCGATTTGGCCTTCTCGGTCCTGGCAAGCTTTCACAAGGATTTGCGGCCAATCTGGCCGATCGCCAATCTCTCAGCCACCGGGCTTTCTTTTCGCTTGCCAGCATCCCTTTGCCATCGTCATCGGCGGTCGCTCGGCCTTGCATTGCGGCAATCGCGTAGTCGGCTCTGTTGGTTCGATAGTCTTCTTTTTGCACAGACATCATTTCCTCCCAGTCCGCAGGCGTTGCCCTCCGTTTTGGCCTGGTGGAGGCACTAAGCCGCCGATGTTTCGTGGGTGTCCACCAATTGGGGATTGAGTAAATCGATACACTCCGCCGCGCGCCGGCGGCGGGGCTGTCATGGCTGAGCGACGAATTGCGTTGCAACTTCAATAGGCAGGCGTTTTCGCACGTTGATCATTGCCGGAAAGTTATAAAATACATAATGATTTCAGATATTTAGATCTTACAAACGGGCGGCATCTAGATGGCCTGGTCGGCCAAAGCTTCGGCAGCAATCTGTGCAATGACATCAACTTGCCGCTGAACGATTCCAGTAGCGATCCGATGCCATGACGCCCGTGCGGCGGCGCCGATCCGTGCCTGCGCCGCTTCAGCAAGCTGTTCGCCGCGCGAAATGTTCATAGGTCACGCGCCAAGGATCGCTGTCGGCGGCTCTCTCTTCGCCGATCCAATGAAAGCTGTCGGCTGTGATCTCGGTGAAGCGCCATCGCGCTTGCAGGCCGCGCGAGTCCTCGCCGATCTGGACGATGTCCTTGCCTTCCGCACGTCCGATCTGGCGCGAGTAATCCTGGTTGAGCGGATCGCTCCAGATGATGTGCCAGCCTCCGATCCCGGGATCGAAGATGCGCAAGGTCGTGCCGTACATGGTGGGCGGGGCAGGGCGCCTGGGCCTGATCCAGATGTCCTGAATGGCGCGGCCTTCGAGCACCCAGCCGAAATGGCATTCGCCATCCCAGTTCTGGATTGTGCCATCGTCGAGGTGGTGGACCGTGTCCATTTCCCAGCTGCCGATCAGCCACCCATACAGGGCCATGTCTTCAGCTCGGTCGGCTGGAGGGCCTTCGGACCCGAGAGCGCTGAGAAACGCGGAAATTGTGGTCGTCATGATTTTCTCCAATTGACGGTTGCGCAGCGACAAGACGCTGGAACATTGGCCGCCATGACCGTTGCAGCGTCGCGCGTCGCGGGTTCCGGGTCTTGGGAGAAATTGCTGTAATGCCGGTATGGATGAGCACTTGCGAGGCTGCCAGTGGGCAGTCTCCGACCCTGCCTTCCGCTGAAGCAGCGAACAGCTGTCCAGGACTAACGGTCTACCTGCGCCCCGCCTCGATGATACCAACCATCGCCCGGGTAAATTCGACCATGCTGTTTGCCGTCATAGCCGCATTGTCTGGGGATTGGCCGATATGCTCGGCCGCTCCGCAACATGATCGGCGGAAGCTGTCGTAGTACGGATCTCTCTCATCGTCCGGCAGTTCCGCCAAATTCAGGGCGCGACTATGGATCACGCGCAATAGCTGCGCCAATGCTGTTTCGACACTCATGCGTTTTGCTCCGCATCGGTCGAACGTCTCGGCACACCGAGTGCCGGATCGTCGATCGGGTATATTCCCGATTCGAGCAGGTTGCATTGGAGCCGTTAATATATTGTTGATTGCTAATATGAACGATAGATCAACGGGAATCGGCCGTGCCGGCGATGAACTCACGGTTTAGGTTTGGAAAATGCGCGGAAACCTTTTGGCTGGGGAACCTGGATTCGAACCAGGACTAACGGAGTCAGAGTCCGTGGGTCTACCGTTAACCTATTCCCCAGCAGGCGCGTCTGGTAACGCGCGAAGCGGGCGGCTCATGCACCGCAAGCGCTGCCTTGTAGCCGCCATCCGAAAATAGTCAAGCCCGCAACTGCGTTCAACCGCAGCCTTTTTAAGCCTTCCGATGCATGTCGTCCTCCCAAAACCGCTCCGCACTTTTGGGCGACATGCATTGGCTCTCCCGCGGGTCGGGCGGAAGGCTTCAACTCTCTCCGCGGCTGTATTGTGAGTGCTCGAAATAGAGCACCAGGCCCAGCCCGATCACCAGCGGAATGATGAGATAGAACAGGCGGAACACCAGAAGCGCTGCGAGCACGCCCACCGGATCCATGTCGGAAAGGCCGGTGAGGAAGACGACCTCGAACACGCCAAGCGCGCCCGGCGCATGCGACAGGAGCCCGATCGAGAACGACACCATGAACACGCCGAGCACGACGAAATAGCCGGGATTGCCGGCTTCCGGCAGGGCGAAATAGATGATCGCGGCGGCGGCCAGCAGTTCGACAGGGCCGACCAGCAACTGCCGCGCCACGATCGGCAGCGCCGGGTAGTGCAGTTGGAAGCTGCCGATCTTCAGCGGCCTGAGCCGCAGCCAGCTGCCAAAGGCATAGGCGCCGGCAAGGATGAGCATGGCGAGCCCCGCGGCGAATGCCGCGCCGTGATGCGGTGTGCCCGTGAAACGATCGATGATCTGAGGTTCCAGCAGAAGCACGAGGCCGCCCACGAAAACGCTGGACAGCATGAAGGTAAACCAGCAGATCGCCACCAGCACGCCGACCTCCTGGCCGGTCAGCCCCCTCGTGGCGTAGGCGCGGTAACGGATCACCGCGCCGGAGAACACCGAGCCGCCGATATTGTGCGACACCGCATAGGTGGTGAAGGAGCATAGCGTGACGAACAGCCACGAGACCTTCTTGCCGATATGCAGCAGCGCGATGTGGTCGTAGCCGGCGAGCGAGGCGTAGGCAACGACCGCGCTCAGCGCCGCCAGAACCCAGTCCCGCGTCGGGATGGCGGCGATGCCGATCCAGACATCGTTGAGCGAAATGCCGCGCAGTTCGTGGATGAGCAGCCACAGCGAGAACGCCACGGCCGCAATGCCTATGACCGGCCAGAAATAGCGCCTCCAATTCATGGCGTCGTCATCATGCGTTGCAGCTCATTGGCTTGATGTTGCCCGGACCCTTCCAAACCCTCATTCGAGACATGCCTGATTGAAGCCGGCTATTCAACCTGCAAGACATTGCCCCGACGTGACGCTGGCAAAATAGGACGTTGGCGAAATTAGGCCGTGCGCTCTTGGTGATTGCGAGCGGCGCTGCTAGTCTGTTGCCAACTTGAAACAAATCGAGGTGCCTGCTGCGTCCGTTCCCGGTTCGCGCGGCGCCGGAAGGAACTGAAGTGGAAGACCACGACACCGGCGCGGGCGCGTCGGCAGTGGGCATGTCTGGGGCATCGCCGACGGAATCGGTGGGCCCGCCCGCGGGGCGGTTCAGCCG
The DNA here is from genome assembly GCF_000427725.1 of Mesorhizobium sp. WSM3224. Taxonomy (GTDB): domain Bacteria; phylum Pseudomonadota; class Alphaproteobacteria; order Rhizobiales; family Rhizobiaceae; genus Mesorhizobium. Next base: position 71,260 of record NZ_ATYO01000012.1, on the reverse strand, counting down.
CCACTCCGGCGCACATGCCAGAGCCGACCACCATAGCGAACAGCCGAACGGCAAGACGCGCAAGCGCCGAAAACGCCGGCGCGGCCGCAAGGTTTTTGCGCGCGACGAGAACGGCGCCGTGCCGCTTGTCGCGCCTGCCGCCAGCCCCGCAAGCCAGCCTCAGGGCGCACAGCCGCGGATTGAGCCAAGGCCGCTGCTCCCGGCCCCGCCGCGTCCGCCGCAGCAGGAATTGCCGGTTTTCGCCGCGCTCGATCTCGGCACCAACAATTGCCGTCTGCTGGTCGCGGTGCCTGGCCGTCACGGCCAGTTCCGCGTCATCGACGCTTTCTCGCGCATCGTCAGGCTGGGCGAGGGGCTGACGGCCAGCGGCCGGCTCAGCCAGGCCGCGATGGACCGCGCGGTCGAGGCGCTGAAGATTTGCGGCGAGAAGCTGCGCAACCGCAAGATCAGGAAAGCCAGGCTGATCGCCACCGAAGCCTGCCGTTCGGCCGCCAACGGTGTCGAATTCCTCGATCGCGTCGAGCGCGAGGCCGGGCTGAAGCTCGAGATCATCGACCGCCAGACCGAGGCCCGCCTTGCCGTTTCCGGCTGCGGCTCGCTGGTCGAGCGCGACACGCAAGGCGTGGTGCTGTTCGACATCGGCGGCGGCTCGTCCGAAATCGCGCTGATCGACCTGACCGGGCGGCGTTCGCCACGGCTGGCCAACCACATCGTGTCGTGGACCTCGCTGCCCGTCGGCGTGGTGTCGCTCGCCGAACGCTTCGGCGGCCGCACGGTGACGCGCGAGACCTTTGCCGCGATGGTCGACGACGTGGCCGCGCGGTTGAAGGTCTTCGATGGCCGCGACCGGCTCGCGCATGTGCTGGCCAGCCCCAACTTCCATCTGCTCGGCACTTCCGGCACGGTGACGACGCTTGCCGGCGTGCATCTCGATCTCGAGCGCTACGACCGCCGCCGCGTCGACGGGCTGTGGATGGACCGCGACAGCGTCGACGGCATGATCGAGCGGCTGATCGGCTGGGATTTCCAGCAGCGTTGCGCCAATCCCTGCATCGGCGCCGACCGCGCCGACCTCGTGCTTGCCGGCTGCGCCATCCTGGAAGCGATCCGCGGTGTTTGGCCGTCGGAGCGGCTGCGCGTCGCCGACCGCGGCCTGCGCGAGGGAATCTTGAGCGAGCTGATGGCCGATGCCGGCGTCTGGCGTGGCGGCGGCCGACCATGACCAAGAAACCGGAAAAACCAGGTTCTGCCAGCATTCGCGTCCTCAAGACCCGGATCAAGAAGAAGAGCGGCCTGAAGGAGTCTTCGCGCCGCTGGCTCGAGCGTCACATGAACGATCCCTATGTGCAGCGCTCCAAGGCCGACGGCTACCGCTCCCGCGCCGCCTACAAGCTGATCGAGATCGACGACAAGCACCATCTTCTGAAGCCCGGCATGAAGGTGATCGACCTCGGTGCGGCCCCCGGCGGCTGGTGCCAGGTGGCGGCCGCGCGGACCAAGTCGACCGCCGAAAACCCGCACGTCGTCGGCATCGACTATCTCGAAATGGACGCGGTGCCGGGAGCGCCGGTGCTGCTCATGGATTTCCTCGATCCCGACGCGCCGCAGAAGCTTGCCGAGGCGCTCGGCGGCCGGCCGGACGTGGTGCTGTCCGATATGGCTGCACCGACCACCGGCCACCGCCGCACCGATCATCTGCGCACCATGTATCTGTGCGAAGTCGCGGCCGATTTCGCCCTGCACGTCCTGAAGCCCGGCGGGCATTTCCTGGCCAAGACATTCCAGGGCGGCGCCGAGAACGAGCTGCTCTCCATGCTCAAGAAGAATTTCCGCTCAGTCCACCATGTCAAGCCGCCGGCTTCGCGGGATGAATCGGTGGAGCTCTATTTGTTGGCGAAGGAGTTCAAGGGGTAGCGCCTTTTGCCTTCTCCCCTTGTGGGAGAAGGTGGCCGCGAAGCGGCCGGATGAGGGGTGTTCCAGGGAACGCTAGCGTCTCACTCCGCTGGACACCCCTCATCCGTCTCGGCGCTCCGCGCCGATCCACCGCCCGGGGGCGAGCCACGGGTCTCGCCCCGTCCTTCGGACCCCACAGGGGGAGAAGGAAAGGCAGCTACTTCCCCGCGCCCACCGTTTCCAGCGTTTTCGGCGCCGTTAACCGGCCATGTCCGGACACCGCATTGCCGGCGTCCGGCGCCAGCCGCATGAAGGTGATCGACGCCACCGCCGAGACCGCTGCCACGATGAAGAAGGCGATGTGGAAGTCGCTCAAGGTCAGCGGACCGCCATGGATAGAGGTCGACACTTCGAGGATGCCGCCGGCCAGCGCCACGCCGAGCGCGATCGACAATTGCTGGAAGACCGCCGTGATCGGCGTCGCCTTGCTGGTGTCGGCGGGCGTGATCTCGGCATAGGAGAGCGCGTTGACGCCGGTGAAGAACATCGAGCGGATAAAGCCGCCGACCAAAAGTATCGCCAGCATCAGCGCGTATGGCGTCTGTGGCGTGAACAGGCCGTAGATGGCGATCGACGCGGCCGCGACCAGCGAGCCCCAGATCAGCACGCGCCGGAAGCCGGCAAGGCGGAAGAGCAGCGCGGTGACGAACTTCATGCCGATGGCGCCGATCGCCGAAACGAAGGTGATCATGCCGGATTGGAACGGCGTCAGCCCGAAACCGATCTGGAACATCAGCGGCAGAAGAAACGGCACCGCGCCGATGCCGACGCGAAACAGCGAGCCGCCGAGCACGGAGGATCGGAAGACCTGGTTGCGGAAAAGCTCCAGCGCCAGCAGCGGGTTCTTGGCGCGGCGGGCATGGAGGAGATAGAGCGCGCCCGCGACCACGCCGACGGCAACGGTGATGAAGCCGGCCATTGGCGGCAGCGCCGGCAGGCTGACGACGGAAAGGCCGAAGACGACGCCGGAAGCGGCGAGCCCGGAGAGCACGAATCCCGGGAAATCAAGCGGCGGCGTCTCGGCCGGCTCGGTTTCCGGCAAGTAACGCGTGGCGAGCCACATCCCGATGAGGCCGATCGGCACGTTGATCAGAAATATCCAGTGCCAGGTGAAATAGGTGGTGATGAAGCCGCCGATCGGCGGACCGACCAGGGGGCCGACCAGCGCCGGCACGGTCAGCCAGGACATTGCTGCGACCAGATCGCTCTTCGGCGTGGCGCGCACCAGCACCAGGCGCCCGACCGGCGTCATCATCGCACCGCCCATGCCTTGCAGGAAACGCGACACCACGAAGGCCGGCAGCGAATTGGCGAAGGTGCAGGCGACCGAGCCGGCGATGAAGACGCCGATCGCGGCGCGAAACACGTTCTTGGCCCCGAACCGGTCCGCCATCCAGCCGCTGATCGGAATGAAGATCGCCAGCGACACCAGATAGGACGTCAGCGCCAGCTTCAGCGCGATCGGGCTGGTGTGGATGTCGACGGCGATCGCCGGCAGCGACGTCGCGATCACGGTCGAATCCATGTTCTCCATGAAAAGTGCGACCGCCAGGATAAGCGGGATGATGCGGTTCAAGGGAAACGCCCTGATTTGTCTTCGCGATTCTAGGCCCGGCTTGGGGGCGAACCGGTGCGACCGGGCGGTTATCACGCCTCGGCCCGGATGTCGCATTAAATTGCTGTCACTTTTGTGCGACCGCAACCCTTGGTGGCTTCAGAATGGCCCAACGCAACACTTTGTGACTGGGTGCAACGATCGACTTTTCAACCGCAACAGGACGTGTTACCAGCCAGCGCCAATCCTGAAAGGGAAGATGAGAGTCGGCGCTGGCCAATCGGCCCAGCGCCTTTTCCGCATTCAAAAGGACTGGCCATGTCAAAAATCATCGAAACGTCCACCGGCGCGCTGGCGCTGACCTTCGACGACGTGCTCTTGCAGCCCGGCCATTCCGAAGTGATGCCGGGCGAGACCGACATCCGCACCCGCATCGCCGGCGATATCGATCTCAACGTGCCGATCCTGTCGGCTGCCATGGACACCGTCACCGAGGCGCGGCTGGCGATCGCCATGGCGCAGGCCGGCGGCATCGGCGTCATCCATCGCAATTTCTCGCCGGCCGAGCAGGCCGAGCAGGTCAGGCAGGTGAAGAAATTCGAATCCGGCATGGTGGTGAACCCGGTCACCATCGGCCCGGACGCAACGCTCGCCGACGCGCTGGCGCTGATGCGTGGCAACAGCATCTCCGGCATTCCGGTGGTCGAGAATGGCGGCATCGGCGGCCACACGGTCGGCCGGCTCGTCGGCATCCTCACCAACCGCGACGTGCGCTTTGCCTCCGATCCGGCGCAGAAGGTCTACGAACTGATGACCCGTGAGAACCTGATCACGGTCAAGGAGAACGTCGATCAGGACGAGGCCAAGCGTCTGCTCCACAAGCACCGAATCGAGAAGCTGGTGGTGGTCGACGGACAAGGCAATTGCGTCGGCCTGATCACCGTCAAGGACATCGAGAAATCGCAGCTCAACCCGCACGCCACCAAGGACGCCCAAGGGCGGCTGCGCGCCGCCGCCGCCACAAGTGTGGGCGATGACGGTTTCGAGCGCGCCGAACGCCTGATCGATGCCGGCGTCGACCTTTTGGTCATCGACACCGCGCACGGCCATTCGCAGCGCGTGCTGGATGCGGTAACCCGGGCGAAGAAGCTGTCCAACTCGGTGCGCATCCTGGCCGGCAATGTCGCCACGGCCGACGGCACGCGGGCGCTCATCGACGCCGGCGCCGACGCCGTCAAGGTCGGCATCGGCCCGGGTTCGATCTGCACGACCAGGATCGTCGCCGGCGTCGGCGTCCCGCAATTGTCGGCGATCATGTCGGCGGTCGAGGCCGCCAGCAAGGCCGGCGTGAGCGTCATTGCCGATGGCGGCATCAAATATTCGGGCGATCTCGCCAAGGCGCTCGCCGCGGGCGCAAGCGCTGCCATGATCGGCTCGCTGCTTGCCGGTACCGACGAGAGCCCGGGTGAGGTCTATCTGCACCAGGGCCGTTCCTTCAAGGCTTACCGCGGCATGGGTTCGGTCGGCGCCATGGCGCGCGGCTCGGCCGATCGCTACTTCCAGGCCGAGGTCCGCGACACGCTGAAACTGGTTCCGGAGGGCATTGAAGGGCAGGTTCCCTACAAAGGACCTGTGGCTGGCGTGCTGCACCAGCTTGCGGGCGGCCTGAAAGCCGCTATGGGTTATGTGGGTGGACGTGATCTTGCAGATTTCCGCGAGCGCGCCACTTTTGTGCGCATATCCAACGCCGGACTTCGTGAAAGCCACGCCCATGACGTCACGATCACCCGCGAAAGCCCCAATTACCCAGGCGGACTTTGATCGGCAGGCCGATCGGCCCGACCGCAAGGGGCTGTGGCGTGGCTTGAGCGTGGCGGTGCTGCGGCTGTCGCGGCACGCGGCGGCGCTCTCCGTCGCCTCCATTGCGCTTTTCCTCGTCATGACGGCGCTGGAGTTCCTCTATTTCCAGCGCTTGAGCGGCGGGCTCTTCTCGCTCGACATGCGCGTCGCCGGCTTCACGCCCGATGAAGGCATGGCGTGGCTGACCGCGCTCGGCCGGCGCGGCGGCGAGATCATCATCGTCTGGCACTACCTGACCTTCGACCTCTTGTTCCCGGCGCTGCTGTCGCTGACGCTGGTCAGCCTCATCGTTGCTTTCGGGCGGCGGCTCAGCACGTTCCGAGCCATGCCGGCGCAGTTGCAGGCATTGTTCTCTCTGGTGCTGGTGCTTCCCTATACGGTCGCCGACTACGCCCAGAATTTTGCCCTGGCGCGGCTGCTCTCGGATTTCCAGCTGGCCAATCCCGATTCGCTGGCTTTCGCCTCTTCGCTGACAGTCACCAAATTCGCGTTGCTGGCGATCCCGGTCTTCGTCATCGCGGTCTTTGCGCTGGCCGTGCAGCGGCAGCGCTGAGCAGTAAATGCGCCAGACCGCCATCTTCTGGCCGATGCTGGCGCATGTGCTCCTGGTCTATATCGTCTATCTGGTGATGCTGAAGCGGCGTTATGGGGCCGTGAAGTCGGGCGAGGCCAAGGTCGGCCAGTACAGGGTCCGCTCGACCGAGCCGGCTTCGAGCGTCACGGTCGCCAACAATCTGATCAACCAGTTCGAGCTGCCGGTTCTCTTCCACGTGCTCTGCCTGGCGCTGTTCGTCACCAATGGCGTGAACTACCTGACGCTGGCGTTGATGTGGCTCTTCATAGTCACACGCTATGTCCACGCCTGGGTGCATCTCGACAGAAACTATATGCTACACCGCAGCCTCGCCTTCTTCCTCGGCGCGGGCATACTTCTCATCGCCTGGATCTGGTTCGCGCTGCACCTGCTCGGGGCGGTGTAACGGCGCCCTTTCCCTTCCCCCTGCGGGAGAAGGTGGCCGCGAAGCGGCCGGATGAGGGCGCTAAAGATCGAACACCGCGATCCTGCGTTTGTCGAATTTGATGCCGATCTCGCCGCGCACCAGCTTTAGCGCCTGCTCGCCGAAAACGGCGCGCCGCCAGCCTTGCAGCGCCGGCACGTCGGCTTCGTCGCCCTCGGCCGCTATGCGGTCGATATCGTCGCTGGAGGCTAGCACCTTGGCGGCGACGCCTTCCTTCTCGGCGACGATTCTGAGCAGCACCTTGAGCAGCTCGGCCGCCGCGCTCGATCCCTCGGGCGGCTGCACGCTTTTCGGCAGTTTCGGCATGGCGTCCTTGGGCAAGGCAAGCGCGGCGTTGACCGCGCCAAGCAGCGCGGTTGCCGTCGCGGAGCGTTCCCAGCCTTTCGGCGTCGTGCGCAGCTTGCCGAGGCCGGCTATGTCGCGCGGCGCCTGCTGCGCGATCTCGTAGATCGCGTCGTCCTTGAGCACGCGGCCGCGCGGCACGTCGCGTTCGCGTGCCTCGCGCTCGCGCCAGGCGGCCACCGCCTGCACGATCGCCAGCTCCTGCGGCTTGCGCAGTCGCATCTTCAGCCGCTTCCAGGCGTCCTCGGGATGCGGATCGTAGGTCTCGCGCGAGGTCAGCACCTCCATCTCCTCGTTCAGCCAATGGGCGCGGTCCTCGCGCTTCAGTTCGGCGCTGAGATGCTGGTAGACCTGGATCAGGTGGGTGACGTCGGCGAGCGCATATTCGAGCTGCTTGTCGGAAAGCGGCCGGTGCCGCCAGTCGGTGAAGCGCGAGGATTTGTCTAGCCGGGCTCCGGTGACCTTCTGGACGAGCTGGTCATAGGAAACGCTGTCGCCAAAGCCGCAGACCATCGCCGCCACCTGTGTGTCGAACACCGGATGCGGCACCAGGTCGCCGAGATGGACGACGATTTCGATGTCCTGGCGCGCCGCGTGGAAGACCTTCAGCACCGCTTCATTGGCCATGAGCCGAAAAAACGGTTTCAGGTCGATGCCGGGCGACAACGGATCGATAAGCGCCTCAATCCCAGGCGCGGCGATCTGGATCAGGCAGAGGATAGGCCAGAAGGTCGTCTCGCGGATGAATTCGGTATCGACGGTAACGAATTCCGACTTTTCGAACGCCGCGACGACGCTCTCGAGTTCTTCTTGTGTGGTAATGACCTGCATCAAATCGCTTTTGGCACAATATTAGGCCTCTTTCAATTTCAGCCGCGCGCGCCTTCGTCAAGCGCCGCAACGTCTTCACGCACCGCTACTTTCGCGCGATGGCGATATCCGAGGGCCTGACAGGATGTTCAGGCCTCGCCGACCGGCGTCTCCACCCGTCGCCTTGCGAGATCCGCGACTTCGGCTGATGGCCGCCGGCCGAGCGCACCGGCGGTGGCCAGGCCGAGCAGGATGAACGGTATGCCGATGCCATAGGCCGAGCGGATACCCCAATGATCCGACACGAAGCCGAGCAGCGGCGGGCCGAGCAGGAAGGCGACGAAGGAGATTTGCGACAAAGCCGCGACATTGATCGCCGCAGGACGGTCGGTGCGTTGCGCCGCCGCCGAGATCGCCAGCGGGAAGATGGCGCTGCTGCCGATGCCCAGAAGCGCGAAGCCCAGCATCGACATGAAGGGCAGGGGCGAGAAGAAGACGACGACCACGCCGACAACCATTGTCGCCAACAGCACGCGCGCCACGCCGCTCGGTGAGTGGCGGTCGACAAAGGAATCGGCGAAGAAGCGTGTCGTCGCCTGCGAGAAGGCGAACAGCGCCACTGTTATCCCGGCAACGAACGGGCCCGATTCGAATACCGTGCGCATGTAGATCGCCGACCAGTCCATGCTGGCGCCTTCCATCAGCATTGCCGACAGCGTCACCGCGACGAGGACGAGGATCGGCAGCGTCGGCCGGGCAAACATCGGCGGTTTGTCGCCGGTCGCGGCGAAACGGGCGGGCGCCGGTTCGAAGCGGCCGAGGAACAGCGCCATCGCAACCGCAACCATCGGCACGACCAGCGCCAGATGCAATTGCGGCGACAGGCCGAGATGCGCCAGCGCGCCGCCGAACAGGCCGGCGCCGAAGAAGCCGATGCTCCAGAACGAATGCGCCCGGTTCATGATGCGGCGCTGGAGCAGGAACTCGGTTCTGTCGGCCTCGACATTCAAGATGATTTCAATGCTGCCGATCATCAGTCCGACCGGGAGCAGCATCAAGAATAAGGCGGCCGGGCCGGGCGCGTGCACCGCGACGGCATAGACGAGAGCAAGCAGCGGCACCAGTGAGAGCAGCGCGCGGCGAAAGCCGACACGTTCCAGGATCGGCGTCGCCAGCGTCAGCGCGATCAGGGTGCCGATCGGCGTCCCGATCAGGGCTAGGCCGAGCGTGCCGTCCTCGATCTCCATGGCGCGCTTGATGTCAGGCAGGCGCGGGAAGATGTTGCCCATGGCAAAGGAATAGATCGCGAAGCCGGCATAGACGCGGTGCTGGGGGGCGAGTTTCAGGCCAAGGGTCATCATAGGCAATCCAACAGGGAGATTTCGGCGAGCAGCCCTCTCGGGTCCGCTCATACTCTGTTTCTTGCATGAACAGGCAAAACATGCAAGAATGTGCACAAATAAATAGGATCGTGCATGCTCACCGAAGAACGGCACCAGCTCATTCGCAACCAGCTTGCGGCGGACGGAAAGGTGCTGGCCGGCGAGCTCGCCAGCCGTTTCGGTGTCTCGGAAGACACGGTGCGCCGAGATTTGCGGGAACTGGCGAAGGCCGGGCAGTTGCGCAGGGTCTATGGCGGCGCGGTCGCATCGGCGCCCTTTGCCGCGGCGACGCTAAGCCAGCGCAGCGGTCATGCGGTCGAGGAAAAAACGCGCCTGGCAAAGGCGGCAGTGGGGCTGCTCGTGGCCGGGCAGTCGCTGTTCATCGACGGCGGCACGACCAACGAGGCGATCGCCAGGGCGATCCCGCGTGACATCGAACTGACCGTCGCCACCAATTCGCTGGGCGTCGCCTCGGCTCTCACGGATCGTCCCCTGGTCAAGCTGATCGTGCTCGGCGGCCGCTATGTGCCCGATCTCGGCACCTGCGTCGGCGCCGATACGCTCGCCGCCGTGGCTCAGCTCGGCGCCGATCTGTTCTTTCTGGGATCCTGCGGGCTGGATGTTGCGCGCGGCGTCACCGCTTTCGATTCGGCCGAAGCCGAAGTGAAACGCGCCATGGCGAAAAACAGCGGGGGCATCGTGATTGCCGTCACCAACGACAAACTTGCCACCGCGGCGCCGTATCGCGTGGCGGGGGCGGAGGCGATCCGCCATCTTGTGGTGGAAAAGACCGCGCCTCCTGCCACGCTCGCCGACTTCCAAAGCCAGGGTGCGCAAATCCATTTTGCCTGATCGGCCGAAGCGGCGCGTCTGTGTGACCGCTTGCCTTGACAAAGCCAGCCTCTCATGCGCTTTTCGCGCCAATTTTCGAGCCGGGCTGATGCCCGCAATTTCCGGACTTTACCCATGACCACGCATCGTTACCGCAGCCACACCTGTGCCCAGTTGAGAAAGAGCGACGTCGGCAATTCCGTCCGCCTGTCGGGCTGGGTGCATCGCGTGCGCGACCATGGTGGGCTGCTCTTCATCGACCTGCGCGACCACTACGGCCTGACCCAGATCGTCGCCGATCCGGATTCGCCGGCCTTCAAGGTCGCCGAGACCGTGCGCGGCGAATGGGTGATCCGCGTCGATGGCGAGGTCAAGGCGCGGCTGGCGGAAACCGCCAATCCGAACCTGCCGACTGGCGAGATCGAGATTTTCGCGCGCGAGATCGAGGTGCTGTCGGCGGCCAAGGAACTGCCGCTGCCGGTGTTCGGCGAGCCGGATTATCCGGAAGATATCCGCCTGAAATACCGTTTCCTCGACCTGCGCCGCGAGACGCTGCACAAGAATATCGTGGCGCGCACGAAGATCATCGCCGAGATGCGCAAGCGCATGGACGAGGTCGGTTTCACCGAATTCTCGACGCCGATCCTGACGGCATCCTCGCCGGAAGGCGCGCGCGACTTCCTTGTGCCCTCACGCATCCATCCCGGCACCTTCTACGCGCTGCCGCAAGCACCGCAGCAGTACAAGCAGCTGATCATGGTCTCCGGTTTCGACCGCTATTTCCAGATCGCGCCCTGCTTCCGCGACGAGGATCCGCGCGCCGACCGCCTGCCGGGTGAATTCTATCAGCTCGACCTCGAGATGAGCTTCGTCGAGCAGGACGATGTGCTCTCCACCATGGAGCCGGTGCTTCGCGGCGTCTTCGAGACCTTTGCCGCCGGCAAGCCGGTGACCCAGAAGTTCCGCCGCATTCCCTATGACGAGGCAATGCGCACCTACGGCACCGACAAGCCGGACCTGCGCAACCCGATCGAGATGCAGGCGGTCTCGGATCATTTCCGCGACTCCGGCTTCAAGGTGTTCGCCAACATCCTGGCCAACGATCCGAAGGCCGAGGTCTGGGCCATTCCGGCCAAGACCGGCGGCAGCCGCGCCTTCTGCGACCGCATGAACTCCTGGGCGCAAAGCGAGGGCCAGCCGGGACTGGGCTACATCTTTTGGCGCAAGGAGGGCGACAAGCTCGAAGGCGCCGGCCCGCTAGCCAAGAACATCGGCGAGGAGCGCACCGAAGCGGTCCGCCAGCAGCTCGGCCTTGCCGATGGCGATGCCGCCTTCTTCGTCGCCGGCGACCCGAAGAAGTTCGTCTCCTTCGCGGGCGCCGCTCGTACGCGTGCAGGTGAGGAGCTGAACCTCGTCGACCGCGAGCGGTTCGAACTCTGCTGGATCGTCGACTTCCCGTTCTTCGAATGGAACGAGGACGAGAAGAAGATCGACTTTGCCCACAATCCGTTCTCGATGCCGCAGGGCGGCATCGACGCGCTGAACGGCCAGGAACCGCTCGGCATCAAGGCCTTCCAATACGACATGGTCTGCAACGGCTTCGAGATTGCGTCCGGCGGCATCCGCAACCATCTACCGGAGACCATGGTCAAGGCCTTCGAGATGGTCGGCCTGGACCGCGCGACGGTAGAAGAGCGCTTCGGCGGCCTCTATCGCGCCTTCCAGTATGGCGCGCCGCCACATGGCGGCATGGCGGCAGGCATCGACCGCGTCGTCATGCTGCTCGTCGGCGCCAAGAACCTGCGCGAGGTCACCATGTTCCCGATGAATCAGCAGGCCTACGACCTGCTGATGAGCGCGCCTTCGGAAGCGACCCCGCAGCAGCTGCGCGAGCTGTCGCTGCGTGTTGCGGTGACGAAGAAGGACTGACAGCAGCGCTGCAACTGCCATTTCTCCCCGTCGCTATACGGGGAGAAATGTCCGGTAGGACAATGAGGGGCAGCGCGGGTGCTGGCGATTTGCGAGCGGGCGTAGCAACTGAGGCCTTCTGACAGGCAATCGGTTCAGCATCGAATTTCATATTCGCAAGCGTCGGCGCTGCCCCTCATCCGCCTGCCGGCACCTTCTCCCCGTATAGCGACGGGGAGAAGGCAGCTAATTCGATCAGTCCTGGTTCGCCTTGACCTTGACGCCGAGCGTCTTGGGCAGGTCGAGCGGGTTGGACATCGCGCCGGCCATGATCAGCGCGAACGGCACCGACGACGGCGGCTCGGCCGAGATTTCCAGGCTCTTCGGATCGTCGAGGAAGCTGTTGACCGCCGTCGAGACTTCCGCCGTCAGCTCGGGATTGTTGAGCTGCGCCATGCCGAACGGCACGATCGCCTTGGCCTGGTTGGCGACGTCCTTGCCCGACATGCCCTGCTGCTTGCCGACATAGTCGAGCACCTTGCCGGTCAGCGAATCGTCCTCGAAGCGCACCGACGCGCCGTTGAAGGAAAGCTGCTGCATCAGGCCGAGCATGGCCATGCCCTGCGCCGATTTGTCGGCACCTTCCGGCTGGGCGGCGAGCTTCTTCTGCATCTCCTGCATCGACTTGATGAAGTCGATCGTGTAGCCGCCGAGGTTGAAGGTCATGCCAAGCGTGCCGGCATTCTCGACCGAGATGTCATATTTCGACAGCTCCATCTTGCCGTCGCTCGGCTGCCAGCTGCCTGCCATGTCGATATTGCCCGAGATGTTCTGGTAGCCGAGTGCCTCGATCGCTTCCTTCGACTTGGGGTCGTCGACCAGCGACAGGTCGGCGGTGAATTTTTCGGTGTTGGCGGTGAAGTCCATCGCCTTGCCGTCGGCCGGCGGGGTGATCTGGACGGCAAGCCCGTCCATCGCGAACGCCGTCTTGTCGCCGACCTTGACCGTCATGTTGGACAGCTCGGCCGACTTGTACATCATCAGCGAGCCGAGCGGGTCGGTGCCGCCTTCGGCCGGAACCTTCATGTCATGGATGACGACGGGGCTGAGGTTGAGCGTCACGCCGTCCTTGCTGTGTTCGAAAGGCGAGGTCGAGATGGTGGCGATCTCGTAGCCGCCATTGGCCTCGGTGACCCCTTCCAGCTTAACGTCGCCGATCGCCAGCGCTTCCTTCTCTGCCGCCGGCTTGATGGAAACACCCTGCAGCACGGCGTTGGAATCGTCGCCGGAGGCTCCGGTCCAGGAAATGTCGACGCCCTGGGCTGCGAGGGTTGCCTTGATACGCTCGGCCACCGCCGGGTCGGCGGCAAATGCCGTATTGAGCGGCAGCGTCAGCAGAAAGGTCGAAAAGGCCAGTTTCTTGAGCATCGAGCGTTGGATTGTCATGGCGAGTTCCCTGTCCTGATTTGGCTATGATGAAATTGTTTTGAAACCTGATCCATCACCATTCCGTGACGAACGGGACCGGAAGAAGGCATTTCCCGGCACATTTGTCGAAAATGGCGATGAAAAGCAAACGCCGGTCGGCAGCCATCGCCCGATGCGGTGAATTTGTCATGAAGACCGCGGCCCTCCGCCAGCGCGTTGCATGCCAGATAGAAGCCGCGTGTAACAGGTTGATGTTGTCCGGCGTCATGGTGCCGCCCCGCCTGTTGCAGACCGGCGGCAAATTGCAGCCGCCGCCGCGCCGCTTCCGTGAAATCCTTCACATCGCCGATCGCGCCTTTGCTGCCGCGACGAATGCGCCGACGTTCACGCGGCGCTTGCCGCGAATCATCCGCTCGGCTAGTCCAAATCCATGGGAAAAAGGCTTTTGCCGCCTGATGACAATGGCGGCGGCGACAAAATCGAACCGGTCGATCTGAAAGAAGCGCTCGAGCGGCGCTATCTTGCTTACGCGCTGTCGACCATCATGCACCGGGCACTGCCGGATGTGCGCGACGGGCTGAAGCCGGTCCATCGCCGCATCATGCACGCCATGCGGCTGCTGCGGCTCAACCCCGACCAGGGCTTCGCCAAATGCGCCCGCATCGTCGGCGACGTGATGGGTAAGTTCCATCCGCATGGCGACCAGTCGATCTACGACGCCCTGGTGCGCCTGGCGCAGGAATTCTCGATGCGCTACCCGCTGGTCGACGGGCAGGGCAATTTCGGCAACATCGACGGCGATAACGCTGCCGCCATGCGCTACACCGAAGCGCGCATGACCGAGGTGGCGACCGAGCTGCTTGCCGGCATCACCGAGGACGCCGTCGATTTTCGCCCGACCTACAATGAAGAGGACGAGGAGCCGTCCGTTCTCCCGGGCGCCTTCCCGAACCTGCTCGCCAACGGTTCCTCCGGCATTGCGGTCGGCATGGCGACCTCCATCCCGCCGCACAACGCCGCCGAGCTTTGTGATGCTGCGCTGCATCTGATCGACCATCGGGAAGCGCCGGTGGCAAAGCTGATGGATTTCGTCCAAGGACCGGATTTCCCGACCGGCGGCATCATCGTCGACAGCCGCGCCTCGATCCTCGAGGCCTATGAGACGGGCCGCGGCGGCTTTCGCGTGCGCTCCAAATGGGGCCAGGAAGACCAGGGCAGGGGCACCTGGAGCATCGTCGTCACCGAGATCCCTTACGGCGTGCAGAAGGCCAGGCTGATCGAGAAGATCGCGGAGCTTTTGATGGCGCGCAAGCTGCCGCTGCTCGAAGACATCCGCGACGAGAGCGCGGAGGACATCCGCGTCGTGCTGGTGCCGAAGAGCCGTACCGTCGATCCCGGCCTGCTGATGGAATCGCTGTTCAAGCTCACCGAGCTCGAAAGCCGCTTCCCGCTCAACATGAACGTGCTGTCGCGCGGCAAGGTGCCGAACGTGCTGTCGCTGAAAGGCGTGCTGAAGGAGTGGCTCGACCACCGCCGCGAGGTTTTGATCCGCCGCTCGAAATACCGGCTCGGCGAGATCGAGAAGCGGCTGGAAATCCTCGCCGGCTACCTGATCGCCTATCTCAACATCGACGAGGTCATCAGGATCATCCGCGAGGAGGATGAACCCAAGCAGGTGATGATGGCCCGCTGGTCGCTCACCGACAACCAGGCCGAAGCCATCCTCAACATGCGCCTGCGTGCTTTGCGCAAGCTCGAGGAGTTCGAGATCCGCAAGGAATTCGATGGCCTCACCGAGGAGAAGAAGCAGATCGAGGCTCTGCTGGCTTCCGATGCCAAGCAATGGACGACGATCCGTTGGGAAGTCACCAAGGTCCGCGACAAATTCGGCCCCGAGACCGAGCTCGGCAAGCGCCGCACCCAGTTCGCCGATGCGCCGGAGCATGACCTGACCGACATCGCGCACGCCATGATCGAGCGCGAGCCGGTCACCGTCGTGGTGTCGGAAAAGGGCTGGCTGCGCGCCATGAAGGGCCACCTGACCGATTACGCGCAGCTCACCTTCAAGGAAGGCGACAGCCTGAAGCTTGCCTTCCATGCCCAGACCACGGACAAGATCCTGGTCTTCACCACCGGCGGCAAGTTCTACACCATCGGCGCCGACCGGCTGCCGGGCGGGCGCGGCCATGGCGAGCCGATCCGCATCATCGTCGACATGGAGAACGATCAGGACATCGTCACCGCCTTTGTCCACGATCCCAAGCGCAAGCTGCTGCTCGTCTCCTACGACGCCAACGGCTTTGTCGTTTCGGAGGAAGAGGTCGTCGCCAACACCCGCAAGGGCAAGCAGGTGATGAACGTCAAGGCGCCGGACGAGGCCAAGCGCTGCATCCCGGTCTCGGGCGACCATCTCGCCATCGTCGGCGAGAACCGCAAGATGCTGGTCTTCCCGTTGGCCGAAATCCCGGAAATGGCGCGCGGCAAGGGCGTGCGCCTGCAGAAATACAAGGACGGCGGCGTGCTGGACCTGAAGACTTTCACGATTGCCGCCGGGCTCTCCTGGCAGGATTCGGCCGACCGCACCTTCGTCAAGTCGCGCGAGGAACTGGCCGAGTGGCTCGGGGCGCGCGCCGCCGCCGGCCGCATGGTGCCGAAGGGATTCCCGCGGACGGGCAAGTTCGGGTAGCGCGGCGTTCCCTTCTCCCCTTGTGGGAGAAGGTGTCGCCGGAGGCGCGGGGTGTTCCAGGGAACGCCGACGTCTCACTCCGCTGGAGCACCCCTCATCCGTCTCGACGCTGCGCGCCGATCCACCTTCTCCCGCAAGGGGAGAAGGAAAAGGCGCTATTTGGACTATCGTCACGATTGCTGCACTATCATCGTGCATAGCATCCATTGAACCATCGGGCAGGGGAGAAACGCCGGGTTGAAGCGGGCTGAGATCCAGAAGCCGGGGCAGCGCCTGTTCGGTCTTTCGACACCGCTTCGGGCAGCCGTCATTCCGCCAATTTCCGCGGCGCGCTGGCTTCTGGTGCTGATCGCCGCCGCCGGCGTCTATTTCTTCCATGGCTTCCTGTTCCCGGTTCTGGCAGCGCTGGTCATCGCCTTCGCCAGCTGGCCGCTCTACCGCAGGCTGCTCGTTGTCGTCGGCGGCAACCGCACCGTCGGTGCGACCTTGGCCATATTGTTCATCCTGACGTTCCTGGTGGTGCCGATCGCGCTTGCCGGCACCTACGCCATCAACGAGCTGCGCGAGTGGGTGACCTGGGCGATCGAGACCAACCGGCACGGCGCGCTGACGCCGCGATGGATCGCCACCATGCCTGTCGTCGGCGAGTGGCTGAACGAGCAGTGGACTGGCTATCTCGGCCACCCCGGCGGCATTGGCGAATTGATCCAGCTGATCAGCGGCTCCAACATCGGCAGCATCTATCGCGGCGCTTTGGCCGCCGGCGGCAGCGCCTTCGGCCTGTTGCTGACGCTCCTGTTCATGATGATCGCGCTGTTCTTCGCCTACCGCGACGGTGAAGCCTTTGCCGCGCAGGTCGACCGTCTCGGCGAGCGTATCCTGCCGACGCGCTGGGAGCGCATCTCGCGTGTCGTGCCGGCGACCATCTCGTCGACCGTGACCGGCATGACCGTCATCGCCATCGGCGAGGGCCTCGTGCTCGGCATCGCCTACTGGCTGGCCGGCGTGCCGTCGCCGGTGACGCTCGGCGCGCTCACCGGCATCATGGCGCTGATCCCCGGCGGCGCGCCGCTCTCCTTCACCCTGGTGTCGATCTATCTCGCCGCCAGCGGCTCGCCGATGGCAGGGATGGCGCTGTTCATCTGGGGCGCGGTCGAGCTGTTCATCGTCGACAAGACGCTGCGTCCGAAACTGGTCGGCGGGCCGATCAAGCTGCCGTTCCTGCCGACCTTTTTCGGCCTGATCGGCGGCGTCAAGACGATGGGATTCCTTGGCCTGTTCATCGGCCCGGTGCTGATGGCGCTGCTTGTCGCAATCTGGCGCGAATGGCTGCGCGAGGTCGAGATCATCGACGAGCCTCCGGCCGCCGCTGATGATGGCAGCGGGCGGCCGCAGATCGAGGTGGCGGCAGACACCAGGAAGATTCAAGCCGGGTGATGCACCACAAGGTCGGCGCGGCGCTTGCGACCCTCCTGCAATTGCCACAGCGAATGGGCAACCAGCGCCACGATCAGGATCGTGCCGCCGATCAGGCTGTTGCGTGACGGTGTCTCGGCGAAGATCAGCCAGACCCAGACCGGCGCCAGCACCGTTTCCAATAGGTAGAACATCGCCACCTCGGGGCCGGAAATGTATTTCGGCCCATTGGCGAGGCAGAAGAACGAGATCGGCATGATGATGGCGCCGTTGAAGATGATCCACCAGGGCGCCGTGACGTGCAGCCCTTCGCCTGAAACCATGAAGGCCGCGAGCGCCAGCGGCAGGACGACGCCCACCAGCGCGGTAAAGCCCATGTCCTTGCGGCTGGCGCGGGAAATGGTGATGGCCAAGGCCACGAAGAAGGCCGAGCACAGCGCCATGAAATCGCCGAACAGATGCCCGGTGCCGACCGAGCCCCCAACGATGATCAATACGCCGGCGATCATAACCAGCATGGCGACGATCGTGACCAGCCGCGGCCGCTCCCGCAGGAACAGCCACGACAGCAGCGCCGCGAACACCGTGTTGAAGGCCAGGATGAAGACCAGATCGGCCGTCGAGGTGTGATAGACGGCGGTGACGAAGGTTACTCCTGTCAGGCCGTAGCATAGGGCCACCACCAGCCCCGACCATCCTGGAATGAGTTGCGGCGCGTTTCGGCTCGATGCCCGCCAGACGGCCCAGATCACCAGGGCGGCGATCAGCGTGGTGCCGGTGCGCAGCAACATGATGGTCCATGGGCTGCCGTCCGCCAGTCGGATCAGCGGAATGTCGACGGTCAGCGTCAGCCCGCCTAGGGCGGTGAGCAGGAGCCCCTTCGTGTGAGCGTTATGGGAGGACATGCGGTAAATTTCTCAAGATGAAGCGGAGTGAAGCCGATTCGCGCGGTTGCACCGCACGACGGCGGAAAGACCAGCGTCTTCTCCGTGGAAACAGTTCAAGGCCGGGTTCTGGAAAAACTATTCAGCGACTGACCGCTTCGTGGTCGTAGCGTTCCCAGCCTTTCGGACCGAGATGCTCCTGCGGCATGAAGCGCATCTTATAGCTCATCTTGCGCGAGCCGTTGACCCAGTAGCCGAGATAGACGTGGGGCAGGCCCATCGCCTTGGCGCGGGCGATGTGGTCGAGGATCATGAAAGTGCCGAGCGAGCGGTCCTCGAAGTCGGGATTGAAGTAGGAATAGACCATCGACAGGCCGTCGGCCATCTTGTCGGTCAGCGCCACGGCGATCAGTTCGCCCTGGCCTTTGCCGGTGATGAAAGTGTCGGGGCCGCGACGCCGGTATTCGATGATCTTGGTGTCGACATGCGTGTCTTCCACCATCATCGCATAGTCGAGCACGGTCATGTCCGACATGCCGCCACGGCGATGGCGGGCGTCGAGATAGCTGCGGAAGAGCGAGTATTGCTCGGTCGAGGGCTGCGCGTCATGCATGGCGCCGACGAGATCGGCATTGTGCTGGAGGACGCGGCGCATGTTGCGGCTGGGCTCGAATTCCTGCGCCAGGATGCGCACCGAAACGCAGGCGCGGCAGGACTCGCAAGCCGGGCGGTAGGCGATGTTCTGCGAACGCCGGAAGCCGCCTTGCGTCAGCAGGTCGTTCATCTCCGGCGCCTTGTCGCCGACAAGGTGCGTGAACACCTTGCGCTCGAACTGTCCCTCCAGATAGGGGCACGGTGAAGGCGCTGTCAGGAAGAACTGCGGCGACTGGGTCGGATGCTGCGTCATCTAATCTTGGAAACGCTCCTGCGAATCGCCCTACCTTTGGCCCGGTCGGCGAAAAATTCAACAGGATTATGCTGCCGCGGCGGCCTTGACCTGTTCATAATTAGGCGTAGGCGGCGCAGTGGCTTGATGTACGCGGCCGTGGACACCGTCAGATATCTGTGCGGGTGACCACGGTGCCGAGCAGCAGGTCGTGCAGCGTGCGCTTGCGGTCGGAGAACAGCGTGACCAGCAGCACCAGCGGCGTCAGGATGACGTTGCCGGCCCAGAACAGCACGGAGTGCACCACCGCCGTCATGCCGTCGATGCGGCTGCCGTCGAGTTTCTCCAGGCGGATGCCCATGATCTTCATGCCGATCGTTGCCTGGTCGCGGCTGCCAAGCGTGTTCCAGATGTAGAGGATGGCGACCATCGGCACCAGCACGGAAAACAGCGCCCAGCCGAGGCCGAAGGTCAAAAGCCCGAGAATGGCGACCAGGATGGCGAAAGGGATGGTCAGAAGCGCGACGAAGAAATAGTCGAGGAGAAAGGCAAAGATCCGCCTTGTCCGCACCCCGCGATAAGCGCGGGTATCCTCGAACCTGGTCGCGATGATCTCGCCGTCCAATACGCGTGTGTTCATGTCCGTTCCTCGATCCCGGCATCCGCATGAGGATGCCTGACGCCCTGTCAAATGGTGAAGGCGGCCTGGAATTCAAGGAAGGTGTTGGCCGGCGGACCGGCGCGACATCAGCAAATGCCGGGGAAAAGCCTGTAGCGAACCCGCCCGAGATAATCGCGATATTCCTGCGTCAGCGCCAGGATGCGCTCCTCGCGCGCTTTTGGTCGCATTGGCGGGTTCGTTTACCGCTGGAATGGCGCGTTGCCAGTTGAACATGACATTCTTCCCGGTCTAGCTTGCTGCGGCGCACAAAGGGGATGGGGACATGGACTACGACATGCTGGTCATCGGCAGCGGCCCTTCGGGACGCCGCGCCGCGGTGCAATCGGCCAAGCTCGGCAAGTCGGTGCTGGTGGTCGACAGGGGCAGGCGCCTGGGCGGCGTCTCCGTGCATACCGGCACCATCCCGTCGAAGACCCTGCGCGAGACGGTGCTCAACCTCTCGGGCTGGCGTGAGCGCGGTTTCTACGGGCGCGGCTACCGGGTCAAGCAGGACATTTCGATCTCAGATCTGGTCGACCGGCTGCACAAGACCCTCGACCATGAGGTCGAGGTGCTGCAGCACCAGTTCATGCGCAACACGGTGAGGAGCGCGCGCGCCGCGGTGAAGTTCCTCACACCGAACAAGGTAAGCCTGACCGCGGATAATGGCGATTACAGCGAGGTTGGCTTTGCCAACGCGCTGATTGCCGTCGGCACCCGGCCACACCGGCCGACCGACGTGCCCTTCGACAGGAAGCGCGTCTTCGACAGCGACGAGATGCTGGAGCTCCACCATCTGCCGCGCACGCTGACGGTGATCGGCGCCGGCGTCATCGGCGTGGAATATGCCACTATCTTTTCGGCGCTCGACGTACCGGTGACCCTGGTCGAGCCGCGTAACACCATTCTGGATTTCATCGATCGCGAGATCGTCGACGATTTCATCCATCAGATGCGCGACCGCGGCATGACCATCCGCCTCGGCAGCACGGTCAAGGAGATCGCTTCGAAACCCGACCATGCCGAGGTGACGCTGGCCGACGGCCGCACCATCCGCTCCGAGATGGTGCTTTACGCCGCCGGCCGCACCGGCAACGTCGCCAGCCTCGGCCTCGATACGGTCGGCATCGAGGCCGACGCCCGAGGCCGCATCAAAGTCGATCCGCATACCTTCCAGACCAGCGTGCCGAACATCTACGCTTCCGGCGATGTCATCGGCTTCCCGAGCCTTGCCTCGACGTCGATGGAGCAGGGCCGGGTGGCGGCATGCCATGCCTTCGGCGTCCACCTGCCGCCGCCGCCTGAGAGCTTTCCCTACGGCATCTACGCGGTGCCGGAGATATCGACCGTCGGCCAGTCCGAGGAGCAGGTGCGCGAGAGCGGCGCGGCCTATGAGGTCGGCCTGGCGCGTTTTCGCGAGACCTCGCGCGGCCACATCATGGGCGTCAGCAGCGGCTTCCTGAAACTGTTGTTCTCGGTCGAGAGCCGTCGCCTGCTCGGCGCCCACATCGTCGGCGAAGGCGCGACCGAACTCATCCATATCGGCCAGGCGGTGATCAATCTCGGCGGCACGGTCGACTTCTTCGTCAACAACACCTTCAACTACCCGACACTGGCGGAAGCCTACAAGATTGCCGGGTTGGATGCCTGGAACCGCATGGGGCAGGGCTAAAGCAATTCCAGGAAAAATGTGTAACGGTTTTCCGTCCGGAATTGCGTAAAAACAAATGCTTAGAGCGGTTCTGTGATTCCGTGAAACGCTGAACCGCTCTAAGCGGATCGGCGCTGCGGAATCTGGCCACGCTGGCCGGTCAGGCTTCCAACTGCGACAGCAGCGAAAGCATGACCTCGGCCGACGGCATTGGCAGCACCGCCTCGATCTCGGCCGGCCGCACGCCGGCGACAGCGTCGGCGTCGCCCGCAACCGTACCGAGCGGACCGCGGAACCCATGCTTCGACCAGGCAAGTTGCTGCAGCTTCGGGCTGCTCAGCGCTTCGAGCAACTGGTCGACCGCCGGATCGACAACGATCAGCGGATGCGCCGAATAGACCGTCGGGCGTGGGTAGAGGATTTCCGGCTTGGCGCCGGCGCCGGCCTGCACGCGCTGCCAGCGCGCTGGATCTACGAGCGCCCATTCCACCAGTTGGTTCTCGTAGCCTATCACCATCGGCTCGGCGCCGAGGCCACCGGCGATATACTGGTCGAACAGCTTGCCGGAAGAGGACGATTTCAACCCCATGCTGCGGAAGATCGCCTTCGCCTGGTCGCCGTGCTGGGCCAGCAATTCCTGCGTCGCCACGTCGCCGCTCATCAGGCTGAGGACGAGGCCGGCGAACATGAAGCCTGAATTGGAACGGTTGGGATCGGTGGAGACGATGCGGGCGCGGCCGTAGAGCTCGGAAATGCCCAGGTCCGACCAGTTCTTGCCGGCCAGAATGGCGTCGAGCAGCGCCTTGAGGTCGAGCTGGTTGTAGCCGCCCTTGGCGGCGACCGTGACCAGCCCGCTCTTCTTCAGCCCTTCGACCACCGGCCCCCAAGTGTAGACGACGATCGGCGAGTTGAGCACGACCTGGTCGTTGCGGATCGAAACGCCGCTCTTGCGCGCCAGGTCGACCATGATCGACGAGGACGGCCACAGGAATTGCGGCTTCTGGGTCAGCAGTGCCGGCTCGCGCACCATCTCGACCGAGCCGGCGACGCGCGCATCGAGCTCGAGCCCGTAGCCGCCCAGCGCGCTCACCACATCGGGGTCGGCGAGGAAGGCCTGCTTCTCGCCGCCGATAAAGCCGAACAGGTGCGCGCGGTTGCCGAGATAGCCGCGGAACTCCGGCCGGTCCTTGAGCGTCAGATAGCCGCCCGTCCCGGCCGCGGCGGCGGCAAGCAGTCCCAGTCCGAAAGCGCGGCGAGAAAGGGCCATCAGCGACCGATATCCTCTTTCAGCGACTCCTGAATGAGTCGAAGGTCAACGTCGAGGGTGCCAAGCTCGGAGTCCGCCTGGCTGTCGGCGTAGTGCACGAAAGCGTCCTGCAGCCTGGTGATCACCGCGCCTACATTGGCAAGCCGCTGCTGGCTTGGCGCGCGACGATCGGCAAGCGCCGCATAGCCTTCCGCGACTTCCGCCGCCTGCGGCACGTAATAGGTCAGGAAGCGCCGAACGGAAGCGGCACTTGCAGGCTTCGCCTCGACTTTCGAGATGACGTCGGAGGCGATGTCGGACAGGTTCTTCACCTTGGCCTTCATGTCCTTGTCGGCGATCGAGCTTGCCGCTGCCGCCAGCCGGTCGGCGGCCGGCTGCGCCTGCGCCAGCAATTCGCGCGCGAACGCCACCTGGCCGCCGCCGATGGAGCCGAGATCGAGCCCTTCGAAAAGCTGGCGCGGCGCAAGCACGAAGATCAGCCCTGCAAAAACCAGAACGGAGACCACCGCCGAGACCAGGAAGGGGAAGTGGGTGAGCGTGCTGAGACCAATTAGCAGCGCGGCCGACACCAGCCCTGCCACGATCCAGTTCCAGTCATTGCCAAACAAGCCGCGCATTGTCCGCCTAGTTGTAGCCGCGCGCGGCGCGGAAGGCACCGGCAAGGTCGCCGCCGCCGTCGAAAACGCGCGCCGAGGTCGCCTTGGCAAGGCTGTCGAGCTGGCTTTTGTCGGCGTCGCCGAAGGTGATGCCGAACACCGGCACCCGCACCGGCGCCTGGCGCCATGCAGCCAGGAACGGCTCGGCGCTACCATCGGTGCGGCCGTCCGTCATGATGACGATGGCCGGCAGGTATTTCGGCAGGTCGGGAGTGGCCAGGATCTTCTGCAGCGCCTCCGACGCGCAGGCGTACATGTCGGTGCCGCCGCCGGCGCGCTGCTGCGCCACGTCGCCAAGCAGCTGGTTCTGGCCCGCCGGATCGCCGGTCGCGTCGAAAATGTCGCGCACGGTGCCGTCGAAAGGCAGTACGAAGATGTGGTCGGACGGCGTCCACTGCACCAGCACCTCGCTGGCTTTTTCCGGCGTGAACAGGAACTGCGCGGCCTGCTGCAACTGTGTCTCGCCCTCGTTCTCCATGGAACCGGAGAAGTCGAAGCAGAGCGCAGTGAGTGACGGTTTGCGCAGGGCCTCCTGGTAGAGGTTCAGCGCGGTCTTGATTACCGCCGGCTCCGGCATGCGGATCGACGTCACCAGCTTGCCGGGATCGAAATTCCAGTCGGGATCGGCCGTCGCCTGGATAGCGGCGCCGCCGAGCGGCAACCGCCGGCCGGTATCGGCGACGCGCTTGCGCACCGCGTCCGATTGCAGATAGGCGAGCAGGTCGGTGAAGAATTTCTCGACGTCGGCACCGCGCCCGTGATCGATGAAGCCGAGTGGGGAATCGCCGACGGCAACGCCGTCGGCCGGATAGATCGCATAGAGCGGCTCGTCGCCCATCTGCTTGAGCTTGTCGTTGGTTTCCTTCAGCGTTGCTTCGTAATTCCACATCGCGTCATAGAGCGTGCCCTTGCGCGCGGAATCGACGTAGAGGTCGGCCAGCCAGCCGGAAGATCCGGAAGAGCGCTCGACGCCTTGCAGCAACGCGCTGACCGTGTCGTGCACGGCGGGACTGTCGAGGTCGCCGGGCTCGATCACTTCCTTGCCTCCAAGCGCGCTGGAAAGCATCGCCAGATAGGCGCTGGCGCCGGAATTGGACTGCGTGGCAGACGTCATCAGGAATTTGAGCTTGCCGTCCTTCACCGCGGCAAGGATGTCCTTCATGAACACTTGCCTGCCGATCCAGCCGAGCTCGGCGGCCTTGGATTTGCGCACGCCGAGGATGACCGGCATCTGCGCGATCGAGGTGAGGTTGCGCACCTTGCGGCCGGAATCGAACAGGTCGACCCAGACGCTGGATGCGGGCCACACCGCATCCTGGTCGAGCCCGCCGGATTTCTGCAGGCCGAGGCCGATGTCGAGCGATCCCTGGTAGGAAATGGTGCAGGTCGCGCCTTGCCTGGCGCAGAATTCCTGCACGATCGGCTCCAGCACCGTGTTTTCGGATCCGGAGACGATCGAGAACTTGAAACTGCTCGAATTGCAGGCGGCCAGCAGCAGCGACGCCGCCAGCACGACAACGGACGAAAGCTTCATTCGCATCGAAGCTCCGTCAGCCCTGGGTGAGCGCTTTCTTGAGGTCGGCGGTCATCTGGTCCATTTGCTTTTCGGCCTCGGCCCGTTTCTGCCGGCCTTGCTCCTGGACCTTGAGCACGCCTTGCACGGTGTCGATGAGGTCTCGGTTGGCCTGCGCCAGCGTCTCGACATCGACGATGCCGCGCTGCGCCTGCTCCTCGATCGAGATCGCCTGGTCCTTCATCATCTTCGATGTCTGGCGGATCATCTCGTTGGTGGCGTCGGTCACCGTCTTTTGCAGTTCCAGCGCCGACTTCTGGTTGGTGAGGCCGAGCAGGATGACCATCTTCTGCTTCCAGGCCGGCACGGTCAGCGCCGATGTCGCCTGCAGGTTCTCAATCAGCGTCTCGTCGCCGCCCTGCACGATGCGGATCTGCGGCAGTTGCTGGATGCCGAGCTGGCGCGCTTGCACAAGGTAGAAGATGCGCTTCTCCAGCCGGTCGAGCGCCTGCACGGCGTCCTGATAGGTCTGCGCCTCCAGCGTGCCGGCAGAATCGCTTGCCTTGGCGTCGGCCGCGGCCCTCAGCTTCGGCAGTTCGTTGGCGCGGTAGTCGTCGACGAATTTCTTGCCGGCCTGCACATAGGCGTCGAGGTTGAGGATCGACTCCTTCGTCTGCTCGTGCAGGTCGTCGAGCACGGCGATGTCGCGCCGCAGCGTATCCTTGTGTCGGTCGAGCTCGAGGCCGATGCGGTCGATCTGCCCGGCGACGTCCTCGTATTTCTCCTTGAAGCGTTCGAGCCTGGCCTTGAACGAGGAGAACAGGTTGCTGAGGAAGCCTTCATCCTTCAACGAGGCCGGATCGAGGTTCTTGGCCTTCATGATGATGTCGGTTAGCAAGGTGCCGGTGTCGCCGAGATCGCGGTTGCGGACCTGCGCCAGGATCTTGTCGGCATAATCGCTGACCGCTTGCTGGGCGCGGTCGCCGAAGACCGAAATCGCCGCACGGTCGCGAATATCGATGCCGCCTCCGATCCTGGCGACCTCGCCCTGGCTAGCGGCAATGACAGGCAATTTCGACGTGTCGTCGAGCAGAGTGATGCTGTTCTCGTCGGCCATTCAGACCTCCCCCTGAGTGAACATCATCTCGATAGACAGTGTGTGACAGACATATGACAATGAAGCAGCATGCCGCTTTGGGCTGTGAAATGCGTCACTCTTTTGTGCCTGGCCAGGCTCTGGCTCTGTCGCTGCGGAAGGTCCACGAGGCACCTTTTGAAAACGGTCTCGACCTGTTGATCGCTGGCGCCGAAGTCCGCAAGGCTGACGCGGTCAGGCCACCGGCGCAGGGCCCGCCAGCCACTGCCGCACGATCGCGGCGTCCGCATCGCCGAATTCATGGCCCGCGGCAATGATGCGCGCGTCGATCTCGGCGCCGCGCTGGCTGAACAGCGTCACCAGGGCAGGCGCGAACGGGCCGTAGGTCTGGTCGGCGGCGCCGGCGACGATCAGCACGCGTGTTCCGCCGAGGTCGGTCATCGGTGAAGTGTCGAGCACCGGCATCGCCCGCAAGAGCGCCGCCTGCCGGGCCACGCCGGGATGGAGCAGCATCAGGCTGGAGACGACATTGGCCCCGTTCGAATAGCCAAGGAAGGTCGCACGCTGCAGGTCGAGCCCGTGTTGCTGTGCGGCTTCCGCCGCGAACTGGGCATAGGCGGCCGTCTCGGCATGAATGCTGGCCTGTTCAAAACTGGTCGGCGTGATCCGTTCGAACCAGCGAAACCCGTCCTCTTGGCGGATGCGGCCGCGCGCCGCGACGATCACCGCGCGCGGCGCGATCTGCATTGCCAAGGGCAGCATTGTCGTCTCGTCGACGCCTGAGCCGTGCAGCACGAACAGGCATTCGCCGCTGGCGTTTGCAGGCTTCAACAGGCGGTAGGCGAAAGCGAGATCGCGGCGAAGAATGCTGTTTTCGCCGCTATATTCGGACATGCTCATATCCATTTGATTCCATGAGATATTCATTGATTTGCCGGCTTCAAAACGGAATATTTTCGCGCTCCGCGAAAGTTGATTGAACCAGGCGCATTTCAGTCCGTTTCTGCGCCGATACACTCCCCTTGGGAGGAATCGAAGCGGTGCGCCCCGGGGGTCGCATTGCTGGCTATGAACAACCAGCTTTGAGGCCTTTTGTCGATGACTACCCCAATACCCTCAGAGCGCGATACGCGCATCGACGTGCTGCGTGCGCTCGCGCTGCTCACTATTTTCGTCGACCATGTGCCGGGCACGGTCTTCGAGAATTGGACCTACAAGAATTTCGGCTTTTCCGACGCGGCCGAAGCCTTCGTGCTGATTTCCGGCATCTCGGTGGCGCTGGCTTACGGCACGAAGTTCAAGCCGGGCGGCCGACTGCTCGCGACCCTGAAGATGTGGCGGCGCGCCGGCGTGCTCTACATCTGCCACATCGTCATCACGATGGTGGTGATCGCACTGTTTTGCGCTGCCGCGGTGTTCGCGCACCGGCCCGAGATGCTGACGATGATCAACATCGAACCCTTGA
Source organism: Mesorhizobium sp. WSM3224 (assembly GCF_000427725.1). GTDB lineage: Bacteria > Pseudomonadota > Alphaproteobacteria > Rhizobiales > Rhizobiaceae > Mesorhizobium. Next base: position 43,991 of record NZ_ATYO01000012.1, on the reverse strand, counting down.
TGCGCAACACGCCGCAGGTGCTGCTCGGTATCGTCACGCTCGGCCACCAGCTCGGCTACAACAACATCCTGCCGGTCTATGCGGCGCTGCTTCTGGCGGCGCCCGCTTTCGTGCTGTTCGTCAGCTATCGGCCGGTGCCGGCGCTGATCGTGTCGGGCCTGCTCTGGCTCGTTGCCGGCATCTGGCAGATCGCGCCGCCGAACTATCCCGAGCCTGGCCTCTGGTTCCTTAATCCGCTGTCCTGGCAGTTCCTGTTCAACATCGGCCTTGCCGCCATGCTGCATGTGAAGCGGGGCGGGCGGATCCCGGTCAATCCGTGGCTGCTGGGTGCCGCCAGTATCTATGTGGCTGGCGCGGCGATCTGGGTGCACAGCCCGTTCTGGGGCCAGATCACCTGGTTCAATCTGCCGGTGGTGATCGGCGGCTTCGACAAGACCTTCCTGTCGCTGCCGCGGCTGCTGCACATCCTCGCCATCAGCTATCTGATCGTCGCGCTGCCGGCGGTCTCGAACCTCTTCCGCGTGCGGCCCGACAATCCGCTGGCGATCATGGGCAAGCGCTCACTGCCGGTGTTCGTCGCCGGCACGCTGCTTGCCATGGCGGCGCAGGTGCTGAAGCTGATCAACCCGGGGGGCCTGGCCTATGATACGCTGCTGATCGCGGCCGGCATCGCCATGCAGCTCGCGCTTGCGCTCTATCTCGAATGGCTTGCAAGCCTCGGCCCGTCCCGCGCCAAGCCGGTGTGTGGGGCGCCCGCACGGGGGTCTTTCAGCACGCGGCCGGTCCCGGCAAGGGCAGGCAGCTACTGACGCAATGCAAGGAAACCGCCTGGCGGCTTCCTTCCAAGGAAAAGCGCTCTGAGCTTGCTCAGGCTTTCGGGGCCGGGCCGGTCGAGGCTCTGACGATCAGCTCGACGCCCATCGTCTCGCGCCGCACCGCGCCGTCATGGTCGAGGATCATGCGCGCGGCGCGGCGGCCGATCTCGGTGATCGGCTGGGCGATCGTGGTCAGTGGCGGATCGCAGAGCGCGCCGTCCGGCACGCCGTCGAAGCCGACGACCGAAACGTCCTGCGGCACTTTCAGACCGCGCGTGGTCAGCCAGTCGATGGCGATCATGGCCATTCTGTCCGACATCGCCAGGATGGCGCTCGGCGGCTTGCCGCCGGCGAAGATCGCCTCCAGGCCGGCCCTGGTGCTCTTTTCCTCGTTCTCGGTTTCGAAGATCGGGATCCTCGTCGTGTCGATACCGAAGCTGGACAGTTCCTCGAAATAGCCGGCGAGACGATCGCGCGTTCCCGTGTAGACCGCCGAGCGGACCATTTCCGGCGTAACGAAACCGGTGCGGTCCTCGCCGAGGGTCAGCGACAGCACGGCGAAACGGCGATGTCCGAGTTCGGCCAGATGACGCGCGGCGAGCCGTCCGCCGGCGATGTTGTCGACACCGATCGCCGAGATGGTCTCATCGTGGAAGCCGAGCTCCAGCGCCACGAAAGGCAGCCTGCGCTCGCGTGTCAGTTCGACCAGGCGCGAGCCGCCTTCGATACAGAACAGCACAAAACCGTCGACAAGCGCGCTCTGGATGTTCCAGGCGAGCTTCTCCTGGTTGGCGGCTGACACAAGCGCGATTCCCGCCCCCGTAGCGTCGCAGGCCTCCGAGATGCCGGCCATCATGACGCGGGCAAAGGGATCCTCGAAGAAATAGGAGAGGGGCTCGGTCGTGCCGACGCCGATGGCGTTGACCTTGCCGGCGCGCAACAGCCGGCCTTTCGGATCGGGGCCGGCATAGCCCATTTGCTCCGCCACCGCCTTGACCCGCTCGCGCACTTCGGCGCGCACGATCTCGGGGCGGCTGAAGACGTTCGAGGCCGTACCATGCGACACGCCGGCGGCCTTGGCGATGTCGGCCAGCCGAATCGGTCTTGCCTGGCCTTCGAGGAGTGATGCCATGTCGTTCCTCCGAATCCGGTCACGGGACGAACATGACCGCTGAATTGTTGCCGGTCATCTAACATTTTTGTTGGATCGATTCAAATTTCGCTTGACACGAGGCGGAGAAGATCTAGGATTTGAATCGATCCAAGTCATCCGCTTCATTGTGGAGCGGGCTTAATAGGAGGGTGCCATGCATCCGGTGGGCTATCTGTTCGAGGACATCTACCGCAACGACTGGGGCATCGCCTCGGTGGCCGCCAGCGAGAAGCGCCGGGGCCGATTGGGTCCCTGGAGGCGCGCGCCACGCTTCCTCGTGGAGCGCAAGCGCGGCTGAGCCGCGGCCATTCTTTGCGTCGCCGTGTTGGATCGATTCAATTAAGGAGAGGCAGTCATGCATCCGATTGGTCATCTGTTTCAGGACATCTACCGCAACTATTGGGGCATCACGCCCGGAACCGAGCAGCCGGAGCGGCGCCGCGTCGGCGAGCAGCCCGCGCGCAAGCGCAAGCGGCGTGCGGACCGAAAATAGTCTACGGACCACGGCGCCACAGCGCCGAGACGCCGATCGCCACCCAGCCGGCGATCAGCAGGGTGCCGCCGATCGGCGCCGACATCGGAAACAGCCGCGAGCCGAGAAAGTCGCGGGCGAGCAGATCGCCGCAGAACAGGAGCAGGCCCGCAAGCAGCACGAGGCTGGCGATCCTGAGGCAGCGGTTGGCGCCGGCAAGGCCGACGGCCAGGAATACCGGCGCATGCATCAGGAGGAAGTTGGCCGCCGTGCCGGTAAAGGCGCCGCCGCGATGCGCGGCCGCCGCCGATAGCGCCACGCCGGCTGCACCGGCAAGCCCGCCCGCCAGCACAAAAAGACGGTTGCTGTTCGCAGGCTTCTCGGAAGGGTTCGTCATGGTGCACTCCGTCCTGGTTAGCCGGGAAGCGACCCGTCAGGACTCGCCGGTTTCCAGCAGCATATGCCGTGCCCGGCGTGACTGGACAATCCAGTTGTAGACGGCGCCGAGCGCCATCAGCACCGACGTGCCCAAAAACACCGAGCGCATGCCGAAATGCCCGCCGACGAAGCCGCCGGACAACGGCCCCGCGACCTGGCCGACATATTGCGCCGAGATCGCCAGTCCAAGCACGTTGCCGCCGATCCCGTCAGGGATGTTATGGCGGATGACGCTGGTGATGCAGGGCAACAGGCCGCCCAGCGCCAGCCCCATCAGGAAGCGAAGGCCGATCAGCTGCCAGCCGTTGGTGACGAAAGCCTGCGGGATTAGCAGCAGCGCCGAGACCGCGAGCGCGCCGACCACGACGTTCCAATGGCCGACGCGGTCGGCGAGTTTTCCCAGCCAGGATGACGACAGGATGGTGCCGAGCGCCGCCGCCGACATGACCACGCCGGCGACCATGGTCACCTTGCTCTGGTCCTCGATAAGCTGCTGCACATAGACGGTGATGATCGGCTCGATCGACATGGTGGCGAAGGCGAGCAGCATGCCGGTGGCCAGCATGGCGACGATCGGCCGCTTGTCGGGGATCTGCGACCAGCCGCTTTTTGGTTTCGCCATCGAGGCGGGCTTGGGCGCCGGCGGATTTTCCTTGATCAGGAAAGTCGTCGCCAGGAACGCCAGGAAGATGACGGCGCCCGAAAGCAGGAAGGTCGCGCGGATGCCGATCAGCGGCGGCAGCAGGCCGCCGAGCAGCGGTCCGACCAGCGAACCCGCCGTGATGCCAGCCGCCAGCACGCCCAGCGCCCAGCCCGAGCGCTCCTTCGGCGTCTGCATCGCCACCAGGATCGTGGAACCCGACGAATAGCCGCCGGCAAAGCCGATCAGCAGCCGAAGCAGCACCAGCTGCCAGACGCTCTGAACCATGCCGGTCAGCGACATGCAGATCGCCATGCCGAACGAAGCGCGCACCAGCATCAGCTTGCGGCCGTAGCGGTCGCCCAGCCGACCCCACAAGGGCGCGACCAGCGCGGCCGCGAAGAAGGTCGCGCCATAGGCGACGCCCGACCACTGCACGATCGCCGCGTGGCCGACGGCGCCGAGCTGCTCGACATAGAGAGGCAGGAACGGCAGCAGCAGCGTCATGGCGACAAGCGTGCTGAATGAGCCGGCGAAGCAGACGGCAAGGTTGCGCCGCCAATGGATGTTGAAGCCGCTCTGTTCGGATCCGTTGGGCGTCATGTCACGCGTGCCAATGCTGGGGTTGTTGCGGATACCAAATTGGGATACCAAGTCGGTATCCGTCATGAACCTGGCACGTGCCGCTTGTCAATGCGGCTTTGGAAAGCGGGACGACAATGTCGCAGATGCAGAACGTCGAAAGGCAGCTTCGCGAGATGATCCTCGGGCTGGAGATCGGCCCGGGCGAACGGTTGACCGAGCGCTGGATCGAGAGCCGTTTCGGCGCCTCGCGCACACCGGTGCGGGCGGCGCTGCTGCGCCTGGAGACGGAAGGGCTGATCGGCCGCGATGGCCGCGGCTGGACGGTGGCGCCGATCAACCTTGCGGAACTCGGGCAGATCGCCGTCTACCGCGAGGCGGTCGAGGTCGCGGCGGTCCGCTTGACGGCGGCGCTCGAAGACCGCGGCGGGATCGACGTGATCGCCGCGATGCTTGATTCCTGCGATGCCGAGACACCGCGCGAGGAGTGGCACCGCGTCGGCATGGATTTCCACATCGAACTGGCAAGGCTTTCGGGCAACGAGTTTCTGCTCAGGGGGGTTCGCGACGCGATGACCAGGCTGTCGCGGGCACGCTGGCTGGAGGTGCGCGACGAAAAGGCGCTCGACCGCGCCTGGGCCGAACATCACGCCATCCTCGCCGCCGTAGGGGCCGGTCATGCCGACGCAGCGGCGCGGCTGCTTTCCGATCACATCGCCGGCAGTCGCGATCGGCTGGTCACCTCGCTGCATGACGACCGGCGCGGCTTGCGCGCCAGGGGATTCGCCGTCGTCGCAGCGTAGGTATCGCGCGGCCATTCGCATTAGCGGGCTTGCAACATGACCGGGAGAATGCTGTAGGAGACGAGGGGGGATGAAGGCTGACTACCGTTGACCATCTTGCTGAACTCGCGGACGCATGGCCACAATCTCACGAACCGCCGCAAAGCTGTTCTATTACGCGCGCAATTTCGCGCGCGACCGCGCACCGCAGTCCCTGTTCCGTGATCGCCTGGCCAGCAGGCTTGAGCAGGCCAGGCTTTCGGGCAAGACGGTTCGCGAGCGACTGAACTACTACAACAAGCTGGAGCACCCGTTCGTGCCCAGTCCGGACGCCATAGCCGTCGGCAAGCTGCCGTCCTCTTCCAGCATGTATTATTACGACCTCAAGGAATTCGCCCGCTACTTTGATCCCGGCCTGCTGATCGATTTCGAATTCGGCGACGTCGTCGGCATTCCGGAGTTTCCGAGGATCGTCAAGGACCGCCCCATCGGCGACGACAACGTGAACGGCGTGCTGATGAAGCTCAACAAGTTCCGCCACTTCTACATGCCGCCCGACAGCCTGCCTTTCGCGGCCAAGCGTCCGATGGTGGTCTGGCGCGGTCATCTCAACAACCCGATTCGCACCCGCTTCGTGGAACTGGCCGCCGACCTGCCGATCTGCGATGCGGGCTCCCACAGGGCCGATGCTCCGGACGGATACCGCAAGCCGTTTCTGAACATCGAGGAACAACGGCGTTATCGCTATATCGTCTCGCTCGAAGGCAATGATGTCGCGACCAACCTGAAATGGATCATGAGCTCCAATTCGCTCTGCCTGATGCCGGAACCGACTTACGAAACCTGGTTCGCCGAAGCCCAGGTCGAGCCCAATGTCCACTACGTGCCGCTGGAGCAGGATTTCTCCGACCTGGCCGACAAGGTGGCTTATTTCGAAAAACGTCCCGACGAGGCCGGACGGATCACCGCCGCTGCCAACGCCTATTGCCGCAAATTCGGCAACGAGCCGGACGAGCAGGCGATCTCGCTGCTCGTCCTCTATAAATATTTCGTGCTGAGCGGGCAGATAAAGCCCGACGCGGAAGTTTGGCGCTTTATCGCCGGTTAAGCTTGAGAGCGGTCGAGCACCCGATCGGCCGGTCCGAAACGGTCCCTTGCCGTGTACTGCTGGTGCCAGTAGGGATAAAGCACCGGTGGCCGGCTGACGGCATCGAGGCGCTGGCGCTCTTCTTCGGTGAGCGAAAGGCTGGCCGCGGCGAGATTGTCCTTGAGCTGCGCCTCATTGCGGGCGCCGATCACCAGCGAGCTTACGGCAGGACGGCCGAGCAGCCAGGCAAGCGCCACCTGCGCGCCTGAGACGCCGCGTGCCTTGCCGATATCGACCAGCACATCGACGATGCGCCACAGGCGATCCTCGTCGCGGATCGGCGGTTCCTTCCAGCCGCCAAGCTGGCGCGCGGTCGGGCTGTCGCTGTTGTATTTGCCGGAGAGCAGACCGCCCGCCAGCGGGCTCCAGACCAGCACGCCGAGGCCCTGGTCGACCGAGATCGGCAGCAATTCGTATTCGGCCTCGCGCGCTTCCAGCGTATAGTGGATCTGCTGGGTGACGAAACGGGCCTGATGGCGGCTGTCGCTGACGGCCAGCGCCTTCATCACCTGCCAGCCCGAGTAATTGGAACAGCCGATATAACGGACCTTGCCCTGGTTGACCAAGGTGTCGAGCGCCGCGATCGTCTCCTCCAGCGGCGTCAGCCCGTCCCACTGGTGGACGAAATAGATGTCTATGACGTCCGTCTTGAGCCGCTTCAGGCTCCTTTCGCATTCGCGGATCATATGGTGGCGCGACAGGCCCTCGTCGTTGGGGGCGCTGCCGATGCGCATGCGCGCCTTCGAGGCGATCAGCACATCGTTCTTGCGCTTGCCGCCAAGCGCCTCGCCGATGATCTCTTCCGAGAGGCCGTTGGAATAGACATTCGCGGTGTCGATGAGGTTGATGCCGGCATCGATGCAGGTGTCGATGATGCGCCTGGCTTCCGCCAGATCGGAATTGCCAACGGCGGCGAATGGGCCCGAGCCGCCGAAGGTCATGGTGCCAAGCGTCAATGTCGAGACTTTCAAGCCGGAACGGCCCAGCGTGCGGTATTCCATGTCAGTCCTCGCAATTGTTGAAGAAGCGCCGTGGCGAGCGCCGGGAAGAGGCGAGGGGATTTGTAGGACAATTCAGGCGGCTTGTCGCCCCGCTGCCGATACGGGCCGATCACATATCGGCTATTTTGATGCTGCTGTCCTGCGCTTGCAATAAAACCGTCATTGCGCCTCTGTATCTCAGTCGGCTTACGGAGTGTCGTGTTCGGCCGGAGCCGCAGCGCATTCCGAAGCGATATGGCTGACAGACAGACGGAGCTGCGCGATGAATGAAGTGAAGCCGAATTCCGGGGCGAAGGACTGGCTCGAAGCCGAACTCGAGGACACGCTCGATGAGGACTATGAGCTTGAGATTTCCGAGCCGGCGCTCTCGCTCGAGATCGCCAAGATCTACAAGAAGTCGCATCCGCCTTCCATGGAGCGCATGACCTATTTCCGCGAGCTGCTCAGGCTGCAGTCCGAACTGATCAAGCTGCAGTCATGGGTCGCCTACCACAAGAAGAAGCTGGTGGTGATCTTCGAGGGCCGTGACTCCGCCGGCAAGGGTGGCGTCATCAAGCGCATCACGCAGCGCCTCAACCCGCGCATCGCCCGTGTCGTGGCATTGCCGGCGCCGACCGAGCGCGAAAAGTCGCAATGGTATTTCCAACGCTACGTGCCGCATCTGCCGGCCGGCGGCGAGATCGTGCTGTTCGACCGCTCCTGGTACAACCGCTCCGGCGTCGAGCGGGTGATGGGCTTCGCCAATGGGGACCAGGTCGAGGAGTTCTTCCGCGACGTGCCGGAATTCGAGCGCATGCTGGTCCGTTCCGGCATCACCCTGGTGAAATACTGGTTCTCGATCACTGACGAGGAACAGCAGATGCGCTTCCTGATGCGCATCCACGATCCCATGAAGCAGTGGAAACTGTCGCCCATGGACCTGCAGTCGCGCGTGCGCTGGGAGCAGTACACCAAGGCCAAGGAAGAGACCTTCGCCCGCACCAACATCAAGGAAGCGCCCTGGTTCATCGTCGAGGGCAACGACAAGAAGCGTGCGCGGCTGAACTGCATCGACCACCTGCTGCAGCAATTGCCGTATGAGGAGGTTCCGCACGAGGAAATCACACTGCCGGACCGCGTCTTCAACCCGCAATACGAGCGCCAGGTCCTGCCGCGCGACCTCTACGTGCCGGAGAAGTATTGAGAGCGCAGTCCTCTCCTTCTCCCCTTGTGGGAGAAGGTGGATCGGCGCGCAGCGCCGAGACGGATGAGGGGTGTTCCAGCGGAGTGAGACGTCAGCGTTCCCTGGAACACCCCTCATCCGTCGCCTTCGGCGACACCTTCTCCCGCAAGGGGAGAAGGGGAACCTGGCTTACACCCGCCCGATCATCACATGCGTCGCATCGGCCGTCGCCACCTGTTCGGTGCAGCGGTAGCCGAGCTTCAGCATGTCGAGCCCGGCGAAGAGGTGCTCGCCGGAGCCGAGCAGCACCGGTGAAATCGCCAGATGCATTTCGTCGATCAGCCGCTCCTCGAGATATTGCCTGATGGTCGAGACGCCGCCGCCGACCCGAACGTCCTTGTCGCCGGCCGCTGCCTTTGCCTGTTCGAGCGCCGAATGGATGCCGTCGGTCACGAAGTAAAAGGTCGTGCCGCCTTCCATGGTGATCGGCGCTCGCTTGTAATGCGTCAGCACGAAGACCGGGACGTGATAGGGCGGGTTGTCGCCCCACCAGCCTTTCCACGTCTCGTCCGGCCAGTCGCCGCGGACCGGCCCGAACATGTTGCGGCCGAGGATCCACGCGCCGAGATTCTCGAAGCTGCGCACGGCGAAGCCGTCATCGATGTCGGTGGTGCCGCCGTCCTTGCCGATCACCATCTGGCGGAAGGTGCGGGTGCCGATCATCCATTTGTGCAGATTTTCGCCGCCGACACCGAGCGGATTGGCGAGATCCTGATCAGGCCCGGCGCCAAAACCGTCGAGCGACAGGGTGAAAGCATTGACACGCAGCTTGGACATGACTGCCTCCTAGCCAGTTGTTTTTTGCAAGCGGTAATGACGTAGCTTAACTGATTGCATATTGCAAGCGGTTTTTCCGAAGCGGAGGCGGGCCCCGGATCATCGTTGGAAAGGCGGCCGGACTAGTTCGGCAACTCTTGGTCAGCGGCAACAGGGATGCGCTCAATGAGGATCGGCTTGATCCGACGGGGCGCCATCAGAATACGCGCACGGCCGATCGTTCGATATCCGCCTTCAACAAGGGATGAAGGCTGTCGCGTATAGTGATGTCGATTTCGGTCGACATCACTTCATTTCTGCTCGTGAACCCATTTTAGCGGATCGCGCCGGAATTCCAAAATCGCGAGGAGGCTCAACCCCTCAGCATCTCCGCCACCGTTGGCGCGAAATAGGTGAGGATGCCGTCGCAGCCGGCGCGCTTCAGCGCAAGCAGCGATTCCAGCATCGCCTTTTCGCCGTCGATCCAGCCATTGGCGGCGGCTGCCTTGATCATCGAATATTCGCCTGACACCTGATAGGCGAAGGTCGGCATCTGTAGCTCGTCCTTCAGCCGGCGGATGATGTCGAGATAAGGCAGCCCCGGCTTCACCATCAGCATGTCGGCGCCTTCCGCCAGGTCCTGCTCGGCCTCGCGCACCGCCTCGTCCGAATTGGCGTGGTCGATGTAATAGGTCTTCTTGTCGCCCTTGAGCAGGCCGGCGGTGCCGACGGCCTCGCGGTACGGGCCATAGAAGGCCGAAGCGAACTTCGTCGCGTAGGACATGATTGCCACGTCCTGGAAACCGTTGGCGTCGAGCGCGTCGCGGATGGCGCCGATGCGGCCGTCCATCATGTCGGACGGCGCGATGATGTCGGCGCCGGCCGCCGCCTGGATGACGGCCGCGGCGGTGACCTGCTCCACCGTCTCGTCATTGACGATGATGCCGTCGCGCAGGATGCCGTCATGGCCGTGGCTGGTGAACGGGTCGAGCGCGGCGTCGGTGATGATGCCGATCTCCGGCACCGCGTCCTTGATGGCGCGCGTCGCGCGGTTGATGACATTGTCCGGGTCGAGGATGTGCGAGCCGGTCTGGTCGCGCAGCGCAAGCTCGACATTGGGGAACGTGGCAATCGCCGGAATGCCGAGCTTGGCCGCGCGCTCGGCTTCCTTGACCGCAAGATCGATGGTCAGGCGATAGACGTCCGGCATGGCGGCGATCGGCTCGCGCGTGTTCTTGCCGTCGATGACGAAGATCGGCCAGATCAGATCGTTCACCGAAAGCTGGTTTTCCTGCACCAGCCGGCGCGACCAGTCGGCCTTGCGCATGCGCCGCAGCCGCCGGCTGCCGGTGATCTCATCGACGCTGCGCGCGCCGGCAGGCTTTGCGGGGGTGAATCTGTTCATCGCCGAAACTCTCTTTTGGGCCGGCTTTTACCACGCGTCTCCGCCGCTGACCAATGCGACACGATTGTGCCAGCCTGCCTTCTCACCGTTCAGTGCCCGAAGGCGGATGAGGGGCGGCGCCGACCTTCAAGGCCGTCCACTCCCCGACAAAATCTGCGCCGCGCCCTTTATCGCCACGCGGAAAGCCTCGTCGAAGCTTACACCGCGCGCTTGCCAGCGATAAGTCCTGCCGCGATCGGCCAGACGCCAGTCGGCGATCCAGCCGAGATCCTTGTCGCTCCATACGATGCTGCCGGCGAGCGCCCGAGCCGCTCCAACTTTCTTCGCGAGTTTGTCGAGCCTTGCCATATCGGCCCCGGAGAGCGCTTTCTCATCGAGGCCGCCAAGCTGCCCGGCTCTTGGAAAGGTGACGCGCATCAGCAACGGACCGGTGGCATTGGCGAAGGATTCGCGCATCGTATCACCGCGATCCTCGTCTTGTGTCAGCACGAAATGCCGCGCGCCTTGTTCGACGGCCATGAAGACGGCGATCGTCGGCCGCTCGCCGTGCCAGGGTTTGCTGCCGAGCTGCGCCAGGAGCTTGTCGACGACCGCCGGCTTGTACAGACAGGTCAGATCATGCGGCCGGTCATGCGTGCCTTGCTCGTCATGGATCGGAATGCCTTCCAGCCGGTCGCGGTAGCGGAAGGACTGGACGAAGTCGGCGGCCTTGTCGCGCAGCGCCAGCATCTCCGGCTTCTGCGTCAGCCGCTGATCGCCGGAAACCTTGACCAGCACCTTGTCCAGGCAGTCCTTGAAGCCGATCTCGCGGTTCGGCTCGCCGGTGCCGGTGACGATCGTCTGCGCCTGGTAGAGTTCCAAACCTACCGCGGCGACAGCCGGCGGAACTCCCAGGCAAAGGAGACCTGCCAATCCAGCCACGAAACGAGAAAATCCGGCCATGTCGATTTGCTCGAGATCTGTCGGGCCGCGCGGGCGCGACACTTTGCCGGTTACCTAACACCGGAACGCGGCTGGCCGCCAGCGCGGCAAAGCCGCCATTGACGCATCCCTATGCCGCCTTTAGCACTTCAATCCCCTTGGAAGGGCCGAGAGAAGGATTCTCTGGTGATGGATTTTGGCGGAGCCGACGAGATCCGCTTCGAGCGGCTGGGCAAGGCGGGCGTGGTCACGTTGACCCGGCCGAAGGCGCTCAACGCTGTCACGCACAATATGGTCAAGGCGCTCGGCAAGGCGCTCGATGCATGGGAGCAGGACGCTGGGGTCGGTGTCGTCGTCGTCAAGGCCGAGGGCAGGGCGTTTTCCGCCGGCGGCGACATCCTGCACATCTATGAGGCCGGCCGCGCCGGCAAGCCGCCTGTCGACTTCTTCGCCGACGAGTACCGGCTCAATGCCCGCATCGCCCGCTTCAAGAAACCCTATATCGCGCTGATCGACGGCATCGTGATGGGCGGCGGCGTCGGCATCTCCTTCCACGGCTCGCATCGGGTGCTGACCGAGAACGCGCAGTTCGCCATGCCCGAGGTCGGCATCGGCTTCTTCCCCGATGTCGGCGCCAGCCACTTGCTGCCGGATCTGGGCGGGTGCTTCGGCATGTATCTCGGGCTGACCGGAAATCGCATCCGCTATGGCGACGCGCTGTGGTCGGGGCTCGCCACCCACACCATCAAGGCCGAGGATCAGGCCGGCCTGCTCGACGAACTGGCGACAAGCGGCGACGCCAACGCGGAATTGCGCGATTTCTTCGTGCCTGCGAAACGCGAGACCGAGCGCCAGGACGTGGAGGCGATCGCGCGCCATTTTTCGAAGCACTCGCTCGCCGGCATCATCGACAGTCTGGAGCGGGCAGGGGCCGGAGATGCTTTTTCCGCAAAGACGCTGGCGGCGTTGAAAACCCGCTCGCCGACCAGCCTCAACGTCGCCTGGCGCCAGATCAGCGCCGGGCAGACGCTGTCGATGGACGAATGCATGAAGATGGAGTTCCGCATCCTGAACCGCATGCTTGCCGGCCATGATTTCTACGAAGGCATCCGCGCCGCTATCATCGACAAGGGTTCGACGCCGCATTGGCGACCGGCAAGCCTCGATGACGTCAGCGTGGCCGACATCGACGCCTATTTCGCGCCGCTCGGGGATAAGGAGCTCGCCCTGTGAGCGAGGTCACCTCCAGGCGCGTGGTGCTGCAGCCCTCGACCACCGAGGTCATCTTCGCCTGGTTCCAGCGCGTCATCGCCGGCTACTGCCTTTTGTTCGGCATACTCTACTGGATCCGCTTGATCGGCATCTACCCGGGCGAGCTGTGGCGCTTCGACTTGATGCCGGTGCACTGGCAGGTGGCGGCGGCCATGCTCGCCGTCTTCTTCCCCTTCGCCGCCGCCGGCCTCTGGATGCTGGCGTCCTGGGGGCCGGTGATCTGGTTCATCTGCGCGGCGACCGAGACGGTGATGTATGCCGGCTTCCCCGACCTCTTCGGCCATCGGCTGCTGATCGTCGTCTCGCATGCCTGCGTGGCCTTGCTCTACATCATCTTTCGCGTCATCATCTGGCTGCAGAAACGCCAGCTCCGCCAATAGGCCCAGGGCTGTTCCAGGGCCGATTTTGCGGCTCCATTCTGCTCCAAAATCCATTGGCTAAATCTTTAGGTTAATTGTTCTTGCTCGGGTGACCGAACGTTAAGCCTCTTTCGAAACCTCTTACCGGTAAGCTCTTGTTAGCCCTGGCGTTTAAGTCGAATTTTATGAGTATTCGATAGTGTCGCGATCAAGGTGAAAAACAAAAAATCACCAAGGCGACAAACGAGAGGCAAAGACAATGATCAATTCGCGTCCGGCGGCGAAGACCGCTAACGTATCCGACGATCGCCGCGAGGCTATCCGTTCGCTGTACATGGAATCGCTGCAGCTGGTGGAGCGTCTGCACCGCCGCCTGCTTGACGTGATCAAGGACGAGTTCGACCGCAACGGCCGCTCCGACATCAACGCCATCCAGGCGCTGCTGCTCTTCAACATCGGCAATTCGGAGCTGACCGCCGGCGAATTGCGTTCGCGTGGCTACTATCTCGGCTCGAACGTGTCCTACAATCTGAAGAAGCTGGTCGACCTCGGCTTCATCAACCACCAGCGCTCTCGCATCGACCGCCGTTCGGTCCGCGTCTCCCTGACGCCGAAGGGCAACGAGGTGGCCGACGTCGTCGCCGGTCTCTACGAGCGCCATGTCGGCTCGATCGAGCAGGTCGGCGGCATCAACACCGACGAGTTCAAGCAGATGAACCGCGCGCTGCAGCGCCTGGATCGCTTCTGGAACGACACCATCGCTTACCGGATGTGAGCGCTTCGGAATTGGGACGGGAAGCCGCGCCGAAGAAGCGTGGCCTCGGGGGAAAGAACATGGGGCTGGTGCCGAAGCGCGCCGGTCCTTTTCTTTTGCGAAGCGAGCTTGACCGCCAAGCAGCGCGCGTGGAGCTCTCCGGCCAAAGGGAGGGCTCCACGCGCTATGTCCTTGCGATGCAAAAAAGCATCGCTGCCTTTCGTTTCAGCTCACCACCGCAAGCAAATCGCGAGCCAAGGCCACGTTGCCGCCATATTCGCGGTGGATGCGGATTGTGGGTGATGCTGCGGGCCTGTGCCTCGCGCTCCTTGGAACCTTCGTGGCGGCAGCGCATTTCTGGCGGCCGGCGATGCGGGTCATGGTTGGCGAATTGTTAAGTTCGCCGCCCCTAGAGTGCGGACAAGCCGCCCGGCAAGCGAATTGAACGAGAGCGATCAGCTAAGAATGTCTGCCATGAGAACCAGCCGCCGTTTCTTCCTCACCGGTGCCTCCGCGCTCGCCGCCGCTTTTGCCGCCGGCCATGCCAGCGCGCAGGACGTGGTCGGGGACATCCTGAAATCCTCGACGCGCGGCAATTGGGACGACCAGTTCGACGCCCGCCGCACAGACACCAACAAGGTCGCATCGACGCTGCCGATCTTCAGCCAGCAGACGGTCGCCTTCACCGAACAGGCGGTGGCGCAATACCAGAACATCGTCTCCCAGGGCGGCTGGGAACAGGTTCCGGCGACCAAGAAATTGCAGCTCGGCGTCGACGATCCGGATGTCGTTCCGCTGCGCAAGCGCCTGATGGTCTCGGGTGACCTGCCGCAGAGCGCCGGTATTTCGACGGCCTTCGATTCCTATGTCGACTCGGCGGTCAAGCGCTTCCAGCTCCGCCATGGCCTGCCGGCCGACGGCGCCATGGGCAAGTACACCTATACGGCAATGAACGTCTCGGCGCAGATCCGGCTCGGCCAGCTGCAGACCAATCTGCAGCGCCTGAAGGAAAAGGCCGGCACGCTCGGCAGCCGTTACGTGCTGGTCGACATTCCCGGCGCCCAGGTCGAAGCGGTCGAGAACGACCGCGTCGTGCTGCGCCACACCGCGATCGTCGGCAAGATCGATCGCCAGACGCCGATCGTGAACTCGAAGATCAACGAGATCATCGTCAATCCGTACTGGAACGCGCCGGTCTCGATCGTGCGCAAGGACATCATTCCGCTGATGCGGAAGGACCCCAACTACCTCAAGGAGAGCCACATCCGGCTGTTCGCGCCGGACGGCAGCGAGGTCGATCCCATGTCGGTCGACTGGTCGACCGACGATGCCGCGAAATACCGTTTCCGCCAGGATCCGGGCAACAACAACGCCATGGCCTCGGTCAAGATCAATTTCCCGAGCCCGGACGGCGTCTACATGCACGATACGCCCCAGCAGAGCCTGTTCGGCAAGCTGATGCGCTTTGATTCCTCCGGCTGCGTGCGCGTCCAGAACGTGCGCGACCTCGTCACCTGGATCCTACGCGACACGCCCGGCTGGGACCGCCAGCATTTCGAGGCGGCGATCAAGACCGGCGAGAACACGCCGATCAATGTGGTCAATCCCGTGCCGGTGCACTTCCTCTATCTGTCGGCCTGGTCGACCGCTCCGGGCGTCGTGCAGTTCCGCGACGACATCTACGGGCTCGACGGCGCCAGCGAGCTGCAGATCAGCTCCGCGCTGTAACCATCCGATCTTGAAAACAAAAAGGCCGCTCTCGCAGCGGCCTTTTTTGTTTGGAGCGGCTTAGCGATTCACTGAATTGCCGAGCCGCCCTAAGTCTATGTTTTGCGCAATTCCGGACGGAAAACCGCTACGCGCTTTTCCTGGAATTGCTCTAGCGGCTTGGTCCGCAGTTGATCCGGCCGCTGATGCCCGGGCCGGCTGGTCGATCCGGAACTCAAGCGATCCTCAAATGCCGCGAGCCGCGCGAATAGCGTTGCGGGGCCTATGTTGCCGCAAAACGGCTAGCAAATTTCGCGCCGCAAACGTGGCGGGCGGAAAACAACTGTGTTAATGGCGCGGCGACCTCGCAGACCTCCGGCCCCAAGGGAAAGCAAGCCATGTCAAATGCAGCGGCAGCCTCCAACAAATTCGAATCCTTCTTCGAGACCACGCTTGCCGACGCCGATCCTGAAATCTTCGGCGCCATCCGCAACGAGCTCGGCCGCCAGCGCCACGAGATCGAGCTGATCGCTTCCGAAAACATCGTGTCGCGCGCCGTGCTCGAGGCGCAAGGCTCGATCATGACAAACAAATATGCCGAGGGCTATCCGGGCAAGCGCTACTATGGCGGCTGCCAGTTCGTCGACGTGGCCGAGGAACTGGCCATCGAGCGCGCGAAAAAGCTGTTCGGCTGCAACTTCGCCAACGTCCAGCCGAATTCGGGCAGCCAGATGAACCAGGCGGTGTTCCTCGCGCTGCTGCAGCCCGGCGACACCTTCATGGGCCTCGACCTGAATTCGGGCGGCCATCTCACCCACGGCTCGCCGGTCAACATGAGCGGTAAGTGGTTCAAGGTCGTCTCCTATGGCGTGCGCAAGGACGACCATCTGCTCGACATGGACGCGATCGAGAAGACCGCGCATGAGACCAGGCCGAAGCTTATCCTGGCAGGCGGCACCGCCTATTCGCGCATCTGGGACTGGAAGCGTTTCCGCGAGATCGCCGACTCGATCGGCGCGTATCTGATGGTCGACATGGCGCATATCGCGGGCCTCGTCGCCGGCGGCATGCATCCGTCGCCGCTGCCGCATGCCCATGTCGTGACCACGACCACGCACAAGTCGCTGCGCGGCCCGCGTGGCGGCATGATCCTGTGCAACGACGAGGAGATCGCCAAGAAGATGAACTCGGCGGTGTTCCCCGGCCTGCAGGGCGGTCCGCTGATGCATGTCATCGCCGCCAAGGCGGTGGCGTTCGGCGAAGCGCTGAAGCCGAGCTTCAAGGCCTATGCCGAAAGCATCGTCGCCAATGCCAAGGCGCTGGCCTCCAGCCTGCAGGAAACCGGCCTCGACATCGTCTCCGGCGGCACCGACAACCATTTGATGCTGGTCGACCTCAGGCCGAAGAACGCCACCGGCAAACGCGCCGAAGCAGCACTTGGCCGTGCCAACATCACCTGCAACAAGAACGGCATCCCATTCGATCCGGAAAAGCCGTTCGTCACCTCGGGCGTGCGTCTCGGCACGCCTGCCGGCACCACGCGCGGCTTCGGCCAGGCGGAATTCCGCGAGATCGGCAAGCTGATCGCCGAGGTTCTGGACGGGCTGAAGGTGGCGAATTCAGACGAGGGCAACGCGGCGGTCGAGGCCGCGGTGAAGGCCAAGGTCACGGCGCTGACCGATCGCTTCCCGCTCTATCCCTATCTCGGTTGACCTCCTGTCTGGGTTGATCCCTGTTTCGATTGACCAGGCGCCGCGCGTCATCTTTTATCCTGCGCTTGCGCCGCTCTTCCAGGCGGCGCGGTTTACTGGAGAATCGATGATGCGCATTTCCCGTCTCGCCGCCGCGGCTTTGCTTTGTTCACTGACCGCTTTCGCCACCTCCGGCGCGGTCGCACAGGACGAAACCAAGCCGAGCGCTGATTTGCCCGCCACCAAAACTTTCGGGCGTTGGACCACCATCATCGACACGCTCGATACCGGCCAGGACGCGCATAAGACCTGCGCCGCCTCGACTGCTTTCCTGGACGGTGCCGGCAATGCGGGCTCCCTGACGCTGTCGATCTCTTCCGGCGACGCGCTGCCGCCGGATGCGTATCCGGCCATCATGTTCATCGTCGACAACAAGACCCTGCCAACCGGCAACAAGATCGCCGCGACCTTCGGTGATCCTGGCGTGAAGGTTGCCGCGACCGTGACCTCCAACGCGGCCGCCGGCGGTCGCCCCAGTTGGATGGTCGACAACCAGCCCAAGACCAGTCTGGCCCTGCTGCGCGCCATGCGCAAAGTCACCTCGCTCGATGTCGTCTTCGGCAAGCAGGCCGTCGCCAGCATTCCGATGGACGGCTTCACCAAGGCCTATCGCAATCTCGGCACGTCCTGTGGCTTTGCGACCAAGGACGTCGCGCCCTGAGGCATTCGGGGCAGGGCGCTGGCAATTGCGCCCGCGCCTCGCTATCTCTGAGGCATGAAAGTCTCCGTGCTTTGCCATCCCGGCAAAAGGCACTAAGCCTTTCCGCCATCTGAGAATCGCGAACCCAAGGGTCCCTATGCGCTGCCCCTATTGCCAGTCTGAAGATACGCAGGTGAAGGATTCTCGTCCCGCCGAGGATGGCGCCGCGATCCGCCGGCGGCGGGTGTGCCCCGATTGCGGCGGCCGTTTCACGACCTTCGAGCGCGTCCAGTTGCGCGACCTCGTCGTCGTCAAGAAGTCCGGCCGCAAAGTGCCTTTTGATCGTGACAAGCTGCTGCGCTCCGTCGAGATCGCCGTGCGCAAGCGCAATGTCGATCCCGAGCGCATCGACCGCGCCGTGACCGGCATCGTGCGCCAACTCGAAAGCTCGGGCGAGACGGAGGTAGCTTCCGGCGAAGTCGGCCGGCTGGTCATGGACGCGCTGAAATCGCTGGATGACGTCGCCTATGTCCGCTTCGCCTCGGTCTATCGCAATTTCCGCGAGGCCAAGGATTTTCACGAGTTGCTGGGTGAACTGAAGGGCGACGAGGAAAAGACCGAAGAGGACGCCGGCTGATCATGGCGGGACCGCTACCGAACGAGGCCGCGCAGGCGGCTCTTGATCGCCGTTTCATGGCAGCGGCCATCAGGTTGTCGCGCCGCAATGCCGGCCGCACGTCGACCAACCCTTCCGTCGGCACCATCATCGTGCGCGACGATGGCATGGGGCGACCGATGATCGTCGGCACCGGCGTCACGGCCGTCGGCGGCCGCCCACATGCCGAGACCGAGGCGCTGGCCGAGGCCGGCGAACTCGCGCGTGGTGCCACGGCTTACGTCACTTTGGAACCTTGCGCCCATCACGGCCGCACGCCGCCTTGCGCCAACGCGCTGGTCAATGCCGGTGTAGCGCGCGTCGTCGGGGCGGCGAGCGATCCCGATCCGCGCGTCTCCGGCAAGGGCTACGCCATCCTGCGCGCCGCCGGCGTGCAGGTGGTCGAGAAGGTGCTTGCCACCGAGGCCGCCGAGCAGATGGCCGGCTATCTGACTCGCTCTCTGAAGAAGCGCCCGGAAGTAACTCTGAAGCTTGCGCTTTCGAGCGACGGCAAGATCGGCCGCAAGGGCGCGGGCCAGGTCGCGATCACCGGCGAGATCGCACGGCGCGATGTCTATCTGATGCGCGCCGAGGCCGACGCCATCCTGGTCGGCATCGGTACCGCGCTTGAGGACGACCCGGCGCTGACCGTGCGCCTGCCGGGGCTGGAGAACCGCTCGCCGGCGCGCATCATCCTCGATCGGCAGATCCGGCTGCCGGAGACGTCCAAGCTGGTGTCCGGCGTCGACCGCGTGCCGCTCTATATCGCCTCTTGCCTTGAAGCCGATCCGCAGCGGCGAGCGACGCTCGAACGCGCCGGCGTGCGCTTCATCGGCACCGAAACATATTCAGGCGAAGTGGCCCTGCCGGAATTGCTCGAGGACCTTGCCGCGCTTGGCATGGCAAGCGTCTTGGTCGAAGGCGGCGCCAAGGTAGCCGAGGCCTTCCTGGAGGAAGACCTGGTTGACCGCATCGTCCTGTACCAGGGACCGGAAGCGATCGGCGAGGACGGCATCGCATCGCCCGTCGACGCCGACCATATCCCGGCGGGGTTCCGCAAATTGCGCGAGATGCGGTTTGGTGAAGACGTTTATGCTGAATGGGTAAGAGATCTCTGATGTTTACTGGCATTGTCACGGATGTGGGCACCGTCGCCGCTGTAAAGCCTCTCAGCGAAGGCGTTGGCCTGCGCATCGACACGGCTTACGATCCCGAGACCATCGCCATCGGCGCCTCGATTTCATGCGGCGGCGTCTGCCTCACCGTCACCGCCTTGCCCGAACATGGCTCGAACGCACGCTGGTTCGAGGTCGAAGCCTGGGAGGAAGCGCTCAGGCTGACCACCGCTTCAAGCTGGAAATCCGGCACCAGGATCAATCTCGAACGCGCCCTGAAGATCGGCGACGAGCTCGGCGGCCACATCGTCTCCGGCCATGTCGACGGCACGGCCGAAATCGTCGAGCGCAAGGACGAGGGCGATGCGGTGCGCTTCACTCTGGAAGCGCCGCGCCATCTGGCGAAGTTCATCGCACCGAAAGGCTCGGTAGCGCTCGATGGCACCTCGCTCACCGTCAACAAGGTCGAAGGCACCCGCTTCGACGTTCTTTTGATCCATCACTCGCTGAGCGTCACCACCTGGGGCGAGCGCCAGGCCGGCGACCGCGTGAACATCGAGATCGACACCATGGCGCGCTACGCCGCACGCCTGGCGGAGGCGGCGAAGGAAGGGTTGTGAGGCAAGGCTCAAAGCTTTCCTCGACTTAATCAGCTTTAATCGTTATGATTAAACCTGATTGCGAGGTTGTATGGACACCAAAGTCATCACCGCTCACGTTCCTTTGCCACTTGCTGAGAAAGTGGACCAACTTGCCGCGCGTCTGGAGCGTCCGCGCGGCTGGATTGTCAAACAGGCCCTTTCTGCCTGGGTCGATCTGGAGGAAGAGCGCCACAAGCTCACTCTTGAGGCACTGGCTGACGTGGATGCTGGTCGGGTTATAGAGCACCAAGCGGTCCAAGCCTGGGCTGACAGCCTTGGAACCGAAAAGCCATTGCCGGTGCCGCGTTGATGGAATTGAAGTGGACCAGCAAGGCATTGTCCGATCTGGTCAGGCTTCATGATTTTCTCGCACCAGCAAATAGCCAGGCCGCTGCACGGGTGGTGCAGTCACTCGCTGCCGCACCGAAAAGGCTAATCGAATATCCGCGCATCGGTGAGAAACTGGAGGAGTACGAACCGCGCGAAGTGCGTCGAATCTTGGTAGGCAACTACGAAATTCGGTACGAAATCCAGAACACCACAATTTCGGTGCTGCGTCTGTGGCATGCCAGAGAGGATCGATAGGACGGCCGCCTCGGCCAATCTTCCGCTTGCGATCAATCCGGCTTCGGCCTAAGTCACCGGCAACCCCCCGGAGACTTTTATGGCAGGCATATCCCAACACGGCAAAGCGTTCATTCGTCCGAAGGCGAAGGCGCATCTGCTCATTGTAGAAGCGCGTTTTCACGACGATCTCGCCGACGCTCTGCTTGAAGGCGCGACTGGCGCGCTCGACGAGGCCGGCGCCACCTATGACGTCGTCACGGTTCCCGGTTCGCTGGAAATCCCGGCCGTGATATGCTTCGCGCTCGACGGCGCCGCTGAAGGCGGCACGCATTATGACGGTTTTGTCGCGCTCGGCGCCATCATCCGCGGCGATACCTATCATTTCGACATCGTCGCCAATGAATCGAGCCGCGCTCTGATGGACCTTTCGGTGCAGGAGGCGATCGCGATCGGCAACGGTATCCTGACGACCGAGAACGACGCGCAGGCATGGACGCGCGCGCGGAAAACGGAAGGCGACAAGGGCGGCTTCGCGGCGCGCGCGGCGCTGACGATGATCGCGCTCAAAGAAAAACTCGGAGCCCAATCGTGACCGAGCCTGCCCCGACCGGAGCGGTGCGCCACGCCAACAAGCGCGGTGCCGCCCGTCTTGCCGCCGTCCAGGCGCTCTACCAGATGGATGTGGCCGGCAGCGGCGTCTTCGAGATCACGGCCGAATACGAGACCTTCCGCCTCGGCAAGGAAGTCGATGGCGCGCTCTATCGCGAGGCCGACGCGCAATGGTTCCGCGCCATCCTGACCGGCGTCGTCGAAAACCAGAAGACCATCGACCCCGTCATCCGTCAGGCGCTGACCGAGGATTGGCCGCTGTCGCGGCTGGACTCGACGTTGCGCGCCATCCTGCGCGCCGGCGTCTATGAATTGATGAAGCGCGAGGATGTGCCGGTGGCCGTGATCGTCTCCGAATATGTCGACATCGCAAAGGCCTTCTACGAGGAAGACGAGCCGAAGCTGGTGAACGCCGTTCTCGATCGTATCTCGCGTAGGGTTCGCGGCGAGGGGCGTGGCAAGGACGCTTCGTGACGACTGCGACAGCCACGCTCGCCGAGACCGGCAGGGAGGGGCGCCGCACGGCGGTGCTGCTCGCCGCCGCGCAGGCGATCGTCGGTTCGGCCGCTCCGATCGCCATTTCGCTCGGTGCGCTTGCCGGTCAATACCTGCTCGGTCCGGACAAGTCGCTGGCGACCGCGCCGGTCACCGGTTTTAATCTCGGGGTGGCGCTCGGCGCCTTGCCGGCCGCCGCCCTCATCCGCCGGCTCGGCCATCGCGGCGGCTTCATGACCGGCACGATCGTCACCGCGCTCGGCGGCCTGATCGCCACGCTTGCGCTCTATCAGGCGAGCTTCTGGCTGTTCGCCTTCGGCCTCTGCGTCATCGGCGCCGGCGGCGCTTTCGTCCAGCAGTTCCGCTTCGCGGCCGCCGACAACGCGCCGCCCGAGTTCAAGGCACGCGCTATCTCCTTCGTGCTGGCCGGCGGCATCGTCACCGCCATCCTCGGGCCGCAGATCGTCATCTATACGCGCGAATTGCTGGCCCCGGTGATGTTTGCCGGGTCCTTCGCCTCGATCCTGCCGCTGGCGGTGGCTGGCGCGCTCATCCTGTCGTTCCTGCGAGTGCCTTCGAGGGCGAACGCCGTCACGGAAACCGCTGCAAGCGATGCCCGCCCGCTGATTGAAATCGTCACCCAGCCGCGCTTCGTCGCAGCACTTTTCTGTACCGTCGGCAGCTATGCGCTGATGAGCTTCGTCATGACCGGCGCGCCGCTCGCCATGGTCGGCTGCGGCCTGTCGGAAGACAATGCGACGCTTGGCATCTCCTGGCATGTCATGGCCATGTTCGGCCCTAGCTTCTTCACCGGTTCGCTGATCCATCGCTTCGGCGCCGAACGCATCGTCGCCACCGGCCTCGTCCTGCTTATCGGCTGCGCCGCCGTGGCGCTTTCCGGTCTGGCGCTATGGCAGTTCTGGACGGCGCTGATCCTGCTTGGCCTCGGCTGGAATTTCAGTTTCATCGGCGCCACCGCCATGGTTGCGGCCAGCTACCGGCCTTCCGAGAAGAGCAAGGTCCAGGGCTTCCACGACTTCGCGCTGTTCGGCTCTGTCGCCTTCGCCTCGCTGATGTCCGGCGCGATCTACAATGCCTGGGGCTGGACCATGCTGAACTGGATCGTGTTTCCGGTCGTCGTGCTCTGCTTCCTGGCGCTTGGCGCCCTGAAGCTGCCGGGCTTGCGCGCCGCCAACTGACATTACGCTGTCGGGACCGGGCTCGGCACGTGCCTCGCCCAGGGAACAAAAATATTGCGCTGATCCCCCTAGTTATGAAACCGTGTACCCCGACTGGCCGTTATAGCCGTGCTCATATACACCCACCACATTCTCGGTTCATAGCAAGGGATTTTCACGATGTTTTCAATCAGAAAGCTCGCTTTGACGGCGATCGTGCTCGGCATCACCGCCGCCTCGGCCAGCGCCCAGGTGGTCGTCTCCTCGAAGATCGACACCGAGGGCGGCGTGCTGGGCAACATCATCCAGCTCGTGCTCAACGCCAACAACATCAAGACGACGGACCGCATCCAGCTTGGCGCGACGCCCGTCGTGCGCAAGGCGATCACCGCCGGCGAGATCGACATCTATCCCGAATACACCGGCAATGCCGCCTTCTTCTTCCAGAAGGCCGACGATCCGGTCTGGAAGGATGCCGCAAAGGCCTACGAAACCGCCAAGAAGCTCGACTACGACGCCAACAAGATCGTCTGGCTGTCGCCGTCGCCGGCCAACAACACCTGGGCGATCGCGCTGCGCAAGGAAGTGGCCGACGAGAACAAGCTCGTCACCCTCACCGACTTCGGCAAGTATGTCGCGGGCGGCGGCAAGGTGGTGCTCGCGGCTTCCGCCGAGTTCGTCAATTCGGCGGCAGCGCTTCCGGCCTTCCAGACGACCTATGGCTTCACGCTGAAGCCTGACCAGTTGATCACGCTTTCCGGCGGCGATACCGCGGCGACCATCGCCGCCGCGGCCAACCAGACCAACGGCGCCAATGCCGCCATGGTCTATGGCACCGATGGCGGCATCCAGCCCTCCGGCCTCGTCGTGCTCCAGGACGACAAGGGCGTGCAGCCGGTCTATCAGCCCGCGCCGATCATCCGCGAAGAGGTCCTGAAGCAGCATCCCGAAATCGAGGCGCTGCTAAAGCCGGTCTTCGCCAAGCTCGACCTCGTCACCCTGCAGCAGCTCAACGGCCGCGTCCAGCTGGGCGGCGAGCCCGCGAAGGGCGTGGCAGAGGATTTCCTAAAGAAGAACGGGTTTTTGAAGTAACGATCAGAAATCGTGCGAGTGGGACAGATGCGGTCGGCGGAGCTGCCAATCTCCCCCCTTGCGGGGGAGATGTCCGGCAGGACAGAGGGGGGTGCTGTCCCGCCGACTTGTCAACCAATCAAAGGCAGGTCCTTCAGAAGGCTTGCTTTTGAATGGGCTCAACTTCAGACGCTGGCGTTCCTTCACACCCCCCTCTGTCCTGCCGGACATCTCCCCCGCAAGGGGGGAGATTGGATGTCGCGTAGGCTTTCGCCAACCTCCAAAGTCGCAACGGCCGCGAGGCCTTCCCCTCGCTATGAGGCGGGGATTCGATGACCCTGCGCTTCGACAAGCTCGGCGTCGTGATCGCCGCCATCGTCGCCTATGCGGCGTTCCTGGCCCCCTTTGCCACGTTCCGCGCCAACCGCATCGTGCCCGGACAGGCGCGTCCGATCCTCGAGGCCTTGCCACCGACGCTTGGCATGCTGCTGCTGGCGATTGTGATCGCGGGTGGCATCGTCGCCCTGCTCAAGACCCCGCTCACCCTCAGGCTGGCCGCCAGCGTAATCGCGCTCACTGCACTTGCCATCCTGGTCGGCACGGCCGGCGGCTTCCTGACCCCCGCCGGCAACACCTTCGCCCGCGTCGCGCCGGCCTCCGGTTTTTGGTTGCTGATCTTCGCCTTTACGCTGCTTTTGGCCGATGTGCTGACCCGGCTGAACCTCTCGCCATCGGCACGCGTCGGCGCTCTCGTCGTCGCCGTGCTCGCCATCGCCGCGCTGCTCATCTCCGGGAGCTGGGATAGTCTCTCCATCCTCAAGGAATACGCCAGCCGGGCCGACAGTTTCTGGGCCGAGGGTTCCAAGCACATCACGCTGGCGCTGGGCTCGCTGGCGGCTGCGGTGATGGTCGGCCTGCCGCTCGGCATCCTTTGTCATCGCGTCGAGCCGTTGCGGGCAGGGGTGCTGAACGTGCTCAACATCATCCAGACCGTTCCGTCGATCGCGCTTTTCGGGCTGCTGATCGCGCCGCTCGGCTGGGTGGCCGTCCACGTGCCGGGTGCCGCCGCGATCGGCATCAGGGGCATCGGCACCGCGCCGGCCTTTGTCGCGCTCTTCCTCTATTCGCTGCTGCCGGTGGTGGCCAACACCGTGGTCGGCCTTGCCGGCGTGCCACGCGCCGCCAACGACGCCGCGCGCGGCATGGGCATGACGGATCGCCAACGCCTGTTCGATGTCGAGTTCCCGCTCGCCTTTCCGGTGATCCTGACCGGCATCCGTATCGTGCTGGTGCAGAATATCGGCCTTGCCACCATTGCCGCGCTGATCGGCGGCGGCGGCTTCGGCGTGTTTGTTTTCCAGGGCGTTGGCCAGACGGCGATGGATCTCGTGCTGCTCGGCGCGCTGCCCACCGTGGCGCTCGCTTTTACGGCGGCGATCATCCTCGACGCGGTCATCGAGATGACCGCCAGCAAGCGCAGGGTTGAAACGGCATGATCGAGATCGAAGGCATCACCAAGCGCTACGATGAGACGACGGTGGTCGACAATGTTTCGATGCTTATCGAACCGCGGACCATCGCCACCATCGTCGGCACATCTGGATCCGGCAAGACGACGCTGCTCAGGATGATCAATCGGTTGGTCGAGCCGAGTTCCGGCGTCATCAAGCTCGACGGCGCCGACAACCGTTCGGTGCCCGGCTACCAGCTGCGCCGCAGCATCGGCTACGCCATCCAGGGCCACGGCCTGTTTCCGCATCGCACGGTGGCGCAAAACATCGCCACCGTGCCGTTGCTGCTCGGCTGGGGCAGGGATCGCATCAAGGCGCGTGTCGACGAGTTGATGACGCTCTACCAGCTCGACCCCCAGGCCTACGGCCCGCGCTATCCGCATGAGCTTTCCGGCGGCCAGCAGCAGCGCGTCGGCGTTGCCCGCGCTTTAGCCGCCGAGCCCAACGTGCTTTTGATGGATGAGCCCTTCGGCGCTCTCGACCCGATCATCCGCACCAAGGCGCAGGAGGATCTGCTGGCGATCCAGAAGCGTTTCGGCACCACCATCATTCTCGTCACCCACGACATGGAAGAGGCTGTCCATCTGGGCGACAAGATCGCCGTCATGGATGCCGGCAAGCTGGTGCAATATGCAAAGCCGGCGGAGATTCTGGCCAGACCGGCAAGCGGCTTCGTCGAGACATTGGTCGGCGCCAGCGAAAGGCCGTTCCGGCTGCTGTCGCTTGGCCACGTGCGCGATGCCGTGGAGCCGGGCGGCGCGGAAGGCGAGGCGATCCCAGGCGACGCCACGCAGCGCGACGCGCTGGCCGAGCTCTTGTGGTCGGGCCGCCCCGCGCTGCCGGTGAATGACGCCGACGGCAAGCTGCTTGGCCGCGTCACCGTCGAAGGCTTGGTGAAGCGCGCCGCGAGGCCGCAATGAAAGCCTGGTTGCCCGCGCTGCTGAGGCTGGCCGTCCTGGTGCTGCTGGTGGTCTTCATCACCAGCCCCAACTGGTTCGAGCCGCTGCTGAAACCCCTGACCGAGAATGGCGCGCCGGCAATCTACAACCAGGGCAGCCTGCTAACGCTGACCTTGCAGCATCTGCGGATAGTTCTGATCGCAACGGTCGCGGCGACGATCGTCGCCGTGGCGCTGGCCATACTGGTCACCAGGCCGGCCGGCGCCGAGTTCCTGCCTTTGTCGCGCAGCCTGGTCAATATCGGCCAGACCTTCCCGCCGGTCGCGGTGCTGGCGCTTGCAGTGCCAGCTGTCGGTTTCGGCGAGAAGCCGACGCTGATCGCGCTCTTCCTCTATGGCCTGCTGCCGATCTTCGAAAATGCGCTGACCGCGCTTACCACGCTGCCGGGCAACGTGATGGAGGCGGCGCGCGGAGCCGGCATGACCGGCTGGCAAAGGTTGATGAAGGTCGAACTGCCCTTGAGCGCCCCGGTGATCCTCGGCGGCATTCGGCTTTCGGTCGTTATCAGCCTCGCCACGGCGACCATCGGCTCGACGGTTGCCGCCAAGACGCTGGGCGAGGTGATCATCGCTGGCCTTATTTCGAGCAACCTTGCCTTTGTTCTGCAGGGCGGCCTGATCGTCGCCGCGCTTGCGGTGCTGATCTATGACGGCCTGTCGGCGATCGAGCGCTTTGCCGCGCGCCGGATGGGGCAGGGGGCGGAATAGCTCCACGTTGGCGGGTTGGCCGGTGATGCCGTCACGTCATTTCAATCGATCTAATTCCGGGCCTGCGCCGGCACAGATATCGCCGTTTTCTTCTTTTGGGCGAAAGCCGGGCAAAAACCGAACAATATCTTGACGTTCCGAGCCTTGTTTCGCATACACCCCAGCCAAGGGGTGGATTCCGCGCGCGGCATTCATCCCCGTTCCAACGGCCCAGGGAGGGGTTCTTTTGGGCCATCAATCGAGGAAAATCCGGCAATGACCATCATTACCGCCGTCATCGCCTGCGGCTTGCTGTCAGTTCTGTACGCCATCTGGGCGACACGTTCGGTCCTTGCGTCCGATCAAGGCAATCAGCGCATGCAGGAAATCTCCGCCGCCATCCGCGAAGGCGCCCAAGCCTACCTGGCGCGCCAGTACACGACAATCGCGGTCGTCGGCATCGTCGTGCTCCTGCTTGCCTGGTGGCTGCTTTCGATCACCGCCGCTATCGGCTTCCTGATCGGCGCCGTGCTCTCGGGCGCCGCCGGCTTCATCGGCATGCATGTTTCAGTGCGCGCCAATGTGCGGACCGCGCAAGCCGCCTCCAACAGCCTTGCCGCCGGCCTCGACATTGCCTTCAAGTCCGGCGCCATCACCGGCATGCTGGTGGCCGGCCTGGCGCTGCTTGGCGTCTCGATCTACTACGCCATATTGACCGGCCCGATGGGCCTGCAGCCGAATGACCGCGTCGTCATCGACTCGCTGGTTTCGCTCGGCTTCGGCGCTTCGCTTATCTCGATCTTCGCCCGTCTCGGCGGCGGCATCTTCACCAAGGGTGCGGACGTCGGCGGCGACCTCGTCGGCAAGGTCGAGGCCGGTATCCCGGAAGACGATCCGCGCAACCCGGCCACCATCGCCGACAATGTCGGCGACAATGTCGGCGACTGCGCCGGCATGGCCGCCGACCTGTTCGAGACCTATGCGGTGACGGTCGTCGCCACCATGGTTCTGGCCGCCATCTTCTTCGGCGGCACGGCAGTGCTTGGTGCTGCGATGCTCTATCCGCTGGCCATCTGCGGCGCCTGCATCCTGACCTCGATCGTCGGCACCTTCTTCGTCAAGCTCGGCTCCAACGGCTCGATCATGGGCGCCCTCTACAAGGGCCTGATCGTCACCGGCCTCTTGTCGATCGTCGGCCTCGCGGTCGCAACCTCGGCCACCGTCGGCTGGGGTGAAGTCGGCACCGTCGCCGGCATCGCCATCACCGGCAAGAACCTGTTCATCTGCGGCCTGGTCGGCTTGGCTGTGACCGGCCTGATCGTGGTGATCACCGAATACTACACTGGCACCGGCAAGCGCCCGGTGAACTCGATCGCCCAGGCGTCGGTGACCGGCCACGGCACCAATGTCATCCAGGGTCTCGCGGTCTCGCTGGAATCGACGGCGCTGCCCGCCATCGTCATCGTCGGCGGCATCATCTCCACCTACCAGCTCGGCGGCCTCTTCGGCACGGCGATCGCCGTCACCACCATGCTCGGCCTTGCCGGCATGATCGTGGCGCTCGACGCCTTCGGCCCGGTCACCGACAATGCCGGCGGCATTGCCGAAATGGCTGGCCTGCCCAAGGAAGTGCGTCACTCCACCGACGCGCTCGACGCAGTCGGCAACACCACCAAGGCGGTCACCAAGGGCTATGCCATCGGCTCCGCCGGCCTCGGCGCGCTGGTGCTCTTCGCGGCCTACTCGAACGACCTCAGGTTCTTTGCCGCCAATGGCGACAAGTACCCCTACTTCCAGGGCATGGGCGAGATCTCCTTCGACCTCTCCAACCCTTACGTCGTCGCCGGCCTGATCTTCGGCGGGCTCATCCCGTATCTGTTCGGCGGCATCGCCATGACGGCCGTCGGCCGTGCTGCGGGCGCCATCGTCCAGGAAGTGCGCAAACAGTTCCGCGAGGATCCCGGCATTATGGCCGGCACCTCGAAACCGAACTACGCGCGCGCCGTCGATCTGCTGACCAAGGCGGCGATCCGCGAGATGATCATCCCCTCGCTGCTGCCGGTGCTGGCGCCGCTCGTCGTCTATTTCGGCGTGCTGCTGATTTCGGGCTCGAAGGCCTCGGCCTTCGCGGCGCTCGGTGCCTCGCTGCTCGGCGTCATCGTCAACGGCCTCTTCGTCGCCATCTCGATGACCTCCGGCGGCGGCGCCTGGGACAACGCCAAGAAGTCGTTCGAGGACGGCTTCACCGATAAGGACGGCGTCAAGCACCTGAAGGGCTCCGAGGCCCACAAGGCCTCGGTGACCGGCGATACCGTCGGCGATCCCTACAAGGACACCGCCGGCCCGGCCGTCAACCCGGCGATCAAGATCACCAACATCGTCGCGCTGTTGCTGCTCGCCGTGCTCGCGCACGGCTGATCGCGGCGCTATTTCAGGACAAGGCCCGCGGGAGCGATCCCGCGGGCCTTCATTTTCGGCATGATATTCGTCACGCATTCCGCCCGGTGGGGCACTCAGCTGGCTTCTGGCTTTTCGCTGCGATGGCGATAGCGGGCCAGCAACTCGTCGGCGTCTGGTTCTCGCTCGGGCATTGGCGATAAGCCGCGTTTCTGGCGCAGCATGGCAATGAACGTGCCGCGGCGATATTGGCGGCGGAAGGAACGCGCCCGCGGATGTATGCCAAGCATGGCCAGAAGCCTGCGTTTGAGGTAGCGGGAGCGCTTGAGGGGAGTAGGTTCCTCGGCGTTGCCAAGAAGGCTGACGCGTAACGCGTCTGGCGCGTTCATCGCGTCCATCAGTTCTTCCTGCTCTCGCGCCATGTCTAGCGCATAGCTGCCTTCGCGCTTGCCCGAATGCAGCATGAGCACGGTCAGATGGGGCATCGTCGCGATCACTGCCCCCTTGCGCCAGGCCCGGAATAGCCAGTCCTGGGAACTCTCGCAGACGCACTGGCTGGCCGGGCGCCATGGCCCAAGCCTTGGCAGTGACGTCCGCCGGATCATTTGTGCGGAGCCGAATCCGACGGTGATGACGGGGTCATAGAAGCCGCCCCGCCCCATCCCGAGGATCATGTGCCTGGAACCGTTGCTCGCGGCCGACTCGATGACCGCACCCCGGGCGATTGCCACATCGGCACCGGTGGCATCCATCCAGCCGCTCATGCATGTCAGATGGTCGGGAAACCAGAGGTCGTCATGGTTCAATATGGCAACGAAACGGCCGCGGGCTCGGGCAAAGCCGATATTGTTCGGCCCCGACTGCTCGCCGAAATTCACGGGAAGATCGATGTAGGAGATGCGGGCGTCGTTGAAAGCGGCGACCGTGGTCGCGGTGTCCGACCGGCACGCGTCGCCGATAACTATGGCTTCCCAGTCCTGCAGGGTCTGACCAACGAGGCTCTTCAGCGCTTGATGCAGCACTGCCGGACGATTGTGCGTCGCTATGACGACCGAGACCAGCGGTTCGATCGATCCAGTTGGCGCGCGCTGGCCAGCCCGTTCCACGCTACACCAGCTTATAAGGGATCTGTTCGGTATCGGGGGGCAATCGCCAGTGATCGGGCGCGTCATAGGCGTAGGCCTTGTCGACGAGGTTCAGGACCAAGGCCGTCTCAGGCCCCAGGGAGGCGACGCCGTGCCAGACGCCGGGCGGAATGACGACGATGGCAGGCCTGACCGCTCCGGCAATCTTGTGCCAGACGGCGCCGAATGTCGGCGAGGCCTTGCGGCCGTCGAACAGTGAAATCCGAACGCTGCCCACCGAGCAAAAAAGCCGGTCGGTGGTGACGCCATGAGCATGCCATCCCGTCACCGCGCCTGAATAAAGAGTGCGTTGAAAGACCTGCCCGACAGGAAGCCCGTCCAGACCCCATTCTTCGCGAAAGACTTCAGTGAGATAACCGGTCGAAGTCGCGACAGGCCGGATTTCCTTGAACGTGACACCGTCGATCGTCGGCGCGTCGACGACAAGCCAGTCAGGTGTCACGGTCTGCCGGTCAGGCGTGCCTGTCGCCATCCAGCCTTGCGGTACTGTACGATCGCTGTTGCTCATGCCCGGCCCCCAAATCCCGAGCAAATTGATAGGGGCGCGCCCGAACATAAGCAAGTATGTGTCCTGACCAGGCGCAAACAAACGACCCGCCGGGCGAGCGGCGGGTCCAGATTGTTTTGCAAGCCGTCTTGGAGACTTAAGGCGTACCGCCGCCGCCGCCCGGAATGCCGGGCGCCAGCTTGCTGGCGCCGCTGATGATCTGGCTGAGGAAGTTCTGGTCCTTGCCGCCGGTCGGCGTCGTCCTCGAGATGAAGTCGAAGACCTTGCCGTCCTTGAGGCCGTAATTGGCGATCTGGGTTACGCGGCCGTCGGCGCCGAAATAGACCGCCAGCACATGCTGGTCGATGATATGAGGGTTGTCGAAGGCGACGTAGCGCTTGCGCGTTTGCGAGATGTAGTAGAAGGCCTCGTTGTCGAACGTCGCCGTCGTCGACGGAGTGCCCAGCGCCAGAAGCACCTGTTCGCGGCTCGATCCGACCGGCACCGAATCGATTGCCTGCTGGTCGATGACGTAGCCTTTCGTCAGCGTCTCGCTTGGATGGAGATCACCGAACATCTTGGACGAATTGCAAGCGGAAAGCGCTGATACCACCAGCAGCAGCGAAGCCACGCCCACCGGGGCGGGCGCAAAGAAAGACTTGAATTTCAGCGCACCCAACAACAATTCTCCATCACATCCCCGCAACTTGCGCTGGGCCGCAAAACCGGTAAACCAGCTTGCATGCCGATGCAACAAGGCCAAATCAAACAACAGGTCCCCGGGAGACCACCCTCAATGTTCCAGCGCCTTTTTGGCCGCGAACGCAATGCCAACCGCGCCATCACTGAGGCGCTCTACGCACAAATCGTGGCGGCGGCGCGGCAAACGGTGTTTTATTCGGACTGGAATGTGCCGGATACGCCGCTCGGCCGCTTCGAGATGTTGTCGCTGCATATGTACCTCATCCAGCACCGGCTGCGTGGCGAGCAAGGCGTGGCGGCCGAGGTCGCGCAGGTGCTGATCGACGAGTTCTTCCTCGATGTCGAGCATTCGCTGCGCGAACTTGGCATCAGCGATGTCGGCGTGCCCAAACGCATGAAGAAGCTGGCAAAGATGTTTTACGGCCGCACGGCCGCTTATGACGACGCCCTCAAGGAATATGATCGGGTGGCGCTCGCAGCGGCGCTCGCCCGCAACGTCAGGCCGGACGACGGCCCTTGGCCCCAGGCACCGCTGCTGGCGGCCTATGTTTGCGGAGCCTCGCAAAAGCTTGTCGCGCAGCCGACCGAATCGATCGTCGCCGGCACGGCCGTGTTCCCGGTCGCCGGGGTCGCGTGAAGGAGGCCAGCATGAAAGACGCCGAATTGCGCAGCCCGGTATCCTTTGCCGCCAATGTCGCGCGGCTGCCGCAAAAGGGCCTGCCGGTCGTGGTCGAGGCCGATGAGCGCCAGCGCGAAGCGCTCGCCGGCAAATATGACCTGCTCTCGATCGAACGCTATCGCGCCGAGCTGCTTGTAGCCGCGTGGAAGCGCAATGGCGTCAAGGTCACCGGCCGCGTCGAGGCCGACATCACGCAGGCCTGCATCGTCACGCTGGAGCCGGTAACCGCGCATATCGACGAGCCGGTCGAGGCGCTGTTCCTGCCCGAGCAGTCGAAGCTTGGGCGCGAGGGCTTCGAGGGCGGCGGCGAGATCGTCCTCGACGCCGACGGACCGGATAGTCCGGAGACATTTTCCGGCGACAGCATCGACGTCGGCGCGCTGGCCGAACAGTTCTTCGGCCTGGCGATCGACCCCTATCCGCGCAAGCCGGGCGCCTCCGTCGACGTTGCCGGCGATGATCCGCCCGAGGAAAGCGAATTCCAGAAAAAGCTGCGTTCGCTGCTTGGAAAATCCTGAGAGTGCTCCGGATTTTGGAAAAGTTGGTTGTGCGGCAGCCCAAAACCGCTATTTTCGCCGAACCTTCGCGAGCCCCCTTACCTTGGCAGGCGCCGTCCGCATGCCAGGCAAACCGTGAGAAAAGCACTACGTGATCAGAATTTCCATCGATGCCATGGGCGGCGATCACGGACCGAGCGTGGTCATCCCGGCGCTGATGACGGTCGCCATCCGCCGCCCTGACATCCGCTTCGTCATCTACGGCCGCGAGGACGTGGTGCGCCCCGAACTCGCCAAGTTCCCGAAACTCGCCGAAGCAAGCGAGTTCGTCCATTGCGAGATCGCCGTGCGCATGGACGACAAGCCGAGCCAGGCGCTGCGCCACGGTCGCTGGAAGTCGTCGATGTGGAAGGCCGTCGAGGCGGTGAAGAACGGCGGCGCGCAGGCCTGCATCTCGGCCGGCAACACCGGCGCGCTGATGGCGATGTCGAAATTCTGCCTCCGCACCATGGCCACCATCGACCGTCCGGCGATCGCGGCGCTCTGGCCGACGACGCGTGGCGAAAGCGTGGTGCTCGATGTCGGCGCCACCATCGGCGCGGATGCGCATCAGCTCATCGATTTCGCCATTCTGGGCACCGGTATGGCGCGCTCGGTGTTCGGCATCGAGCGGCCGAGCGTCGGCTTGCTCAATGTCGGCGTCGAGGAGATCAAGGGTCAGGAAGAGGTCAAGGAAGCCGGCCGCATGCTGCGCGAGGCCAACATGGCCTCGATGAATTATCGCGGCTTCGTCGAAGGCGACGATATCGGCAAGGGCACGGTCGACGTGGTGGTGACAGAGGGCTTTGCCGGCAACATCGCGCTCAAGACCGCCGAGGGCACCGCAAGGCAGATCGCCGGCTATCTGCGCGCCGCCATGAGCCGCACGCTCATGGCCAAGATCGGCTACGTCTTCGCCAAGGGTGCTTTCGACAGGCTACGCGAGAAGATGGATGTCGGTCGCTCCAATGGCGGCGTCTTCCTGGGGTTGAACGGCATCGTGGTGAAGAGCCATGGCGGCGCCGATTCGGACGGCTTCGCGGCAGCCATCGAGCTCGGCTATGACATGGTGCGCAATAATCTGCTTGACCGGATCGAGGCCGACCTCGATCTGTTCCATGCGCGCAACCCGACTGCGCAGGCAAACAGGAAATCCGGCGTCGCCGCCGACGCTGAGGAATAGGAAAGAGCTTTGATCAGATCAGTCGTGCGCGGCAACGGTGCCGCGCTGCCCCGCCGCATCATGAAGAATGCCGACTTCGAAGGCATGGTCGAGACCTCCGACGAGTGGATCGTCCAGCGCACCGGCATTCGCCAGCGCCACGTCGCGGCCGACGACGAGACGACGGCCTCGCTGGGCGAGGCCGCGGCGCGCGCCGCGCTCGACAGCGCCGGTATGACGCCTGCCGACATCGACCTCATCATCCTGGCGACCTCGACACCCAACAACACTTTTCCCGCGACCGCTGTCGATATCCAGAACCGGCTCGGCATGCATCACGGCTTTGCCTTCGACCTGCAGGCCGTGTGCTCGGGCTTCGTCTATGCCGTCGCCACCGCCGACCTTTACATCCGTGGCGGGTTGGCCAGACGCGTGCTGGTGATCGGTTCGGAAACATTCTCGCGCATCCTCGACTGGAACGACCGCTCGACCTGTGTGCTGTTCGGCGACGGCGCCGGCGCGCTGGTTCTCGAAGCCGAAGAGGGGGCCGGCGCGATCACCGATCGCGGCGTGCTGGCGGCGAGCCTGCGCTCCGACGGCGCGCACAAGGACAAGCTCTTCGTCGACGGCGGCCCTTCCACCACGGGAACAGTCGGCCATCTCAGGATGGAAGGCCGTGAA
Organism: Mesorhizobium sp. WSM3224; assembly: GCF_000427725.1. Taxonomy (GTDB): domain Bacteria; phylum Pseudomonadota; class Alphaproteobacteria; order Rhizobiales; family Rhizobiaceae; genus Mesorhizobium. The sequence continues at coordinate 8,898 of NZ_ATYO01000012.1, read as the reverse complement.
GTGTTCAAGCATGCCGTCGGCATGATCACCGATGTCATCGAGGCGACCTTCGGTGAGGCCGGCATAACGGCTGAGGACCTCGACTGGTTCGTGCCGCATCAGGCCAATAAACGGATTATTGACGCTTCCGCCAAGAAGCTCGGGATTGCCGAGCAGAAAGTGGTGGTCACCGTCGATTTACACGGTAACACCTCGGCTGCCTCGGTGCCGCTGGCTCTCTCGGTGGCCGTCGCCGACGGCCGCATCAAGAAGGGCGACCTGGTGCTTCTCGAGGCGATGGGTGGAGGTTTCACCTGGGGCGCGGTGCTGCTCCGCTGGTAAGTGCCGAACGGTCCGGTTTCGGTTCTTGACCTTGCCGGATCAATTACTTACGCTCTGCCTTTACCTGTATCGATTTACGTTTTTTTGCGAGCAGATGGGACGGTCGCATGGGGGGAAAGACACTTACGCGTGCCGACCTTGCTGAAGCCGTTTATCGGAAGGTTGGCTTGTCGCGAACTGAATCGGCGGAGCTCGTCGAGGCTGTCCTGGACGAAATCTGCGAAGCCATCGTTCGCGGTGAGACGGTCAAGCTGTCGTCCTTCGCCACCTTCCATGTCCGCTCCAAGAACGAGCGCATCGGCCGCAATCCGAAGACCGGCGAGGAAGTTCCGATCCTGCCGCGCCGGGTCATGACGTTCAAATCGTCGAATGTGCTCAAGAGCCGGATCCTGCGTTCGCATCAGAACAGCAAGGGCAAGGGCGGCAAGTAGTTTGCTGGCGAATGCGGTTGAAAACCGCCGGCGGTTTTGACGCTGGGCTTGAATATCGTTTCATAAACCGCTGAAATAAGGCGCGATTCGGCATCATGCACCGGATCGCGGTCCAGTGTGGAGGATTAGCCCATGGACAAGAGCCCCGATGCTTTCCGCACCATCAGCGAAGTCGCGGAAGACCTAGATCTGCCGCAGCACGTGCTGCGTTTCTGGGAGACGCGCTTTACCCAGATCAAGCCGATGAAACGCGGTGGCGGCCGTCGCTACTACCGGCCGCAGGACGTCGAACTGATCAAGGGCATCCGGCATATGCTCTACGATCAGGGCTATACGATCAAAGGCGTGCAGAAGCTGTTGCGCGAGAACGGCAACCATTTCCTGGTCGCCATCGGCAATGGCGACATGGCTGCCGTGGAGGCGATCGCCCAGCGCCGCCAGGCCGAGCAGGTGCCGCTGACGGCGGCCGCGCAGCCGCGCGGCGACGACGATGCGCTCGTCGGCCAGCCGAAGGTGAAGCCCAGCCGCCGCTTCTTTGGTCTCGGCAAAAGCGACGACGAAGGTCCGGTACAACCAGACGCTTCAAAATTGTCGCGTGACAATCGTGCCTTGCTGCAGGAGGCGCTGTTCGACCTCTTGGAATGCAAGCGCCTGCTCGATCAGGTTCGTTGAACGGTCATCACTGCCGGCGCTCCGTCAGCCCGCCGGAACTGGCGCTGCGTCCACGCGTTAGGCCTTCTCTCGAAGAGGAGGACAACAGGCATGGCATCGTTTTCGACCCTCTCCGATCTTGACCTCGACAAGCAGGTCGCGGCGCTCTCGCGACAATTGAACGACCTCAAGAAGGTTTTGGCCAAGCGCGGGGATGCCTATTACGAGGATGGCCGCGAGGCGGCGTCCGACTACTATTCGCAGCTTGCCGATCGCCTGCACGACGCGCTGCCGGCGATAAGGCGCAGGGGCAGGGCGATCGAGCGGACCGCGCGCGATCATCCGGCAACGGCCGCCGCCGTCGGGCTGGTCGTGGTCGGGCTGCTTGCCGGCCTTCTCATCAGCCGGCGCTGATCTTTGCGGACATGGAAATGGCGGCCACGTGTTGCGGCCGCCATTTCCATGTCGGCGGCTGCGGTCAGCGAGCGAGCTTGATCTTGCTCTTCGGATCCGCCACGGCATCATTTCGTTATAGAGCGTCGGGGCGGCGGGATTCGGTAGATAGCCGAGCTTCAGGGCGATGCGAGCGGCCATCAGCACCAGGCGGGTGTCTGGCCGGCGGGTCGGCGCTGGTTCCCATCAGATAGAGTCTGGAATGCGGCTTAAGCAGAAAAACTCCGATGGGAAGGCCAGTCCGCTTTAGCGGCGAAGGCCTGCCTTCCCATCGGCAAGAGGGAAGGATCAGGCCTTCTTCGGAGCCATCTTGTGGTGGTGGTGATGACGATGGTGGTGGTGATGATGCCTGTGATGATGACGATGATGATGATGCTTCTTCATCGGAGCCGCATCAGCGCTGGTGGCGCCGAGGATCGGCATGGTGAACGCCAGGGCCAGAGCCAGCCCGAGCGCAGAGAGGAGGGACTTCTTCATGACTTCGTTTCCTTTTTACGCGGGCGTTCCGAGTTTCACCGGACCAAATCGGCGACCCAAGCCCCGCGATAGGGGACTATCCTCCTGGTTTTTTTCGACAATTTTTCCCAAATGTAGATTTTTGTTTCTGGATTGTTTCTGACAAGCCATCGGCCGCAGCGTGCCCGCCCGAACACGCCAAAGTTGCGTCAGTCTCTGAAAAATCTGAGAGCGTGAGCAGGCCAGACTCACATCGGCGGCGCGATGCGGTGATTCCCGACCACGACCCGATTGGCGACGAGCTTGCCGTCGCTGCCGCGCACGGCGTTGACGAAGACCGCGACGCCCGGCGCGAGATCCGCCGGCTTGGCGGTGGCGAATGTCACGATCGGCGTGGTCTGCGGGATGGCGATCTGCTTCTTCTGGCCGTTGTCATAGGTGAGCGTGACCGTGCGGCCCTGGATCTCGGTCACGTCGGCGACGGTGCCGTTGGTCATGCGGCTGTTGGGCTGCAAATCCCAGTCGCGGTCGCCTTCTCCCGTGCCTTTCAGCGCGGCCGGGAAGATCACGACTTCCAGCGCGCCGCTGCCGCCATCGGCCTTGGACACCGAGGCGATGCCGAGGAAATCGCCTTGCTTGATGTCGGCTGCCGATGCTTTGGCGACGCCCGAGATCTTCCAACCGGCGGCGAGGGTGATCGCATCGGTTTTGCCGTCGCGGTCCTTCACCGTCAGTGTCGGCCCGGCAACGCTGACGACCGTGCCTCGAACACGTACGGCATCCGCTGCCTGCACGTCCGTCGCGCCGATCGCGCCTGAAACTGTGCCCAGCACAATTGCGAATGATTTCAAATTCATGGCTTCGATCCTTCCGAGAAATGCCCGGCGCCCGTCTGTCGACAGCAAGCTAACGAATCGAGGCGTCGAAAATGCCGGCGAATCCGGTCGCCGGCCTTCAAAAGAACTTGATTGAGCGCCGCGCGACCTTACATGTGGAAGGCCTGCGATACCCGGCCAAATGCCGCTTCACGATGGCGTGACGGCCGAAGCTCTTGGCAAATCATTTGTTAACGAGCATTCTCCCGCCAATCTCAGGCAACGCCACATTTCATCAGACCCTGTTTCATCCAAAGGAGTTGCCATGCCCAACACCGCACGAAACGCTGTTTCCAACGACATCATTGCCGCGTCCGGCCTCAACCCGTTGAAAGCCGCTCGCGAAACGAGGGGATACACGATCGAGGAACTCTCTTTGACCTGCGGCTTGGCCGTTGGCGAGATCATCGACATCGAGGACGGCAAGGATGCCGATCCCGCCAAGCTCCGGCGCATTGCTACGGCATTGCAGATGCCGGAAGAGGAATTGATCACTGTGCCGGCGGCAGAGAACAGGCCCGTACAGCAGTAGAGGCGCGAGAAAGCGTCGTTCGAAAGCCCGCCGGCGCCTGCCAGGCGGGCTTTTTAATGCGCGCGAAGCCAAACCCACGGCCTTGCCAATGATCGCCCCGTCATGCCATTCGCCGCCAGCCGTTGTTCGACACGTTTGACGAGAGGTCGCCATGAGCCTGGAATCGGTCCGAGCCTTTTTTGCCGAGCATGCGCCGGACGTAGCGGTCATCGTCACCGAGGCGAGCTCGGCCACCGTCGCACTGGCGGCCGAGGCCCATGGCGTCACGCCGGCGCAGATCGCCAAGACGATCTGCCTGCGCGTCGGCGACGAGACCATGCTGGTGGTGACCAGTGGCATCGCTAGGCTCGACAACCGCAAGTTCAAGGACAGGATGGGCGGCAAGCCGCGCATGCTTGGCGGCGAGGAGGTGCTTGCGGCCACCAGCCATCCGCCGGGCGGTGTCTGCCCGTTCGGTCTGCCGTCGCCGCTGCCCATCTATTGCGATCTGTCGCTCAAGGCTTTCGACGAAGTCGTTCCCGCCGCGGGCGCGACCAACGCCGCGGTGCGTATCGCGCCGCAGCGCATGGCCGATCTGATCGGCGCCGTATGGGTCGACGTTTGCCAGTAACAATTGCCGCCTAGATATCTCTTTATGGTCTGCGAGAGGTCGTCGCGCGGCATTGACCGGCATTCGGCCGCGGGCGGCCGGCTTCCATTTGGTTTGGCCACAGGCACCGTGCTGTACGTGCCTTCCGCCATTGAGCCTCGACCAATTCGAAAAGCACCGATCAATGGCCAAATTTTGGACATTAGTCTTGACAGAAATACAGATGTTCAATACCCGTCAATCGACCACACAGCATGCGATATGGGAGGAATAAGCGGCATGGCTTCCAATATTTCGTTGACGGGCCTTGCCCGTGACCTCGAAGAACGCGCCAAGTCCGGCAAACCTATCCGCATCGGCCTGATCGGCTCAGGCGAAATGGGAACCGACATCGTCACTCGCGTCGCCCATATGTCCGGCATCGAGATCGGCGCCATTTCGGAACTGAACCTGCCGGCGGCCAGCAAGGCCGTCGACATCGCTTTCCAGGAGACCGGCCACGCGCGCGAGGTTTCGAACGCCTCGGCGATGACGTCGGCGATGGAGGCGGGCAAGATCGCCGTCACCAATGATTCCAGTCTCGTCATCGGCAACGACCTCATCGACGTCGTCATCGACGCGACCGGGGTTCCCGCCGTCGGCGCCGAGATCGGTTTGCGCGCCATGGAGCACGGCAAGCATCTGGTGATGATGAATGTCGAGGCCGACGTCACCATAGGCGCCTATCTCAAGAGCGAGGCCGACCGCCTCGGCGTCACCTATTCGCTGGGCGCCGGCGACGAACCGTCTTCCTGCATGGAGCTGATCGAGTTCGTCTCCGCCATGGGCCATCCGATCGTTGCCGCCGGCAAAGGCAAGAACAATCCGCTCAACATCGATGCCACGCCTCCGGACTACGAGGAGGAGGCGAAGCGCCGGCACATGAATGTGCGCATGCTTGTCGAATTCGTCGACGGTTCGAAGACCATGGTCGAGATGGCGGCGATCGCCAACGCGACCGGGCTCGTTCCCGATAAGCCGGGTATGCACGGCCCGTCGGCGACACTTGGCGAATTGTCGAAGGTGCTTGTGCCTGAGAAGGACGGCGGCGTGCTGTCGAAGGTCGGCGTCGTCGACTATTCGATCGGCAAGGGCGTGGCGCCCGGCGTCTTCGTCGTCGCCGACATGTCGCATCCGCGCATTTCCGAACGCATGGAGGACCTGAAGATGGGCAAGGGCCCCTACTTCACCTTCCATCGCCCCTATCACCTGACCTCGCTCGAAGTGCCGCTCACCTGCGCCCGCGTCGTGCTCTACGGCAAAGCCGACATGGTGCCGCTGGCCAAGCCGGTGGCCGAGGTCTGCGCTGTCGCCAAGAAGGATATGAAACCGGGCGACAAGCTCGATGCCATCGGCGAGTATTGCTATCGCGCCTGGATCGTGACAGCGCCGGAAGCTCATGCGGCGCGGGCCATTCCCTGCGGCCTGCTGCAGGGCGGTTCGGTCACCCAGCCGATCAGGAAGGGCGAGCTCATCACCTATGCCAATGCGGCGCCAGCGCCAGGCTCGAAGATCGCCGAGCTGCGCGCCCGCCAGGACAAGCTCGTCTACGGCACCGTGGAGGCGTGATCATGGCCGGAGCCAGCAAAGCCGTCGTGGACAGCCGAGCCAACCTGCCTTTCGTCTATCGCCAGTACAGCCCGGAGCAGCTCAGAGGGGTGCTTCACAAGATGTACCTCATCCGCCGCTTCGAAGAGGGCGCGGAAGAGTGCTACACGCGCGGCCTCATCCACGGCACCATGCACCTGTCGATCGGCCAGGAAGCGAGCGCCATGGGCGTCTGCATGCCGCTGGCCGAAGACGACCAGATTACCTCGACGCATCGCGGCCATGGCCACTGCATCGCCAAGGGCGCCGAGGTCAGCCGCATGTTTGCGGAGTTCTTCGGCAAGACCACCGGCTACTGCAAGGGCCGCGGCGGCTCCATGCATATCGCCGATGTCGCCAAGGGCAATCTCGGCGCCAACGGCATCGTTGCCGGCGGCATCCCGATCGCGGTCGGCGCTGCACTTTCCTCAAAGAGAATGAAGACCGGCAAGGTCGTGGTCTCCTTCTTCGGCGACGGTGCCAACAATGAAGGCGCCTTCCACGAGGCGCTGAACATGGCGGCGGTCTGGAAGCTGCCGGTGATCTTCGTGTGCGAGAACAACGGCTACGGCATGTCGACCTCGACGGCGCGCTCGACCGCGGTGAAGAACATCGCCGACCGCGCGGCCGCTTATGCGATGCCCGGCGTCATCGTCAACGGCAATATCTTCTCCGAGGTGGCCGAGGCGTCCTTCAAGGCGGTCGAGCGGGCGCGCGCAGGCGAGGGGCCGACGCTGATCGAATCGAAGACCTACCGCCATCGCGGCCATTCCAAGAGCGACCGCAACCGCTACCGCACCAAGGAAGAGATCGAGGACTGGATGGCGAACCGCGATCCGATCGCGCTCTTCGAGACCGAGTTGCGCGATTTCGGCTTCATCGACGGCCAGGGCATCCAGGCGATCCGCGACGCGGTTGCCCGCGAGATCGCCGACGGCATCGAATTCGCCAAGGCGAGCCCTGCGCCCGAGATCACCACCCTTCAGGACTATGTCTACACGGAGCATGCGTGATGGACGCCGCGGTGCGTGAACTGAGCTACGCCCAGGCGATCCAGGAAGCCATGGCGATCGCCATGGACATGGACGAGCGCGTCTTCCTGATGGGCGAGGATATCGGCGTCTATGGCGGCGCGTTCCAAGTGACCGGCGACCTGGTCGAGCGCTACGGCACCGACCGGGTGATCGACACGCCGATCTCCGAACTGGGCGGCGCGGGCGTCGCTGTGGGCGCGGCCGTCACCGGCATGCGGCCGATCTTCGAATTCCAGTTTTCGGATTTCGCCACGCTCGGCATGGAGCAGATCGTCAACCAGGCGGCCAAGATGCGCTTCATGCTTGGCGGCGAGGTCTCGGTGCCGCTGGTGATGCGTTTCCCGGCCGGCTCCGGCACGGGCGCGGCCGCCCAGCACAGCCAGAGCCTCGAAGCCTGGCTCGGCCATGTGCCTGGCCTCAAGGTCATCCAGCCGGCCACGCCGCACGATGCCAAGGGTATGCTGCTTGCCGCGGTCGCCGATCCGGACCCGGTCATGATTTTCGAGCACAAGCTGCTCTACAAGATGAGGGGCCCTGTCCCGGAAGGCCATTACACAGTGCCGATCGGCAAGGCCGACATCCGCCGCGAAGGCCGCGACCTCACCATCGTCGCGACCTCGATCATGGTCCAGAGGGCGCTCGATGCCGCGGCCACGCTGGAAGGCGAAGGCATCGACATCGAGGTGGTCGATCTCAGAACGATCCGGCCGCTCGACAGGCAAACCGTCATCGACAGTGTGAAGAAGACCTCGCGCCTGCTTTGCGTCTACGAAGCGGTGAAGACGCTGGGCATCGGCGCGGAAGTGAGCGCGCTGGTCGCCGAGAGCGAGGCGTTCGATTATCTCGATGCGCCGATCGTGCGCCTCGGTGGCGCCGAGACGCCGATCCCCTACAATCCGGATCTGGAAAAGGCGACGGTGCCGCAGGTTCCCGACATCATTGCCGCCGCCCGCGACCTCGTGAAAGGGATCCGCTGAGCGATGCCGACCGAAGTCATTCTTCCCAAGGTCGACATGGACATGGCGACCGGCCAGATCTCGCGCTGGTTCGCCGAGGAGGGCGCCAAGGTCAAGAAGGGCGATGTGCTGTTCGAGATCGAGACCGACAAGGCGGCGATGGAGATCGATGCGCCCGCCAGCGGCACGTTGCGCGACGTCACCGGCAAGGAGGGTGTCGATATTCCCGTCGGCGCACCTGTCGCGTGGATCTATGCCGATGGCGAAGCTTACGGAGCTGATGCTCCGGCGAAGCGGGATGAGGCGCCAATCTCCTCCCTGGCGGGGAAGATGTCGGCGAAGCCGACAGAGGAGGGCGCTGTCCCTCCAGCGCCTCATTCCTTCGCGCCCCCCTCTGGCCTGCCGGCCATCTCCCCCACAGGGGGGGAGAGCAGCCAATCGCCGACCGCCGGACGCGCGACGCCACTGGCGCGCCGCTTGGCCCGTGAGGCCGGTCTCAAGATTGCCGAGGTCAAAGGCAGCGGTCCACGCGGTCGTGTTGTGCGTGCCGATATAGAAGCTGCAATTGCTGCGAAAACCGCTGTCGCGCCTGTACAGGCCGAAACGCAAACGTCAGTCGAGCCCCCGGCCCCTGCTTCGAAGCCGATGTCGGACGACCAGGTGCTGAAACTGTTCGCCGAAGGCTCCTATGAACTCGTCCCGCATGACAACATGCGCAAGACCATCGCGCGCCGCCTGGTCGAGGCCAAGTCCACCATCCCGCATTTCTATCTGACGCTGGATTGCGAGCTCGATGCGCTCTTGGCGCTGCGCATGCAGCTCAATGCGGCAGCCCCGATGAAGAAGACGGAGAAGGGCGAGGTTCCCGCCTACAAGCTCTCGGTCAACGACATGGTGATCAAGGCGATGGCCATGGCGCTGATGGCGGTGCCGGATGCCAACGCCTCGTGGACCGACAGCGCCATGGTCAAGCA
>NZ_ATYO01000011.1 GCF_000427725.1 Mesorhizobium sp. WSM3224 | reverse complement strand
GCTTCGTCCGGGATGGGGCTGAGTGCCAGTCCGAGGCGCTGGTCCCCCGGCCCTTGGCTCGGAACGGCACCGGTCTGTACCTCCTCGTCCTTGCGTTGACCGACGGTGAGGGACAAATCCTGTTGCGTGCCGCCTCGGCTCGTGGTCAGCGTCGCTGTTGATCCCGGCTTTTGGTTCGCTGCCGCCAANGTCAGGTCATGGACCCCCTGAATGTCCTTGCCGTTGTACCGGGTGATGACGTCACCGGGCTGGATCCCCGCCTTCTGGGCCGGGCTGCCGGCCTCGACCGAGGCAACCAGCGCTCCCTTGGTGCCGGCTATTCCGAGCGCCTCGGCGATCGAGGGCGTGACCTCCTGAAGCCGCACTCCGATATAACCACGCTCGATCCGACCGGTGCGGATCAGTTGATCGGCGACGCTCCGCGCGGTTCGCGACGGCACGGCGAAACCGATGCCTATGCTGCCGCCCGACGGCGAGACGATGGCGGTGTTGACGCCGATCACTTCGCCGCGTGCGTTAAACAGGGGGCCGCCGGAATTGCCTCTGTTGATCGAGGCGTCCGTCTGGAGGAAATCGTCATAAGGGCCGGCCTGGATGTCACGCGAGCGGGCCGAAAGAACGCCGACGGTAACGGTTCCCCCCAGCCCGAAGGGGCTGCCGATCGCGATCGTCCACGCACCCGGCTGCATTGCGTCGGAATCACCCCAGGCCGCGATGGTCATGTTGGGCCGTGGATCGACCTTCAGCACCGCGATGTCGGTTGCTGGATCGCGGCCCACCAGTCGCGCGGGCGAAGTCTCCTTGTCGGAGAAGACGACGTGGATTTCGGTGGAGTCGGCCACGACATGATTGTTCGTGACGATGTAGCCCTCGGGACTGATGACGAAGCCGGAGCCAAGCGCTTCCCGCACCTGCGGCTGGACAGGCCCGCGGCCGTCGAAGGGGTTCAGAAAATCATCGAGCGTCGGTTGGTCCTGGATGATCTGCCTGGTCGTGATGGCGACCACCGCCGGCAGTTTCTGACGCACGATGGCGCTGAAGTCGTTTGGGATTTCCTGTGCTGAAACCCGAGTAAAGCCGCCAGCTGAAAGCGTTAGAGTTGCTGCGATCAAGCCGATGCACAGCTGCTTCCCGGATATATAAGACATGATCGGTTCTCCTGTCCGGATCGCGCCGGCGCCGCTGCATGACTTCGCCTATTGAATGCACGAACTGAGATCGAAGCCGATTGTTTCACCGGGCCCAAAAAATTGGTGCCCGAGGTGTTGAACCGCGAAAGGGTGCCTTTGCGGGCTATTGAAATTTGGCCGAAACTCTCCAAATTTCGGCTGGTGAAACCACTAAGAAATGTCAACAGAGGAGCCTATTGAAAGCGGAGGACCATCGATGGAAAGAGCCATTTCGACGAGTTTTCCCCAGGTAGGGCCCGAGGGTCCTGATGTTTTTCTTGACCGGTTGCTGCATCCGGCACGGCATTTCGAGCGACCTCAGGACGTGCTGATCGACGAGACGCTGGACGTCCAGGAGAAGCGTGCAATCCTGTCGTCATGGGCATCGGATGCCTGTGCAGTGGAATCGATGCCGGCGCTGCGCATGCCGCCCGGGGTCACCGAACCGGTCAGCTTCGATGCCATCATGGACGCGTTGCGCCAATTGGATCAATGCGAGAAGCTTCCCGCCGCCGGCCGCAGTTACGAGATCGACATCGCGGCCGCCGGTTTCACAGCACTGGTCGATCGACTTTAACCCAAGCGCCGCCCTTCCGAGGGGTCTGCCGCTGGCGAGGAATTCGCCAGCGAAGAAACCGAGTGCCTTCTTCCTGCCATTCCCCTATACGTCCGGATCTTGCCTGAAAATTTTCCTAAGAGACCTCTTGAACGCTCAACTGGCTATTCTAAATCGAGAATCGCCGGTCGCCTGATGGGGCCGGCGCTAAGTCAGGAGGCGTCAAGGCTCTCTTGGCGTCCTTTTGTATCCATGTTGCTCAAAGGAGGATGTGGCTATGAAGACAAACCTCGATTTTACCCCCTTGTTCCGGTCCAGCATCGGCTTCGATCGCATTTTCGATCTGCTCGAAAATGCGAGCCGTGTCACCGCGATAGACAATTGGCCGCCTTACAACATCGCCAAGACCGGTGAGGACGACTATCGCATCACAATGGCGGTAGCCGGTTTCTCGCAGGATCAACTGACCATCACTCATCAGCCGAACTTGCTGCTTGTGAGCGGCTCGCAATCGGGTGAGGACGACGGCCAGTATCTTTATCGCGGCGTTCCCGGGCGCGCCTTCGAGCGGCAGTTCGAACTGGCAGACCATGTGAAGGTCGTCGGCGCCAGCCTGGAAAACGGGTTGCTGAACGTCGATCTCAAGCGCGAGCTTCCCGAAGAGATGAAACCGCGCCGGATCGCCATCACCGGCAGCACGGCCCAGGCGAAGCCACGGCAGATCGAAGCCGAGAAGAACGCCGCCTGAAGTCAGAGTGAACCAGAAGCGACAGGCACCGGCGCTCGTCCGGTGCCGCGCTCTTGAACATGGAGGTGAATGAAGATGAACATGCGTGACCTTATCCCGTGGGGCCGCAACAACAACCAGGCCCCCAACATCTATGGCGGTGGCGATCCCTTTGTTTCGCTTCACCGTGAGGTAAACAGGCTCTTTGACGATGTGTTGAGGAGCTTCGAGACGCGCCTGCCTTCTATGGGGCAGCTCTCGTCTTTCGACAATGGCTGGCCGAAGGTGGAGATTTCGGAGTCGGACAATGAGCTTCGCGTCACCGCCGAGGTTCCCGGTATGGAAGAGAAGGACATCGAAGTCCTGCTCGACGAGGACGTGCTGACCCTGCGTGGCGAAAAGCGGTCGGAGACCGAAGAGAAGGGCTACTCCGAGCGCTTCTACGGTCGCTTCGAGCGGCGCATACCTCTCGGCTACGAGGTCGAGGACGACAAGGTCAAGGCGTCCTTTGCCAATGGCGTCCTGACCTTGACGCTGCCGAAGAACCCAGACGCGCAATCGAAGGTGAAGCGCATCCCGATCACCCACTGACGCATGGAGCAAGTCGGGGGCGGCAGGCAGCCGCCTCCGACGCATCCTTCGCAAAATGGGAGGATGGAATGATGCAGAAGCAAGAAGAAAGAGAAGTCACACAAGCCGCAGAAAATCTCGCACCGGCAAACGACAATCGCAAGCGCGCGCTGTCATTCGGCAGATCCGAGTTCCCGCGTGATGCGGTCGCGCGGATCTACAAGCCTTCCCGTTCAGTCACGACCTCGGGCCGTGCGCAGCCGAAAGGCTGGCGGCTGATCTTCGAGCGCCGTATGGCGCCGGTCATCGAACCGCTGATGGGCTACACCGGAAGTGGTGACACGCTGGCCCAGGTGGAGCTCGATTTTCCGACGGTTCAGTCGGCCATCGATTATGCTGAACGTCAGGGCTTCGCTTATTCGGTTCAGCTAAATCCTGCGGCGGAAAAATCCGCCGAATCTTCCGGTGCCGAAAAGCAGCTGCAGGCCGGCAGGGAGGTTGTCTGGAACCGCCTGCAACTGGCGTTGATCATGAGCAGCTACGGTGCCGTTTCACAGGCCTCGCATTATGGACCGGCATTGGCCGATCCTGAGGCGCTTTATGCATCGCCGATGGACCTCGTTGTCGATCCTCTTCTGACAGTCGACGAGAAACGCGCCATCCTGCGCAACTGGGCGTGGAACGAGTATCTTGTGGATCTCGCGACGGCCGAAGGGATGCCTGAAAACGCGCGTCCGACACGGCTCGACGAAGTGGAATCGGCACTGCTCGCACTGGAGCAGCTTACGACAGCGAAACTGGCCGTTTCCGTTCCTGAACAGAAGCAGAAGGCAGCGTGAGGTGGCATCATGGATCCGATGATCGTGCTCGATTGTGAAAATACCGTGCCGAACCGTTTCGCGCTGGCCGTTGCGGCGGCGGGCCGGGCCCGTGCGCTCAGCCGTGGTGCCGAGCCTCGCCTGACCGGCAGCGTGACGGTGCCCGTCGAACTCGCCCTGCGCGAGATCGCCGGCAACCGCTTCCAGCCCGACGAGGTCAAGCCCTTCGTTCTGGCCGGCTCGGTTCCGCGCGATGACCGCGTTCGGCCCGGCCGACGAAGAAAGCTTAGCGGCGGCGAAGGACAATCCCTGGCCGCCGACCCCGCCCTCGCTCAAGGGGCGGTGCACTGACCATGTCAAGGAAAGGAGGATGAACAATGGAGAAATGGCTGAAAACTGAAAATCGTCCGGTGATCGATGTGGTCAATCTGATCGCCGGCATAGCTCTGGTACTATCGCCTTGGTATCTCGGGTTTGCGGCTGAAGCCCATGCGGCCTGGAACGCCTGGATCGCCGGTGCGGTGATCGCCCTGATCGCCGTGGGGGCGCTGGTTGCTTTCCATTCCTACGAGGAATGGGCAAACCTGGTGGCCGGGCTGTGGACGCTGATCTCGCCTTGGGCCCTCGGTTTTTCGACCCTGGCAACGGCCATGTGGCTACATGTGATCATGGGTCTCATCGTGGCGGCATTGGCTGCCGGAAGCCTTTGGTTCTTCGGCGACCGTCCGCTTTCAACGGCTTGACCAGCATCTCCGGCGGGCCCGGAATTCCGGGCTCGCTTTCCGCCAGGCACATCGCCAGGCGAAACTCAGGCCGCTTTTTTCACTCACATGTATTGGGCCGGATTTCGACCTGCATCTGCAACTCGTCATTTCCTGTTCTTGGCGCGCGAGGAAGAAATAGATGAACGCTTGTTCCCTCGCCGACCGCACTCTCGATCCGAATATGCCCCCCGGACTGCTTAATGAAGCCGTAAACCTGACTAAGCCCAAGGCCGGTCCCACGGCCATCGCCCTTGGTGGTAAAGAACGGCTCGAACACCTTGGCTAGGACCTCCTTGCTCATCCCGCACCCCGTATCGCTGACCGTCACCCGAACGAAAGAGGCAGCCAGTGCGGGCATCTCTTCAATGTCGCCGGGGGTATCGCTGGTCTCGATCGCCAGCATGCCCGTGCCGGCCATCGCATCCTTGGCATTCACAGCCAGGTTCAGAATGGCAACGTCCAACTGATTGGCGTCGACGACGACAGGACCAAGTCCCGGGTCCAGCTCGAGGTTGATGCTGATCCCATTCCCGAGTGTCCGCTCCAGCAGCCTCGTGATGGCTTTAATCCTGCCATTCAGCTCGATCGTCTCCGGATACAGCGACTGTCCGCGGGAGAACGCGAGCAGTTGCTGCGTGAGTGCACCGCCGTTTTGCGTTCGTTTGAGCAACTCCTCGATGAGCATCGCCGTGTTCGGATTGGCAGGATCCTCGCGCAGCTGCTTCCGAAGCAGTCGTAGCCCGGATTCGAACACTGTGAGCAGATTGTTGATGTCGTGAACGATGCCGGCAGCGAGCCGGCCGATCGCTTCGAGCTTTTGCGATTGACGTCGACGCTCCTGCTGCGCGCGGTGCGCGGAGACGTCGCGAAGACTGGCAAGCAGCGCCGGCCTGCCGTCCCAGCTAAGCTCAACCGTCCGCATTTCTACTTCGGCGGGTGGTCGAATGGGCCTGTGGACGGTGATTTCGGTGGTTTCACCCGATATGATCGGTCGCCCCAGGGGAATGTGAACGAGATCGGCAACCGGACAACCGAAAATCACGGCCGCAGCCGGATTTGCATAAAGCACCGTTCCCGACAGATCGACGACGAGAACGCCGTCTGCCGTGGTTTCGATCAGCCGTCGAAAATCAAACTGGCTAATACCCGTAAGACTTGCGTCGCCGTATTGCTCCGAGAGTTCGGCTGCGCCGCGTGCCATCTCAAGGTTACTCACCGCAAGGACGCGGCGGAGTCGCCGAACACATCGGGTGCGCCGTCAAAGGGCTGACCGAGGTGCATGCCGGCGCCGTCGATTGTGAAACGCCGAATCTGCTTGTCATGCTCGCTGCCGCGCATCTTCAGCACCATGATCCCGCGATGCATGAAATCCCGGTCCTGAATGTACCGCAACAGGATGATCGAGTCCGTGAGAGTTGAAATATGCTGTTCGCTGGCACTCTGGCCTCCGACGAGCGATTTGTTGGTGGCGGTACAAAGGCCAGCGATCTCGTGTTTTTTGATGAACGAAGTGAGACTGATCAGGAATTCCCGGAAACCGGTCTCTGGCGCGATCCGTTCCAATGCCGACAGGCTGTCGATGGCGATCCGGTCCGGCTTGAATTCCTCAACGAGTTCGCGGACCATCAACAGGTGGTCCGGCAAGTTCTGCGCTTCCGGGTAAATGCACACAACCTTCAGCCGGCCATCCGCCTCCATGGCCTCAAAATCGACGCCCCAGCCGCGGGCATTTCGGAACAGCTGGCCGCGGCTCTCCTCATAGCCGACCAGCAAGGCACGTTCGCCAGCCGCTGCGCCGCCTGCCAGAAAGTTTGTCACCAGCAGCGTCTTTCCGGTGCCCGTCGCTCCGCTGACGAGGGTGACGCTGTCGCGGAAGAATCCACCGCCACACATCCTATCGAGTTCGGGATTGCCGCTCGTCACACGCGTGGTGCTGGATTGCTGCTCGAGCCGCAATGAAGACAATGGCACCGCCACTATGCCTTGCTTCACCACAAGCGTGATCGGCACCTCGCCCTCGACGTGGCGGCTGCCCCGCATCTTGAGAACTTCGATCGTGCGCCTGCGCCGCTCGCGATCGAGCGCATTGCGCAGGATGACGACATTGTCGGCAACGAACTCCTCGATCCGGTGGCGGGAGATCTCGCCGTACTCACTGTTTCGTTCGGCGGTCATCAGCACCGTCAAACCTTCCCGCTTAAGTGCTGTCGCGATGCGGAGGAGCTCCCGACGCACCGATGTCTGCTCAGCGACGAAGTGGTCGAAGAGCTGGGTGACGGAATCCAGGACGATGCGCTTCGCCGCGGCGTTCCGCGCAGCGTGCAGGACGCGCGTCAGCAAGCCTGACAAATCGAAATGGCCGACAATCATCTGGTCGTGATCACGCGGGCTTGCATCGACAAAGACCAGTTTGTTGTTCTCACGCCAACGGCGGATATCCCAGCCGAAGCTGGCCATGTTGACCTCGATCTCAACGGGCGATTCCTCGAACGTGACGAAGACGCCGGGCTCGTCCAGCACGGTGATGCCGTGGGCAAGAAACTGCGTTGCAAATACAGTCTTGCCGCTACCGGGTGTGCCTCCGACGATGGTGGTGCGCCCGCGCGGCAGGCCGCCCATCACAAGATCGTCGAAAGCCTCGATACCGGTCCTGACGCGCTCGAGCACCGGATCGATAAGGATCTCTTCAGCTGTGGTCATAGCCGCTGTCCTTCTTGCGATAACCGAAATAATCGAGAACTTGAGCGATGTTGCTGATATCACCAATCAGCCGGCGTGGAGGGGTGGTTGACTCATCCGAGAGCGTCGGGGTGGCCAGAATGCCGGTCCGTTCCGCCTCGTCAGGATGCGCGAGGACGTCTACGACCTGGATTTCGACCTCGCCGGCCAACTCCTCCATTATTCTCAGGCGGTTTGCCAGCGCCCGATGGGCACCCGGCGCATCGCCGGCGATATAGAGTCGAAGCAGGCCGTTGGCCCCTGGACTGGACCGATCACTGACGCTCATGCTCACGCCTTGCTGCACGAAGTTTGCAGTTTTCGGCGTGCACGAGGCGCCACGCCGTGGAATCCAGACGCCGGCGTTTTTTTCTTCCCTCAGCAGCCGTTGGTCTGCCTGGAAGCCGATGCACAGCGGCTCGCGCTCGGTGAGGCCTGGATCAGCGCCCTATGCAATTTGTAGATAGCCGCGCCCGCCTCGTCTGCGCACTTGTGAACATTTCTGAGCGCCGCTCGTTGTATACGCCGCAATTTGGAAAGAGGAGTATGATGGAAAACCCACAAGGACGACCAGACCCGATCGGAAACAATCTGCTTCGGGCCCTCAGAGCCGACGACTTGCAAATCCTGCAGCCGAGGCTCGAACAATGGTCCGCGCCCGCCGGAACTTTGCTGCACGAGCCAGGCGATGCGGTCCGCTACGTCTATTTCCCTCGCGGATCGGCCCTGGTCTCGTATCGTGTCGTGCTAAGCGACGGGCGAGCCATCGAGACTGCACTCATCGGTCGTGAAGGAGCGGTCGGCGGCATCGTTAGCCAAGGAAGACTTCCGGCGTATGCGCGGGCTGAAGTTCAACTCGGTGGCTCGTTCTTCAGGATCGACCTGCAACATCTCGAAGGAGCCAAAGAGCGTTCCTTGACATTGCGCCACCTGTTTGCCCGCTATGCCGATTGCCTGATGGCGCAGGTATTCCAGTCCGTCGCCTGCAACGCAGCACATTCGATCGAACAGCGAACGGCGAGATGGCTGCTGGCCGCGACAGAACGCACGGGAGCCGAAAGCCTGGCGGTGACGCAGGAACAGCTTGCAACGATGCTAGGAGTAGGCCGCTCGTACATGAGCCGGGTCATTCGCGACCTGAGGCAGCGTGGCGTCATCGAAACTCGGCGTTCCCGGCTTGCGGTGGGCAATCCAGAAGGACTGCGCTCGCTCGCCTGCGAGTGCAATAAGGCCGTCAGCCGCCATTTCAACGACGTCTTGAAAGGAGTTTATCCGGCGGAGGAAGACGGCGCGCCGGGTTCGGCAGGCGTGCCGCACCGGAAAGGACAGTGATCGACACTGTCGCCGGCTGGTCTTGAACGTTCATTTTTTGTGCTGAGCATCGGCTGGCGCCGATACCGCGCCGGGAGCGGCGCACCCAATGGACGCTAGTCGAGGAGCAATAGCACTTACGCCGGATCGAGCTTCAGCGGTCTGTTTCACCGGCGGGCGACCGACTGTCACCGATCCATCAAACCGGTGCCGAGGACGGCCCGGAACGATCGAAAGCTTCGCCTTACGGCCTGAGCCGCGCCGAGCTGACTAGGTTCCTTGGTGCATCACGAGGGGCCCCTGTGCATCTTGGTCCGACAACGTCAGGATTAAGCGAATGACTGGGCGACCGGATGCGACGGAGGTACGATTGACAACAAACCTAAGCGGCTTGAACGCCGAGGTAAGTAAGCAATTGAGCGGATCATCGGCTACGACAGCCGAAATGGCTTCGAGTCCGCCAGATTCGGGCTTTCACCAAGTTCGTCGAACCGGCTAATCACAAATCCCGCGATGTGATTGAGATTTCAAGCGCTGTGTTGCCGGCTCTGCCCAGACTATCGCTCGGTCGACTTTCCAGATTTCGACAGCTGCATGGAGCTTACCGACGAGCAATATTCCATCATGATCGCCGACCAAGTGCTGGAACGTGCTCAGCGACCGCTAAGGCACGGGGTTCGCGCAATCAGAGGCAATGGCAGGTCCTTACAAGAAAGGATACGCCGATTCCATACGGCACGACCATCAAACCCAGAGCAATCCAGAAGCCGGGCTGCATCATGGCTGCGAAATCTGAACGAAGCTGTTCCATCGACTACGAACGACCCGGCCGTGTGGTGGTTCCAAGCGGGCCCAAGACAACACGCCCTACGAATTGGGCCGGCAAATGGAACACGTCTTTGGGCTTCGGTCTGAGGCGAGATTGACCGCAACGGCGCGGCGCAGGCTGAAGGCCAAGTGTGATTTGAGCGACGCGAGTATTTGAGGGGTTGAGGGGCGGCAGCCGCCTTCTTCCGAAGGAAAAGCTGCTTGCGATGCCCCAGGTATTCCGGGCCGCCGACGTCGTTTTTTGGACAGGACAGCGTAGCAGCCTGTCTTTCGACGCACACGTCGAATGCCTCCCATCCCAAATCTTGCCGAAAAGAGCCAGTTAAGCCGCCCGACCAAGGGCCGTTTTCTAACTTCAGCTCCGCCCAGCCGGCTTCTCGATTTGCCCGCTCTATCCGGCGGAGTGGTCGGCTACAAACCTGTTCCTATCGAGGAACAAAGAAGCAGGCTGTCAGTTGGGTGAGGTCCAACAAGATGCTCGAATCCATGGATCATCGCCGGTTCTCGTCACTAGTTCTTGGTTTCCTGGTCTTGGCGTTCAGCTCAGTACAGCAAGGTGCTGCTCGGGCGCAGGCGCCCTGCCCTTCCGATCACGACAGGCTGCTCTCGGCGTTGAAGGCCAACGTCAAGGCGAGCGGCGGCCCAGCGAATGGCGGCTTCGAGACCAATGAATGGGCGGCAGTCGTCGCCCGCAACGGCATGGTCTGCGCCGTTGCCTTCAGTGGACCCGCGGTCGATGCGCAGTGGCCCGGCAGCAGGTTGATCGCTGCCGAGAAGGCCAACACAGCCAATGGCCTCAGCCTGGCCAACATGGCCCTGTCCACCGCCAACCTTTATGCGGGGGTCCAGCCGGGCGGTCCGATGTTCGGCTTACAGTTCACAAATCCTCCCAATCAAGCTGCGGCCTATGCCGGCGACGCCAAAAGTTTCGGCAGCACCAACGACCCGCTGATCGGCAAGCCGATCGGAGGCGTGGTGGTGTTTGGCGGCGGCCTCGCCCTTTACGACGGCAAGGGGATTGTGGGCGGCCTTGGCGTCAGCGGCGATTCTTCCTGCGCGGACCACAATGTAGCCTGGCGCGTCCGCGCAGCCCTCGGCCTGGACAAGGTTCCGGCCGGCGTCAATCCCAAACGCAAGGACGCCATCATCTACGATCTCGACCCGGGCGGGAAAAGCGCTTCCGGCTGGGGTCATCCGCTGTGCGCTGGGCACGAGGCCGACATTGCGGATGAACTGGGCGCCGGCGTCGGAGGATCGACGCCAAAATGAAGCAAGCAGCGCAATCGGCACGACCCTGCGCTCACCAGGCACGTATCAAGCGCTCGGCGGCACCCAGACAATATTCCCAGAGCATTCTTGCGGTGCTGCTGTTGGCCTGCGGTCCCTTGCTGACAGCCGCCTCGGAAGCTCCGCCGGCGCCGACAATCTCGCCGCCTGCCGCGGCCGCTCCGCCCGACGATGGGCAATGGACTATGCCCGCCAAGAATTATGCCTCGACCCGCTACAGTGACCTCGCGGAAATCAACGAAGGCAACGCCAAGAACCTTCAGGTGGCCTTCACCTTTTCGACCGGGGTGAACAAAGGCCAGGAAGCGGCGCCGCTGGTCGTCGGCAGCACTATGTATATCGTGACGCCGTTCCCCAACATCGTCTACGCGCTCGACCTCTCGAAGCCCGGCGCGCCGATGAAATGGAAATACGAGCCCAATCCCGAGCCCGCCGCGCAAGGGGTTGCCTGTTGCGACGTCGTCAATCGCGGCACGGCTTTCGCCGACGGGCGCATCTTCTTCAACACGCTCGACGGTCACACCATCGCTCTCAATGCGGACAGTGGCCAACCAATCTGGAACGCTCATATCGGCAACATCAACATCGGCGAGACCATCACCATGGCGCCGCTGGTGGTGAAGGGCAAAGTGCTGGTCGGCAATTCCGGCGGCGAGATGGGCGTTCGCGGCTGGATCAAGGCGCTCGACGCCAGCGACGGTCATGTCGTCTGGACGGCTTACAATACCGGCCCTGATAAGGACGTGCTGATCGGGCCGGACTTCAAGCCGCATTACGACATGGACAAAGGCAAGGATCTTGGCGTCACGACATGGCCGCCGGAAGCATGGAAGATAGGCGGCGGCAACATGTGGGGCTGGATCTCCTACGATCCCGATCTCAACCTGATCTTCCACGGCACCGGCAATCCCGGACCCTGGAATCCAGATCTGCGGCCCGGAGACAACAAATGGACGTCGGGGATCTTTGCCCGCAACCCGGATAACGGCGCGGCGCAATGGTTCTATCAGTGGACCCCGCACGACCTGCACGACTATGACGGCATCAACGAGCAGGTCCTGCTCAACATGAAATGGCAGGGCAAGCCGCGCAAGGTGCTGGTCCGGCCGGAGCGCAACGGCTACCTCTACGTCCTCGACCGGACCACCGGCGAAGTCCTGTCGGCAAAACCCTTTGGGCCCGTCAACTCCAGCAAGGGCGTCGATCTCAAGACTGGCCGGCTGGTCGAAAACCCGGACAAGAAGACTGGCACGGGCAAGGTCGTCCGCGACATCTGCCCGACAGCGTCGGGTCTCAAGGATTGGCAGCCTTCCGCCTTCTCGCCGAAGACCGGACTGCTCTACATCCCGCACAACAATCTGTGCATGGACGAAGAAGGCGTCGAGGTGAACTACATCGCCGGGACGCCCTATGTCGGCATGAACGTCCGCATGATCCCCGGACCCGGCGGAAATCGCGGGGCCTTCACCGCCTGGGATATCGCCGCTGAGAAACCCGCCTGGAGCCTCAAGGAGAACTTTCCGGTGTGGAGCGGCGCGGTGGTAACCGCCGGCGACGTTGTCTTCTATGGAACTATGGAAGGCTGGTTCAAAGCGGTGAGTGCCAAGACGGGCGACCTGCTTTGGCAATTCAAGACCTCGTCCGGAATCATCGGCCAGCCGATCACCTATCGCGGTCCCGACGGGCACCAGTATGTCGCCATCCTGTCGGGGGTCGGCGGCTGGGCTGGCGCCATCGTTTCGGGCGATCTTGACCCACACGATGCCACAGCCGCGCTCGGCTTCGTCAACGCCATGAAGGACCTGAAGAATGCAACAACGGCGGGAGGCACGCTTTATGTGTTCCGGCTGCCCTGATGGATTCGACTTGACTTCAGGCCTGGCGCAAAAGGCGTTCCAACGGTTGGCGATCGGCATTGCCGCGCTCGCCTTGCTGCTCTTGCCGGCCGTGGCCGACGCGCGTGAGCTGAGGGTCTGTGCCGACCCCAACAACATGCCCTTTTCCAATGCGGCCGGTCAGGGCTTCGAGAACAGGATCGCGGAAATCATCGCCGCCGATCTCGGCGCGAAGCTCACCTACACCTGGTGGGCGCAACGCCGCGGTTTCGTGCGCAATACCCTGAAGGCGGGTCTCTGCGATCTTGTGCCCGGCACGCCTGCCAATCTCGAAATGCTGCGCACCACCACGCCCTATTATCGTTCGTCCTATGTCTTCGTGAGCCGTAAGGACAGCCCGGACGTGACATCCTTCGACGATCCGCGCTTGCGCGACATGCGCATCGGCGTTCAGCTCATCGGCGATGACGGTGCCAATTCGCCGCCGGTCCAGGCGCTTGGCCGTCGCGGCATCGTCGGCCACCTCGTCGGCTATCCAGTTTACGGCGACTATTCCGCTCCCAACCCTGCCGCGCGCATAGTCGAGGCTGTCGCGAGCGGCGAGATCGACCTTGCCGTAGTATGGGGTCCGCTCGCCGGTTACTTTGCTACGAA
The DNA here is from genome assembly GCF_000427725.1 of Mesorhizobium sp. WSM3224. GTDB lineage: Bacteria > Pseudomonadota > Alphaproteobacteria > Rhizobiales > Rhizobiaceae > Mesorhizobium. The sequence goes on along the minus strand of NZ_ATYO01000011.1, from coordinate 191,115 downwards.
ACAAAAGGTGCCGCTCCGGATCGCGCCGGTTACACCTCGCATCGATGGACCGCAACTACCGCTGATGTACGACATTTCGATGGGTGTTCGGCGCGAGGACGATGCACTACGCGGCGATGTGAACAGCGCGCTGGCCAGGCACAAGGCCGAGATCGACGCGGTCCTGACGCAATATTGCGTGCCGCTTCTCGACATGGCAGGGAGCCCGGTGCGATGAGGCTGGGTCTCGCGACGCTGGTGTGCGTGACGCTTGCCTTGGGGGCTTGCCAGCGCGAGGAGCGGGACACCCGACCGCAATCTTCGCTCGGCTCCGGCGAGCAGCCGACGCCGGTGACGACTCTTGAACCCGGCGGGCAGCGGCCTTCCCCCAGCGACAACAAGGCGGCGAGCTTCGAGGCCAATGCCTTTCATCTGAGCGAAGGCAAGCGCCTGTTCGGCTGGTTCAACTGTTCGGGATGTCACGCAAATGGCGGCGGCGGCATGGGGCCGGCGCTGATGGACGAGAAGTGGATCTATGGCAGCTCGATGGAGAGCATCCACGCCACGATCCGCGATGGTCGGCCTAACGGCATGCCAAGCTTCCGCGAGAAGATCCCCGACGACCAGATCTGGGAGCTCGCGGCTTTCGTCCGCTCGCTGGGCGGTAATGCGCCCTCGTCCGCCGCGCCGTCGCGCAATGACGACATGATGACCCACCCGTCGGAAAACCGTATGCCGGACGCCGCCACGCTGGGGAAGTCGCCGTGAAACGCATCCTCTCGATGGCGTTCGCCAGCGCCGGCGCTCTGTCGCTCCAGGGATGCGCAGGCTTGCAGTCGGCCCTCGACCCGAAAGGTCCCGCGGCGAGCGAGCTTGCATGGCTGATCTGGTTCTTCACCGGGCTTTGCGCAGTGGTGTGGGTGCTGGTGATGATCGCCCTCGCTGCGCCCCTGACGATGCGCTCGCGCGCGCAGGCAGAGCCGCTCGCGATCGACCCCGGCGCCGACGGCCGAAAGCTGCGCGTGGTGATGACCGCCGTCGGGGTGACCGCCGTGATCCTGGTCGGGCTCACTTTGCTCAGCTTCTTCGCCAACAGGACGCTTGCCGCGATCGGCTCGGATGCCGCGCTGACCATTCGCGTCACAGGTCACCAATGGTGGTGGGAGGTGCGCTATGAGAACGCCATGCCGAGCCGCATCCTCACCACGGCGAACGAGATCCACATTCCCTCCGGCGAGCCTGTGCGGCTGCTGCTGACCTCCACCGATGTGATCCATTCCTTCTGGATCCCCAGCCTTTCCGGCAAGCTCGACCTCATTCCCGGCCACACGAACGTGCTCGACATCAAAGCCGACAAGCCCGGCGTCTACCGTGGCCAGTGCGCCGAGTTCTGCGGTGTGCAGCACGCAAACATGGGGACTTTCATCATCGCCGAGCCGCGAGCAAAGTTCGACACCTGGTGGAATGACCAGCTGCGGCCGGCCGCGGATCCCACAGGTGACGAGGCCAAGGCTGGCGAAGATCTCTTCCAGAGGCGCCCCTGCGTGATGTGTCACAGAATAGGCGGCACGCCTGCCGGAGGAACGGTCGCGCCCGATCTTACCCATATAGCGAGCCGGCAAACCCTGGCCGCCGGAACATTGACGATGAGCCGCGGTAACCTCGCCGCCTGGATAGCCGACCCGCAAAGCATCAAGCCCGGGTCCCACATGCCCGTGGTGGAGCTCAACGGCGATGAGCTCAACGCCATAGTCGCCTATCTTGAGGGCCTGAAATGAGCAGCGCGGATCTCACAAGCGAACGCGACCTGCCGCCGGAGCGCGAAACGTCCGCCAAGGGCGATCTCGCACCCGAGCATGACGGCCCCCGCGACACCGGCATGGACGATGCCAGCCTGCATCGCTGGCTCGCGCGGACATGGCGCACTCCGCCCGGCATCATCGGCGCGCTGTCGAGCGTCGACCACAAGGTCATCGCACGGCGTTATCTGATCACCGCCTTCGTATTCCTGTGCCTGGGCGGGCTGAACGCCGTCGCCATGCGTATACAGCTCTCAGGCCCGCAGCGCGGCCTGATTGGACCGGACCTCTACAACCAGCTGTTCACGATGCATGGCGTCACCATGATGTTCCTGTTCGCTGTGCCCATTGTGCAGGCAACCGGCATTTACCTGGTGCCGCTGATGGTCGGGACGCGCAACATCGCCTTCCCGCGCCTCAACGCCTTCAGCTACTGGGTCTATCTGTCGGGCGGAGCCTTTGCCTGGATCTCCTTCCTCCTCAACATGGCCCCCGACGTCGGCTGGTTCGCCTATGTGCCGTTGTCCGGGCCTGAATTCGGGCCAGGAAAGCGCGCCGATGTCTGGGCGCAGATGATCACCTATACCGAAGTGTCGTCGCTGGCGGTCGCCGTCGCGACTATCGTGACGGTGCTGAAGCAGCGCGCGCCCGGCATGTCGCTGGACAAAATCCCGCTTTATGTCTGGGCGCTGCTGGTCACCTCCTTCGTCGTCCTCTTCGCCATGCCGGCGGTGATGATCACCTCGACCTTCCTGATCCTCGACCGGCTCGTCGGCACGCATATCTTCAATCCTGCCGAGGGCGGCGACGCTCTTCTGTTCCAGCATCTGTTCTGGTTCTTCGGCCATCCGGAAGTCTACATCATCTTCCTGCCGGCGACGGGCATGGTCTCTGCGATCATTCCCGTCTTCGCCCGGCGTCCGGTGTTTGGTTATCTCGGGCTGGTCCTGTCGCTGATTGCCGTCGGTTTCCTGTCGTTCGGCCTCTGGGTCCATCACATGTTCGCGACGGGATTGCCCAAGCTCGGCGCCAGCTTCTTCACCGCATCGAGCATGATGATCGCCATCCCCAATGGCGTTCAGATCTTCTGCTGGCTGGCGAGTCTCTGGGACGGCAGGCCCGTGATCCGCACGCCGCTGCTGTTCGTATTCGGCTTCTTCTTCATCTTCGTCATCGGCGGCCTTAGCGGCGTCATGCTCGCTTCGGTGCCGCTCGACCTGCAGGTGCACGACACCTATTTCGTCGTCGCCCACTTCCATTACGTGCTGATCGGCGGATCGGTGTTCCCACTGCTTGGAGCTACCTATTTCTGGTTCCCCAAGATCACCGGCCGCATGATGAGCGAGCGCCTCGGGCGCTGGCACTTCTGGCTGGCCTTCATAGGCTTCAACGCAGCCTTTTTTCCGATGCATCTTGTCGGCCTCTGGGGCATGCCGCGCAGGGTCTACACCTATCCTGCCGAACTCGGCTGGGGGAACATCAATCTCCTCATCAGCGCCGGCGCGGTGCTCTTCTTCCTAAGCTTCGTGCTGTTCGCCTTCAATCTCGTGCATGGCGTATTGCGAGGAGTTCCGGCCGGCGATAATCCCTGGGACGCCGGCACGCTTGAATGGGCAACGTCCTCACCGCCGCCCAGCTACAATTTCACGCGTATTCCGGTCGTCACGAATGTCGAGCCGCTCTGGGCGGAACGAGGGACCCTGCCCGTCGCCACCGGGCTTCGCGTCGATGCGCGCGAGTTGCTTATCTCAACCGTGGCGGAAGCCCATCCCGACATTCGCGAGAAATCGGCAACGCCATCGATCTGGCCGCTGCTGGCGGCGATCGCCGTCGGCGGCACCTTCCTCTATTCGATCTTCACGCCCTGGGCGATCGTTTGGGGCGCCGCGCCTATCGCCATTACCCTGATCGGCTGGTTCTGGCCCAAGGGCGATCCGGAGGACGAGGAATGAACCAACGACCGGCCGCAGATCTTTCCGGCCTCCCGACCTTTGGACATGGCCCGCGCAGCCCCACCTGGTGGGGAACGCTCGGCTTCATGGCGCTGGAAGGCACGGGCTTTGCGCTGGCCGCCGGCGCCTACCTTTATCTCGCAACCTTGTGGCCCAACTGGCGTCTAAGCGCCCCGGAGCCGAACCATTGGCCTGGAACGATCGTGACGCTGCTTCTCATCGTCAGCCTGGTGCCGAACCACATCCTCAACGGCTACGCAAAGCAATGCGCCATTGTCCCGGTGCGGATCGGCATGGTGGTGATGTCGCTGCTCGGCCTGGCGCCGCTCATCGTACGCTGGTTCGAGTTTCTCGCACTAAACATCTACTGGGACACGAACGCCTATGGCTCGATGATCTGGATACTGCTCGGCCTGCATACCACGCATTTGATCACCGACGTTGGCGACACGATCGTCCTGACGGTGTTGATGTTCACGCACCATGGCTACAGCGGCCGACGCTTCGGCGACGTCGGCGACAATGTCTTCTATTGGGATTTCGTCGTGCTGACCTGGATCCCGATCTATTTGCTCATCTACTGGGTGCCGAGGCTAGGCTGATGCATGCGTTGCGAATGGGAACGTCCTGGGGTGGTCTGCTGTCAGGGCCCATGGCTTGGGCGATCTCGACTCAGCTGAACTACGCGCTTGTGCCGTGGCAGTGCAACCGCCAGGTGCCGGTCGTGCTTCCGGCGGCGCTGGTGCTCGCCTCGCTTTCTCTGCTCGGCGGCGCGCTGTCATGGCGGGCAAAGCGGCAGGGCGGTGCCGCCTTCAAGCCGGGGCGAACGCGCAGCACCGAGCAGTTCGTCGCAGACCTCGCCATGCTTGCGGCATTGCTGTTTGCCCTCGTCATCATCATGCAAGGCAGCGCGGCGCTCATCCTCGACGAATGCCTGCGATGAGCTTCGACGCGTTCTTCTCGACCTCGATTTGTTACGGCGCCGGCGCGCCCGAGGCCGGTTGGACGCTTGCATTGCCTATCACGCTTCCCTTGGCCGCAATCGCGCTCGTCTATTGGGCCGGCGCAAGCCGCCTATGGCGTCGCAGCGCTCGCGGCCGCCCCGAGCGGCTTCGACAAGGCCTATTGTTCTGCGCTGGTTGGGGTGTGTTGACGGCAGCGCTGGTCAGTCCGATCCATGCACTTGGCGAACGGGTGTTTGCCGCCCACATGATCGAGCATGAACTGTTGATGGCAGTGACGGCGCCGCTCCTTGTCGCCGCCTGTCCCGGCGTTGCCTTGATATGGGCATTACCGCGCTCGCTTCGCCGGGGGACGGGAAAGCTCACGCGCGGCAGAGTGCTACAAGCGGTCTGGACCGCTGCCACCCGGCCCCTCAACGCAACGATCATCCACGGCATCGCAATCTGGATCTGGCACATCCCCGTCCTGTTCGAGGCTGCGCTCCGGCAAGGCGTGCTGCATTATGCCCAGCATGCGAGCTTCCTCGGTACCGCCTTGCTGTTCTGGTGGGTGCTCCTGCCGCGCCCCGGTCGGCAGCAAACCTATGGCAGTTGCGTCATGCATCTTTTCTTCACCTCGCTTCATACCGGCCTGCTCGGCGTGCTGCTGCTGATGTCGCCAAAACTCTGGTATCCGGAGAATGCCTCCAACGCCGCACTCTGGGGCCTGAGCCCCATCGAGGATCAGCAACTCGCCGGGCTGGTGATGTGGGTTCCGGCTGGCCTGATCTATGGCGGAGCCGCCTTGCTGCTCGCCGGCCTTTGGATAAGCAACAGCGCAACCAGGGAGGCAACAGATGGCCTTCGGCCCGGCTAGATCGATCGGGGGCGCGCTTGCCGCGGTCCTGCTGCTAAGCGCAGCAGGCGCGGCGGCGACCTTGTGGTCCGAGCGGCTCGATCGCGTCCGGCACGAATCGGACATCGCGACCGGCGGCGTCGGCGCCCGGGCCATTCCGATCATGACTGCGAACGGCTGCTCCGGCTGCCATATCATTACCGGCGTGCCCGGCGCGCAAGGTCAGGTCGGGCCTCGACTGGACGGCAGCCTTGCTGGCCGCGTCTTTGTGGGCGGCGTGCTGGCGAACAATCCCGTGAATCTGATCCGTTGGATACGCTCGGCCAGGGAAATCAATCCGCATACCGCCATGCCGTCAACGAGGATTACCGAGCAGCAGGCGCGAGATATCGCCGCCTACCTCTATGCCCTGAGATGATTCACCCCTCGCCGCTGCGCCGGGGCCGCGGCGCGGGCAGGAACTGAGGAACCCGCGCCGTCTGCGACCGCGGCAGGCTGCCAGTTTCGATCCCGGTCGGAGTCAGCGCTTGGCGCTGTCGGCCTCCGCGCGCGTCAGAAAGGTCTGGGTGACTTGCGGAAGGTTGTCCTTCAGCCACTCGGCCATGGCTTGCTCTTCGCGCAGGTTCTGTTCGCACACTCGTGCGACCTCGCCCTCGCCCACGGCATTGGCCGCGGCGATGAGGATCGTATAGGAGGCAATCTCCATATGTTGGAATGTGTAGCTCGCCAGAGGGCGTTTCATGACCTCATCGCCGGCGAATACGCCGCTGATCGATTGCGCCGTGGCGGTCAGCTTGCCACCTGCGTCCTTCAGCATCGACGACCCTTGACCGGCTTCGTGGAGCGCTGCTTGAACTCCCCCTCCGCGACACGCGGGCTCGGCATGCCTTTGCGCACTTCGACGCCGCCCCCGGTGGATTGTCTGCCTTCTGCCATTCGATGCCCCACGCCAGATAGGAGCGGGCCGGGTGCGACAAGAGCTCGACTGCTTTTTCCTTGGCCAGGGCGTGAAGCCGGAGAACCAGACCTGTTCTCTTTGCCACCAGGTCCGCTGCGGCCTGCAAACCATAATCCGGTCGCGAGGCGGATGGTTCCCGATGCTAAAGTGGAGAGTAACAGGGCCCACAGATCTCGCCAACGTGTCCTGTGCAAAGCGAGAGATCGTCGAAGCAGTGCTTCATTGCCGCGTGGAGCGAAATGTCGATCTGCAAGTTAGAAGGACAGCAAGGAGAGAGCTATGAACCTCAGCGCCTCGGTAGAAGATGAGGGCCGCACCACCCCGACCAGGCCCGCTGCGGATGGACTTGCGCCGGCCCTAGCCCGAAACATCGAGGCGATCGTCGAGCGCCGCAACCGAGATGCGAAGTCAGCCTCGATGGAAGAACGGGTAGCGGCCGGGATCAGTAAGTTCGCCGGCAGCATGATCTTCGTTTACATCCACCTTGGTCTTTTCGGCGCCTGGATAGCCTGCAACATCGGGCCGGTGAGCTTTGTCCGGCCGTGGGATCCGTCCCTGGTGGTCCTGGCGATGTTCGCATCCGTGGAAGCGATCTTCCTCTCCACTTTCGTCCTGATCAACCAGAATCGAATGGCTGCTGCAGATGACGCTCGGGCAGATCTGGATCTTCAGGTCAGCCTGCTTAACGAGCACGAGACGACGAAGCTTATCAAAATGACCGAGCAAATTGCCCGCGCCCTGAATGTCGGCACGGAAACGGACGACGAATTGACCGAGCTAAAACGCGACGTCGCGCCCGAAGCGGTGCTCGACAAGATCGCCGAGGCGGACGGCGAGACAAGCTCGAGTTGAAGTGGCATCCAAACCAATCCAGCGAAACTCTTGACGCGGCCACGCCCAAACAAGGCGACCTCTGAAGAACTGAAGACGCCACAACGGCTCCAAGCCACTGTTCATCCGAGCCGAATCAAGTCATAAAACGGAAGGACCTCCCGCAACGCAGTTTGCTGAATCCATGGTCCCTCTCATTCCGACGACCGTCGATTCTTGCCCCCCGCACCCCGCACGTCGACGGTCGTCACTTGCTTTACCTGTTCTTGCCCTTCCGGGCAGCCAAAGAGCCTGACTGTGCAGGCATGGGCGCATGGCACACACAAGCCTGGGGCTCCTATGGTAAGAAAATCAGCGCGAACAAAAACCGCTCACGCTGACCAAAAAGCCCCTTACATTCCCCGAGCCAGAAAGGGGCTGTCCAAGTGTGCGGCCATCGCAGAGGATTTTGCGCGCGGGGCCCCAGCGCCACGCATAAACATCAGCGCGGACAGTACAAACCTGCCCTGAAAGCTTTCGCTCGCGCTGTGCCTACAGACCGAAATTTATCTCAACGAAGCGACCCGACCGGTTGCTCACACTATGGTAAGCAGCCGCAGTATTCCGCCCTCCCCGATCATGAACCGACAAGCCACCGGGCGCGATCATGTTCGGCCCGAAGCGACACGCAGACTGCCTGGGCCGGGCCTCGCAGTCTAACCCGGCCACTGCGGTCGCACTTCTCAGGCCGCGCAACCAATTGTCGGGGTCGGCAATGCCTTGGCTGAAGAGCGTACCCCCTTAAGGTCACGACTTCATGGACTTCCTGAGCCGCTAACGCATTCTTGGTGCAATGCTCATCGACACCTTTTGCAAGAATTTTCAGTTGGGCTGGATCCGCCAAACTGGATGATCCCGTGCCCGCCTCGTAGACTGGGCGAAAGCATGATATCCGCTTCCAAGGGTCCGGGTGCCTAGTGCGCTATGAATGACTATTCTCTCGCGCCACCAAATAATGAACGCCTTTCGCCTGTCCGCCCGTCTATGGGTTTGGTTGGTCCTCACGCAGCACTCTGTAGAGAAGCAGCCCCGCCTTAATGACACGACGGCACCTAGCATGTCATGGCTCGTCAGCCCGGAAACATAGACAAAGGCGAATGCCAAACCGGCCATGATTCCACCAAGGGTGCCACGGGACTAAAAAACTGTAAGACAGCGATAATGTTCCTGTCGCTCGACCATCCTCTGCCGGCTGCCGACCCGCGGCCACGACTGCGAAATTGTCAGGGTTGCAGAATAGACCCGCTTGCCGGACGCATCGTAGACGAAGACGCAGAGGCGTCCGCATTTAAAAATTGAGAATCGCAGCGTGGAAACGTCCCGAGCCCTTCGTCGTTCGGGTCATAATGGGGACGTCACGCTCTACTCTCCTCGCGTGAGATTTGACGCCTGTCACGCGTGTCTCCGCGACGAAGTGGCAGCGCTGCCCGGCGCAGCAATATCTCTTTGATGTTGGCCTCTTGGGCCAGGCGCTCGGCTTCCGCTTGCGATAGCCCAATCAGCAAACCGTCTCGCGCCTCGGCGGGCAGATCGGTTGATCGGTCATAGACCAGCCATTGGTCAGCAGGATCCATCATGGCGGCGAACCTCATCCCGGTTTCCCCTTTGATAGGGCCTATTATATTTTGCGCGCACTGGGTGTCCCAGGCTGACATCAGAATCGCTTCAGCCCATACATCCGTGGCACGAACTCGCGACCCGGCCTCGTGACCCGGGAAGATGGGCGGCGCAACCTGAGCAGTTTGGGCCATCCAGAGGAATCAACACAGGGGATAAAGGTTCCCGCTGTTAAGTCTCATTATCACAGCCGTGCATCGGCCAAGCCTGCCCCCGCCTTCACGTTCGTCGGCTTCAGAGAGAGGTGTGGGCTTCTTTATTTTAGATTTCACGCAACTAACTTATTTTCCCGGGCATTGATGGGGAAAGCACCGGAGGATGCCCATGCTACATTATAGTGTGCCTCGGGAATTTGAGATCGGTGACGAGGTCGCGTTGACCTGCACCGTGACCACAGTTCTCCCCAGCGGACGTGCCAGAGTAAGCATTCCGTCTTACGGATCTCCTTATTCGGTCGATGCGCCACCTAAAACCCGTGCCGGGGACAAGCTTGTTCTTGTTGGAGACATTATCCGCATCGATCACGAAGCCAACAAATTGGCGGTGAGGATTGACTGCGGCGGCGTGATAACCGTGGGCAAGTCGGCCATTGCCCGCGTAAAAAAGCACCGCCAGGTGTCGCGGACTGATGCTCACTGAGGAGCCCCAGGTCGTCCAAGAAGGTCATGGCAGCTGCGACGGCTCATCGCTTGGACTCGGCCTCAGCAACATCCAGCAGATACTCGGTCGGGTGAAGTTTTCTGGCGAACGCCGGCACTTCTTGCCTGCGTGCATTTTGCCTACGAATGCAGCAGTGGGCGCATCGCCACGGCCCATTTGTGTAGAACGCGTCGGGTGGCCGCCAGAATGAAGAGGGCGGCGGCGTGAGGGAGTCAGGGCGCCGCAACCGCGGAACAGGCCTACGATTCTTTGCCCGAGTTCTACGACTATGCTTTCGATCAAGGCCGCGACGATTAACTACGTGAAGTCGTTAGCGAAGCAACTCGGACGACGGCGTGGCCCCGGGACCGATCTGGGCGCCTTTATTGAAAATATGTCACCGATCTGAGGGTCCTTCAGGAGACCAGTTCCTTGGCCGCGCGCTGCGCCGGCCAAACAGCCGGAAACGCAAGAAGCGGGTCGCAAGGGCTCGCTAATGATTTGCGCCATTGAAGGGGAACGAAGATCGAGGGTTCTCGAGATCACGCAAGGTGAGCCTCTCGCGCTCAAGATCGCGACACGTTTCGTGTGGAGTGCCAATCATGATCGGCGGGCATATTGCACCTTGTGCATTGCCTAATCGGAGTGGCTCGATTGTGCCGGTGTGCACCGCGAGCTCGGCGTCGACTGACCCAATTCCCCCTGTAACGCGAGGCATGTCCGTGGCAGAACTTTGGCATGGCACGTCTTGGCCCGCTGCTGGCGTTTTTGGCGCTCTATGCCGTAATGTATGCTGCATTCGGAATAGCGTCCCCGTTCTGGCCAAGGTATTTTGAGTCGCGTGGCCTGACACCTGAAGATTTGGGCGTTCTGTTCGGGGTAGGCAATGCGGCCCGGCTGATTGCCGGACCGCTCGCCAATCGGATTGCAGATCTTTTCGGCGCTCTCCGCATCTGCCTGGCGGTTTGCATCGGGATCGCAGTGGCAGCGACACTTGGGCTGGCTGGCGTGCAAGGCCTCTTTCTTCTGTTGCTCGTCCATCTGGCCCAGTCAGCCGGGCTGGCGCCGATCACGACCCTCGCCGACGCCCTTGCGGCGCGGGCATCGGTGCGGGAGCCGGGTTTTGAGTACGGTTGGGTGCGAGGTGCGGCATCGGCGGCCTTCGTTGCTGGCACCCTCATGGCTGGCCAGGTGCTCCGAGTTTTCGAGCTGGGCGCGATCATATGGATGTACGCCGCGCTGCTCGCCGCGGCGTTGGCTGCCGCCGCGCTGGTACCGGAATCAGATACTGGCGCCGAGCGGGCTTCGGACCCGGTCGGGCAAAGCGTAATCGGCGGGCTGCGCGAGCTGATCAATCTTCCGACGTTCCGGCGCATCGTGGCCATTGCGGCGCTGATCTATGGCAGTCACGCGATGCATGACACCTTCTCGGTCATCCGCTGGACAGCGGCGGGGGTCGGCACGGCGGCGAGCAGCATACTTTGGTCGGAAGCCGTCGCAGCGGAGGTGGTGGTATTCCTTGTGGTCGGGCCGATCCTGCTGCGCCGGCTTGGCGTGGCCGGAGTCGCCGCTCTGGCCGCGGTGGCCGGAATCCTGCGCTGGGTCGTGGAGGCGGAAACGGCGGAGGTCTGGATACTGGCGTTCGTTCAACCGCTTCACGGCATTACCTTCGCGCTGCTGCATCTTGCCTGTATGCGTGTTATCGCCAGCAGCGTGCCCGCACATCTTGCCGCCACCGCGCAGGCCCTCTACGCGATAGGCCCCGGCCTCGCCACCGCGGGCCTAGTCTGGGTATCAGGACAGTTATATGGAGCCTATGGCCCGCCCGGCTTCCTCATGATGGCGGGATTGTGTGCGCTGTCGCTTACGCTAGTGACTGGACTGCGCGAACGAGCCCCATCACCGGATTGATACAAGCACACCTGCCGTATCCCGCCGCTTAAGATCGCGGCCAAGATCGACCATTTTGCAGTGACAAGGGTCGAAACCGCAGGTGCTTCAGCGTCCAGATGTCGAGTTGATAGGCGAGGCCGATGGTCGATGAGCGGCAAAAGGCGGAGCTTTTGGGCACACCAGTTCGTCATGGGGAAGATGCCGACGACCTCGATGCGCCCGTTGATCTCGCCGGATTGGTGAAGCTGGGCCTGGTGCTCCTTTGGGAAAGTCAGGTAGGCAGGCACGTCGGGCTCGGCGCTCAGGAGTTCTGTGCACGAGGCCGATTCATGATTGGCTCGACGAACCTTTCGCCGAACAGGACGGCGAACTGGGTGCTGGCCTCGAACCGTTCGCGCGGCAGTTGTTTCCATTCCTCGGCCGCATAGTTCAAAACAAGATACAGCAGCTCATGGCCGCGTCGTTGTGTAGAGAATCTCGTCATGCGACCTGCAAGCGAGCAACAGTGATCCAGGCCTCTATCCGACCTGCGGAGATGAACTCGTGCTGTTCAGACCTGACAGCGCGCCAATCACTGCAGCGGTGACGTCGGCGGTGCAAGCCACCCCCCCAAGGTCCGGACTGAGATGCTCGCCCCGGCCGGTGACGGTTTCAATCGCTACCATAAGGCGCCGCGCCGCGGCGTGCTCGCCAAGATGATCGAGCATAAGGCTTGCCGTCCAGAACGATCCAAGCGGATTGGCGATTCCCTTACCTGTGATGTCGAATGCCGAGCCATGGATCGGCTCGAACATGGACGGACGGTTGCGCGACGGATCAATGTTCGCGGTTGAGCCGATTCCCAGCGAACCGCCAAGCGCCGACGCCAGATCAGACAGGATGTCGGCATGCAGGTTGGTCGCCAACACAGTGTCGATGCTGCCGGGCTTATTGACCATTCTTTGCGTCATGGCGTCGACCAGCATCCAGTCGACGGTCACCCCTGAGTGGCCGCGGACTACTTCGCGCACAACTTCGTCCCACAGCACCATGCCATGACGCTGTGCGTTCGATTTGGTCACCACGGTCAGCAGCTTGCGAGGGCGCGAGATGGCAAGATCGCAGGCAAAACGCGCGATACGCTCAATACCGGTGCGAGTGAAAACAGCAACGTCCATGCCGACCTCAAGTGGCCAGCCACGATGGGCGCGACCGCCAACACCGGCATATTCGCCTTCGCTGTTTTCGCGTACGATCACCCAGTCGATCTGTTGGCCAAGCTCTGGCCGCAGCGGGCCGGTCAACCCGGGCAGAAGGCGCGTTGGCCGCACATTTGCATACTGATCGAACCCCTGGCAGATGGCGAGGCGCAAGCCCCACAGCGTGATGTCATCGGGAAGGCCCGGGGCGCCTACCGCGCCGAAATAGATTGCGTCGAAGTTCTCGAGCTGCGCGAGGCCGTCCTGCGGCATCATGCGGCCATTGCGGCGATAGTAGTCCGAACCCCAATCGAAGCGCCTGAACTCGAAGGCAAGACCGGATTGCGAGGCGGCCAAGGCCTCCAGCACCTCGACGCCGGCCTCAACTACCTCGGGGCCGATTCCGTCGCCGCCGATCACCGCGATCCTATGCAAAGACATTTTCAGCTTCCTTCTCAACGGCGGCAACGATGGCGCTGGCCATTCGTTGGGTGTTAGTGGTCCCGTATATCGTCAGTTCGGGTCTCTTGCCACGCGAGAGCCGCAATGGTGTCTTCGCCTGATCAGCGACGCGTGGCCGATGCCACAATTATGGCCGCTCCATCCGTCAGCATCGAGGTGCGTTCAATCACCGCATGGATTGACAATGCCCCAACGGCCCGATCGTATTCTTCGGCCGACTTGCCCCCAACCGAGCTTCAAGATGGCGCCCTTCGGCCGCGGGTTTAGGGCCATAGACCCGCGGCTATGCGGTTTGTGCGTGGCCGCTTTACAGGCGGATTTGGTAGCGCTACCGTTTCAAAGTCGCGTGACCCGGGGGATCTGGGGGAAGACGTCGCCGACGCCAGTGGTGGATTGCCGCATTGCCGGCATCCGTTTCAAACCACGCCTGATACAAACGGCTCCCCGCGACACGTCGCTGGGTCCATCGGGAGGAGTTCGATGGCGTCTGTCGCGATTAGCGATGTTTACAAATCGTTCGGGACCACCGAGATCCTGCATGGCGTCAGCGTCGATATAGAAGACGGCGAGTTCGTCACGCTGGTCGGACCGTCCGGCTGCGGGAAATCGACGCTTCTGCGGATGATTGCCGGCCTGGAAAAGATTTCGCGCGGCCATATTTCGATCGGCAACCGTATCGTCAATGACGTTGCTCCCAAGGAACGCGACGTGGCCATGGTCTTTCAGAATTACGCACTCTACCCGCATATGACGGTTGCGGAGAACATGGGGTTCTCGCTCATGCTCAAGGGTGTTCCGAAGGCGGATAGCGATGCGGGGGTGAAGCGGGCGGCCGAAATCCTCGGGTTGGTGCCGCTCTTGTCGCGCTATCCGCGCCAGCTTTCGGGCGGCCAGCGCCAGCGCGTCGCCATGGGCCGGGCGATCGTGCGCGATCCGCAGGTGTTCCTGTTCGACGAGCCGCTGTCCAACCTCGACGCCAAGCTCAGGGTCCAGATGCGCGCCGAGATCAAGGAACTGCACCAGCGGCTGAAGACGACGACGGTCTATGTCACCCACGACCAGATCGAGGCCATGACCATGGCCGACAAGATCGTGGTCATGCATGACGGCATCGTCGAGCAAATCGGGCCGCCGCTGGACCTCTACGACCGTCCGAACAACCTCTTCGTCGCGAGCTTCATCGGCTCGCCGGCTATGAACCTGCTCAAGGGCACATTCGCCAATGATGGCGCGCCGACCTTCCGGGGCGTGGGAGGCATTTCCCTGCCTTTGCCGGGACTTCCCTCTATAGGCAACCGCGAAGCCATGGTCCTCGGAGTTCGGCCCGAGCATCTTCGATTGGCCGATGACGGCATTCCGGTCACCGTGGTGGTGATCGAGCCGACCGGCTCGGAAGTGCAGATCATCGGCCGGACGGCCGGCGGCGAGGACATCGTCGCCAATTTCCGCGAACGCCATTCCTTCGTGCCAGGAGAAACCATCCGGCTGTCGGTCGAGCCGGGGCCCATCCATCTGTTCCACGGCGAGACGGGCCAGCGGATCGCAGCGGCACACTAGAGCCACGCAACGAGGAAACAACAGGAGGAAACGAGCATGAAGTTCACCAGACGCGACGTGATCCGCACGACCGCCGGCGCGGCCGCCGGAGCCTTGGGCAGCCGCTTCGTCGGCTCGAGCGCCTTCGCCCAGGAGGGCCTGACCTACAAGCCCGAGGAAGGTGCCAAGCTCAGGCTGCTGCGCTGGTCGCCTTTCGTGCAGGGCGACGAGGACCAGTGGCTCAAAAATACCAAGCGCTTCACCGAAGCGACGGGCGTCGATGTGCGCGTCGACAAGGAGAGCTGGGAAGACATCCGGCCCAAGGCGGCAGTCGCGGCCAATGTCGGCTCGGGCCCCGATCTGATGCTTGTCTGGTTCGACGACCCGCACCAGTATCCCGACAAGCTGCTCGACGTGACGGAACTGGGCGACTATCTCGGCAAGAAGTATGGCGGCTGGCACGACGGTCCGAAACAGTATGCGACGCGCGAGGGCAAATTCCTCGGCCTGCCGCTCGCCACCATCGGCAACGCCATCGTCTATCGCGAAAGCTGGGTGAAGGAAGCAGGCTTCTCGGAATTCCCGAAGGACACGGCCGGATTCCTGGAGCTTTGCAAGGCGCTCAAGGCGAAAGGGCATCCGGCCGGCTTCACGCATGGCCACGGCGTCGGCGACGGTAACAATTACGCGCATTGGCTGCTGTGGAGCCATGGCGGCCAGATGGTCGATGAGAAAGGCAAGGTGACGATCAACAGCCCTGAGACGCTGAAGGCGATCCATTATGCGCAGGAGCTCTACAAGACCTTCATCCCAGGCACCGAAAGCTGGCTCGACGTCAACAACAACCGCGCCTTCCTGGCCGGCGAAGTGAGCGTGATCGCAAACGGCATCTCGGTCTACAACACAGCCAAGGTCAACAAGGACAAGGATCCGAAGCTGACCGAAATCGCCAAGGACATGCGGACGACCAACATGCCGATCGGTCCGGTCGGAAAGTCGGTCGAGCTGTACCAGGTGACCACGGCCGTCATCTTCAACTACACGCCCTATCCCAACGCCGCCAAAGCCTATTTGCAGTTCATGTTCGAGGATCCGCAAATGTCGGACTGGATCACCTCCTCGGCCGCCTATTGCTGCCAGACGCTGAAGGCCTTCGACAACAATCCGGTGTGGAAAGCCGATCCGAACAACGCCCCTTACGCGAAGGCGTCGGCGACGCTGCGGCCCAACGGCTATGCGGGGCCGCTCGGCTATGCCTCGGCCGCGACCATGGCCGACTACGTGCTGGTTGACATGTTCGCCAAGGCGGTGACGGGCCAGGCCACGCCTCAGGAAGCTATGGAAGAGGCCGAAAAGCGGGCCAACCGCTATTATCGCGTCTGATCCTGTCGGGCACCTGAAGCAGGGTGGCCGCGATGTCTTCCGGGCTACGGAAGAAAAGCGGTCACCCAACGTTCCACCGTCTCTCGCAGGGAGTCCGCGCCATGGCCGTGCCGTCCGTTGCCGTTCAGCGGCGTCCGTCGATCCTGTCGCGCCTGGCCGAGAGCCGCAACACGCTTGGCCTCGGCTTCATGCTGCCGGCGGCGGCGCTGCTCCTGGTGTTCCTGACCTATCCGCTCGGCCTCGGCGTCTGGCTCGGCTTCACCGACACCCGCATCGGCCGCCCCGGCATCTATATCGGTATCGAGAACTATGAATATCTTTGGAGCGACAGCGTGTTCTGGCTGTCGGTCTTCAACACCCTGCTCTACACGGTCAGCGCCTCGATTCTGAAATTCGTGCTCGGCCTCTGGCTGGCTCTCATCCTCAACGAAAAACTGCCCTTCAAGTCGTTCTTCCGCGCGGTGGTGCTGCTGCCCTGGGTGGTGCCCACGGTGTTGTCGGCCATCGCCTTCTGGTGGATCTACGATTCGCAGTTCTCGATCTTGTCCTGGGCGCTGCAGCAGATGGGCCTGATCGACCACCGGATCAACTTCCTCGGCGATCCAACGAATGCGCGCGCCTCGGTCATCGCGGCCAATGTCTGGCGCGGCATTCCTTTCGTCGCGATCACGCTGCTTGCCGGGCTGCAGACGATTCCCCAATCGCTCTATGAGGCCGCCACGCTCGACGGCGCCAGCCGATGGCAGCTGTTCCGCCATGTGACGCTGCCGCTGCTGACGCCGATCATCGCCATCACCATGACCTTCTCGGTGCTGTTCACCTTCACCGACTTCCAGCTGATTTACGTGCTGACCCGAGGCGGGCCGGTGAATGCCACCCACCTGATGGCGACATTGTCCTTCCAGCGCGGCATTTCCGGAGGGCAGCTCGGCGAAGGCGCGGCCATTGCTGTCGCCATGATCCCCTTCCTGCTGGCGGCGATCCTGTTCAGCTATTTCGGCCTGCAACGGCGCAAATGGCAGCAAGGCGGCGGAGACTGACATGACCGCGAGCAAGCAAGTCGAGCGCCCGAACACCGACGAAGGCGGCATGGGCTACCTGCAGAGCCTGCCGCGCCGGGTGGTTACGGTCTATCTGCCGCTTTTGGTGTTCGTCGTCGTGCTGCTGTTTCCGTTTTACTGGATGACGATCACGGCGGTTAAACCGAATGCCGAGATGACCGACTATGCGAACTACAATCCGCTCTGGGTCGTGCATCCGACCTTCCAGCATATACGCTATCTGCTCTTCGAGACGTCCTATCCCGGCTGGCTGCTCAATACGGTCATCATTTCGACCGCAGCCACGTTCCTGTCGCTGGTGTGCGCCGTTCTTGCCGCCTATGCGATCGAAAGACTGAGGTTTTCGGGGGCGCGCCAAGTCGGCCTCGCCGTGTTCCTTGCCTATCTCGTGCCGCCCTCGATCCTGTTCATCCCGCTATCGCTGATGGTTTTCAAGCTCGGCCTGTATGACACGCCGTTCGCGCTGATCCTCACCTACCCGACCTTCCTGATCCCGTTCTGCACCTGGCTCTTGATGGGCTATTTCCGTTCTATCCCTTTCGAGCTGGAGGAATGCGCGCTGATCGACGGCGCGAGCCGCTGGCAGATCCTGACCAAGATCGTACTGCCGCTGTCGGTGCCGGGCCTGATCTCGGCTGGCATCTTCGCCTTCACCCTATCCTGGAACGAGTTCATCTACGCGTTGACCTTCATTCAATCGTCGGAAAAGAAGACGGTGCCAGTCGGCGTGCTCACTGAACTGGTTCGCTCCGATGTCTATGAGTGGGGCGCGCTTATGGCAGGCGCGCTGATCGGGTCGTTGCCGGTGGTTGTGCTCTATTCATTCTTTGTCGAGCACTATGTTTCCTCAATGACCGGCGCGGTAAAGGAATAATGTTGTGCGGCCGAACCTTGGCACCCGGGAATACATGATGCCGTCGTCGCCGGGCAACAACGCCGAAACCTCAACACTGCCCTTGATTGCAATGCGCTGAAGCGTTGGACAGGCCGGTTCCGCAGGCCGGGCATCGATAAGCTGCCGCTAGGCACGCGGTAGCCGTTGCGTCTTATTCCGACCCCACGTCGGCACATTGTTCAGGTTCAAGAGCGGCTCCTGCCGCGGATAGGCAGCGCACTACCTCCCATAGCGTCTCAGGGGCTTCGGCAGCCAGAACATTGTCTTCATCAACGCTCAATCGCCTCCTCTGACACCCCTGACCCGCGATGGCTGTGTTTGCAAGACGAGACAAGCCGACCTGTTGAATGTCCGCCACCCGCCAGCCTGCCCGAAAGTGCCAAGACCGCGCCGAATTGATTTCATCGTGCTTCCTGGGAACGTTTCAACACATCTGGCCGTGTCATTAGTGGGTTCAGGGGAAAGATGAAACCGCGGTTGTCGCCCAGGCTCAGGTCAAGGTCGAGGAGATATCCAGCCTGCGTGCCGACATGACGGCTGAGGTCCGCTTCCCTCCTACAAGCAGCGCACGACGCTGGGCGTTACCCATATCTCCGCGGACGTGGCCGCCCATGCGAGCGGCACCCAACGGTCGGGCGTCAAGCTTTGCCTTCGAATTCAATTGGCGGCTTATCGCCGCATCAAACAACTGACGATTGAAGGGGCATTGACGTCGGGACAAACCTGTCAGTCCATCAACAGCAGCAAGGCAGGATGCAGCTTCTTCAGATTCGGCAATGATTTCGATTGCCAAGGGATGTCGGGCGTTCCACGCACGACGAGCCGAACATCGGGATGCTTGCGCACCTCGATGGTAAATTTCGCCAGCAGGTTGATGCCGGAAGAGTTGAGAAAGTGTAGGTCCTTCAAATTGAGCGTAATGGAAGAAGGATTCGAGGCAAGAACGCTGATTGCCAAAGCCGTGATGGGCGCACCGGCCTCGGAGCTGGCAAGCCGCATTGCGCCGTCGAAAAATATGTCGCTTCCTTCAGTCCACACGCGGTAGTCGTCGGTCTTGATTTCCATAGCTCCTCGTCGATTTATTTAATTGTGAATTTGCGAGATCGGAATGGAGGCATATGTCTCCACGCAAATCCGATCGCTTTCGTCGGCGGCGCTGAATATCCAGGCCAGGCGCGCGCCATAGTCGCTCATCAACGTCAGCAATCCGAGCCCGGAGCCTCCCTCGTCGGGGTTCGCGGCATTCGCCTCAATCCGTTGTATCAGCAGGTCCATGGGGTCGCCAACCGTGATGTCCGCCAGGAGGCTTTGGAACTGAGAGGCGTTTTCACCGTCAACGTCATTCGACACCTTGAGCTTGAAGCACTCCGAATCCATCGACGCCTCGATCACGATCTCGCCCGGTGCGCGAAACTTGACCGCATTTTCGATGAGCTCGTTGACCAGATACCCGATGCTATGCCGCACCTCCATGTAGTCATTGCGAGAGGACTGAAAGCGCAACGCGAAAAGATCGGCGATGAAGTCCGAGGTCGTGGCACAATGACGCCAACTCAAGTCGAGAGGTCCATCGAACAGCCGCACGCGACTGACACTCTCCTTCATCCCGATTGCAATGTCAGGGGTACCGAACAGCGCTGTCATTTTTATATGTGCCTTATGATCACGAGGGTGATGTCGTCGTGGATCTTCTGGATTCCGATATGAGCCATCAGATCCTCGAGGATCCCGGTCTTGATTTCCTCGGCACTCCTGCCGTGATGCTTTTGCACGCTCCGGCAGAGGCGATCGAACCCGAACAGTCTTCTATCCTCGTCCTCCGCTTCGGTCACACCGTCGGTATGCAACACGATCACGTCGCCGCTTTCGAACACGATCTCACGCGTGTCAATGAACTGCGAGATGTCATTCTCCAGGCCAACCGGCAGACCCAGATCAAGCGTATCGATTCTTTCGACATTCCCATCCGCGCGCGCGACGAGAACGTCCTCATGCTGGCCGGATAGCGTCACCCGCCCATCCTCAAAGTCAAGAAAGGATAGCGACAGATGCTTATTGGTGTTCGTCCGCTCGATGTTTTTATAGATCGCTCTGTTCAGCCGAACCAGAAACTGGTGGGGATCCGCTTCGTGGGTCTCCTGCAGCGCGCGTGCAACGGATTGGACCATCAGCATCAGCACGCCGCTCTCGAGACCATGACCGGTCACGTCGCCGATGCCGATCTTGACCCGTGAGCCGTTCTGCAGGACGTCGTAGTAGTCCCCGCCGACCTCGTCGGCAGGCCGCATGTAGGCCGCGATCTCCAGCCCTGGAATTGATTCGAGTTCGAATGGTTTCGGCAGGACCATCATCTGAATCCGCCGGGCAACCGCGAGCTCGGCTCCGAGACGGACGTTCTCATCCCGCAGCTTTTCGTTGAGCGCGGAAATCTCCTCATTTGCATCCCCGAGCTCCCTGGTCCGTTCGTCGACGAGTTGCTCGAGGTTTTCCGTGTGAAAGCTGATCTGCTCAGCCATGCGATTGAAGGCGATCCCTGCCGCTCCAACCTCGTCGCGGGCTGGAATGCTCACGCGCACTGAATAGTCTTTGGACTGGAGCCTCTGAGCGGCGCTGGCGAGTGCCCTGAGGCCAGCGGTGATGCGCTTCGAAATACCGAGCACTGCCGCAAAGACAATCAGAAGCGAAACGACGATCGCGGCGATCTGAAAGAGCAGGATGCGGTTGGTTGCCCGCGAAATACTCTGCTGCGCGGCGAACAGGGACGCATAGATCTCACGTTCGGGAACGACGATCCCGACCGACATCGCCTCGGACTTGATGGGCCCCGAACTCCACAGATTGGTCGGCTTCAACCTCTTGAGGACGACAATGTAGGGTACGCGTTCACCCTTGGCGTCGAGCATGATGTGCTGGATGACGCCGTCATTGTTTTGGTCGAGAGGCAGCGATGCGACAGCCGGCTGCGTGCTTGCCCGCAGGGACCTCTCCAAGCCGGTAACACCCTGCGTGGCCGCATCGCTTGATGACGTCAGGCCGATGATCGCCTGGCCGGACGGATTGATCGCCACGACGTTGCCAGTCGACATTGTGAGGAAGCCGAACCCGGTTTCGGCGATCTTCACCCTTTCGACGACTTCCGAGAGCTGATCGAGCGTGATGTCTGCCCCTGCCGTACCGGCGATACCGGTGCGATCACGCGTCCACAGCGGGTGGAAAAAGCTGACGATCAGCTTTCCCGTGATTGCATCGGTGTAAGGCGCTGTCTGAGTAATGTCGTCGTGGACCGGACGTGAGGCCGGATCCCTGGCCCATTGCTGCCATGAACCATAGATTCCCGGAAAGAAGAACTCCCAGAACTCCGCCTTGTTGTGGCCCGGATAGAGCTTGTCGAAGGTCTGTGCCTGGTCCGTGTACGGTACCGTCCTGAAAATCGGCCGTTCCTTTGGACCAATATAATACATCTGCAGCTTGGACGACCCGCTGGCCATGAGAGTCGGCGCGACGAGATCGATCACAGTACTGTCTTCAATTTCCTGCTGAACGCTCGGCAGAGGATTGTGGTCGGCGCCCAACAGGTAGCCCCAGACGCTTACCACGGAAGGCGCGCCCGGCAGGTTCTGTGCCCAATCGCCTTGCGCGTCGTAGACGAGCTTTACGGAGCCGGGCGCCTCCTGCGAAAGGGTCGCTCCGACCTGTTGCCGCCTCCTCGGATCGTCGATCTGGGCCTGCAGCACGCCTGCCAGCGCCTTGACGTCCCCGTGCACTCGATCGAGCAACAAGTCGACACTTGTCGCCGTCGACTCGGCATAGGACCGAATGTATTCCTGGTTCGCGGTCGTCAGGCCCTCACCGACTTCCGATGTGGCATCGCGCGACAGCTTTTGAACGTTCCAGAGCGCCAGGCCACCGCTCAGCAGGAGGTCGAACAGCACGGCGCCGCCGACCACCAATACGAATTTGGCTCGAAAGGAACGCAAGCCGAAGCGCGGTGTACGCTCATCGTCGGCTTTCATTGCGGCCGTCGCCCCGATGCGACCCAAATTGGCCAACCCGCATAACCCTTGGGGTGGAGCGCGGCGAAAATGTGGTCCTGGAAGCCCTGCCGGAACCGTGCGACGAACTCAGGTCCGTCGCCGCGTCTGGTCGCCATCTCGCCCGCATAGACATCCGCCCAGGCCGCAATGACATCCGCGAAATCCTGCGGATCGCCGTCCAGGTTAGTGACCATGAAGGTCTCCACACGTATATCTTCGAATCCGGCTTCGATCAGGTATCGCCGGCTCTTGGGCCCAAGCTCGACGTCCATCTCGAAATGCCCGAACAGCTTTGCCACCTCGTTGTATGTCCAACGGATGCTTTCGGCGCGCGGCTCGCCGAGGCAATGCGAATTCTTCTCGTTAGTAATGTAGACTCGACCGCCTGGCTTGCATATGCGGTAGAGTTCCTTGAGGATCAGTTCGGGTCGATTGAAGATTTGCAGGGAATGCCGGCAGGTCACCAGGTCAAACTGCGCTTCGTCGAGTAGCATTTCCGACGCATCGCCATAGGTATATTCAATGCCCCGGATATCGAACTCCCGCATCACTCGCCGAGCATAATCCAGGCTTGATATGGAGTGGTCGAGGGCGACGATCCGCGATGGCTGAAACTCCTTTTGCACGAGCACGGCGAAATCACCGATCCCGCAACAGATGTCGGCCATGACCATCCCGGCCCTCATGCCGTGTCGCGGCAAGATTGCGCGCTCGTGGCGCCATGTCATTTTTGTCTGCGTGCGCAGGATTGGGACGAACCTGCCTTCTTCGAGGAAGCCCTGCCCCGGATAGAATTGGCTGTCATACTCCTCGATCGTGATGTTCGGTTCGATTCCGCTCAAGCGACCGAATTTTCGCGAGGTCCATCCGACGACGCTTGACGTGATGACGACAAATTTGAGCTCGGGTCGAGCACGGCAGGCGTCAATGATGATCCTTGAAAAAGCGTGAAATGCAGCGTTGTTCATCTGCGTGAGGCGTCTGACATTAACGTAGAGAACGCCGCGCACACGGCCGATCGCATCACGAAGCAACGCTATGCTGGGTCCAAGCTCATCGATCCCCTGAGGCCGGACCACCCCCGATATGGAGAACTCCTGGTTGTTCGCGTCGTATTGCGCCTTGAAGCGCGGGAGAAGGTCGTAAGGGCTCAATGTTGCAGGCCTTCAAGCGGTAGGTCCACGACAAGCTTGATCGCACCGCCGTCGGCTTCCTCGACCCTGAGTGTCGCGTTGTAGTCGACGGCGAGCTCCAAGAGTGCGACTTCTCGGCTGGGCGCGAGATCCCCAGACACAGAATTAAGATATCGCTCACTGGCCTCGAACCCCGCGACTTGCGACACGGCTTCTTCGTAGAACTGGCGCTCTTCTGGCACGCAAGGAAACTTCAACTCGATCCTGTCCGTGGCGCCGTGGCGAGACACCCTGCATGCCAGTTCGCCGTCGGCATGGCGCGTACGAAAGGCGATTTCCAGCAATTCGTTGAAGGCAGAGGAAAAGAGATTTGAATGCCGGACCGAGTCTGACCTGTTTTGACTGACCATCCGGGCCATGTATGTCGAGACATAATCGCAGTGTCTCCAAGCGGAGACGAAAGTTTTGATTTCCATGTCGATCTGGATCATAGGCTCAAAAGTCGGCCCGCCGGCCAAGTCATGATGAACAGGTCCCATCGGCATCCTCCCTTGTTTCATCCCTGGTGGGGCGATGACTTCCGAGGCGGAAAATTTCACCGCGCTCCGCCATGACTCAGTCTCGCACCGAATCGAAAAATTGCGCGGCAACTCCCTCGATCGCTTCTACGAAGCTCCATTTCACAGTTGCAGAGGATGCAAGGCGTCAGACCGCCCGATTTGATTCCTCCATCGTTCGCCTTGCCTTCGGCGGGGACCGCCTGACGAAATCGCTGGTTGCCTCGGCTCCGAGCGGCCGTCCCAGGTAATGACCCTGCAGGCAATCGCAATTCTCCTTGATCAGCCACCGTACCTGTGCCGACGTCTCGACCCCCTCGGCGGTGACGCTTATTCCTAAACCGTGCGCTAGATTGATGATCGATCGCACGATCGCCTGGCTTTTGAGGTCCGTGTCCAAGTCCGTGATGAAGTATTGATCTATCTTCAAGGTGTCGAATGGAAAATTCTTTAGATAACTCAACGATGAATAATATGTTCCAAAGTCGTCGAGCGAAATACGTATTCCCAAAACATTCAAAGTATTTAACGTATCGATATTGTCGATGGTCTTCTCAAGAAGAACCGTTTCGGTTATCTCAAGCTCAAGCCTGTCAGCTCGGATTCCAACTGCGTCGATGACCTGAGCGACCGTGTCTGTCAGCGAACCATTCAGGAACTGAGCCGGCGACAGGTTGACGGCGACTGTCAGCGAGGAAGGCCACGTCAACGCCTGGCGACAGGCTTGATCGAGCACCCATCGTCCAATCTCGTCCATAAGACCGTCGGCCTCGGCGACGGGTATGAACACGCTGGGCGGAATGATCCCGACCTCGGGGTGCCGCCACCGTAGCAGCGCTTCGAACCCGATCACCGACGATGGTGGCCGAATGAGCGGCTGATACTCAAGATAGAGTTCGCCCCGCTCTAGCGCGGTTCGAAGGCTACGCCTCAGATTCTCGCGTTG
This sequence comes from Mesorhizobium sp. WSM3224, assembly GCF_000427725.1. Taxonomy (GTDB): domain Bacteria; phylum Pseudomonadota; class Alphaproteobacteria; order Rhizobiales; family Rhizobiaceae; genus Mesorhizobium. Next base: position 166,426 of record NZ_ATYO01000011.1, on the reverse strand, counting down.
CTCGAGCAAGAGCAGCATCGAACGGTTGAACGTTCGAGCGCAACCTCGTCCATCCGTCTTGGCTGCATAAAGAGCTATGTCGGCGGCTTTCATCAGCTGCTCGCCGTCGGTCCCATGCTCCGGACCGAATGCAATTCCGATACTCGAGCCAACAAAGACGGGAATGCCGTTGATGACGAACGGCTCCTTGAACGCGTCGACCAGCGATCTGGAAAGACGTTCGGCTCCCGCGGGCTGCTCCTTGCCCAATTGGATAACAGCGAACTCATCTCCGGCGTACCGGTAGGCAGATTCGCCGTCCTGCAGCGCCTCGCGGATTCGACCTGCCGCGAGCTGCAGAAGCGTGTCGCCTGCTCCATGGCCGAGCGTGTCGTTGACTGATTTGAAATCATCAAGGTCGATTTGCAGCAGGGCAGCTTTCGGCTTTGGTCCGCCAATGGCCGCCAGCGCTTGCTGCAGCCGCTCGCCGAATCGCCGCCGATTCTGCAGTCCGGTCAGCACGTCGTGCGTCGCCTGATGGAGCAGGATTACGTGCTCCTGCTCCTCAGCTGCGCTCCGTGCGCCGTGCTCCCTCGTTTCTCTGATACCAACACCATTTGCAGTGCCGAAGACGAAAACGGACCGAGGCGCTTCGTCCGGTTGTCGCGGCAAGTCGATGCTTGTCGGAGAGCCGCCGTGGAACACCCGAAGAAATTCGTCGCGACAGCGCGAATCGAGGAAGCTCGGATAGATCTCCCAAATGGCGGCACCCTGAGCCACCGCGCCACCATATATGGCTTTGAGCCTGGCTGCGCAGTGCGTCAGCCGGAAGTCGCGATTATAGAACGACAAAAGTTCGGTCGTGTTCGCCAAAAGGTCAGTGAGAAGCGCGTCGGCGGCGTGTGCAGCGTCAGAAGCAGGCCCCTCGCTCCCCTTGCCGGCGCCTGATGCCTTTGGATGCAAGTGCCACCTCCATAGGCGGTGCCGACGGGCGTCCCCCAGTTCAAAAATAGCATAACCGTCAAGCTTGGCAAACTTTCAGCTAGCATTCTTAACAAGCGCCGTGTGCAGCGTAGCCGCGATGCATGCTCCGCTGTGGCCGGCGGTCGTTTATCCACACGATAAGCGGCCATTAATTGTTAAGAAATTGCTAATTTGCAGATAATTGCTGCGGGCGTCGGCGTGATTCGAAATATTACGGCAAACGGGGCGGGAGCGGCGTTCGCAGCCGCGCAGCACTGTCGCCTAGCAATTTGAAATCGGCTTGCTCGAATATCTGGCCTTCAGCCATGTTTTAGACGGTCCGCTTCTGTAGCGGCTGTCGGCGCGTTTCGAGATGACGCCATTAAGCCCGGTTTTCTCGATGGCGCGAAAGATCGCCAGCGCGTCGCCCTCAAAATGCTCACTGTATTGGATCTTGTCGAGTCCAGGCTCAACCAATTGCCGCAGCGCTTGCTTGCGCTGCAGCAAGGGCAACGGGGCAAGGTTGCGACCGTCGAGATGGAGGATGTCAAACGCGACGAACATCAGCCGGCTCGGCTCGTTCCATATCGCGGCTTCCAGTTCAGGGGAATCGCGCGTACCCCGCACGCCTGACACAATCACCTCGCCGTCGAGAATGGCCGCCTGGCAGGGCAGATCGGTCGCCAGGGCGATGGGCCAGTATTTTGTCGTCCAGTCCCTGCCGTTCTTATTGTAGAGACGTACGCCGCCCTTGCCGATGATGATCTGCGTCCGGTAGCCGTCGAGCTTGGCCTCGTGAACCCACCCCTCATTTTGGGGCGGCTGCTCGACAAGCGTTGGCATCTGCGGCGGAATGAACTCCAGCCGATCGCCGTCGACCTTGGCACGCTTACCCAACTACGCCACCATCTTTGACGGACAGCGGTGACGCGAGCGGCACAGGCGGTCCGATATCCCCAACTTGGATACCTGCCCCGCCTGTGCCGAGCCCCCACTAAGCCATCGAGCCCCCACTAAGCCATTCTGCGACGGAACGAACACCAGGCGGCCGCCCCCGGCCTTGGCGCGCTAACTCAATTACGCCACCACCTTTGACGGATAGCGGTGGCGCGATCGGCACAGGCGGTGAGATATTCCCCCCAACTTCGAAACCTGCCGCCTGTGCCGAGCCCCCGCCAGGTCATCGCGAACATCTACGAGTAGTGTCGCATTGTCGTTAGCTGCGCATCCAAATACTTATCCAGGCGTACATATCTCGATATCGGCGCGGCATCACTTTGTGCCGTCTCCGAGGCCCCGAGCTACTTTGGATTGCCGCCGGTCCGCACGTTCCCATACCCCTGTTGCGGCATTGGCACCTGGCAAGCCAAGAGCATTCCATCTGGCATCTTACGAACGGAAGTGTCGCCGATCTCAACCGCCGACGACGCCTCCTTCAGCTTCTAAGCGCCTTGAGCCAAGCTTCAAAGGAAGAGGCCCTCTCGCGGTCGCCAGGGGAAACAGAGGGGGCTGGGCGCGGCAATACCATCGTCCTGCGGCCCTCGCGGGGACTGTAACCGAATTCCTTGCTGAACGCTCGGCTGAAGTTTGCCGCTGAACTGAACCCGGAGGCTTCCGCAATTTCAACAATACGTCGGCTGTCCGCCGGATTGCTAAGCGCAAGATGGGCGGCCAACAGCCGGCGACTTTGAATGTAATGGAGGACACCACCGCTTGGTTCAAACAACTGATAAAGGCGAGATCGCGAAACGCCGAGCGCCCGGCACATTGAATCCGGTGTCAGATGAGCCGCGTCCAGATTGTTTTGGACGTATCGACGCGCTCGCTCCATGAGCGCGACACCCGCCAGTTGTTCGGCCGCCGCGGCATGTTCGGCCGGAGGCGCAAGGCAGGCAATGATCATGCTGCGTGTTGCGTGTACGATGCGGGGCAGATCTTCCTCCGTGAGATCGCGCAATCTTGTTACGATGCTGTTGATGTAATCGATCAATAGGTTAGCGAAGTTGCCGGACAGAATTGAGTTGTTGTCCGCGTCGAGGGTCCCGGCCGCATCGGCGAACAAATCGCGTGGCAAATAGACAAAGAGGCTTTCGGATTCCGTTGCCCTGCCGCGAAACGGGTAGCCAAGCGATCTGATCTCCAGTTTGCCAGGCTGGCCCTCCGCGACGCGGCCATCGACCTCCGTCCATGACCGGCCGGTATGTGGCAAGACGACATACCAGTGATCGATCGAGCTGGACCGTAGCTTCGCGGCAGAACGCAAATAACTGTGCGCGGGCGCGCGCTGTTGAACGATCAGCATGCCACCGAGGTTCCAAGCCGTGTGATCGGCACGAAAGCCGTCATCCAGCGATTTGTTATCCGGCAACTTAACCTCAACAAGCGGTGACATATGCGCTTGCCAAGCGGTGAACTGATCCTCTGGCGGCAGTTTGACCGTTGAAAAGGTCAACGGTTCCAGCGCCGGCGCGAGAGGTGGAGCGGATTCACCGCCAGGTTGAACCTCGCGCGGCCAGCGACGTCGCTCACGCTCCGGCGATTGCCCGGCATGCGCCTCGTGTTGCTTTTTAGCGTCCAACGCGCGTGGTGCCATATCCGAATCCGGTATGCCCATGCCCTCGCAATCATGTGGTGTATCCCGGGCATCTGGCAAGCCTGTAGACCGCATCGGCGATCACGCTGGATTACAGTAAGAAATGCATCCCGAGATAAGTTTCTGGATGCGCGGCTAACGACACTCCTCGGACTGCTGTCTATAGATTCCGACATCGTGAAAGCGTGGTTGAGGAGACTGGAAATGGCCGAAAGGCTCAAAGGAGAAGCTCGCCGCAAGATAATTCTTGATGGGTACGCTAATAATGAACCATTGAAAGACATTGCGGCAAAGCTCGGATGCTCTCTGGCGAGTCTGAAAGTCAGCGCCAGCAAACTTGGCTGCACCAGAACCCCACAAGAGGCGGCGAATTTTCGGCGCGGCTTTTGTATACCAGAAAACAAGCGGCGAGATTATTACCAATTGATGACTGCCGGGCAATACAGGTCTCGCGAGTGCGCACAGATGTTGGGATTACTGTGACAACGCTATCGCCGGGTATGAAGTAATATTACTAGAAAGCTGTGGACAATATCGCTCAAGCCTCGGTGGCAAAGGCCTGCCGCAAAGCACGAGCGGCAGGCCCTTGAAGGGTCGCTCAAATGCTGCGTCGGCGTTCAATCGCACCTGTCTTAGCCAACTCGATCTGGCTGTTTGCGAACGTGTGTTCAATCGGGTCTGCGCGGACGAACAGCTCGATCCTTTGAATCAGGACGCCGAAATTTTAGCAGGGATGCCTCCGCTTCAGTAACGGCTTGGCTAAATCCGATGGGAGAAGCGCGTGATCCGGCGGGACGAATAGGCCGCTGGCTAAGAATATACGCTGCTGCTAACGGCTCACCTCCCACAATTCGAGCAACGGGCGCAACGGATGCCGATAGCGCAATGATCCACTCAGACCTAACTATCCTGCGACCGCTGGACCTCTTCGCGCAGCTGGGCCTGGCGCGAGAGGACATTCGCGCCGAACCGGCGCCGCGGATCGCCGACACGGGAGTAGCGCACCTGCTGGTTCATTTGCGCGATGCAGCGGCGGTCGATCGTGCCGAACCCGCCAGCAAGGGCCTCCTCAAGTTGCTCGGCGCCGTGTTTGCTGAGGGTTGCTATGTGTATGCCCTGGATGTCTCCGCACCACATCGCGCTTATGCGCGCTTCTTCAACCCCACGGTAGGCTTATGGGAGGATGCAGCAACCGGCACGGCGGCCGGCCCCCTCGGTGCTTACCTTGCGAGCGAAGGCTTGATCTTGGGCTTCATCGAGATCGAATAGGGCACCAAAATGGGGAGGCGCAGCATCCTACAGGTCAACCTGGCCCCGGAGCCGGAGATCTCTGGCGCCGGAGTGATCGTGATGCGCGGAAGACTGTCCATCTGAACTGCAATTGACAACGAAAAACTGGGTCTGGCGCGAGCATGCGTCCTCGCCCGTGCCCCCATTCAGCTTCCACACATCGGAATCATGGTCTTTATCGCCGCAAATTCGGCCGGGGGCATTTCGCTGCTGACCGCTATCGCCAGTACACCGCAATCGCACGACCTCAGGAGAAAGGCCAAATGCTCTCTATTGAACCCTACAAGATTCCGATCAGCGACGCAGCAATTGCCGATCTGAAAGACCGTCTCGGCCAGGCGCGCTGGCCGGAGGCGATCACCCACAATTGGTCGCGGGGTCAGCCAATCGAGCTCATCATGCAGCTGACCGAACAGTGGCGGAACGAATACGATTGGCGCGAACACGAGCGCGAGCTCAACCGCTACCCCAGTTCATGACGCAGATCGACGGTCAGCCCATTCATTTCATCCATGTCAAATCGCCGGCGCCCAATGCGCTGTCGTTGATCCTCAGCCACGGTTGGCCGGGCAGTTCCGTCGAATTCCTCGACCTCATAGGGCGGCTGAGCATCCGAAGGCGCATGGACTCGACGAGTCGATCGCGTTCGATCTCGTCATTCCATCATTGCCGGGTTTCGGCTTGTCGAGCCCGATGACCTCGTCCGGCTGAGACAGCGCAAAAACGGCCAAAGCCTGGGACACCCTGATGAAAGGGCTCGGTTACGAGCGCTACGGCGCGCATGGTGGTGACGCCGGCGCCCTTGTCGGGCGCGAGCTCGGCATTCTGGCACCGGAGGATGTTAGGAAAAGAAGCTAAATCAAACAGTTAGGAACTAGTGGGACAGCAAAGCATTCAAATCTGCTCCAATGTTTTTCGATGTTCTTGTCCCACCTACCACGCTGCATTTCGCCCGATGAACGCCTCACTCGCCCTATCTCACGAAGAAGGATCGTGACGGTGTATCAGTCCCTCATTGGAAAGTCGCGGTCGCACCATTAACGACGTTCTTCGACGCGCAAGGAGCGTCTCGATTGGGGCCGCAAGCAGACTGTCCACTACTGGATGGCAACATCGCGAAAGCAGTTGTCGCCCTGTGATCAAGCCAAAACTCGACGACAGTTCGTATCTCGTCCAAACTGAGCACTCCTGTCCAAGTCGCCGTTCCCAGACCTTCCAGATGCTGGCTTGGTCGAGTTCAATCGGCCACTTCTGCTTCCAGCACGCCTCCTTGCCTTCGGCCACCGTCAGACCGGCGGACCGCTCGGTAACGGCCAGGCGATAGACCATGATGTCGATGGAACAGCTTCGAAAATGCTGACGCGGTCTCATAGCCGACACGGGTCGCAATCCGAGCAATCCCCTCGTCGCTTGTTTCGAGCAGAAAAGCGGCCTCCGACATCCGGCGTGCGATCAGATAGCGATACATGGACTCCCCGACCAGCTTGGTGAAGCGGGCCGAAAACGCAGAACGACCAAGTCCCACGCTTTGCCCGAGCTCGCCAAGTGTCCAGGGCCGATCCGGTCGTTCGTGGATCAACTGAAGTGCCGGTCCTATGTGCGGGTCCGCCATCGCCCCCAGCCAACCGCCTTCCCCGGGGCCGAGCGATTTGATCCAGCTTCGCAACACCTCGATGAAGAGCACTTCCGTCAGTCGTGAGAGTGCAACGCCTTGGCCAGGACGCGCGTGCGCCGCCTCGCTCACCATGCGTTGCAGAATCGCCTCAAGCCATCCTCCGTCTTCGGTCGGCTTCAGGAGAAGCAGGGGCGGAAGCAACTCCAAAACACTACCGCGCGAGGGCCGTGCCACAGTGAAATTACCACAGATCATCGTCGCGTGCGTCTGCTCGCTGCCTCCGTGGCGAACGAGCCCAAGACGCCCGTCTAGTCGGTCGATGTGGAGAATCGGTAACGGCTCGATCCGGCTATCCGAGTAGAGCACATGGGGCTCGCCACGTGTGACGACAACAAAGTCGCCCTCGGTCAGGTGGAGTTCTCGTCCACTTTCGAGCGCGAGGGTAGCCGAGCCACTGCTGAGATAGTGGAACAGGGCGTAGGGGCGCTTTGCCAACGCAAGATTCCAGGGATGGCCGAGCTCGAAGTGGAACAGCAAGGTTCCGCCCAGGCGAACGCGATCGAGCACTTCAGCGAGGATGTCCATCGTCCCGATGTTAGTGCGACGGACGGTCAGACACAATATTCGGACGATTGAGGCCTAACGTCCAAATGCTCCACGTATTAGTTGATCGCAAGTCGAGTCAACAGGTCGCGCGGCAACCATCACCCGAACGGCAGATGGGAGAACCGCGACTTGCCGACACGCCTACCCTTCCCCGGACCCGCGTCGTCCGTCATCTTAACAGGAGTAACCAATGCGAAATCTTCTATTCACCGTCGCCACTGTCCTCATGGCCGGAGCAGCAGTTGCTACCCCCGCCCAATCAGCTCAGCTGCCCAAGGGGGCGGCCCACAATATCGTGCTCGTCCACGGCGCTTTCGTCGACCAGACGAGCTGGAAGCCGGTTGCCGATATCCTCACGAAGAAGGGCTACAACGTAACGCTCGTCGAAAACCCCCTTACCTCCCTGGCGGCGGACGTCGATGCCACCAAACAGGCGCTCGCGAAACAGAACGGCAAGACCGTTCTCGTTGGCCACTCCTGGGGCGGTGTGGTCATCACGCAGGCAGGTGACGATCCAAACGTCTCGGCGCTCGTCTTCGTCTCCGCATTCGCGCCCGACGTGGGAGAATCTCTGGCGAGCTTAGCCAAGAGCGGTCCGGCAACCGAAGGCGCCGCGGCGATTCATCCCGACGAAAAGGGCAACCTCTACATCGATCCCAAAGTGTTTCCTTCAGCCGTCGCGGCTGACCTTTCTGCTGAGATCGCCGAATCCTTGGCAAACCATCAGCTCCCGTTGAACCACACGGCGTTCGAAGCTCCCGTCGATAAGGCGGCCTGGCACGACAAGCCGACGTTCTATGTGATCAGCACGAAGGACAAGGTCATCGCACCCGAGGTCCAGAAGCTGTTCGCCGAAAGGATGAAGGCCCAGACGAAGGATGTCGCCGGCAGCCATGCCTCCCTGGTGGTCCACGCGAAGGAAGTCGCCGCGGTTATTGAAAAGGCCGCGCTCGTGAAGTGACGATACCGCTCCCGGCACTTCGTGCCGGGAGCACCGCGCGTGCTGGGCGAACTACGGCATGCCTTGGGCCGCGAACGGCTCAGACCTGGCTGAAACCGCACCAGTTGCACCCACTCGATTTCTAATGCCAAGCATCCGGAGGATGACATGACTGAGTTCGACACCCCGAGCCAGGACGCCGCAACGCTAGAAACGGCGCCCACCCGTTACATCGAAGGCAGCGGAATCCGCTTCGCCTATCGCCGCCTCGGCCCATCGATCGGAACGCCGCTGATTCTCCTCCAGCATTTCTCGGGCAACATCGACGCCTGGGACCCCGCCGTCGTGAATGCCCTGGCCGCCGATCGACCGGTGATCGCTTTCGATAACGCCGGGGTCGGCCGCTCGACAGGCCAAACGCCCGACAATATCGCAGCGATGGCCCGAGACGCGGTCGCTTTTATCAAACTGCTCGGCCTCTCCGAAGTCGACCTTCTTGGCTTTTCCCTCGGCGGCTGCGTCGCCCAGCAGATCGCTGCCGAGCACGGACGCCTGGTGCGCAAGCTCATCCTCGTCGGCACGGCTCCGAGAGGCGGTGAGGAGCATCTGTTGGCGGTTCTGCAGGACGCGTTTTCCCAAACCGACGCGCCGGACCCCCGCCTGCCGCTGTTCTTCACGAAGTCGTCTGCCAGCCAGTCGGCCGGCCTGGCGTTCCTGAAGCGGGCGAAGGTGCGTAAGGAAGACCGGGACACCGATAATGGCGGCGCGGTGACGGATCCGCAGGCCAAGGCGCTTATTACCTGGTGCGCCACACCTGATCCCGAGCACGTCCTTCTGCGCGCCATCCACCAGCCGGTCCTTGTGGTCAGCGGCAGCCACGACGCGATGCTGCCGGCGGACAACGCCTACGCAATGTTCAAGGCTCTAGGCAACGCCCAGTTGGTCCTCTACCCCGATTCCGGCCACGGCTCGCTGTTTCAGTACCCCGAATTGTTCGTCAGCCACGTCCGGACCTTCTTGGAAGTTTAGTCGCACCTGAGCGGGGACGGCGGAGCAGCTTGGTGCGGTATCGCTTCGAGAGATGGTGATCGCCCTGCGAGCAAGCGCGTTGCGTCTGGCGGTACCAAGAAGAGGACTAGTCGCCAGAGGGGAACGTGGCTTGGTGACAAGCCGGGAAAAAAGAACACGCAGCAATAGCGTTCCCCTTGAGGCAGTCGAACCAGCAACACTCAACAAGAACATCACAGTTGCGCGACGCCTCAGGCCGGACGCCTATGGTTGAACAGGGCGGCCTCAGCACATCGCCACAACAGGCGGGAGGCAGGAGTGAGCGGCCCCGGCGAAGGCGAATTACGGATATTCCAAGCGCTTCTAGCGCTCAATTGAAAAACCCGGATAGTGTCGAAACGTGCACATAGGCCAATTCATTGCCTGAAGGCTCGATTGCATAGATCATCGTGCCGCACACGGCACAAAACACCTTTTCTACCATGTTGTCGGCGATCTCTCCGGAATAGCGCTGATACGGGCCCTCCAGGTGCAATGTGTCCGACCACGCAAATACGGATTCTTCGGCAGGATCGGTTCGCGATCGACACTCAAAGCAGCCGCACCTGCCGACGGATCGACCATGAAAACTGCACGACAATTTGGTGCTGCCACACTCACATCTGCCTACAAAGGTATTCATGTGCGTCATCCTAGAGCAGTGGAAATGGGAGACCGCGATCGTGCTGACGTGCGCCTGCGCCAACCCCAATCCAACTTACTGAGCCGCTTCAGATCAGGTCGCCCGGGTTCTGTGGTAGTGACGCAACGCTTTCGCTCGGTTACCGCAGACCGCCATGGAGCACCATCGCCTCCTCTTTGTGGCAGACGGGTCCAGGAACAGCCAACTACATGTTTCACATTGCCTCACGTGGCACATGGCGGGGTCGGTTACGAGTGCCGATGTGGCTAGATCAAGTCTGAATTTAACCAGCGACAGCTGCGCGTCCGAAAAATCGACCTGCCACTTTGAATGATGAGCAGGACCCGGCACCAGCCGAGCGTGGCTTATGGCTGCACGAGCGCTGCTTTCAATCTGCAAGAGATCAAGTTCGGCGGGCGGCTTTTGCTCTATCGCGGCCGTTACGAAGTTGTAGACGCTCTCGCGTTGAATCCTCATCTCCTGCAGGCAATGCAATCCAGTGCGAGGTGACGCATCCGCAAGCCGTGCCAGCGCCGTATATTCGGTTGCGTCGATCACACTCGCTGCCGCTGCCCACGTCAAAACATCGGAGAAGGCTTCCAGTCTTTCGACGTCGCGCGCTTTCGTGTCACCGCCTCCAGTGTTCAAGAAGTCGAGGACGGGATGTCCGCCGATAAAAGATCTAGGGGACCATTGGTGCATAGGCTTGACCAAACAGCGTTGCCTTTTGGAACGCGCGAAACCAGAGGACAGGCTCCAGGCAATCCAGGCCATTCACCTGATAGGCGACGTTGGTGCTTCGGCGCCAGCCTGCGCCCAATTCGTTTAGGGAAGAACGATGAACAGGCCAGGGCATGAAGCCGTCGCCTACTACGCAGCGTTGCTCTTCGGCGATGGAATTTTTTTGCATCCTTGAACGACTATTTTTGATTTGCGTAGATGGTGTCCCCCAACCATACCTAACCTGAACTTGATATGAAAGAGGTTAGGCATGACAAACGAACACGACACTAGCGTCCAGCCATCCCAGACATTCGATTATCACGGGCAAAAGGTCCGCTGGGGCGCCGTCGGAGAGGGGCCGCCTCTTGTCCTGGTTCATGGGACACCGTTCAGTTCGGCCGTCTGGCGCAAGATCATCCCCTATTCCTGCGATCATCGACGCGTCTACTTTTACGACCTGCTGGGCTACGGCCAGTCTGAAATGCGCGATGGTCAGGATGTTTCGCTCGGTGTTCAGAACAAGGTCCTGGAAGCTTTGCTGGAGCATTGGGAACTCGATAGTCCCGATGTGGTGGGTCACGATTTCGGTGGCGCGACTGTTTTGCGCGCTCATTTGCTCGGCGAGCGAAACTATCGTTCCATGACTTTAATCGACCCCGTGGCGATAGCGCCGTGGGGAACCGCCTTGATCCGCCATGCGCGCCAGCACGAAGCCGTTTTTGCTGGCCTTCCCGCCTATGTTCATGAAGCTATCGTGCCGGCTTACATCGCGGGCTCCGCTCATCAAACCCTCCCGGCCGAGACAATGGCGCTCTACGCGACGCCCTGGTTCGGCGAGCAGGGCCAGGCTGCGTTTTATCGGCAGGTCGCCCAGATGGACGAGCGTTACACCGATGAAGTCGAGCCCAGTTATGCCAAAATCCGCTGCCCTGTCCTTATTCTCTGGGGAGAGCAGGACAGGTGGATTTCGGTCGAGCATGGGCGGACATTAGCCAAGAAAATTCCGGGCTCGACGCTAAAGATCATTCCAGGTGCCGGACACATCGTGCAGGAGGATGCCCCCGAGGCGGTCGTGGCTGCGCTGCTGAAGTTTCTTCCATAGTTTCGTGGGCGGAAGCGACGGCTGGACAAATCGCGCTCTCCGACCTTCGACACTCTCATCCCTTGCTAAAACGCGGCGGACCGATGGTCATGCCGCGACGGAATCGGTCTCTGCGGGCGATCTGGGCTGCCGACCGAAGCCAAAGTCAAGGGCAGGACAAATGGACACATCCCTAACATGCTAGCCCGAGAGACGATCTTTCCGGAAGCAGAACTCCCAGCAGGAACCGAGTTGCTGCGTGAAGGAGGCGCGCTGGCCAAAATCTGGACGATTGGCCCATCGCCATTCTTGTCGGCGATGAGTGTCGGTAGTGAAATGGAATATAAACGGGTGAGGATGGCCGAAGGGGCGGTCATGCAACATGCTCAAATCGGCTATCGCGACCATGATAAAAGCCGTCGCGCCTATCGCTCGATTTGGGAGGCATGTGAGGCCAAGGGCGTGCGGGTGGATCGGTACGTCCTTTGCCTTGACTGGTCGATGGCACTCCCGCGTGCTGTTCGGGCCAGCGCAACTCGTGGAACCGGCATGATCTTGCCGGACGTCGAGGACTTCATCGCGTTGACCGAAGGTGCGCCGGCCGCGCCGCACTTTGGCGACTTCGTGCTGGGTTTCCCTGCGGCGCTTGAGAATACCCAGGCAGCGCTTGCCGCAGGCAGCACCGCAATCGGCAATCTTGGCCAATATTTCACTTTCCGCATCCCCGGTTGGAACGATGACATTGAGGCCACAGCTGCAACGGTGAAGGCAATCGGGCTGATCGCCAAACAACCCGCGCCGGTGATCGTGCACTCCAATCTCGACGACGGGTTTGCCGCACAATTTACCGATCTTGCCAGCTGCTTTGGGATGATCCTGCTTGAGCGTTCAATCGTGACCGGATTGGCGAACGTAGCGATGGGCCATTGCTTTGGACATCATTTCTCCGATCCGGTGACACGCTTCGCCTTCCAAAGGGCGATAGCGATGATCGACGCTACGCCTGGAACCGTCATCTATGGCAACACGATCAGCTACCGAGGCGTGCCCGCACAGAATTTTGCGAGCCTTGGAAGCTATCTTCTTGTCGATGCGTTGGGCCAGCGGCTGTTCCCGACCGGGCACGCGATCAATCCCGTTCCCGTCACCGAGAACGAGCGTATCCCGGAAATAGACGAGGTGGTGGAAGCGCAGCTGTTTGCGGGAAGGTTGGCAGAGCACGCAAGGCTGTATGAGCCGCTGATCGATTTTACCGAGATCGACCGGATCGCTTCGGTTCTCGTCAGCGCAGGCGAGCGCTTTGCGTCAAACGTGCGAGAAGGCCTTGCCGCTGTCGGCGTCGACGTCGGAGACATCTTTGAAATGCTGCTCGCGCTTCGGCGCCTTGGGGCGCGCAGACTGGAGCGGGAATTCGGCGTCGGACTGCAAGACAGCCGCAGCCAGGCGCGTGTGCCCTTGGTGCCAGCAACAATCCTGACAGAAATCCATGAGATGGCGGAGGCCGCACTCGAATTTGCGACAACCGATCAACGTGTCGCGCTGCGAAACTGCCGGCATAATGTCATCGTTGCGACAAGCGACGTTCACGAACACGGCAAGATGCTGATCGAGGAAATTCTAAAGCAGTTGAATGTCGAAAGCATCGATGGCGGAGTCTCCACCGATGCCGCGGCCCTCGCGGCAATGGCAACCGAGATCCGGCCAACGGCGATCGCGATAAGCACGTATAACGGAGTCGCCCTCGACTACTATCTGGAGCTGCGCCGGGATCTGACGTCTCGAGGCCTGGATATCCCGATCCTGATTGGTGGCCGGCTCAATCAAATTCCAGAAGGATCCAACACCAGCCTTCCAGTGGATGTTGGCGATGAACTGGCAGAGGCGGGAGCCATAGTCTGCCGCGAGGCCTCGCACCTGCTGTCCTCGCTTCTTGCGCTGCCGACGTCACGCTCGTAGGATGATCCGATCAAGCGGCTTTGTGTTGAGCCTGTCGCCGGGATGGGCAGCCGCAACGACTCCGCTCGCCTGAGTGCATACTCATGTTCCCGTCCGATACCGACATCACCCGCGGAAAAGACCGCATTGGGGCCGGAAGCGGAATGTCGGCTGCCATCACGGAATACTGAAACCCGCATAAGGCTTCAGCGGAATGATTTCGAAATCGAGCATCCCCGCCTTCGCCAGCGGAAGCGTCGCCAGCTTCTCGTGAACTTCGCTCTCATCTTTTGCCTCGACAATCTGGCACGCACCGGGGATGTCGCCGCGATGCCAGATCTGCCTTGTGAAGCCGATGCTGTAGAGATGGCGGGACTGGGCGCCCTCGCTGGGTGCCAGTTGTTCGAAGTCGTCGTCGCCGAATTGGTCAGTCCGGCGGCGAGACAGGACGAGGAATTGCATGGAGAGCCCCTGGTCAGGCGACCGCCGCCATTGCGGGATGCATCCGGCCAGATCGGATGCCCTTTATGAGATCCGCGCCCTTTTCCCCGATCATCATCGTCGGCCCGTTCGTGTTCCCGCTGATGAGGACCGGCATGATCGAGGAATCGATCACCCGCAATCCCTCTATCCCGCGCACGCGCAATTCCGGATCGACGACCGACATCTCGTCGACGCCCATCTTGCATGTGCCTACAGGGTGGTAATCGCAGCAGGCATACTGCCTGACATAGGACATGATCTCCTCGTCGGTCCTCGCGGCCGGCCCAGGCAACCGCTCGACCTTGATGAACCTGGCGATCTCACTCTGCGCCAGCACTTCGCGAATGATGCGGACCGTTTTCAGCGCCATGGTACGATCGTATGGATCCGAAAGATAATTCGGATCGACCAGCGGCTCGTCCGCGAAGTTGGAAGAGCGAAGTTTGACCGAGCCTATGCTGCGCGGCCGCAGGAATGTCGAGTTGATGGTGAAGCCATGTCCATCAAGCCGCGTCTGACCGCCGCGCACCACCATTGCCGGCGCGATGTGGATCTGCAGGTCGGGCCGTGTCGCACCCTCGGTTTGGAAGAAACCACCGCCTTCAACGATAACCGAAGCGGCAGGGCCGTTGCGATACAGCAACCAACGGATGCCATGCAGCAAAGCCTTGGGATAGCGGTCCTGACCGTCATAGCTGATCGGGTCCTTCAGGGTCAGATGGACGTTAGTGCATAGATGATCCTGCAGATTTCGGCCGACGCCCGGAAGATCGCCCACGGGATCAATCCCAAGCGCTTTCAACTCGTCGGCAGGCCCGATGCCGGACAGCAGCAACAGGCGTGGCGAGTTGATCGCACCCGCCGAGACGATCACTTCCCGGTCGGCCCGTAGAACCTGCCGCGATCGCCCCTCCGCCAGTTCAACGCCAACCGCGCGGCCGTTCTCGACCACCACCCGGGTGACGCGGGCATGAGTCCTCACCGTGAGGTTGGTGCGATTGCTGACCGGATGCAGATAGGAGACGGCTGACGAACGGCGGCGACCATCTCGGCACGTGACCTGATAAAAACCGGCGCCATACATAGTGTCGCCATTGAAATCCGGATTATAGGGCAGGCCATACTGTTGCACCGCGCGCACGAAGGCTCGCGTCAGCGGGTGCGGGCCCACCTGATCGGAAACGCATAGCGGTCCGCCCTGGCCGTGGTAGCGGTTGACCAGGCGGTCATTGTCCTCCGACTTTCGGAAATAGGGCAGGATGTCCTCGTAAGCCCACCCTTCGTTGCCGAGCGCCGCCCAATTGTCGTAGTCCTCCTTCTGACAGCGGATATAGATCATGGCGTTGATCGAGCTCGACCCACCGAGAGTCTTCCCCTGCGGATACCAGATGGAGCGGTTGTCGAGATTCGTCTGAGGGACGGTATGAAAGCGCCAGTTGACGCCGGGGCCGAACAACTTGCCGATGCCGCCGGGAATATGGATCATCGGATTCCAATCGCGACTGCCAGCCTCCACCAGCAGCACCTTGACTTCGGGATCTTCCGACAAGCGATTGGCCAGCACGCAGCCCGCCGAACCGGCGCCGATGATGATATAGTCCCACATAGATCTCTCCACCCTAGTTCGCGCCAGATCGCGAGGGCCTACCTGCCCTTGAACACAGGCGACCGTTTTTCGGCGAAGGCTCGCAGGCCCTCGACGCGGTCCTCCTTCGCGAATGCCTCAACCGTCAGCCGATGCTCGATCTCCAGCCCGGATTTCAGATCGGTGTCGAACGCGGCCAACACCGCCCTCTTGGCATAAGGCGTGATGGCGACCGACTTGGCAGCAATCGAGGCCGCGAGTTCCAGGGCCCTCGGCAGCAACCTGTCAGGCGCGACTGCTTCGCTGGCCAGTCCTTTGCGTTCTGCCAGCGCCGCGTCGACCATCTCCCCGGTCAGCACCATCTGCATGGCGAACGATTTACCGACCAGCCGTGGCAGGCGCTGCGTGCCACCATCACCCGGAAACGAGCCTATCTTGATTTCTGGCGTGGCAAATCTCGCATTCTCAGAGGCGAGAATGATGTCGCAGATCAGCGCGAGTTCGAGCCCGCCTCCCAGCGCATAACCGTTGACGGCGGCGATGATCGGCTTGGAAAAGTCCTCGATCGCCCGCCAGCAAGCCAGCCGCTCCGGATCGCTGTAGGAGGCAACACCGCGCTCCAGCATGTCGGAGATGTCCGCCCCCGCCGCAAAGGCACGTCCCGCTCCGGTCAGAACCACGCAGCCAACACTGGCATCAGCCTCGCAGATGGCGAGCAGGTCGCGCAACTCGCCGAGCAACGCCTTTGACAGCGCGTTGAGCTTTTCGGGCCGATTGAGCGTCAGCAGGCGAATGCCGGGAGACGGCTCCTCGGTCCGCACAAGAGCTTCGGTCATCGATCAGGCGACCTTTCTGTAGCCCGCGCCGAGACCAGCCTCGGCCAGCAACCCGCGGATCTTTTCGATTTCAGCAGCACCAGGCTTCATCAGTGGCGGCCTGACATGGGCTTCATCCAATCGGCCGAGGATCACAAGCGCCTCCTTCATGCGATTGTGCATATCGAGAAGCGGCGCATCATAGAAAGCCCTGACTGTCGGATAAATGCGATCGTTGATTGCCCTGGCAGTCTTCAGGTCATTCGCCTGCACGGCGCGGAACAGCGCGACCTGCAGATCGGCGATGACGCTTCCGGCCCCCGACAGAAGCCCGTCACAACCGAGAGCCAGGGACCCAAGCAGCCAGGCGCTGTGGGTGGTCAGCGTATTCACCGGCCGATCGAGCGCCTTCAGTTCCCGGATCTGACGTTCATGCAGGTTGCCGTCACCGCATTGGTCCTTGATCGCGACGATGGACGGGAAGCGGCGGCACAATTCCAGCAACGTTGCCAACGGGTAGGCGAGATTGGAGGCGAGCGGATATTGGAACATTATGATCGGCAAACGCGACGAGCCCGTGATGCGCCGCAGATGCTCGTAGATCATCTCGGGCCTCAGGTGCCCGCCAAGCGTCATGAAGTCGGGCGGGAACACCAGAAGCGCGTCGGCGCCCTCACGCTCTGCATAGGCAGCGATGCGGGCGGCCTCCAGGCTCGAATTGGTGTAGACGCCGACGATTGTCGGGACCCTGTCTTGCAGGACATCCTTGGTCACGACGATCGCGCGGAACTGTTCCTCGATTGTGAGCGCGTGTACTTCGGCAGCATGTCCGTTGATGGTGATGCCCGAGATGCCCTCCACGGAACCGACATCGCCAAGATGCTGGCGATAGGCGGCCTCGTCGACAGCCAGGTCAGCGCTGAACGGCATCAGGCAGGCTGGAATGACGCCTTGGGCAACAAATAGCTTTTTCTCGCTCGTCATTGGATTCCCTTCAAAATCTGCGGGACGCCGCAGGTTGCGGCGTCCCAGTTGATCGTGGCTTCAGAAGCCCTTTCCGATCATCTGCGCGATATTGTCAGCAGTGACGGAAACTGTGGGCAGCGTGATGGTCGGTGGAACCTGCTCGCCCTTGGCGACCTTATAGGCGGTCTCGATTCCCTCCGGCGCCACGAACGGGTAGACGAAGGTCGCCGCGAGCTTGCCCTGCTTGACGGCTTCGAACGCGGTTTCCTGGCCGTCGATGCCGACAACCGCCACTTCTTTAAGCCGCCCGGCAGTCTCGAGGACCTGGATGGCGCCGAGCGCCATTTCGTCATTGTGCGCGTACACTGCCTGAATCTGGCCCGGGCCGAAGCGCTGAACCATATCCTCCATGAACTTGACCGCCTTGTCGCGTGTGTAGTCGCAGTTCTGCGAGGCGACGACCTTCATGTCCGGATATTTCGCGATCGCTTCGGCGAAGCCTTTGTTGCGGTCTATGGTGGCGGAAGCGCCCGCAGTGCCCTGCAACTCGATAATGGCGCCCTTGCCATTCAGTTTCTTGGCGAGGAACTCGCCGGCACCGATGCCGAGCGGCAGATTCTCTCCGCCGACATGCACCGTCACGGGCGTATTGACCTTGCGATCGAGCGTGACGACCTTGATACCGGCATCCATGGCCTCCTTGACCACGGGCGTCAATGCCTGCTCGGTCAGCGGCGAGATCATCAGCACCTTGATGCCTTGCGCGATCAGGTTTTCGACATCGGCCACCTGCTTGGATGCGTCGTTGTTGCCGTCGGTGACGATGAGGTCGACGTCCGGATAATGCTCGGCAGCATATTTCTTGTTGCCCTCCACCATGGCCACGCGCCACGGGTGATTCATGGTGCCCTGGCTAAAGCCGATCTTGATCTTCTCCTCGGCGAAGGCGGCGCCGGTCAGCATGCCGCCTGCCACCAGCGTGGCGGCCAGCGCGGTCGTGCGTAGGAAATGTCTGCGAGTGGTCATTTTCAAAACTCCTCCTTTGGACTTCAGTTTAGCTTTCCAGCCGCCCCAACCGGCCTGCTGCGGCAGGACCGGACACGCCTGGATGTCAGGACCGCACGCGATGGCGGTAGACCTCGAACATCACCGCAGCGATGATGATGGCGCCCTTGACGATCTGTTGAGTGAAGGGCGAAATGCCGAGCAGGTTCAGAATGTTAGCCATTACAGCAATGATCGCGGCGCCAATGACCGTGCCGATCACGCCGCCCTCGCCGCCGAACAGGCTAGTCCCGCCGATGACGACGATCGAGATTGCCTCAAGCTCGAGGTTGGTTCCCGCGGTCGGCTCGCCGACTGTTAGCCTCGACACGAAAACCAGGGCGGTCAGCGCCGATAGCAGGCCAGAAATCACATAGACCGACATCAGGGTTCGGGGCACGCTTATCCCTGCCAGCCGCGCGGCCTCGGTGTTCGAACCGACGGCATAGACCCGGCGCCCGAACGGCGTGTGACGAAGGACGACGAAGGCTACGGCGGCGATGGCGGCAAAAAGCCAAATCGGAACCGGGATGCCGAGCAGAAATCCGCTGCCCAGATAAGCGAAGGCATCCGCAGCATCGCCAAGCGCCTTCGGTTCGCCATTGGCGATCGTCATGGCTATGCCGCGGCCCATCACCAACGTACCCAAGGTCATGATGAAGGGCGGCATGCCGAAAAAAACGACGCCCGCACCATTCACCGCGCCAAACAAGGCACCGATGGCAAGCGCGGCGATCATGGCCAGTGGTATCGAGACGCCGTTTGAAATCATCAGCGCCGTCGACACCGCTACGACCCCGACAATCGAGCCGACCGAAAGATCGATGCCGCGTGTCAGGATAACGAAGGTCATGCCGACGCTGACGATGCCGAACAGAGCGACCTGACGACCGACGTTCAGCACATTGCCCATGTGAACGAAGCTCGGCGAAAGGTATATCGCGAAGGCACACAGCACGATCAGAACCCAGAGCAGCCCGAGGCTCTGCGCCCAACCGCGTAGGCGTCCCATGGACCCCGGCTGAAGCACGGCCGATGCTTGTCTTGTCGTCATCTCAACCATCCCTTCCTCCCATTCGTTGCGCGGCAGTGGATATCGGCTCCCGGCTCCGCATCAGCCAGGCTATGGCGTCGGCCAGGCCGCCTTCGTCGCAGGACGGTCCAACGAAGTGCGCAAGCTGCATGACCGGCGGCACAGCATTTGCGACGGTCATCGCGGTTCCCGCCCAGGCCAACATTTCGACGTCGTTTTCCGCATCGCCGGCGGCCGCGCATTCATCAGGCGCAAAGCCAAGCCGCGCTGTGACGAGGCCTATTGCAGTCTTCTTCGATACCCCCGGCGGCCCGATCTCGAGCAGGCGCGGATGCGATCCCGACACGGACAGCTGTTCACCAAGCGTTTCGCGGAGCAATGCGAAGGCTTCCCGGTCGGAGGCCCGGCCGGCAACACACATGATCTTGCCGGGTTCGCCCGGTAGCGCTTCAAACGTTTCAGCTACGAATAAGGGGTCCCTCGTCACTGCGGCTTCGCGTGCGACGAGCGGGTCGTCGGTCAGTGCAAAAACAGCATCACCGGTGAACCACATTGGCCGGACGCCTGCCGCTTGCGCCGTTGCCATGGCATGCAGGGCGTCGGCGCGCGGTATCCGCTGCTGCGAGATCGTGGACCCGGTTGCAACATTGCCGATCCAGCCGCCGTTGAACGCGATGACGAGATCGGCGATACCCAGCCGGTCCGCAAATGGCTTCACACCGAGCGGAGAACGTGCGGTCGCCAGAACGACGACAGTTCCTTTGTCCTTAGCCGCGCGTATGGCATCGGCGACCCGCTGCGGCAGCACATAGTCGTGGGTGAGCAAGGTCCGGTCGACGTCGGATACGATGAGGCGGGGGGTGGTCATTGACCGCCTCGGATCGGGAACACCGGCGTACGAGATCCGGTCTGGATTAGAAGCGTCTTGAGCTGCGTGAACTCCTCGAAACCGGCCTGTCCCATTTCGTAACCGAAACCGGAGCCCTTGACGCCGGTGAGCGGAAGCTGCGGCGCACCATCGATAATTGTGTTGGCCTGGACCCAGCCGCTCCTCAGGCGTTTGGCCACGGTGAGGACGGTGTCGATGTTCTTCGACCAGATGTAGTTCGACAGGCCATAGGCGGTATCATTGGCCAGTCGCACCGCGTCGTCTGTTGTGTCGAACCGAGTGATGCTGAGTACAGGGCCGAAGATCTCTTCGCGGAAGATAGCCATGCGCGGCTCGACACGATCGAAGATGGTTGCCTCGTGGAAGTGTCCGGCCATTCCTCCCGCAACGTTGCCGCCTAGAACAAGCTCCGCGCCGTCCTCGATCCCACCCCTGACGAATCCCGCCACCTTTTCCAGATGATTGCTGTCGATCAGCGCCCCAATGTCGGTGTCTTCGTCGAACGGATCACCGACCTTCATCGCGCGCGCCCGTACGACCACTTTGGCGATGAACTGATCGGCGATGGACGATTGAACGAACAGCCGCGAGCCTGACACGCAGCATTCGCCGTTGTTGAAGAAAACACCCATCAGCGCGCCATCAATGGCGGCATCGAGGTCGGCATCGGCAAAGACGATGTTGGCCGACTTGCCGCCAAGCTCGACTGAGGACTTGGCCAGGTGGCGCGATGTGTTGGCGACGACGCGGCTGCCGGTGCGGGTCGATCCGGTGAAGGAAACAAAGTCGATGCCGGGATGCGCTGTCAGGTGATCGCCGACCGTCGCGCCATAGCCGCTGACAACATTGAAGGCGCCGGCGGGCAGCCCTGCCTCGCTCGCCAGCGCCGCGATCTCGAAGGCCGAACCGGATGTGAATTCGGACGGCTTCAGCACGACCGAGCAGCCGGCGGCAAGCGCGAACGGCACCTTCTGGGACAGAATGAGGGCCGGGAAGTTCCATGGCGTAATGAGCGCCACAACGCCCACCGGATCGCGCGTGACCAGCGCCGTCTTGCCCTCACCGATGTTGGTATAGGACAGACCCGCCATCTGCATGGCAAGGGAGGCGGCGTAACGCGTCAGGCCGACCGCGCCGTCAATGTCGCCACGGGCAAACCGTATCGGCTTGCCGACTTCTTCCACCTCTATCCTTACCAGCCGCTCACGGTTGGCGTGGATGAGATCGGCAAGGCGGTTGAGTACCTCGGCTCGCTCCATGCCGCTCATGCGAGGCCAGGGACCCTCCTCGAACGCGGTCCGTGCCGACTCGACCGCGAGATCGACGTCCGCGGGCGAGCCATTGGCATAAGTGGCGACCTGCTCGCCACTTGCTGGCGCTCTGCGTTCAATTGATCCCGTGCCCGAACCGGCCACGAACCGCCCGCCAATGAACTGCTGGTAGCTGCGCATGCCCATCTCGCTCCTACTGCCAGACCGCATGGGCCATGATGGTCTCCTCGGTCGCGCCTTCCCCATCCAGGACCGCCGAGATGGTGCCTTCCCGCATCACGACGATGCGGTTGCAAAGGCCTAGAATTTCCGGAAGCTCGGACGAGACCATCACTACGGCCGCACCACGTTTGGAGGTCAACTCGACAAGCAGGTCGTAAATCTCGCGCTTGGCGGCCACGTCGACACCGCGCGTCGGCTCATCCACCAGAAGGATCTTGGTTCCCGCGTGCAACTGCCGGGCTATGCCGCACTTCTGCTGGTTGCCGCCCGAGAGTGTGCGCACCTTGGCATCGGCGCTTGGCGTCTTGATGCGCATCTGCTGAATGAAGCGGGAAACCTGCTCCTGTTCGCGCCTGCGGCTGATCAGGCCGCCTTGGACGATCGCTGCCAGTTCGGAAACGGTGACGTTGAAGGCAACCGACTGTTCTAGGAAAAGACCCTCGGTCTTGCGGTCTTCCGGCAGTAAGCCGATCCCGTGGGCGAGCGCCGCACGCGGCCCATCGACCGCGACCGCCTTGCCGTCGACCCTGATCTCGCCGCTGTCGATCGCATCGGCGCCGGCGATTGCGCGCAGCACCTCCGTCCGACCGGCCCCGGCGAGACCGCAGATGCCGACGATCTCACCTTGCCTGACATCGAAAGAAATATCCTTCAAAACGCCAGCTCGCGAAATGTTGCGCACTTCCAGGCGCACCTCCCGGCCCGGTTTCGGACGGGGCGGGAACACGTCCTTGAGCTCCCGCCCGACCATGTGGCGAATGAGGTCGGCGGTTGTCGTCTGCGCCAGCGGCATGGACGCGACAACCTGGCCATCGCGCAGCACTGTGACGTCGTCGCAGATCTCGTAGAGCTCCTTGAGACGATGCGTAATGTAGATGAAGGACACGCCCTGTTCGGCGCTGAGCCGCCGGATCGTCATGAACATGTGTTCCAACTCGGCGTCGCCCAGCACGGCGGACGGCTCGTCGAGCACCACGATGCGCGCTTCGCGTGCGATCGCCTTGGCGATCTCCACCATTTGGCGCTGGGCTACGCTTATCGCATCGATCCGGGCGGCCGGATCAACCCGGAAACCCAATCTGTCCAACACCTCGCGAGCCGCGGCTTTGGCCTTGCGCCAGTCGACGGTGCCGAGCCCGGTCTTCGGCAATCGGCCAAGAAAAATATTCTCGGCAACCGTCAGGTGGGGCGCCTGGGCCAGTTCTTGGTAAATGACTGCAATGCCAAGCTCGAGCATCCGCTCCGGCGTCGGCGTTGGCACGACAGCGCCGTCGACCACCACCTCGCCTTCATTGGCAAGGAAGGCACCGGAAAGGACGCGCATCAACGTCGACTTGCCAGCGCCGTTTTCGCCGATCACGCCATGGACGCTGCCTCTGCGCACCGCAAAGCTGACGTCATTCAGCGCGTACACACCGGGAAAGCGCTTGTGGATGCCGCGCATCTCGAGAACTGGATCTTTCATCTTGAGCCTCAAGAAATCGTTTTCACGCCTTGCTCAAAAAAGCTCATAAGCGGTGGATCTGCATGCCGCCGCCGATGTGGTAGATGTCTCCCGTGCTGAATGGCAGGCCGCCTGCAGCCAAGGTCGCCACCGCGCGAGCAATGTCTTCCGGCTGGCCCCACCGTCGAATCGCCGACAGCTGGCCCGCCTCGACCTGAGACGAGTACTTCTCGTAGACGTCGGCGGTCATTTCGGTCTGGATCAAGCCGGGGCGAATCTCGTGCACCCGGATGCCGGCGTCCGCCAGTCGGATCGCAAACTGTTGCGAGGCCATCGAGAGCCCGGCCTTCGATATGCAGTACGGACCCTTTTCCGGTGAGACGAGGCCGGCATTGGCGGAGGTGATCGTCACGACCGATCGCTCCGACGCGATTTGCGGCCTTGAAAGCATCGCGCGGGCGACTGCCTGGGTGAGGAAAAATGTGCCGCGCAGGTTGACGCCAATCAGCCGGTCGAAGCTTTCCTCGGTGACATCCAGAAGGTCGCCGCGCACGCTCACCTGCACGCCGGCATTGTTGACCAGACAGGTGATCTCGCCCAGGTCGCGTTCGAGGCCTTCGACAAAGGCCGCGTTGCCCGATGTCTCGGAGATGTCCCTGCGGTAGAAAGCGCTATTGCGCCCGAGCGCGCGCACGAGATCGACCGTCTCGCCGGCGTTCTCGTCGTCGACGATATCGACGATTGCTATGTCGAAGCCCACCCGTGCAAGGTCGCAACAGATGGCGCGGCCAATGCCGCGTCGACCGCCTGTGACAACCGCAAGACCGCGGTCGCCGGAAGGCTGCCGTTCAGTCATGCCCCTGACCGCTGGAGCAGCCTGGTTCAGCATCATGACGCCTTCCTTTCCACGGCAGTGCCGATACCGCTCGCGGCGACCACTGCCTTCGAGGCCAACAGGCTCTGGACCTCGCCTTCGGCATAACCGAGCTCATGCAGGATCTCGCGGGTATGTTCGCCAATCTCGAGCGCCATGCATCGCAGTGCCGGCACCTCGCCGTCATAGCGGTTGGGATGATTGACCAGATAAATGGTGCGGCCGCGCACGGTGACCTGGCGGAACACCTGCGCGTGGCCCAGCTGCGGATCAGCCAGCAGGTCATCATAGTGGTTGATCGGCGCCCACCAGATGCCATGGCGATCAAAACGGTCAGCGAGTTCCGCCACAGAAAAGATCGCCGTGGCCTGGGCCAGTCGGCGAGCGTACTCATCCCTATCCGCATATCGGTCAACGTCTACGACTTCGCGCAGACCGTCGCTATCAAGCGACTCGGCCAGAACCGAGGAGTCGCAGAGCGAGATCACGACATGGCCGTCCGTGGCGGGATAGACACCATAAGGCGCAGCGTGAAACCAGGTGGCAAGGTTCTTCTCGCGCTTCAGGACTTCGCGGCTCATCCCGCCCGCGAAGTAGTTGACAAGGGGCTCCCCCTGCAAATCGATCGCCGAGTTGATCAGGCTGGCTTCGACGCGCGTGCCTTTGCCGCTGCGAAGCCGGCGCACAAGCGCGCCCAGGATGCCCATCGCCAGCAGCGCGCCGCCATGCTGGTCGACGACCGCCGCTCCGACCGGCGTCGGACCCCGATCGGGGGTGCCGGTGACGCTCATGAGGCCTGACCGCGCCTGAGCGAGAAGGTCCTGACCCGGCTTCAGCGCCATCGGTCCGGTGGCGCCGAACCCGCTGGCAGAGGCGAAGATCAGTGTGGGATTGATCGCGCGAAGCGCTTCGTCGTCGAAGCCCAGCTTGGCGAACACGCCCGGCCGGAAATTCTCCATGACCACGTCGGCCTCGGCGATCAGCCGGCGCGCTACTTCCTTGCCCTCGCGACTTTTCAGATCAACGCCGATGGACCGCTTGTTTCGGTTGGCGCACAGGTAGAAGCCACTGACGCCCTCCACATATACGTCGGCGCCCGACCACCGCCGCTCATGAGCACCATCTATCGGCTCGACCTTGATGACATCAGCACCCATGTCAGCCAGATACTGGGCGCCTGCTGGACCCTGCAGGAAATGGCAAAAGCTGACGACCTTGATCCCGCTGAGCATGTCTCTTCCCTTTACGTGGCGCTATGATTGCGCTCTTGTGAAATCGTTTTCACAACTTTTTCTTACCGCTGTCAACCCAGATTTCTGGACTTTTCGCTGCAAAAGATATCTGGCGACTTGAAAGAAATTGTGCGATCTAGAAAACGGTTTCTCAAAATTGGCAATGGCCATACTCAATGGATATCGAAGACGGCGGCGCCAAACTGATTGACGTGGCCCGGCTTGCCAACTGCTCGCCGGCCACTGTTTCACGCGTCCTGAATGGCAATCCAAACGTCAATGAGGCCGTCAGGGATCGTGTGGTGCGAGCCGCCCGGGAACTTGGCTATGTACCCAATGGCTCCGCAAGAGCGCTGCGATCCACGCGAACAAGACTGGTCGGTGCCATCATTCCGACTTTGGACCACGCGATCTATGCCACCATGGTTGACGGGCTTCAGGCCCGGCTTTCTGAAAAGGACGTTTCCCTGATCATCAATACTTCTGGCTACGACATCGATCTTGAGTATGAGCAGGCTCGTCTGCTGGTCGAGCGCGGCGTCGAGTCGGTGGTCCTCGTCGGATCAACGCACCTGCCCACCACTCTAGCGATGCTTGAACAGAAGCGTATCGAGTATGTCTATACCTATACATCGAAATCAATGGAATCGGGCGCGGCGGTAGGTTTCGACAACGAGAAGGCGGGGCGCACGGCGGCTCGCTACCTGCTCGATCTCGGCCACTCCCAATTCGGGATGATCGCGGGCATCACACGGGACAATGATCGTGCGGCCGGCCGGCGTGACGGCTTCCTGAATGAGCTCGAACGATCAGGCATCGACCATACGAGGGTTCCGGTTGTCGAAGGAGCCTACAGGCTGGATGACGGCCGGAGATGCATGCGGCGACTGATGGAAGAAGACCGAAGGCCCACCGCGGTGTTTTGCGGCAGCGATATTCTGGCAGCCGGTGCCATCAAACACTGCCACGCAGCCGGGATCGCCGTCCCCCGGGAGGTCTCGATCGTTGGCTTCGACAATCTCGAAATTGCTGAGCTCACCTCACCTGAATTGACCACGCTGGAAGTGCCAGCACGCGACATGGGCCGAATTGCTGCCGACTACATCCTGGCATCCCCATCGCAACGGCTGCATTTGCGGCAACGGGAGCTGGCGATCAGGTTGATCGTCAGAGAAAGCACGGCTCCAGTGAGGCGTTAGGCACTTCGACATCCTGGGACCACGGGAAGAGCCGTCCATTGCCGAATTTGGTCTAAGTGTCCGCTTCCAGGTGACGAACAGCGTCACTTTAATGGCTGCGATCGGGCGCCAAGCTGCCGTCCGCCAGAAATGTAGGATCTGTGTCCAGTCAAAACCCGCCTATTCGTACGTCGTTGCCGCCGATCACCGCACTCATCACTCGGAAATCTTTCAGAGTAAGAGCATCTGCACTACGTTTGCTGGTGTTAACAAGCAGGAGAATTTAGCTCCCGGATGAGGATGAACGTTTGCCCTTACGCTGCACCGCTTCCGGGAAACGATCAGATGTACGAATAACCAACAACCAGCTCTAGATAGGCCCACTTTGCGGCGAATTCGCGTTAACCCGCTGAAATCTAAGAATTTTGGTGGGCCCGGAGGGTCTCGTGGGAACGCATCTTCTTCAGATCTTTGCGTTTCCCTCGAGGCAGCCAGGCGAAATGGAGAAGCTGTCACCCTTCGAGATGGAAGGAATGGCAAACCTGGCTAATTTCGAAAAATACGGCGGATACCAGGCGGTCCAGTTCGAAACGCCCCGGAACGCTTGCCTTCGCGCTCATCTATTCGCCGCTCGGCCAACTCGCCTGGAATGCGGAACTGTGGTTCGGCTTTGAGGGTGCAGGTGCAGTTCGTGTGGATCGCGGACACTATCTGACCAACAATTCCATCTACTGGTTCACCGGCACCAGCGGGTCGGCCGCGAACCTCTACTACGAGGACGCGCAGACTGGGGCAGGATATCGGGAGATGAACAACCCGACGCCAACTGGCGTGGCCGTGTTCCCTGAGGATTTCCGATCCGTTCGCAGTTTCGCCGAGCGCTCCAACAACATCGTTCATTGGACCGGGATGCCCCGTGGCGGCCACTTCGCAGCCTCTGAGACGTCCGACCTTCTTGTGGACGATATCCGCAAGTTCTTCGGCAATCTGACTGCAGTCTAGCAACCACATGAAAGTGCTGGCGGCTTTCCGTCAAGAATTGCGTCAAACAAAGAGATAACGCCTTTCGCCGTTCATGAAACGGTGAAACGCGTTAAGCTTGGGAAGCGTAGCGCAATACTGACGGGCAAGTCCGCCTACCTCGACTTCGTCATAGAGAGTCAAGTGCATCGAGGCCGAACCGGCTTCAAAGTCCTGCCACGACGACTGGTCGTCGAACGAATCTTCGCTTGGATGACGCGCCGGCGCCGCCTCGTACGCTACTGTGAAGCCTGCATCGACGTCTTAGAAGCGATGATACACGTCGCCATAGGCCGCCTCATGCTCCAGCGCATCGCTCATTGAGCGTTTCCAATCGCACTCCCAGAGGCTAAGAAAGGATCTGGCGCGGCGCATTCCATATTGGCTGTGCGAAATTGATGATGATGTTCATCGCGTCTGTCGGCGGCGTGGGAGTTTCCCTATTGCCTCGGCGCGCGAGCGGTTCCCCTGAACCCATCTGCTTGGCGCTGGCGGGACCACGGCGGAGGTAATCGGACGGAGACCATTTTGCGAAAAGTCGTCTTGATCATGACCATGTCAATCGACGGATATGTGGTAGCGCCGGAAGGAATGTCGACGGGCGGTTTTCCTGAACCGGTAGAGCTCAAGCGCTGGAAACTCGATCGCATTCGTCGCGCCGGCACACACATCATGGGCCGCGTGAGCTACGAGGAAATGGGGCCATACTGGCAAAAATCCGAAGATGCCTATGCCGCGCCGATGAACGACATCCCCAAGGTCGTGTTTTCGAAAACGTTGAAGGAGGCTACCTGGCCAGATTCCTCTATCGCGAACGGTGATCTACGCGAGGAAATCTCTAAATTGAAAAAGCAACCCGGCGGCGAAATCATTGCATGGGGCGGCGCGGGCTTCGCTCAGGCGTTGTCGAAGGCAGGGCTGATTGATGAGTACGTCATCCTGACTCGACCGATCGCCTATGGCGGTGGCAAGCCTCTGTTCAGCGGTTTGGCGGACGCGCTCAAGCTAAACGTTCTCGTAACAGCCGCTTACGACAACGGCACCATGCTTCGCATCTACGCCCCCCGCTGAACTGTCACGAATTCTAGCGATGACATAGCGACATGGTCGTCGGTTTTCAGTGAGCAGCTCGATGGTGCGGCATCGAACTCGACATTGTCAGCTTTGACGACATACAGCGGCGACAGATAACCCGACCATTTTTCACCGGCGATGGCGCGGTTGAGCTCGTCGACCAATTGCCATCCCTGCAGGTTGAGGGACTCGGCGACCGTTACCTTTTAGAACTGACCGGCGCGGATGCGTTGATAGGTCGATTCCGAGCCGTCACCGGCGGCGACAGTCGGTTCCGGCGTTGCCGGCTGCGGCAAAAGACGGGCCCCATGAAGTCGAAGTTGGGGTCGTTGGATACCTTGACCCTCGATTGCTTGGGGCCCGAATGCGGCGCCGCCTGAACCTGTGCCTAAGCAACAGCGCCGATTCCGACCCTGTCGCACTGCCTATCGGGCCAAACCGCGCCGGCGAGCTCTGCAGCAAGATATCCACCGCCAGAGGCAGACCAGTTTCTTCCAGCTTTGGAAAATTGGCCGGAATGACCGAGTCAAGCACAAGGCTTCCACGACGAGCAGCGAGTACCGGGCCGTCAGCAAAGTGCCCCCTTTTCGTGCTTGCCAACAAGTTGGACGTGCGCGTGGAGTTCACCTGCGGACAGGCCAGGACGGCCAGCGAGTTCGAATCCGAGCACACCCTACGCGCTTCGGCCCGGGGGCTAGCTTGTGGGAATCAGGTGTAACGCAGACTTCCCGCCCTTCACGGCCGCCGCCGACAGCCTGCGGTCAAAGCTCGCAAGTTGGCCGCCATGCGCCTTGGCGAGTGCAAGAAGATAGGTGTCGGAGACCTGTGCCGAGGTCAGGATTTTCGCCGCATCGATATCGCCAGAGCCCACGAGGCTCAGATCGTCCGGCCAGAAGCTGTGCCCCTGCAGGGCGCGCAACTTAGTAACGATTTGCGCAACGACAGCCGGCGAGCCGGGTGAATTAGGATACTTTTGGTTGCCGACAATGCGGAGAACGCCGTTTTCGGTGATGGGACAGGTAGCCCATGCGGCGTTACCAGTCACTTCGAACCAGCCATGCGCGTCGTCATGGGCGATATGGCCAGGATCGATCAGTGCGATCAGCACATTGACATCGAGCAGGAAGGTCACGGTAGCTCGTCGCGCAAAGCATTGACGGTCTCAAGCGTGACCGGAGGTGCATCCGGCCGGGGCGACAGCAGAGGGATCCCATTGCGCTCGCCGCCGGCCTGAGGACGGCGCAGCGAGCGCCGGGCGAGATCGGTAATGACCTCGCCGACGCTACGATCCTGCTGCCTGGCCATGGCCCTGGCCGCCAAAAGGACATCGTCATCGATCGCCAGTGTTGTTCTCACATCGCCCTAGCCGCGCATCAGTCATCACGCATCATATAGAGCAGAGAGGACGGATACTCAAGGGCTTCATAGTCCCTGGACGGGAAGCCGCTTGCCGTTTCAGACGGTAGTTGTGCCTTTCGATGAAACCACCAGCCACACGACGTGCCGCTCAAGAGCCCCGTGAAGCACGAGACCTCATAAGAGCGCGAGCGCACAGTGCGCCATCGGCGACGACGAGCGCGGGGCCTCGTCGAGCCCGCGCCACAACCCGGCATCGTGCTTGCCAAGCAGCGCCGCCAGCGCCTCGGAGAAGTCGCTGATCGAAATCCCCTTCACTAAAGGATCGGCAGCGTCTCGATGGACTTCGAGCGGCGCATGCAGGGCGGCAGGATTGAGGGCGAGAATCGGATGCGGCCAGGATCGGCACCGGCGGGCTCGCGATCGTGCGCGTTGGTGGCGATCGTGCGCGTTGGTGGCCGTCCGCGGTCTTCAAATCGGCATGCTAGCCGCGAAAGTCTGCAACCTCGACCGCTTTGGCGAGAAGGGCACGTGCCCCGTGCGCGGACTTATCGTTAAAGATTCCTGGCTGAGTGGCTGACGTTATCGTTGGACACCGCATATCCCTACTTCGGTGGAGAACTGGTGGCGTCAAGCACCCCCACGATATGCGGCCTTCCGAATCCCGCCATCACCAACTTTGGGCGATAGCTCTGCCAATATAGCCGAGGAGGTTACGTGACAGTCCGCAAGTTTACGATCGATGATGCCGCCTTCGAGCCGTCGCCTGGGCATGATGGAGACGTCTTGCAGGGCAATGTAGTCGATCAGAGCCACGGAGGCCCGGATCGGTTCGGCCGGCCCGATGTCCCTGAGCCGCGACAGTCCGGCTCGCTTGAGGACCCGGCTGACGGTGGCGGGCGAGACGCCGGTCTCGCTGGCGATGTGCTTGCCGGTCAGCCGCTGGCGACGCAAGGCGACGATGCGCTCGGCAATAGCCTGTTCGGTCAGGCCCGGGATGACGATGGGCCGAGACGAGCGGTCGACCATGCCGGCCCGCCCTTCGGTCCTATAACGCTCGACCTAGCGCGCCACGATCTTGGCCGACACGCCATAGACGCGCGCCGCATGGGCTTTGGAAAAAGCGCCTTCTATCACCGACAACGCCATCTCCTCTCGACGCAGCGGCGTGAGACGGGCATTCTTGTGGATGTTCATTCGGACCCTCCGGTGGATGCTGAAGCCTGGTAACTCCAGTTTCCTCGGTCCGGTCCGAATGGACAACCTCCCGAAAGCTCACAGCTGCAACGGGAGCGTGCACGCGCCAAGCCGCGCCAGAGTCAAGGACTTTTCGCTCACGCGCTTTGCGCCGGAACATAAACGGCCGCTGCATCATTTGATAGAACCGGCGAGATGAGATCATCGTCGATAGGAGAGGCGGAGGCCCGCTACTCCCCTGGGGTGGCGGGCCTTTTCTGTCCATGGACTAGAGGCCCGGCTGCTGTGGCGGGGCCGAGGCATATAGCGCGCCGTGCTGCCAGAGTTGTAAGAGGCCCGCTCTCTTTTGTGGCGGAGGTAAGCGGGCTCTCCGTTCCGGCGCGCAAGGGGCACGCCGAACTTGACCACAAAGCCCGCCGGAGTGAACCAGCGGGCGAACGCTTGCAATGGGTACGTGATCACACCATGTCCAAAAGACCTAATTTAGCCAATCTGAATGTGCGGCGGACTCACGGTTCGCCAGGCCGGCGCCCGCTTTCAGGCAATCTCCCCAACGAGAGGCGCCGGCCACCTTAGCCCGCCGCGGATGGTGGTGGCACATCCGTAGCGGGCTATCGGCGTTTCTGTCATACACGACGGCAGCTTTCCGGGATTGAATCCGGCTACGGCGTTACCGCGGGCCAGAGCATGAAAGCCAACAGCGCTACGAAAACCACCAGGGCGATGGCAGTGCCCCACATCATCACACGTCGAGTGCCACGCTGCTCCTCGCGACGAGAGATATTATTGGGCATGGCCATATCCTTGTGATTTCCGCTGATGAGGAACGTGAGCCTCGGGCGCAAGTTCCAGGGCCGCCGAGAAGCGAAACAGGCCTGCCCCAGGGTCCACTCGGGCAGGCCTCTTTCGGAGGAACGGAGCGAACTCCGATAGCGGCGGGTGAGAAAATGCCGAACAACCATGCCGCGCGACCTAAACCGATTGGCCGGTCGATTGTTCCATTAGCAACTGCTTGCGAACCAACTCGGCTGTTCGGGGTTAAATCCGCATGGCAAAGGGCAGCATCAACATCGGCGATGAGGCCGCCATCACGGCGAAGGTGCGCAGGCGGTATGGACAGCCGCACTCGATCGTCGATCGAACGTCGAAGGTGACCCACGGCCAGGAGATCGAGCTTCGAGGCGATGTCACCGGCGTTGGTAAGGCAAGGTGACGATCAACCGAGGCTGACTGCCAGCTGGTCGAAATGGATTGTTGATGTGGCTGCAAGGGGGACAATTTATCGCCTTCGTTCGACAAGCGTACTGCCCCAGCACTGGTTCAACCCTTCGGTTTATGTGAAGACAGACCGAAGTCCGACGTCCTCGCGCATTGGTCCCAAAGCCGAAACAAAACACCCGGCGAGCGCATTGGCTCCACGGGCTGGCGAGCATGGTCCCTTCTTCGTCAGTTTGGTTGTTGCAGACCAACACCCGCCGCCACCTGCGATGCGGCGGGTGTTCCTTTGCCACGGAGTGCCTGATGCATATCGGCGAAATCATCGCAAACCTGTTCGCCGTCGTTCTATTGTTATGCGTGATTGCAGTCGCATTCTTCGCAGCCGGAAAACCGCTGTGGCCGGTTCGTGAGGCAAACATGGTCATACTGCTGCCACCGGACGCGATAACGACGGGATCCATAAGAGCGCCGACACATCCCCATTTGCCCGATAAGGTAGATAGCGTGATCGTGCAACCGAGACCGCAAACAGATCGATAAGCTGGGTGGTTTCTGCGTTGAATCCGTTTGTTCTTGGGAGTCAAAGAACGTCCGGCAGCCCGCAAAAACGCGCAATCTCCTCTTCCGCGCAAAACGAGTCACAATCAGGAGCGCCGATCCGTGCCCGGGTTGACATGGTTATTCAGGAGAAGCTAATGGAAGAGCGTTTCCGAGACGCGATGGATCTCGCGCCTCTTCCTGGATTCGACGTGATTTTGTCGCGATCGCAATCCCCGGGTCAGACGGATGGAACGCCCGCGCAATCTCGCCGCGAATTCGCCCCGAATTGAAGAGCAGGTACTGACACCCGTGACAGCATAACCGTTTTTACCACTAAGGGAGAAACGAAGTCGCCGATGATCCATGACAAAGCCACGGTTGGCGTCATAGTCCCTATGTTCAATGCCGAGCGAACCATTCGCTCCACCCTGACCAGCATCTGCCAGCAGACCTACCACGCATTGGACATTATCGTGGTGGACGATGGTTCGACGGACGAGTCCCCATCAATTGTAGCCTCCTATGCCGAGAAAGATCGACGTATACGCCTCATAGGGCAGTCGAATGGCGGTGTTGCGCACGCTCGCAACCGCGGCGCGGCCTCCACCGACGCGGAGTTTCTGGCGTTTGTCGACGCAGATGATCTTTGGGCTCCCTCGAAAATCGCACTGCAATTGCGCGCCTTGCGGGAAGGTGGCTCCTCGGCGGGCTTGGCATATTGCTGGTTTGCGCATATCGACCAGGATGGTCGGGTATTCTCGCTGCGCCATCAGCCTGACGCCGAAGGTCACGTTCTCCAGCGCATGTGCAGACAGAACCTGGTCGGCAATGGAAGTTCGATGCTCTTACGTCGCTCCGCATTCGAGCGGGTTGGACAATTCGATCCGTCCTTGCGAGCCAGGAACGCACAAGGCTGCGAGGACCTTCTAATGTGCCTTAGGATAGCGGAAAATTACGAATTTCGCCTCGTGCCTCAGTACCTTGTCGGTTACCGGATGACGAGCGTCAATATGTCGAGCGATGTCATGCAAATGCTTCGTTCCTGTGAAATCGTCCTTGCCGAATTTCGTGAAAAATATCCGTCATTCGCGAGCGATTTCGATGCCCACTTGTTCGACATGATCCGTTGGCTTGCCATAAGAGCTTTGATTGAGGGACAATTTTTCGCGGCCAGCGAGCTGCTGAGGAGGCTCTTTGCGACGGAACCGGGAGTAGCGATCTGCGGCCTACCCAATATGTTGGAAGAGTATTGCAAGGCCCGACTGGTTCCTCGATGGCTCAAGATGTTCGTGAGACGAATGCGAAACGACAAGGGCGAATTTCGGCCCCTGTATAGCGAAATGGGCTGGTGAAGATGTCCGTCACGCCGGATCGGCGCGCAAATTTGTTGAATGCAGAACTGCATGAGTTGTTTGGCCCGGATGGCTGCGTAGGTATCCGGCATGTGGATTTGGACACCCAAGTTGCTCCCGAGGATTGCGATTCTGGCATGATCGTGCTCTGGCGCGGCGGGCTGCCGGTCGGACATTTACTCAAGGGGAGCGACGGTCAATGCCACGTTTCTCCAGTTGTGGCGGCGCAGGACTCAAGACCGACCCTGGCGCTTCGGGACTTGCCGAGCGCCAGCGTGATCATCTGCACGCGCGACCGGCCGAACGAGCTGCGGCGCTGCCTGGCGTCTCTTCCTGAGCAAAGCTTACCGCCGGCCGAGATCATCGTGGTCGACAACGCATCGAAAGGCGACGAAACTCGCCAGGTCGCCCTGGCGGCGGGTGCAATCTATCTGCGCGAGGATCGGCCCGGCCTCGATATTGCCCGCAATCGCGGAGCTGAGAGAGCGTCCTCGGCTATCGTTGCGTATACCGATGATGATGTTCTGCTTCATCCACGTTGGTTGGAAAAATTGGTTGCTGCATTCGATGGCCCCTCGACCGGCGCGGTGACAGGCCTTGTTCTGCCCGCCGAGATTGCCACCGAGGCGCAGCGTCATTTTGAGACATTCTGGAGTTTCGGGCAGGGTTATGCATCCCAAATCTTCCGCGCGGCCGACTTCGCTTCAAGACAGTACGAGGTATATCCAGCCTGGAAGATTGGGGCCGGCGCCAGCATGGCGTTCAGGCGCGAAGTGTTTGACCGCGCGGGATTGTTTGACGAGCGGCTCGACGTCGGCCAAGCCGGATGTTCAGGCGATTCCGAATATTGGTATCGGTTGCTGGCCAACGGATATGACTGCCGCTACGAGCCGAGCTCCGTTGCTTTCCATTTCCACAGGCAGACTATGGAAGGCCTGACCAGGCAAATCTACTTCTATATGCGCGGTCACTCAGCCGCGTTGCTCGTCCAGCGTGAGCGAACCGGTGTCAAATCAAATTTGAAACAAGCTTTCAAATGGATGCCGCTTTGGTATCTCGGCCGAGTTCGCAGGAGACTGCTCGGCCACAGGACTGCTGAAGATCGTTTCTTGTGGAGGGAAATCGCCGGATACGCTTCGGGGATCCTGTTCTATCTGCGAACCAGGCGCCGGTAAGACCGTATGGCGGAAGATCCCTTAGTTTCGATCGTGGTTCCAGCGCATAACGCGGAGCCGACATTGGCACGCGCACTCGATTGCCTTCTCGAACAGGAAATGATCGATTGGGAAGCGATTGTCGTCAATGACGGCTCGAGTGATGGCACCGCCGAAATTATCGCCGGTTACGTCGGGCGCGATGCCCGATTTCGGACACTGAACTCTTCTGCACATAGCGCCGCCGGCGCGCGCAATAAGGGGATTTCGTCGGCGCGCGGCCGCTGGCTCATGTTCCTGGATGCGGACGATTGGGTGGACGCCAGCTTTCTCGCGAAAATGCTGGCCGCACTGGAAGCCGCGCCCGATGCAGTGGCCGCCTATTGCGGTTCCCGGCGCGTGATGCCCGATGGCGAACTCACCCCGTCGAGCATCGCCCACGAAGTTGCGATCCAACCGTTCGAGACATTCTCGCGACGCTGTGCCATCCGTACTCACGCGCTGCTGATTGACCGGGCCACGATCGTCAAGTTAGGCGGCTTCGATGTGTCGCTGCGCACGTGTGAGGACTGGGATTTGTGGCAGCGTGTCGCGCGTCTCGGCAACCGTTGGGTGATGGTCGACGAGCCGCTCGCCTTCTATCGCGCCAGCCCCAACTCGCTCACCCGAAATTCGACGCAGATGCTATCAGACGCAGAGATCGTGATTGCTCGCGGCTTTTCTGCCGACCCCAGGGTTAAACACCCAGCGCCTGCGCACGCCAACGGAGCGAACCCTTCGGACGGCCACGCCGCTTCCGAGGCACTGGCGTGGTTCGCCTTGTGGAACGCTGCGTCGGATTGCGGCAGCGGCGACGGCTCCATCCGCCCGTCGAACCTGCAAGCGCTCCCCGCCAGATATGACTGGGCGCCTGAGATCGCTAAGGTGGTCTTCGACGGCCTAATGGTAGGAAGTCTATCCGTGCCGCAGCAATTGGCCGCCAGATGGGACAGGTTCGGCGGCCCCCTCACCGATTTGATTGTTGAACTGAGCAATATCTGGAGCGATCCGGTTGCGGGTCGTCGCGTGCAATATCATCTCGAGCAAATGCTTCTCGACTTCGACGACCTTGCCGCTCCGCGCAGGCTGGCGCGGACACTTGGGATTCGCGTCGATGCTCGAAATCCGGCCTCGACCGAGCTGCCGGAAGGGATCGATCAAATCTATGCCTACCTAATGGTGGATGGCCAGATCGCGGCCCTGGTTCAGTTCGGTGCGCTCGGGACGGTGACAAAGCGACACTGGATTGAATTGATCCTGAATGTCATGCCTGCTCAAGAGCTCACACGCGATCTCTCCGGGTTTAAGCGCATCGCATTCCGCTTCTGGAAGGGTGCCGCGCGGCTAACGAGCCGATCGCCTGTACCAGCCCTGCAATCGGGCGCCGGGGCCAACAAAACAAAAATGATCGAGGCAGAGACGTTGCTGCGAATGGCCGGACGCCGTTCTCATCGGGACAGTCACTACGGCAGGCTTGCGCAGTTGACAGCGGCAGCGCAACGGCTGGCGCAGCCAAACACCGAAGCGAAAAAACCTTCCGCACCGCCGCGCCGTGCACAGGTTGAGGGAAGGCGCGACGGTGATCGCGCGTCATTCTGGGATCGCTTTTTCATAACTGCGGATCCCTGGAACTACGGTTCGCCCTACGAGCAAGAAAAATATGAGCGGCAGCTCGAAATTCTGCCGGCCGGTCCGATAGCACGGGCGCTTGAGCTGGCGTGCGCGGAGGGCCATTTCACGCGGCAACTGGCGCCCCGAGTGGGCCATTTGACTGCAACGGACATCTCCGCCGTTGCCATCGCGCGAGCACGCGCACGATGCAGGGACCAGCTGAATGTCGAATTCAAGGTACTGGATTTGAGCGCGGATACCCTGCCAGGTGAGATGGATCTGATCGTCTGCTCGGAAGTGCTCTATTACCTGGATGATCTAGACGCGCTGCGGCGCTTCGCCACAAAACTCGTCGACGCGTTGGCACCCGGCGGCAGTTTCATCAGCGCGCACGCATTCGTGCTTAGTGATAATATGGAACGGACAGGCTTCGATTGGGATAACAAATTCGGTGCGCAAGTAATCTCGCAGACGCTGGCAGCGACCGAAGGCCTCGCCCTTGAGCGATCGATCCAGACCGAACTTTATCGCATCGACCGGTTCCGCCGTTTGTCCGCGGAAGAGCTAGCGGCGGAACCGACGGTCGATCATGTCTCGATCCAGGCGCCCGTCGAAATCGAGGTCGCGCGAAACGTCGTCTGGGGTGGGGCGCGGGCGCGGCGCAGCTACGTGGCGCGCAACGAGCGGCGGCAGCGCATCCCCGTTCTGATGTATCACAGCGTCTGCGATGATGGTCCGGCCGCTCTTGCCCGCTATCGCTTCACGCCCGCCGCGTTCGACAGCCAGATGGCATGGCTGCGCGCTAATGGCTTTCACGCGATCGTGTCGGAACAACTGGAATGGTTTATCGCCAACCGTCACCCTTTCGTGGGCCGTCCGGTGCTCATAACGTTCGATGACGGCTTTCAGAACTTTGCCAACCATGCCTGGCCAACCCTGCGCGCGAACGATTTTACCGCGGAAGTCTTCCTTGTGACGGACCTAGTGGGTGAAAACGCGCTGTGGGATGCAGACATCGGTCCGCCGACACCGCTCATGGACGCTTGGACCGTGCAGCGCCTTGCAGCCGAAGGTGCATTCTTCGGAAGCCATCTGGCGACGCATCGCGCAATCGACGGTCTGTCGAGCTCCGAGCTGGCCGCCGAGCTGCTGCGCTCGCGCATGTTCATCGAGCGCTGGACTGGGCGCCCAACGACGGCGTTCGCGGCGCCTTTCTCTGTCACCGACCGGCGGCTTGGCCGGCTGGCCAAGGAATGCGGCTATCGAATTGGCTTCGGCGCCAGATCTGGGCCGGCGGATCTCGATTGCGATCCGATCGACCTTCCCCGGATCGAGGTGCGCGGGGATCGTTCGCTCGATGACTTTGTTGCCATGGTAGAGGCCGTGCTCGAATGAACGGCGAACTCGTCAGTGTCATTATCCCCGCTCACAACGCGCAAGATACAATCGACGAGACTCTCCGCAGCGTTCGCTCGCAGACTCACCGCGCGCTCGAGATTATTATCGTCGACGATGGTTCGCGCGACCAGACTGTCACCATAGCCCGACGTCACACGGAGACCGACCCGCGTGTCCGGCTGATCGAGCAGGAAAATGCCGGCGTGGCCGCTGCACGCAACACGGGGTGGCAAGCGGCGCGATCCGACCTGATTGCATTCGTCGATGCCGACGATCTCTGGGCGCCGACCAAGATAGAGCGGCAACTGGCCGCGTTCGATCGGGCGGACGAGAAAGTGGGGCTCGTCTACTGCTGGTCTCTGGTCATCGACGCTCAGGGAGCGGTAACGGATGATCGACATCGGCCAAACTGGCGGGGCGATGTGCTCGAGCGCCTTTTCCACGGCAATTTCGTGGGCAACGGGAGCGCCGCCTTGGTACATCGGCAAGCGCTGATCGACGCCGACGGTTTCGAAGGCGGGCTGCGTGCGGCCGGCGCGCAAGGTTGTGAAGATGTCCTCTTCTACTGTCGCGTCGCCGAAAGATACCACTTCGAAGTCGTCGAAGAGCCGCTGGTGGGATATCGCTATCTGCCGGGAAATATGTCGAGCAACATGACACGCATGTTGCGGTCCTGGATGCTGGTGCTGGACGAGATGCTCGGCCGCCATCCGGAAGCGGCATCTAAGCTGCGTGAGGGCCTGCGTTTCTATTCGGCGTGGCTCCTGGAACGGACCTTGCGCCAGAGGCACCCGCGCTATGTTCTCCCGATCCTGTCACTGCTGCTTCACAGTCATCCCGCGATCGCCATGCGGATAATCGCCGTGGATTTGCCCCGGATCGGGGCGCATTTGGCTAAGCGCGCCGCGACGAAGCTGGTGCGCGGCCGCCTGCCTGTCCGCCCGCAGGCGATCGTACGCTTCCCGACCGGGGAACTGAAATGAGCGACGCGAACGGCGCCATTCGCCGCGGTGCGGTCCGAGCTTCGTTGCGCGATCTGTCGCACCTGCTTCGCATCGTCGGCAAGCCGCGGTGGGCGACGCCGGCGCTTCTTGCGCTTGGCTTTTTGTCATCCTTGGCCGAGACGCTCGGCATCACCCTGATCCTGCTGTTCCTCTATTTGGTGTCCGACCGGATCACAGAAACTGGAGATGGCCTTCAGGGCCGAGCGCTGGGTCTGGCAATCACCTGGCTCGGCAGTCCCACCCGGCTCGCCTTCGCGATCCTCCTGCTTATTCTCGCGCGTGGAGCGCTGGCGCTGCTATATTCCTTGATAAGCTCCAGCATCGGCGAACGAATCAGCGAACGGGTGCGCAACCTCGTCCACGAACAATATCTCACAGTCGCCTTCGGGTACATCCAACGGCACGAGCAATCGCAGCTCATGGAGGTGCTCGGGACCGAATCGTGGCTGGTGGCGCAGGCCTACGGTGCGGTGACCCGACTCATCATCAACAGCTGTTCTATCTTCGTGTTCGCCGTTTTTCTCTTCACGATCTCCTGGAAGATCCTGGTGATCGCGGCCCTTGGTTCAATCGCGATCTCGGCGATCTTGCGTATCTTTTCGCGACCCGCGCGGGATCTGGGCCATCAGGTGAAGAAGATCCATCAATCGCTCGGCGAACACATGCTTATGACGCTCCAGGCGTTGCGCACCATCCGGGCCTATGGACAGGAGGCGCTTCATCAGCGCCGCTTCGTGCAATCGTCGGCGGCCGCGCGCAAGGCATCGCTGTCCATGATTCGCCTTTCGTCTTGGATCGGCCCAACAACCGAGATCGGCTATCTGGGAATGTTGGGGTCTATCGTCCTGGTCTCCGGGTGGTGGCACATCAGCTTCGAGGTGACGCTGGCCGCCGTCGCGCTGCTTTATCGGCTGCAGCCGCATACGCAGGAGTTCGAGAGCAATCTGCTGTTTCTGGCGCAGTTGCAGCCGCAACTGCGCTCAGTCCTGGAGATGGTCCAGTCCGAGGACAAGGAATATCCATCGCAGGGGACCACGGCACTCGGAAATTTGAACGCGAGTATCGTCTTCGAGCACGTAAGCTTTGGATATGATCAAAATACGCCGGTCCTGACGGACCTGTCGTTCGAAATTCCAGCCGGAGAAACCACCGCGCTGATCGGCGCAAGTGGCGCTGGCAAGACGACGATCGTGAACCTCCTCCTGCGGCTGTACGAACCGACCTCTGGCGACATCAAGATTGACGGCACCCGCCTCCAAGACATCAGGCGGAACGACTGGTTGTCCAAGATCGCCGTAACGGGTCAGGACGTCGACCTCGTCGAGGGCACGGTGACAGACAATATCCGGATGGCCAAAGCCGATGCGGCCGAAGAAGAGATCATTGTCGCTGCCCGCAGTGCCGGCGTCGCGTCATTCGTCGAGGACCTTCCCGAGCGTTACGATACCTGGATCGGGCAAGAGGGGCTGCGATTTTCCGGCGGCCAGCGACAGCGCATTGGCCTGGCACGCGCTGTATTGCGCAATCCGGACTTCCTGATCCTGGATGAGGCCACGAATGCGCTCGATACCGCGCTCGAGGACCAGGTGCGGCGGGCGATTGACAGGC
This sequence comes from Mesorhizobium sp. WSM3224, assembly GCF_000427725.1. Lineage (GTDB taxonomy): Bacteria > Pseudomonadota > Alphaproteobacteria > Rhizobiales > Rhizobiaceae > Mesorhizobium. The sequence goes on along the minus strand of NZ_ATYO01000011.1, from coordinate 125,404 downwards.
AGCTTGGCAAAAGGACAACTTTGCTGATCACGCACCGCGTAGAAACGGCTCGTGATGCCGCCAATGTCATTTGGATAGAGAACGGCAGGGTCAACAGCCAAGGACCTGCCTCCCTCGTTGTTCCTCAATACCAACGTCGCCAGCACGAAATCGTGCGTGACTCTGATGCTGCGGATAAAGGACGCTGACGCTGCTCTACTTCGTCAGTCGGCCCTAACGCTGAAAACGTGACTAATCTGGCCTCACCACCGACTCGGTTCGGCGCGGGCAGCGAACTGAAACCTTTCGGGCGGCGCGGTAGGTGCTCTCTCGAGTCGGTAGGACAGCCGACGGGGTGGCGCGCCTGTCACAATTGCCTGCGATACCACGCCAGCGCCGTCTCAACGATCCGGTCTATTCCGGATTGCTCAGGCGCCCAGCCGAGTTCCCGGCGCGCCTTGCCGGCCGCAGCTACGAGCGCTGGCGGGTCACCTGCCCTGCGCGGACCGTAAACCACAGGAAGGCGCGATCCCGATGCCCGGTTCACCGCATCGAGCAGTTCCTGCACCGATGTTCCAGTTCCAGTCCCGAGATTGTAGACGTGGACACCCTTGTCGCTGAGCAGCTTCTCCCCTGCCAGGACGTGAGCACGTGCGAGATCGGTGACGTGGACATAGTCGCGCACCGCGGTTCCGTCGCGGGTATCGAAGTCGATGCCGTTGACGGTGAAAATCCGGTCCCGCCTGACGGCCGCCTCGATAGCGAGCGGTATGACATGTGTTTCCGGTTCATGCCGCTCACCGATCTCGCCGTCGGGATCGCATCCTGCCGCGTTGAAATACCGCAGCACGACCGCATCGAGGCCATGGGCATAGGAGAGATTGTCCACCATCCGTTCTATGATGAATTTCGACCATCCATAGGGATTGATGGGCGACTGCGGATGCGTTTCGTCAATCGGAGAGCGAACTGGAACGCCATAAGACGCGCATGTGCTGGAAAAGATCAGCTTTCCGACGCCGGCTTTCAACATTTCCTCGAGCAAGACCAGCGATCCGAAACTGTTGTTTCGATAATAGAGTTCCGGGTGCTCGACAGACTCGCCCACATAGGCATAGGCGGCGAAGTGCGCCACCACATCAGGCCGATATTGTTGTAGAGCCGCCGACACGGCCTCGGCGTCGGAAATGTCGCCCTCGACAATCGGCCCCCATTTGACCGCGTCGCGCCAACCGCGCGAGAGATTGTCATACGTGACGACCGACCAACCCGATTCGGCGAATGCTTTGCAACAGTGTGATCCGATGTAGCCGGCCCCGCCGGTGACCAGAACCGTCTTCATTCGGCAGCGGCGGGGCGTAGATAGCCCGACGAAACCAAGCCCTCGAAATAGGCGATGGTCTTGACAAGGCCGTCGCGCAACGTGGTTCTTGGCTCCCAATTGAGCTCACGCAAGGCGGTTCCGATATCGGGCTGTCGCTGCCGTGGGTCGTCGATGGGCAACGGCAAAAGACTGATCCTCGATCGGCTTCCAGTAATTTCGATCACAAGGTTGGCGAGTTCGAGCATCGTGAATTCGACCGGATTGCCGAGATTGATCGGACCGATAACATCGTCACCCGTTTGCATCATGCGAACCAGACCGTCGATGAGGTCGTCGACATAGCAAAACGAACGCGTCTGCTGGCCGGTGCCGTACACTGTTATCGGCTCGTTCTGCAGGGCTTGCACGATGAAGTTGGAGACAACGCGGCCATCGTCTGGACGCATCCTGGGGCCATACGTGTTGAAGATGCGCGCTATCTTGATCCGTAACCTGTGCTGTCGCCAATAGTCGAAAAACAGGGTTTCGGCACATCGCTTGCCTTCGTCGTAACAAGCACGCGGTCCTATTGGATTTACCCTGCCCCAATAGCGCTCGGTCTGCGGGTGAATTTCAGGGTCGCCGTAAACCTCGGACGTGGACGCTTGAAGGATCTTTGCGCGAACCCGCTTGGCGAGCCCCAGCATGTTGATCGCCCCGTGGACGCTGGTCTTGGTCGTCTGGACCGGATCGTCCTGATAGTGAACGGGGCTCGCAGGACAGGCAAGATTGTAAATCTCGTCAACCTCCACGTAGAGCGGAAACGTCACGTCGTGGCGAATGATCTCGAAGGACCTGTTGTCGAGCAAATGCGAGACGTTCCTTCGGCTTCCGGTGAAGAAATTGTCGACACATATAACCTCGTGACCTTCGCCAAGCAGTCGCTCACACAAGAACGATCCCAGAAAACCCGCGCCTCCAGTCACCAGGATTCGTTTTGTCTGCTGCATTTTAGGGTCTCCAAGTATTTTAGCCAAACCTAATACGTGACCAGATTAGGCCGCTTGACCAGCGGCCTGCTTTCAATTTTCGTTACCGCCAGACATTGTTGCAACGATGGGACGGCTCGCGATCCCCGGCACTCGAGGGGTTTGCAAGTGGACTCAAGTGAGAGAGTAGTTCATCGGTCTCACCATAAATGCGCCGCGCGCGTGCTCACCACGCCAAAGCCGGGGGAGGCCGCGCTTGCTTCCTCGAACTGCCGGCGCTGGGTCGTTGAAGCGGACGTCGGCGGCGGGCTAGCCGAACCTCGTGCCGCAGGGAGCATTCCCCGATCTCTTCACCCGAAAGCCGGGCTCCCTTGCCTACGGTCAGGAAGCGCGTGAGCAAGCCGTTCTCACGTTTCGCCAGGCCTCGCAGCCAGCGTCTCGAAGCTACTGCAGGCGGAAGTGAAAACTCGCAGCTGACCTTCCCTCGGCCGCTACCGGCGCGACGGCACGGCTATGCCGCATCGGCAGTCTCAGGGCTTGGCCACTGGTCATTGAGGCGTTGAACTCAGAGGAAGCCAAGCCTCCACCGAGATCCCAAGAACCGTGAGCGATGCAACGCTGCGGTTAGCGACGCCCCTTTCAGGAATCCCCTCGTTCTTCACCCATGGTATTCGGGACGTGGGCTAGGCATACAACCGGCTTCACCTTCGCTCGGTCGAACTCTTAAAGGGCGGGTTCCTCCATCTGCCTCGCAGGATTGGCTGCATTACCGCCGGTCCTCACTCTATAGCGTCGGTGGGATGTTGACCCAGAAGAGGTTCTAGGTGAGGCTGGTGGCGGCGCTCGCTGCCTTGCGCAGCTTCGACGACAAGGCGCTGCTTTCCTATGTGCTCAACCAGGCGGCCGAATACCATCTCACCTGTGGCGAACTCGAACCGGCGCGGCTTGCGGCGGACGAGGCGTTTGCCTTCGCAGAGGTCTGAAGCGAACCACAGAGATCGTCGTGGCGAAGTCGATTCTCGGTAAGCGGTGTTTCCGGGCCACCTTTCGAGAGTGATCGCGATCTGTGAGGTTGCCGATCCTGTATTTGGATCGGGGATAGGCTTGTGTCTGGACAGACCTTACGCTTGACCCGGAGCGGCAGCTTCGGCGTTTGGAGGTGATCAACGGTGCCGGCGGTCGGCGTCACTGGTCGTGGCTGATAAGGCGCGGATCATCGCGGAGACGCTGGAGCCGAAGGCAATCATTTCCGAGGTCGCCCGTCGGTATTGCCTTAGCCCGCAGCAGGTCTTCGCCTGGCGCCGCGAAGCGCGCAAACAGGCCACTTCGGTGTAGCAAGATTCTCCTGCCTTTGTGTCGGCGGTTTTGGCGGTGGCGGAACCTGTAGTCAGCCGTTCACCGAAGCAGCGGAAACGGCAAGCCACCCGAGGTGCCGGTATGATCGAGCTTGAGATCGACGGCATCGCGATGCGCGTCGGCCGGGGCGCCGATACCAAGACGGTGGCCGCAGTAATCCGCGCGCTGAAGGCGACGTCGTGATCGGGCCCACGGGTGCGGTCAAGATCATGGTGGCGACGCCGCCGATAGACTTCCGCAAGGGTGCGGAGGGATTTGGCGGCGTTGGTGCGCGAAACGATGGGCGCCGATCCGTTCAGCGGCGCCGTCTACGTCTTCCGGGCGAAGCGGACTGACCGGATCAAGCTGATCTTCTGGAATGGCACCGGGGTTTGCCTTTACGCCAAGCGTTTGGAGGTGGGGAGTTCCGCTGGCCGAAAGTGCATGACGGCATGATGCGGCTGACGGCCGCACAGCTGTCGGCGCTGCTCGAAGGTCTCGACTGGCGGAAGGTCCACGAGGCGCGACGGACCCGCGTTCCAGCCCAGGCGGACTGATCCGCGACGAAGTGAATCAGTCTGGATTCCGCTGGTTAGGAGCTATGAATAGGTTCACATAAGCTCTGCCGGGAACCTGGACCACACCGCCGCCCGCTCCTCAATCGAGATGGCAGAAAGCCCGCCACGCGCAGGCAGCGGGCTTTCTGACTGGCCGGAGGCTGGGAGAGTGTCATACCGCCTCACGGCTGGTTCGCACTTCCATTCCGGCCATCCAATCAGCGGCCGGCGATCAGCAGACAGAGCTGGCGCAGATCGCGGTCGTAAGTCTCTTGGCTGCCGAGCACGTCTACGCACCGCTTCTTCATGCGAGCCAACTTGCCACCCGACATATTGGCGACGGCACTGGCCAGTTTTGGACCCGTCGGGTTGCTGGGATTGCTTGGGCCAGTCGGGTTGCTCGGATTGTTTCCGACTCCGATGCCGAGGAGACCCACATTGAGGTCGTTGCCGACCCCTGAAGCGGCACCAGCACCAATGCCGCCCGTGCCGCCGACCGTTGCACCCAACCCGGCCGTCACGGCGTTTGCTCCTCCGATTCTCGCCCCGGCTCCGGAATTGATGTCGCTGGAGCCGCCAACGGACGCCCCCAGACCGGCATTGACGCCACTTGGCCCACCGGCTGAAACGCCAGCTCCTGCCCGCAATGTGCTGGGACCGCCAACCTTTGCGCCAATTCTGGCCTTCAAGAGCTTCGGCCCACCGACTGTCGCGCCGACGCCTGCATCGACACCACTTGCGCCGCCGACCGATGCTCCAAGACCGGCGCTGACACCGCTCGATCCGCCAACCGATGCTCCGAGCCCAGCATTGATGCCGCCAGACCCACCGACGGAGGCACCGGCTCCAGCGTTGATGCCGCCGGACCCACCGACAGAAGCACCGGCCCCGCCGTTGATGCCGCCGCTCCCGCCTACAGAGGCTCCGACGCTGATTCCGGCCGCATATGCCGGCATGCACATAACCGCGATCATTGCACCACTCGCCAATGCTTTGGCGGTTCTCGCGAAGATACTGGCCATGACACTCTCCTGTGGTTGCCTTACTAGCTAAGGGCAGCACGCGCTTGCCTGCCACTCATATTAGTACGTGCTAAGGTGCCAGTTCGTTGCAGAATAGCGAGGACGTTTGAAGGGATTGGTTTCCGTTCTCTGGAAAGCAACTTTAGGATTTTATCTGTTTATCATTAACGGCCTAATGTTCCCGGCTGGCGCCGCTGTTGAGCGCTGCGCTGGTGCTTCAGCCGTAGTGAAGGCGGGGCTTGGGTACAGTGCCGGTGAACTGGACGCCGATGCGGTCGTTTCTGCGCCACCGCAACACGGATTGATATGCAACGCCGTCCGTTGGTACGTACAGGACGAAGCGTTCAGGCACTCGCGCCTCGACGGGCACCTTGAGTTCGGCGCCGCCAGCGTTCTGGTTGCGAATGGTGCAACTGATTTCGGAGTTGCTGATGCTCGTGATGATCGCCGCGCCTTTCAGCACGCGCTGTCGCCGTTCGCGGCGGTTGTCGGTCTCTTCGACCATAGATGACCTCCATCAGGCCACCCCGCATTTTCCAACATCATCACCGGATCGGCGATTAGCCCCGTCTCGCTGCGGCATCCGGTACCCCTGGCACGTAGGCGCTCCCACGTTCCACGGCCCTCGACTTTGCTTGATAGAGCGCGCGGTCCGCGTTCTTTAGCAACCCTTCTGGGCTTTCTTGATCGCCTGGAAAAACGGTGTAGCCGACTCCTTGTGGCCATGCTGACGTCGCCAGTCCCATTCGTCGCACCGTACATCAGGACGCCGAACTCGTCCCCACCTACCGCGCCGCCAAATCACCCCGCCTGATGGACTTCCCGAGACGCCGCGCGACCTCGACCAGAAGGAGGTCCCCTGCAGCATGGCCGAAGTTATCGATGACTTCCTTAAAGCGATCCAGATCGAGGCGCGGTTCGGCAAACCTGTGAGAGGGTCGATAGTGCCTGATACTCAAGGTTCTTCTCGAAACTCCGGCGCTCCGTGATGTCTGACATCATCCCCAAGATGCAGCCATTAGGCAGGAGCTTTGTACGCGAAGAAAATATTCTGCCGTCCCCAAGCTCGATCAGTTTTTCACCACCCTCGCAAAGCGGGGCCAGTTTCTCCGCAAGATGTTCATCGAAAGTCTTCCCCGGGTCGGCAGGCTCTTCCCCCAGTTTGACGGAGGCCTGGATGATGTCGGCAAAATGGACCCCGGGGACTCGCAGGTGGGCGGTGCGTGGGAACAGCTGTCGAAAGGGCATGTCCCGTCCCGTTCAGTCTGTGCAACATGACTGCAACACGGAAAGGCCGGTTTGTTCTCCCGATGTTCGATCGTCTTCCCTAGCGTCACCATTCGCTGTCTGGTGCCGAATTGCGGTGCCATCCCTTTCCTGCGACTATCGGGCAAGTCCGTGCGACGTGGACGCGACCGGGAGGGTTTGATGGTCCGTTTGAATGACGCGCTAAAGGCTGTGGCGGAAGCGTTGGCGTTCGACAGGCGAAGGAAAGCTGAGGAACTGCGACACAAGTTGGCCCTTCACGACGAAGCCAGGACAAAACTGAGATCTGATCTGGACACCAATGCCGCTGCCGGCGCCCGCGTATACACATATAAACCCGTCATTGACGCGGTACCTCAATGCCCGCGCTGTTGGATACAGCGAGCAAGGCAGGAGCCAATCATTGAACAAGGGAGTGGCGGCGAAAACGCTTTATTCAAGTGTAGCGAATGCGGGTGCGAGGTTCCGGTGGACCCCTAGCCCGCCACCGTGAGGCAGCGGGCTTCAAACCAAATTTGCGGAATGATCAGATGCCCTGGAGATCGGCCCTGGCCGCGGCAGCCGGCCTCACGAGCACTTCCTGCGATTCCAAATCGTCGGGCCACGTGACGTGCTCGCCGTCATGATCCGGCTCGGCGTCGCCGCCGTCCTCGTCGTCGCAGTTGTCCTGCTCAAGATCATGGAGGCAAAGCAGTGACGGTTCGTCGTCGGTCGTCTCCTCCAGATCGCAATCGACCTCCATCATGTCGAGCGCCGTGATCAACGACATGGCGCGGTCTAGGAGGTCGTTCAGGCGCTTCTCGACCGACTGGCGCCGTGTGGCGCGGGTCAACGCCTGCGGGCATGCCGTAGGGCTTCAGAACTGGCGTGTGGGCGTTCATGATTCACCGCCTGCCACCGACCTGATGTCGGCGGTGATGGATGCGAGGAGTTCGTCATCGTCGTAAGTCCCGGGCCATGTGTCGTTCACCCGCAGCTTGACCATCATTCCCGCCGGCGTGCTGGCGCGTGTCGCGAGGATCTTGCGAGCGATGGCATCGGTGGTGGCCGTGAGTTTTTCCTGCTCGCGTTCGGCCGCGCGCATCTGTTTTTGAGGCCCTGCCTTTCGAACGCCTCAACCCGATCGGCCGCAGCGTCCATAGCGGTAAATGCGGCATGGAATTCGAAGTCGAGCCGCAATAGCTCTGCGTCGGGTTCCATGTCACACCACCTTGCGGCCGGCGGCCGCGAGTCGCCTGATATCTGTGGCGGCCGGCACGAGAGCCTCATTCGGACCGGCAAAATCCTCCAGGTCTAACGTGTCGTTCACGCGAAGCTTAACCGATGCCTTCAAGGGTATGGGCAGGGATTTCGCAGATGCGCATGCCGATTTCCCATTCCACCGCCAATAAGGCTTCGAATGCCTCTTCCGTGGCATCATAGTCGTGTTCGCGATACCGCTCGTCCTTCAGTGCGATCCAGTCATCCCACTTGGCTTTGACCCGCGCTCTTTCCTTAGCGTTCGCCTCGAACCATGCTCGAACCGGTTCCGGCTCCCATCCTCCCTTAATTGCGTCACCGACGCGCACGGCTTTATGCGCTTCATCGTACAGGTGCTTCAGGTGAGCCGGCATTGGCGGCGCTATCCAATCCTGAATGGGCCTTGGCGGCAACAAGGCGTCAATCGTACGTTCGAGGCTTCGGTTGGCCTCCGAAGCCTTCTCGACCGTGGCGTGGGCCGCTTCCAATTCCTTCTCGAGCCGGAACAGTTCGGCGTCGGGGTGCTCGGCAGGCGCGGCTGGAATAGTGGTTGCAGTCGCCAAGGTAACGGCGGCGGCACACGAGGCGGCAAGGCCACGAAGCATTTGGCGGCGGTCGATGGTTGACGTGGTCATGATGACCTCCGCGAAATTGTCAGAATACCGGCCAGATGATCAATCCAGACGCGATATTCCGCGCCTCCATCGAACATTGCAGCGGCGATCGAGGCAGCGTCGCGCTCGATCTGCATCGCCGCGGCGGCCCATGGTGACGTCGCCCATGACAACGGGCTCGGGCTCCGGTGGTGACATGAGCGCCCAGATAGGCCTGCCCTATGAACCGCCTGCTGCGTGCGGCCGCGCCCCCGTGGCCTTTGCAAGTTCTCCGCCGTCGACAATTTCCCAATATGAGACAGGACGTACTAATACACACGCATTACTTGTCCGGCGTAACTCGTTGTGGAAGCGTATGGATGGCCGGGGCGGGAGTGATCATAGCCTTCAGCCGACGCCATGTATCCGTGTGCCCCCGCATGGCCCGGCTCGTGCTACCCCCCAGCCGGCCGGGCCGCTGCACCATGGGCAAGGCGCCCAGCGGCCGACGCGAAGCCAGAAAGGTGAATAGAGAGTCATGCTTATCCGTAGACTGTCCTTTGTCGCGATCTTGGGGTTACTTGTCTTAAGCGACTGCACACGGCCGCCCCCCAGCAATGAAACCAGGATTTCGTATCCGGGCGGCACTTGGGCCACTGATGCTTCGGCGCGATAGCTTGGCGCGCGCCTGGCAGCCCGATATGATCTAAAAATTCGAGGCACACGGCGCCGGGGTTAGGCTGCGGACGGGGTCGCTATTGAACCGCTTGATCATCTAGATTGCCTTCATCGCAGTGCTGGTGATCCTTTACCTACTTCAACGGGATGCCATAATCCGGTTCTAGCAAGCGGCTTGCGTTAAGCGGCCATGAAGGCCATTCTGCAGGTGGCTGGGTAAAAGAACGGACTCTTCCGGCCTCGGCCCGGCTGTTTTGTCCTCCCCAGGTGGTTCGGCAGCCGGGCCGCCCGCCAAAACCGTATGATTGGTGGCTTGCCAAGTCCCTTCCGACGGAAGATGCATTGATCGCTGCGCTGAAACAAAACGGCCACCCCCAAGTGCCCGGCCTGCTTGGGTCGGGGGGACTTTGACATGCAGGCCGGGCACCCTTACCCGCAGTGGCGGGGCAGAGGCATGTATTATGCGCCGGCTTTGCGCCGACTGACATTAACATTTTCTAAGAGTCTTCCCGGAAATCCTGCAGCGAGGCATGGCGTAGGTCTTGCGCGCCGCGCAGGTGCTTCACACGGCCGACTAGCCCCGGTTTGACCCACTGCGTCGCCGGCCGCTTCATTACCTTCGGTGCCGGGCCGGAGTGCTCCTGCACGCGCTGCCAGAGCCGTTCGCGCATTTCCCGGTTCAAGGTTATGAAGGCAGCGCCGAGATAGCGCCCTGTGCCCCGCTCGGCCATCAGGGCAAAGGCCGGCTTGCCAGGCTCGCGCTCGACACCAAGCAGGTCGAATTCATCGATGATGTAGCACTTGGCCTTCAGCCAATTGGTCGAAGGTCCCGAGCGATATTTGCTGTCTTTCCGCTTTGAGACGACGCCCTCGAGCCCGGCGTGCTCCACCAGACCGCGGCGCCGGCGCCTGGCAGCGCTTCGCTGAACTGGATTCGCTCCCCGGCCGGGATCATCGCCTGCAGCACTTCGCGCCGGTCCTCCAGCGGCATATCTCGTAAGTCGTTGCCGTTGAGGTGCAGGAGATCGAAGGCGACGAAATAGAGGTCGTGCTGGCGCCGCGTGATGGTTTTACGCCACCCGCCGAGTCTGAAACTCCGGCATGATTAAGGACGATTATTTCGCCATCGATAATCGCGCTTTGAACGCGAAGTCCTTTTGCGGCCTCGACCAAGTCGCGATTTTTCGGAGGTCCAGTCGAGCCGACGCCGAGTGAAGATGCGAACTTCAGCGTCGTCAATGACGATCTGAGAGCGATAGCCGTCGAACTTTACCTCATGAATCCAGCCATCGCCCTCAGGAGGCTTGTCGACCAAGGTCGGCATCAGCGGAGGAATGAACGATAGCCGAGCCCCGCCGGCAGGCTTACGCATTGGCACCCCACGCAATACCGAATTTAATTCAATATGGCATGATTGAGGCGCGACTTCTAACTTGGTTCCGGAACATTTTAGCTAAAGTGAATGTTTATTTCTTATGGCGACGGTCGACATCAAAGAGTGCCGCGCAGCGCTCGCGCTGATAAGGCGCACGATCGAAGAAAATTGCCCGCCGAGCGTGCTTCCGAGCGAAGAAATGGTCAATGGGCTCTATGGGCCGGAGCTGATTCATGAGGCCGAAGCGCTCGCAACCGCTATCGTCGCGACAGTAGACAAACTGACTTCACAGGCACGCGAGATGCCGCCTGCAAGCAACATCAAATCGTAGGGGAGTTTCGCCGTCCCGATCTATACGTCGTCGAAGCCGACCGCGCGTCCTGCCGCCTGCCTTTCGGGGACATGGGGACAAACTTTGAAGGGTCACACCTACACGTGCCGTGCACTCAGCCGCCCCCCGTATTGGCTATTAGCTCAGTAGGACCCAAGCGCTGTCTCGCATCAGCAATCCCTCATCTGGACTCAACGCTCGATTGGCCGCATTCTCTGGCGGGAGAGAATGCGTGGGCAAATATCGTCACAAGGCGGTAAAGCGCGCCTGCCTAGCGATAGTTCTGATGGCGCTGCCGAACTACTCCCATGCCGGTGACGAACGCTGGAGCATGATCCCAACCTGCGAGTTTGCGGTAAGGATCACTCGTCCACCTTGCGACGGCTACCAACTTTTGCATGCCGAGGAGGACTTCGACTCTGGCATTGCCTCCCTTGAGTTTGCATCTCGTGATGATCATGGCACCTACGTCCATCACTCGGCGTGGTGCCGTTTCTGGCATCGCTTCTTTAGCGCAATGAGCATCAATGGAGACGCGGAAGGGCAGATAATTGTCAATTGAGCGCTGTCCAAAAGCCACCAAGCCAGCGCCAGTACGGCTTGCCAGCTAATGCGGCAACGCGCTCATGACGATGACGACGAGAACCGCTGCTATCAGTGCCGGGACGATCGCGGCGAGCCGTATGCGCTTCGCCCGGACTTGGCGTCTAGATCGCGGGGGAACTGGAGTAGCATCATAGGCACTGTAAATGCGCCGCCCGTCCTCGCCGTAGCGATCGGCGTTGGGATAATCGCGTTTGGACGGCCCGCTCTTTCGAAGTGAGGCTTTCGCCTCTCTACTACGCAGATCCTGCTCGAGGTCGTCGACCGTGAACTTGTCCTTGGCCATCGTTCCCCATCCTTCTGGGGTAATTTGCCGTAAACCGGGCTGCTAAGTCCACTTACCATTTCAGTGAAGCTAATTCGTCGGATGGTGAGGCGGCGGCTTGCGCGCGTGCCGGGAATATCCATCACTCTCCCAGGGGCCAGGCCGTAACCACAGACCGAAAAGGCCCAACGCTAGAGGCGTAAAATGTTCAAGGCATATCTCGCGATCTTGTCGCTTGTGCTCATGGGCGCCGCCCACGCCCAAACCATTCAAGGCATTGAGAATTGCCGGCAACTGGTCGACGGTGCCGACAGAGTAGCCTGCTATGATGCGTTGAAGCCTACGGAAGTGCCGACGCCCCAGCCGAAAACCGTAACTAAATTGATTGATTCCGGGGCAACCCAAGCGCAGCCCACTCACACCGAGCGGTCGTGCAAAATATTCACGTTAGGGTTGCTGGCGGGCCCAAGCAATTGCCAAGACGGCGATGTCGTCAGTGTATCTGGATTAAGTGCTAGAGATGTGCCTGACGTTGTGGCCGAGATCTGCGATTTCGGCTTTCAAATTCTCACGCTTCCTGACGCGAGCGGCAGCGGCCTTAACGGGGAACCGAATTACGTCATACTTTGCAAGTATCACAAGCGACTGTCCGCCCCGAAACAACAATAACCCCGCCAGCACGCGTTCTTTGCCGCCGCTGTCCTACACTGCCAAAGCGTCCTGCGCTTGCTGCCGCCCGCCTGTGGCCGCGCGCCATGCCAACCAAGGCCCGCTCGGCATCATGTCAATAACCTGCAGGCATGGGCCGCCAATCGGCCGGCGAAATCCTCATGCGCCACTTGGGCTCGCGATAACCCCAATGCTCGAGCCCAACCATCTGCGACCCGTCAAAGCAGACCGTCACATTGAGCTTAGGAAAGTGGAGCGCCTTGGCCTGCCACCAGACGCGCTCGACCGAAGCTCCAACATTGGCTCCGCCTACACCGCCGACGCTCGCCCACCCCGGCAGATACGCCTCGCGAACCGGCGCTCACCCCGGCACCGACCCCAGTACCGCCGACCTTGCCGCCTATCCCTGGGTCAAGAGCCGAGGCAGGCCCAATTGCGATGCCGATGGTCAACGCGGCTGCGACGTGCTGTTTCATTGTCATGTTCCCCCTCGCATAAACTTCGCTCGCTCTCGTCTTCACGGGCGCGGGTCACGTTTCTTCGGTGCCCGCGTCGGCAGCAATACCGCGGGAAGAGCGATGGTTGCCAGCGCTGAAGATTGCGGTGGCCTTCGGACCGTCACCTTCTGTTTTCTCCGCAAGTCAGGTTTGTGGGCTGGCTGGACGCCTGAAGTCGATAACTTGCTTGAAACTGCACCTGCCGGGTTGCGTGTTATCCGCCCGCCCTCCATACCCGCAGCCCGATCCCTGGCCTTGACCTTGTCGATTGCGTCACGCGCGGCGCTGAGGCTGCGGGCCAGACCGATCGCTCTTTCACGTTCTTCTTCCAACTCCGCACTCAACTCTGCCGACACCTGCTTTGAAGCGTCGCATTCCTTGCGAACGACTTCGAGGTCACGGACAGCTGAATCTGCTCGTTGGCGCCCAAGCTCGAGTGCTTGTCCAGCTTGCTTTAGAGCGACCTCGGCTGCCTCTCGGCCCTTTATGGCGTTGGCCTGCTCGACCGCGGTCAGATTTGCGGCTGTCCGGAGAGTATCGATCGTTTGGCGAGCCGTGTTGCGTTCTTGCTCCAAGCGCTCGAGCTTGTTCCGCTCGTCATCAAGCGCTTGCTTCGCAGCAGCCTGGGAGGCTTCTTCGGAAGGGTGCGCCGCAAGCTTGGCGGCATTCTCGTTGTCCCAGAGACTGGCTTCGGCCCTGAAGTTTTCAATGGCGCGCTGCGCCGTCTCCAGATCGAGCGCGAGCGCTTTGTCTGTTTGCTGCTGCTCTTTTAAGGCCTGCGCTTGCTTGGCCAGTTCCGCTCGTGCCGCTGCCAATTCGCGGCGTAAAGCCTCTTCATGCTCGCCGAGCGCTGGCGCGTTGCTCGGTTCTTTCTCGACACCGGTCTGTTCCGAAACCACCACCGACTGACTATTTGCCGGAAATGCCAGCAGCAGGCCGAGGCATAATGGAACGAGGGAGAGCATGGCGTTACGCGCCCTGCTGCGGATCCCGTGAGCTAAAATCAAAGGCTGTCGTTTGATAAAGGTGAAGTCATAGCGGAGACATTTCGACCTGGTGCTCTGCGCATGATTCATCGCTGAACCTCACCGATCGCGGCCCTCACCGCTAGTGTCTTCTCCACTTCCTAAACGCCCGAGCGCTGGATGCCGCAGCAAAAAGATCAGTGAAGCATCCTCGGCGACGCCGAAGCACCGGCCAGAGCATGGAGGCTATCTGCCGATTTCCTTACATGTCATCGTTCGAACGAACGGAACTTTCGTTCATTTACTCTGGGGTTGCCTGAAACTCCGAACGGTTGCCCCACCATGCTGACGACCCTCTTGACGATCCTGCAGATGCCTGAGCGGGCGAGACGGATATTGTTCGGGCTGATCGTGCTGTTCGTGACGGCGGCTTATTTGCGGATTGTGGAGGAAAGATAGGGGATGAGTAGACTAGCCGCAGTGGGCCGATTTCAGACCGTCCGGTTTAGGGGCGGATTCAGGGTTAGCTGCTAATCAACTACCAGACCTCATCACGGTCGAAATGCCGTGGGCTCCTGTTAGTTTGATATCATTGTCCTTGAAAGCTCCTATGTTGGCTTGGCAGCTCACCATGCGTCGACCACCGACGATCACGACCGGGACCAGCGCTTTCTCTCCCAGTTTCCAGGGCGCTACAATATCAGCGGATTTCAGTTCACGCTTCTCTTCCATGAGGACCCCCCTACTCCTTGGCGGCAATTGATGTGGCGGCCTAGCCGCTTCTCACCTGCCGTTGCAGAGGAAGATTGCCATCTCATAAGGCCAATCTAATAATGATTGTGTTGAGTGCGTTTCGCTGATTAGCTGCCTTGCGTAACACCGGAACAAAATTGGCAAATGTTGTCCGGGGAGGACCGCAATGCCGGTGCTTGAGGTTCGTCACGTTTCCAAGAACTTTGGGGCGATCCAGGCCCTGACCGACGTCAGCTTCAAGGTGGAGCGGGGTGAAGTCGTGGGTCTGATGGGGGACAACGGCGCCGGCAAGTCGACGATAGTCAAGACGGTGGCCGGGAATTTTCCGCCGAACGACGGCGAAATTGTCGTGGACGGCGAGGTTTGTCACTTCCATAAACCCGTTCAGGCCCGTGCCAAGGGAATTGAAGTCGTCTATCAGGACCTGGCGCTCGCGGATAATCTGACGGCCGCGCAAAATGTCTTCCTTGGCCGCGAGATGAAGAAGGGCTTCTGGCCGATCAGAGTGCTCGACAAGCAGGCGATGATCGACCGCTCTGCAGCGCTGTTCAGGGAACTCAAATCGGAAACCCGGCCGCGCGACCTCGTCAGGAAGATGTCGGGTGGGCAGCGCCAGGCGGTAGCCATCGCGCGGACCCGGCTTTCAAACGCCAAGCTGGTGTTGATGGACGAGCCGACGGCCGCCATCTCGGTACGCCAGGTGGCAGAGGTGCTCGAATTGATCCGGCGCCTCAAAGCGCAAGGTGTCGGCGTAATGTTGATCAGCCACCGCATGCCTGACGTTTTCGCCGTTGCAAATCGTATCATTGTGCTCAGGCGAGGTTCGAAGGTTGCCGACAAGGATGTCGACAATACGTCGCCCGAGGAAATCACCGGACTGATAACGGGGGCCATCCGTGGCGAATAGTGCTCAGGAATCGGTTAGTGCCAGGGAGTCGGCCCCGGAAACCGGTCGATCGGCCATGTCGGACTTCGTCCCGACCAAGGAAAAGACGGCGCTTCAACATGTATTTTCAAGTCAGCCGTTCTGGGTGACGATCGCGCTCATTGCCCTCGTCACCTTAATGACGACCATGGAGCCGAGCTTCGGCACCTCCGAAAACGCCGCCAACGTCACGCGCAACTTCGCACCTTTCGGCATCATGGCGCTCGGCATGACGGTGGTGATCATCACCGGCGGCATCGATCTGTCGGTCGGCTCGATCATGGGCCTGGTTGTCATCGTCGCCGGCCTGTTCCTGACCTGGCACTATCCCTGGTACATCGCATTCTGCGCCGGCCTTTTCTGTGGTATGGCGTGCGGCGCGGTCAACGGGTTCTTCGTCGCCTATATCGGAATGCCGTCTTTTGTGGTCACCCTCGGCATGCTGTCCGCGGCGCGTTCGCTAGCGGTCGTATTCTCCGCCAACCAGATGCTCTACCAATTCGGGCCCGATGCTCCGATCGTAAAGGCCATCGGTCAGGCGAAATGGCCGTTGCATGGGCCACAGGGTTGGGCACCGCACTGGATACCAGAACTATCATCACAGTTCTGGACCATGGTGATCCTGGCCCTGATCGTCGGTTTCGTCTTCAATTTCACGGCCTGGGCCCGCCATCTCTTCGCTATCGGCGGCAATGAGGAGGCGGCACGGCTCACCGGCGTCCCGGTCGACTGGATTAAATTCGAGGCCTATGTTTTCTCGGCGTTCACCGCTTCGGTCGCCTCACTCTTGCTCCTCGGCTACAACGGCTCGGCCATTAATGCCATGGGCCAAGGCTACGAGCTGCGCGTGATCGCCGCGACGGTCATCGGAGGAGCCAGCCTTATGGGCGGAGCCGGCACGGCCTTCGGCGCGATCATCGGTTCGGCGTTCCTCGAGGTCATCCGGAATGCGCTGCTGATGGCCGGCATCGATTCAAATTGGCAAGGCGCCTTCGTCGGCGCCTTCATCGTTCTCGCGGTTCTTTTGGGCATGCAGACCGGCGGCAAATCGATTCTCGCCGCTTGGCTGGCAGTCTTGATGCCCAAAAAAAGCCGCTAGAAAACCCCGCCGGCGGGAGGCCTGCGGGGCATTCCACCTAGGAGGAGAACGTCAAAATGAAAAGAAAACTGCTGATGGCGGCCGTGGCGCTTGGCGCGATGATGATCGCCGTTTCCGGCGCCCAGGCGAAATATACCTTCGCCCTGGTACCGAAGAACATGAACAATCCTTTCTTCGACCAGGCACGTGACGGCTGCAAGAAGGCCGAAGCCGAATCGAAGGGCGCCTTGGAATGCATGTATATCGGCCCCGGCGAGCATGGCGGCGGCGACGAGCAAGTGCAGATCGTGCAGGATCTCGTGGCCAAGAAGGTAGACGGCATTGCCGTGTCACCATCGAACGCCGCGGCGATGGCGGTTGCGCTGCAGGCCGCCAAGGAAGCCGGCATCCCGGTCCTCACCTGGGATTCCGACCTGCTGCCCGAGAACAAGGACCTTCGCGTCGCTTACATCGGCACCCACAATTATGAGATCGGCGTGAACCTTGCCAAGCTTGCGATGCAGGTCAAGCCTAAAGGCGGCACGATCTGCATCCAGTCGGGCGGTGCGGCGGCGGCCAACCACAATGAACGCATGCAGGGCATTCGCGATACGCTTTCGGGCACCAAATCGGCGGCCTCGCCCGGGGACCGGTTGACGGGCCAGAATGGCTGGACCGAAATCGAAGGCTGTCCGCTCTACACCAACGATGACTTCCCGCTTTCGGTGCAGCAGTTTGAGGACATCATGGCGAAAAATCCGAACCTTGATGCATTCATTCCAACGGGTGGCTTCCCGCAGTTCATTCCTGATGCCAACCGCGCCGCGGTCGCACCGTACAAGGACAAGATTGCCTCGAAAGCGCTGGCCCTTGTCGTCGCCGACACACTTCCCGTGCAGATCGACCAGATGAAGGAAGGGCTCTCGCTTGGCCAGGTCGGCCAACGGCCGTTCGAAATGGGCTACAAGACGATGATGGCACTGAAGGATATGAAGGACGGCAAGGCGCCCCCGGCTGACCCGACCTACACAGGCCTCGACGTCTGCACGCCGCAGACGGCCGATACCTGCGTCGCCAAATAGTGCTTGGGCGGGAGGAAACTCCCGCCCTTTCCTTGGAGCGAGATGCGATTAGACTGCAGCATTGTCGTCTTATCGCGCTCCAGGGATTTCAATGTCGGAAATGTTCTCGCTCACGGGCCGGGTCGCACTGGTGACGGGTGCTTCACGTGGCCTCGGCTTTGCCATGGCCAAGGCGCTTGCGGAAAACGGCGCAACGGTAATTGTCAACGCGCGCAACATCGACACCCTCTCCGCGGCGGCGGAAAAAATCGGGGCCGAAGCCCTGCCGTTCGATGTCGCGGACGCGGCGACCTCAAGGGCGGCGCTTGAGGGGATTGTCGAACGCCACGGCCGCCTCGATATCCTGGTCAACAACGCCGGCATCCAGCATCGCAGCCCGTTGGTCGAATGGAAGGACGAGGACTTCGACCGCGTGATTGCAGTCAATCTTTCGGCCTGTTTCCGAATGATACGCGAGGCGGTGCGTCTGATGCTGCCGAACAAATTCGGGCGCATCATAAACACTGGATCCGTTGCAGCGATCCTTGGCCGCCCCACCATTCACGCCTATGTGGCGGCGAAGGCTGGGTTGCATGGACTGACACGCTCGACTGCCGCCGAGATGGGCCGGCACGGCATCACCATCAACGCGATCGCCCCCGGCTATTTCGCCACCGAGCTCAACACCGCGCTCATCGACGACGAGGCCTTTGCCAAATGGGTCGAGGCGCGAACCCCTGCTGGCCGCTGGGCTCAACCTGAGGAACTCAGCGGAGCCGTGGTGTTTCTCGCATCCGACGCTGCCGCCTACGTCAACGGACATGTTTTAGCGGTCGACGGGGGACTATCGGTCTCCCTCTGACCCTGCGAACTTGGTTTGCCACAATGGCAGCCAGGCAACAAACCATTGATCTCCATTGTGAAAGCACTGGGGGCCGGACGCCGGTCCGTCGCGCAACACAATGGGTCAAAACATAGGGGGATCCACGCGCGTCGGCAAACTCGAACTGCGGGTTCCGCAGGACCGTGCCGGGCGCTTCTCCACCGAGTTGTTTGAGCGCTACCAGCGTTCCGAGCCGGCCTTGGTGGCGACGCTGGCCGAGATGTATGTGCAGGGTGTGTCGACCCGCAAGGTCAAGGCGATCGGCGAAGAGCTGTGCGGCCATGCCTTCTCAGCCTCGTCGATCTCGGCCATCAAGGGCAGTAAGGAAACGGCTCTTGAAGGGGCGCCTGGCAAAGGCATCGAGGCTCTCGTCCAGCCGCTTGATGGGGTGCATTTTTTCCCTCACCGGATAACCGACGGAGCCCTTCTGCTTCGCGAGCCCGATCATCTGCAGGCGACCGGTCGAACTGTGCACGATGGGGGGAATGCGCACGACTGGGGAGCCCACGCCCCGCTCAGCGAGTCCGACGACGGTGCTCTCCACGACGTTGCGAGACACCAGAGTGCCTTCGTCCATGGGACCGCTGGGAAGGGCAGGATCATCCTCGGTCGCCGGCCGGCCCAGGATGACCGGTGCGCCAATGCGGCCCGCGCGGCCGGCGTTCGTAGGCGCGATGCTACCCGCCACGACCAGCGGCTTTCCAGTGCCGCCAGCGCTTCACCGAACGCGAGGACGATCGACAGTTCCGAATCGCGCAGCGCGACGATCCCGCCGGACCTAAGCAGTTCAGCCCTGTAACCGAGATGAACGCCGTCCGATTCCGCGGCCGCCGCCTTGAGCGCTTCGAGGTCGGCAAGATCTCCGCGGCGGATCCTCCCGCCGGGCGCGGACACCGCGTCCGCGGACTTGTCCGACCGGACTAGGCCGGTCACCTCGTGGCCGGTGCATGCTATTGCTCCTTGATGATGTGACCGGCTGCCGCGGGGGCCGCCGGCCGCTGCAGTCGCGTCGCGCGCGGAAGACGCTGATTATGCCCATGTTCGTGCTTCCGATGGCTTCCACTTCCACGCTGTTGAACAGCGCATCTGTTGCCATTTGCAAACAAGCACTATATTTATTGGACCACTGATCCACTTATATGGATTACCAATCCTCTTATGAGGCGAAATATGCGAGCCGACGCTAGGAAAAATTACGACCATATTCTCACGGTCGCGCGCGACGTCGTCGCAGAGCACGGTGTCAACGCGTCCATGCGCGATATCGCTCGCCGCGCCGGCGTCGGGCCGGCCACGCTGCTTCGTCATTTCCCAACGCGGGAAGCCTTGTTTGAAGCGTTGGTGTGTTCGAAGCTGGACGCACTGACGCAGAAGGCAGACGAGCTCGAAACGTCGACCCGGCCTGACGAAGCAATCCTGTCTTGGTTTCGCGAATGGATAGCATTCGCCCGAGCCCAGAAGGGAGTTGTCGCAATGATGGCGGCCGCACATACGAACCCAGATTCCGCCCTGTATGCTTCATGCGCTGCGGTGCATTCAGCGAGTGCGCGATTGCTGGCCCGTGCTCAGGGAGAAGGCAGGGCGCGCGCGGATATGAATGGGGACGATCTATTTGGCCTGATGTTGGCGCTTGGGTGGCTCGTCGACTTACCTTCATTCGCGCCACGGGCCGATCATCTCATTGACATTGTCACAAGCGCCATCCTTGGCAAACCCGTCGAGCAACGATGTTAAGAAGGCATCGTCTTAAGCACGTCCGTATCGGACGCATGATGATCGCCTTCAACCAAACAGGAACAGGCCGCCCGCTGCGCAATCGCAGAAAATCCCCCTGTTCCAGCCGCGATGGCCGTCACGACGACTGTCGACACGCGGCTCCTGTGAAGGTCCGTTCCGCCGGAAAGCCGCCAAGTCGACTGGGTGTTTAGAAGAGGCCGGCCCTGTAGTCGGCGAACGCTTGCTTGATTTCCGCCTGCGCGACGAAGGGCTCCAAATGCGATCGGCTCCCGCAAAGGCTGGCCGGCGAAAAGCAGAACGCGGCCGGCATTGCCCCGCGCCGTCATGGTAAGTTCCGACGATCCCGGCTCCTCCGATCGCGTCAACCAGCCAAGCTGGCTGGCTTCCAAAAGGTCACCGGCGGGCCCGATCTCGACCGAACCTTCGAGGACGTAGACATAGGCATGGTCGGTCGCTGTAACGAGTGCCGAAACGCACCACCGTTTTTAACCCGCACCTCGCGCATCGTAGGAGAGACAGGCAGATGAATTAAGGCACGGGGCCTGGTCGGCAGGATAGAAACAGCATCCATCGGGTGGAGCACCAGCGCCCAGGTTTCCGAGGCGGCTACGACTGAATAGAGCCCTTCGGGCGCTCGTTGTATGTCGATTGGCAATGATTCGTCTGCAATGGGCATGGATCAGTCCCACCTCCCCAGAACGATCGCTCTACTTTAGCAAAACCTCAGACAGAGACACCCTCATACCCCAAACGGGAATGTCAACGTAACTCAAATGGGTGATGCCACTGCATGGCGAGACGCCTACTCTGTGGATCGAGGAGGCGTCGGCGGCGCGTCAAGGAGGTTAGGATCGGGAACGTTATCCCGTTGGGCGGGGGCCCTTACGAACCGCTGTGCGACCTCACTGGAGAATGGCTGGTTTGGGATGCTGTGCGAAACAACGTGGCTGAGTTCGACGGCTGTGTCTTTCTTGGCCTCACGCAGATAGAGGCGTTGAGGTTTTCGACGCTGATGAACACTATGGTTAGGCCTTCGATTAGCGAGGGTTCACAACACCGACCTGCACAGCAGGCGTAAGATGCTTCCCTAGAAGCGCGACCGTGCAGGAAGTGAGGGGAATAAACAAACAACCTGGCGCTGCAATTGGACCGCGCGGCGATATCTCTGCCGAAGCCCGCGGCGCGTTACCGGCCGGACTAATTGACCGACTGGGCGCGAATGAGCCAGCTTCTTGGCGCCGTAATATGACGGTTCTGCCAAGGACCGGGAGTGGGAAGGGAGTCTCCGACACGCCGCGCTGGCAGCATCGGCTGAATCAGGCAACCCTTGACCTGCGAACATTCCCGAGTGACGAGCTACAGCATGTCGTGGTCGTGGCGGCCCAGGTTATGGCAGGTCAGCGCTGCTCACCGCGATGACCAACGACTTGACCAAGAGTCCGATCGTGCCCGTCCAGCTTGGGGCCACGAACATACGTACGATCTGGTTGGGGAGCTGTACGGTAAGGCGGTGCGTATTGGTGCCCGGCTCGCCTCCGCCGTATCCACGGTCTAAATCTCGCGTATATACGAACCGCTTAGCCAGCAGATCGCCGGCCAGCCCGGTGCCCTTGGCAAACTGACTTTCAATGTTCGCCGTACTGTAGACGTAAAAGGGTGGGCAGCCCGCGGCGAAAAGCTGCTCGCCGCCCGCAAGACCGGACCCTTCCAATGCAAGGGTTCCTTACTAAAGGCCGTCAAGGCGAGATTGCTGACGATTTGGGAATCTGGCAGCGCCGACGACATCGCATCGGCGCTCGCAAAGTTTAGAACGGTCCATGACCGTGATTTTGTTGCCGAAGCATTGAGGACCGCTCCAATATTGAGCGGTACCGCGCATGGGCGGCAGAGCTCTCCGCTTGGCTCTACAGCCTCGACGAAATCCGCATTCGCTACAGCGACGATGGCGTCGAGATCGAACAGCTTTCGCCAGGTAAGCTCGGCGACCAGCATACCTCAATAGCAGATCGTTGGAGGGGCGAAGCTTACTCGCAGGCTCAGACACAATTCAGAAATAATCCAGAAAAACACCAGAAACAGTTCAAGCGTATGATTTCCTGGAGAGGGTCATCATCGGCGGCTGCGCTGCAGCACTTGTTCGGATTGGCGACAAGCGATGCAAAGGTTCTCGATCAGCTTGATGGGCGCGTTGCTCGGCATTTCTCTCGTCACCGGGCCGGTTAAAGCCGGCGGCACAAAGGTTGCGACAACTCGGGCCGAGCGCTGCTCTAATCTCAGCCGACAACTTGACGAAGCCCTCGAAACCCATCGCGCGGCAACGCAGGTCGCCGCGGCGAAGGCGCTGCAAAGAAAGGGAAACCGGTTCTGCGCCAACAAGAAGGAGGCGCAGGGAATCCGGACGCTCGCAAACGCTTTGAAGCTGCTTGGCGTGACGGCGATCGATCCCGATGCAGTGACACCTAAAACCGACCTGCATCGCAAGGAGAAAAAGCCATGAAGAAGTCCATCCTCTCCGCCGTCAGCCTCGCTGTTGCTCTGGCCTTGTCGATGCCGGTTCTCGGCAACGCCGCCGCGACCAAGACGACCGCTCCGGCTGCCTCGACCACGATGACCGCGCCGGCCACAACCACGGCCACGAAGCCACACCAGAAGAACGTAGCGACGAAGAAGGTTTGCAAGCCGACCAAGAAGCACAAGTGCCCGGTGAAGCATAGGAGACATGTTGCGAAGGCTGCGGCATCAAAAAAGGCCTATTGAGCAGCGCCGTGCCATGAGAAGGCCGTTTCATCTGCCATTTCACCTGGAGCGGCCTTCTTTATTGTGACCGACTGGCCAGCCCAGCAGACTGTCGGGCCGCTTCGGCGGGCGCCCAACAGGTGCTCCGGCAGCGCGCCGTTACCTTGCATTGTGCTGAACGTCGCTGAAAATGGAAGAGTGCTTGCTCGATAGTGGTTTACTTAGGTCGCAGTCCTGCGACTCCAACCCTCGATAGACTCCGCAGCGGTCGATAACCGCTTTCGCGGGCTTGCCCGGGCTTGAGGCCAGGCAGGCCTGTTGCGAATGGCGGGGAAGCTGGCTTCATGAGGTCGGCCTCGACGGCGACCCATCGTTGAAGGCGAAAAAGCGCGAGGCTGTCCTACAGCTTCTAAATTTAGCCCCCGCCCCCGAGGTCCGCTCGGCGAGTGAAGACGAGAGATCAGTCATCCTGGCCGGTGGCTGGTCTCTCTTCCCTTTGGCGATATTGCCGCCATCTTTGAAATCGTAAGCCTGCATGCTGCTGGGCGTTCCCCTCAAAGCGCGGCAGGCTTCCAGATGGTCGGAGTCGCCCGGATGGATTGATTCCGGCCTCATCTTTTTTGGCGCATTGCCAAGAATTTACTAATTAACCAACTTTGAATGATGCGCACCCATGGCACGCGGTGGTTCTCGCCACCGGTATCGGTGAAGACCCGCCAGCCGGGCGTCCGCTAGAGGTCAACAACGTTCAGGCCGCCGCTGAGAACCTGCTTGAATGGCCCAAACGAGGTCGCAACCGGAATAAAGCCGTGCAAGCCTACCTAGCCGCTCTGGCCGGTGAGTCGTCCCGACGATGTGCGCACCGCGTTCGAGGCTGCGGCAAAGGAAGAGGGCATGCTGCCCGATTGATTGGACTGATTCTCACCCCTTCATAACGGCGCTTGCCCAAGAGAAAAGTCCGTCGCAGCTTAATGAGCAGAAGCGACGGGCTTCCTCCGATTAGGAGCGGCTATACGCAGAGGCATCGACCACTTATCTGTAAATCGAAGCCACGGACGATTCGACGTAAAATTAAAAAGCCCACCGCCCATTCGACGACCAGGAGTTGGCGATGCATTGCCCAAGCCATCACGACAACCCCGGTCATCAGGATCGATGACGCGGCCTTTATCGCCGACGCGGTTGACCTGATGCTGTCCAGGCGAGGGTCAACAGTTCTAACGTTGACCGGCCGCGTGTTGCAGCCGTGCGATAAGATCGCGGTTGCGGCAATAATCTGGCGGATCATCGGCTTGCTGGTCTTCGTCGAGCCAGGTCGAGCATTCGTCCTGACGCCCGCACGAGCGATATCGATCCACTGCTCGATTGGTGACGGCCGCATGGTCCGGCACCTATCTTAATTGTTTCTCGACGCCTAGCTTCTGCATCATATGGCTCATCAGGGCAGTCCTGGCGTCGACTGAAATCAGGTAATCGAGAAAGGTCATGCTGATCACTCCTGCCTACCGGCTGTCATTGTCATATTGGCGGCCCGGCAATCGTTGATCTCGATCAACAAACCGCCGTTTGAGGAAGGATGCATCAGACGATCAGGATTCGTCCTCGCGCTCAGGGGCCAGCGAGATCTAGCGAATAGCAACTAGGATTATTCATGGTTTGGCCGGACAGGAACCGCGGCAACGATGTAGACATTCACGCGATTGGCAAGCGAAAGAAGGACCGATGACCGCTTCAAGATTGGCTGATACTGATCCGGCGGCTGCGACGCGTAATATTTCGCCGCCTGCTCGGGTTTCCTCTTCCGGGATTTGTCAATGCTGCCGGACAGCAATGCGCCTCATCGGATGGCTACTCCACCGAACTAGGTGTTAGAACCTCAGAAGGGCACTTCGTCTGTATTCGGAAATGTCCGGCAACGATGGGCGGCTCTTCGACTACTTGCCAGAATCTAATCAGCGCGAAAACCTGAATCGCCAAACAAGATATGGCGACCGGTAATCAAAGGGATACTGAGAAGAGGGCCGCGTTCGTCACGGTCCTGTACCGGCGGACCCGACACATACGAATGCCCTCGTAACGTGACCCGCCAAATTGTCGGGAAGTCCGCGCCCTTACTTCGGCTGAGATTACACTCCCTTACGAGCTTTTCAACATTGTCGGCCATCGGAGGTGCCTATTTCGAGAAACTGCAGGTTGAAAAAATCCCATGTTTCCAGCCGCCTGCGTTTGACCAAAATCAATTTTCCGGAACTTATTTTCGTTCACTGATCCGAAAAACCGTCGCGGGGCTTTCACTGCTTCGCCTTCCTCTTGGCGCGCTCGTTGGCTGCCTTGGCCAACAGGACCGCCAGCGCGCGGCTTGGCCCGCCGAGCTTCGACGACAGTTCATGCGAGCAGGTTACCGGAAGCTCGGTTTGCTCACGGATGAGACCTCGCGCGGCGATCTCATGTTCGGGATTGCGGACCGCGAAATAGGAGGCCACGGCGACGCCTGAAACCGTGTCGGCGAGAGTGGGCAACGCAGCCACGAGAGCGTCCAGCACCAGCTGAGCTTAACTTTACGATTTTAACTATTTATCATTAGCGGCCAGTGATGCCGACCCCCTCCGCTATTGAGCACTGCGCTGACACTTCAGCCGCGTGAAGGGTGCTTGGGCAGAGTGCCAGTAAACTGGACGCCAATGCGGTCGTTTCTGCGCCACCCGAAGCCGAGTTAGTTCGTCGCGTGATATCGCCAGAGTCGACGTGACCGCCTCAGATCGATCGATCCGGAAGCCGCGAGCCACCGCAGTCGGATGGTCACTGTCCTTGATCCGGAGCACCCGAACAGCCTGACGATCGATGTGACAGCGATCAGCGCAGAGCAGGCCGCTAAGAGGATCGAGCACATCAAGACCGCGTTGCATATGAGGCCAATTCTACGGCAGCACTTCATCGCTCCGGTTGATCGAGTGACCGTCGGCAACGCGGCAAAGACGTCGGTGGGCCGAGCTTCCGGGTTGACGTTGTTGAGCCTGACCGCATCGATCAGCATGTGCATGGCCGCAGCCCGTTCGCCGCCATCGCACCTCTTTCATCATTACTTCACCATAGGGAGAACCTTCACGGAACCTTTCTGTTCGCTACGGACTTCCTCGATTTCGCTACGAATCCAAGATGAAGGGCTCCCCGGATGAAAGTCACTGCAGCGGGCATTGACCGCATCAAGATTAGCAATGCGGACGCGAATGGCCACGGCGCGCAATTCGTCGTTTGGCTTTATCTACAGGTCGATGAAGGCGGGACACAGACGGGTCAGGAACTGGTGGTGTCGCTTCCGTACGATGCCCAGATGACGTTCGATGCGCTCGCCACAAAGGCTTTCGAGAAGGCGCACGGCATGCTTCGCGCCTGTTGTGAGATAGATGAGTCCATGTGGTGGAAGCAGTTCAACCGTAGCCTAGCACCACTGCCCGAATGGACGTCGGGCGCACAATAGTTGGCAACGTTTGCGAAAGCAGACTTCTGGAATGCCCGACGGGATCACATTTGTGTCGGTCAAATCTGCTATCGCGAGGACAGGACGAATTGGCGTCCGCTCGGGGACTGGCACTACAGTCAAATCTCAGTTGCCTGCAATGAGGGACCTGACCTCAACCCTTGTCGCGCGGCTAAAACCGAATACGCAGATCACTTTCTGCTAGAAATCAAATCTTCAGAATAACTTGCCATGTTTGCCCGTTGCCGAGGACCGGAGGGCTCGGATTGACGTCCAGGAGGATGAGGTTAAGGCCTATCGATGGTGTCAGATCTGGTGCATCTCGACGTGCAGGACAACCCTGCCTTAGCCGGCGAAGTGGACCGCCTTCTGGCGCGCCGCACGCGCGACATCCGCCTCAACGGCGAGATACAACGCCTGTTTCGGGACCGTATCTGGTCGCAGACGGCTAAGATCATCCGCGCCAGGATGGTCTGGGTTGCGTTGCTAGACGTGCTGACCTTGGCCCTCAATATGCTCATGCTTCCAGGCGCCGTCGCCGACTCTATGCTATTGCCAGGCGCCATCCTGCCACCTGTCGCCGTGGCCGTCGTCCTGCTCTGGCGAAAACCGCAAGCGCCCTGGATTCAAGGGGCGTCGCTGATCGCAGGCATGTTCCTCATCTTGTTGTCGATTGCCCTGGTCGGCGTGAGCGCGGGTGGCGAATTCTACGAACGCCATTTGAACATCATGCTGTTCGTGGCCATTACAGCCATTATCATCTTCGGCATTCCGCTGGCCTGGACGGTGGCCATTGCCGCCTTGTCGCTCGGTCTCTATCTGGCTTTTCAGCTGCAGAATCCGGCCATCGGTTTTGGAAACGCCGTCGCGGCGACGCTGTTTTTCGCCAGTGGGATTTTCGCGACCGTCGCGGCGCGCCGCATCATGACAATTCTGGCGCAGAAGACTTTCTTGTTCGAGCTTCGCGACAGGCGCAGGGTCGCCGAATTGGCGAAAGCCAACGATCGACTGGAACTCCTGGCCAAGACCGATCCGCTCACAGGCATCGCCAACCGGCGCTGGATGACGGAAACGCTCGACCATTTGTGGGGCAGTGACAAACGGTGCCTGGACGGCGCGGCGATGCTGATGTGCGACATTGACCACTTCAAGAAGCTGAATGATCACCTTGGCCATGCCGAGGGCGACCGCTGTCTGGTCGAGGTCGCCAGCATCATCCAGGAAAACGTCAGGCGAGATCGCGATCAAGTGGCCCGCTACGGCGGCGAAGAGTTTCTGGTGCTCCTGCCCGCAGTGAATGAAGAAGAGGCCGTCGCCGTGGCGGAGAGAATTCGCAAGGGCGTTGAGGACGCTGGTTTGCCCAACCCAGGATCGCGCGTATCACGCCATGTCACCTTGAGCATCGGGGTCGCGGTTCAAGCGTCCGAAGAGGCCACTTCCCCGGAGCAATTGCAGCGTCAAGCGGATGCCGCGCTTTATCTGGCAAAACAAATCGGACGAAACCGCGTATTGCTCCACCGAGCGGAGTCTTCGGCGCGCAAACCCATTCGCTCCACTAGATGATGCACTCGGGCAGGCCGATGCTGTCGCGCCAGAGCTTCAGCCAATGCGCTTCTGCTCAAACTCATGCAGTTTCTGCCAGTCGAAGGTGACACCCACGCCCGGCTCGTCCGGGGCCAGCGCCAGCCCGTCCTGAAGCTTGAGCGGCCGCACGGTGTAGTGGTCGATATCGAGACTATGCGCCTCGACCCCACAGGCTTTGGATTGGGCCGCGACCAAGCTGACATGGAGTTCCTGCATACCGCGACTGCAAACTGGAATGCAGATCCACTTCCCTCTACGAGAAGGTCGCATCAATAGGGCTGGCGTGATTGAGACGCTCGAGAGCGTCTGAGTTCGGCGAACCCGAATATTATCGCTGGCGCACTCGGTCTTGCTGCACCTTGTGCTTTTCCAATGGTGAAGAAGGGCCTAAGACCTGGACGAGAACTCGTTGCCCATCCGTGACCGGTGTCGCTCAGGTCAGGCGAACGAAGGACGCGGCCGGCCGGGCTGGCCTTGGCATTCGCCTCGCAGCCGAAACGCTCGCAGAAGCCACAATAGTGTCGCCGGTGAGATCGGTCCCTACCGGTACACGGCATGCTTTGTCTATGCACTGCGTCATGGGAGCCTGGATGCCACGCTCACGTGCGGGCATGCGTGCCACGGACTTGGCTTGCATCCATGGTTTCCGCGTAGCGCCGGCGTGGAAACGGCCGTCGCACTCGAAGCCGCCGCCTGAAATTCGATTAGACCAGGGAACCAGAACCTGTTTGGGCGCCTGTTCACTTGAACTGAGCTAGGGATGCGGCTGATGAAAGCAAAGGATATAATGACTGCAAAGGTTGTTACCGTGTCGCCTCACCACAGCATAAGACACGCCGCACGACTTCATCATAGATTTGTAATCGACTGTCTGAACTGCATGTTTGTTGGGACTGCGTCCCATCTGATATTGGATAGGCGGATTCATCTGCCATGCAAGCCGTAGATGCGCCATTAACCGGACATCCGACACTGAACGCCAGAACGAACATTTGACTCTGTTCTCCATCGGGCTATGTCGAAGACGATCGGTCGAGGTCGACTCGCGCGACGGTGTAGGCGTCAAGGGAGATGAATTGATCATCGAGCTGTCTCACGGAGTTTTCCATGAAGTTCAGATCGGTTGCCGCCCGCTCGAACTGGTCGGCAGCAAGAAGAGCAATGCGGGCGCTGATCGGCGTATCCGAAAGCTGCACTGATTGGGTTTTGGCGGTGAGGTTTGAGAGCCACAGAGTCGCGCGCCCATCTTTTTCAGCTGCGATCGTCGCGACGCTTTCAGCGCCGGATGTTTCGACGGACAGCAGGGTGGCGCCCTTGAGCTGTGAGAGACCTGCCATAAGATGGAAAGCGGGATACATCATGCGGCGATCCTGCTGATCATACCACGGCTGCACGAAGTCGGCCTTCCTGTAGACGTGTCCGAACGGGCCGGTGAACGCGCCAAACGCGACGGCCTCGACCCCCTCGCGCCCGCAGGCCGCGAAATAGCCGACGGTCCAAGCCGCATTGAACAGCCCGCGCTGCCGAGGATCGATGCGGCTCAGACAGACGCGAGCGTTCGCTTCATTCGGCGCAGTGGAGGTTCCGTAGGGGTTCTCGCGGCAGCCGAGCTGACTGGGACCTATACGCAGGGGCAAGCGCTCGCCCATGAAAGTGCGCGTAGAGCGGATCAGATGGGGCATCGCCCGAAGCGTCTCCATCACGGAGATATCATCTGCTGAGTGCACGTTTGGGCAGGTGGTAAAGGTCACGTAGTCCAGCGCCCTGGCTGGCGGGCGCTTTCGGTTGAGCTCGGTAAAGTATGCGGCCATGCCGCCGCCCAGTGGCACCCCGGGAAAAGCTCGGCGCGCGGCGGAGTAGCTTTGCTCGAAGGTGGGCATCGCTGCCCACGGTGCCCCCGGCTGCACCGACTTCATGTCCTGCGCCGGAAAGACGGAGACAGCCTCCAGGTCGAAGCCGAGGGTGTGGACAGCCCCCGCAACCGGCTCCAATTCGCCGAAGGGATCGAGCGTGCCCTTGGTGATAATCTCGAGAACGACGCTACCGCCGGTCAACCGTGCTAGGGCCGCGTACCTTTCAAGTTGATCTTGGCCATGTCCGAGCCGGAGATCGATCTGGCAGACCATCCACTGCGGAGCCAACCGTCGAATGAGCTCGGGGATTTCCAGCGCATGCTTCGCCTCGTCGGCAGCGACGCCGACGCCAATGCGGGGCATACGGCCGATAGGCCCGCCGATCGTCAGTCTGATAGGTGGATTATGGTTTTCAGACGTCCCGGCAGGAAGCGTTCCCGACACCTGAAAACGGACGGCCTGCGTGAACTTCTGGCCTTTGGACAACCTGTAGGGCCATGGGCGACGCAGTGGGCGCACATAAGTTTTGTAAGAGGCGTCGGACCAGTTCCGCTGGTCCTCCATCTCAAATGCATCGCCTTCCATGGTGCATGTGGCCCAGATTCGAGGAGCGATCTCGTGCGACAGCGCGCGGATGTCGGTGAAGGGACATGCGGGGTCGATGTGGTCCGGAAAGGCCGATAGTTCCTCGCGACCGTCCTCGTGCAGCACCTTTAGCGGTTTGCCGGCCAAACCCTCGATCGGATGCAGCACGATGAAGCCGGTTCTGTTGGTCAACACGTCCGTTTCAGGCTCGGCTTCTGCCACAAAGGACAGCGCACCATCGCTCCTGCCCGCGATTCGTACCTGGTAGGCCAGGCGACCCCATATTCCGGCGCATGTTCCACGGTAGGCGACGCTGAACGCATCGGGCTTTTCATCGATCTGGAGGTCATCGAGAACGGGCGTATAGGTTCCCCAGTTCTCGTCCCGTACGAGAAATGAGATCCCCCGCAAAACCTCGATCCCGCCGACACGGACATAGCGTAACGCCCCATTGTCAAACTCGACCGACAAGGGTCCAGCGCGCAACGACCGCAGCGGCGGATCGATCTGTTCGGTTCCACACAGGCGGACTGCTCGAGATGCTGCCGGGGTCAAATCGCTCGCTCCGTCTTGACGTCGAAAATCGAGGCTCGATTCATGTTGATGTCGATCGGCAGCCTCTCGCCGGGACGGCTGACGTCGTGCGCCTGCAGTTCCGCCATCACCGGCGCGCCGGCAAGGCGGAAGGTCGCATAGCTGCGCGAGCCGGTCGGCTGCAGCAGGTCGATGGTTGCATCATAGCGAAACGTGCCCTGCGCGGGCCTAGCAGCGTGCGCGCGCGTCAGATGTTCTGGCCTTAATCCGAGCAGCACCTTCTGTCCGTCCGTGGCACCATTCAGTTTCCTGCCGGGCGCTACAGGCAGCAGCACATCCGCGAGCCGGATGGCGGCAGCGCTGCCGCCCAAAGTCAGCGTGCCCGGCAGGAAACTCATACGCGGAGAACCGAGAAAGCCTGCGACGAAGGTCGACCCGGGGCGCTCGAACAGGTCGAGCGGCGTGCCCTGCTGCTCGATCACCCCGTCACGCATCAGCACGATACGATCAGCCAGCGTCATCGCCTCGATCTGGTCATGGGTGACGTAGATCATCGTTGTGGCGATGGCCTGGTGAAGGCGCTTGATCTCGCCGCGCATTTCATCGCGAAGTTGCGCGTCGAGATTGGACAGCGGCTCATCGAACAGAAAGATGCGCGGGTTGCGCACGATGGCGCGGCCGATGGCGACGCGCTGGCGCTGTCCTCCGGACAATTGGCGCGGAAAGCGTCCGAGCAGAGGGGTGATGCCAAGCATGCGCGCCGCCTCGGCGACGCGCGCCTCCACCTCCGGTTTCGGCATTTTGCGGGCCTTCAGGCCGAAGCCGATGTTCTTTGCCACGCTCATATGCGGATAGAGCGCATAGTCCTGAAAGACCATCGCCACGTCGCGGTCGCGCGGTCTGAAATCGTTTACGACCTCGCCGCCAATCTCGATCGTGCCTTCCGAACTCTCCTCTAGCCCGGCGATCGTCCTCAGCAGTGTGCTCTTGCCGCAGCCGGATGGGCCGACCAGCACGGTGAACTCGCCGTCGCGAATGTCGAGGTCTATACCACGCACGGCATGGAAGGCGCCGTAGCGCTTGTGCAAGCCGGTGATCCTGACTTCGGCCATGCGACCCTTTCTATCCGCGAACGGCGCCGAGCGTGAGCCCGCGCACGAGGTGTCGTTGAGCAAGTACCCCCAGCGCGATCGATGGAACGAGTGATACGATGGCAAGGGCTGCCGCCTCGCCATATTGCGCCCCCTGGAAGCCGATGAAGGCACGGAACACTGTTGGCAGCGTGAAAGCGGTGCGGCTCGTGAGGATCAGCGCGAAGAAGAACTCCGTCCAGCAGGCGATGAAGGCGAAGACGGCCGCCGCGACAATCCCTGGAGCGGCGAGCGGCACAGCCACGCGCCAGAACGCCTCCCAGCGCGTGCAGCCATCGACGAGGGCCGCCTCCTCCATTGATTTCGGCATGCCGCGGAAATAGGCGAACATCATCCACACCGATACCGGCAGCGTAAACACCGTGTAGGCTATGATCAGGCCGATATGCGTGTCGTAAAGGCCGACGCCACGGTAGATCAGGAACACTGGCAGCACGATGCCAATAGGCGGCAGGAAACGCTGCGAGAGCACCCAGAAGGACAAATGCTGGCCGCCGGTGTTGTAGCGCGCCAGGCTGTAGGCCATCAGTGTGCCGAACAGGGCGGAGAGCACCGTTGCCGACAGCGAGATGATCAGGCTGTTGATCAGCCCGTCGAGGCCGCGATAGGCGAACAGCGCAGCTTTGTAGTGGACAAGCGTCGGTGCGGTTGGGAACCAGACGGGCGGCACGGTGAGGTAGTCGTCGCTCGGCTTGATTGAGGTGTTAAACATCCAGTAGAGCGGCCACAACACGAAGACCAGGAAGAAGCCGAGCAGCAGGATGCGGCCGATCGGCACCGACCGGCGTTTCCTGCGGCGGGCGCGCGCGACGACGGGCATCAGACCGGCTCAGCCTTCAAGAGCCGCCTTACCAGCAGCATCACCACCAATGCAGTAAAGATCAGGAACAGCCAACTTCCGGCTGTCGCCTGTGACAGATGGAATTGGGTGAAGCCGACGGTGTATAGATAATAGGAGGCTGTGTAGGTCTGCGTGCCCGGCCCGCCGCCGGTCATGATGAAAATGGTATCGAACATGCGGATGGCGTCGAGGAGCCGAAAGGTCAGCGCCAGCAGCATCATCGGCCCGAGATGCGGCACGGTAATGGCCCAGAAGGCCTGCCAGGCATTGACGCTGTCGAGTTCCGCCGCCTCGTAGAGGTTCGGGGAGATGGCGGTAAGCCCGGCGAGCAGGATGACGAACATGAACGGTGTCCACTGCCAGACATCGGCGATGATCAGCGAGACATAGAGCCATGGGCTCTCCGTCATCCAGCCGATCGTCACCTCCTGCCCCAGCAGTTGCGTCAGAATGTAGTTGGTCGGCCCGAAAGGCCGCTGCAGCAGCAGCGTCCAGGCCTGGCCAACGATGACCGGGCTTATGAACAGCGGCACGATCAGGATCGACATGATCACGCCGCGGCCCGGAAAGCTGCGCACCATGGTCAGCGCCACAAGCAGCCCAAGCACGAACTCGATGGCGACGCTGAGTCCCGACAGGCATGCTGTCAGCACCAGTGACCAGCGCGCCACGGGATCGAACACGACCCGCTCGTAATTCTTCACTCCGACAAAGGCGTGGCCCGGCACCTGGAAGTCGTAGTTGATGAAGGAGACGACCATCGAAAACAGCAGCGGATAGATCGACAGCGCCAGAATCAGCAGCACCGCGGGCGCGACCAGAAGCCATTTGAAGTGGCGGTCCGCCCATTGCGCGAAGGCCGACAGCCGCGGCGGAGCGCCGGCGGCCTTCATACGACTGATCGTGGCGGTGTGCTGCATCCGTTTATTCCAAAAACCGCCTGGCGGTTGCGGGAGGTGTTGCGAGCGAAGCGCCCGCAACACCGATTTTGCTCAAGAGAGCCGACGTGCCTCCCAGCAGGCCGAGATCTCAGAGAGTGACTGCCATGCCAAGCTTCTCAACCGTGTTGTCGGCGGTGGCGCCAGGCAGCTTCAGGAACTCGGTGAAGAACGCCTTTTGCGAATCCACGCCAAGCCGGTCGGTAGTCTCGTTCCACTCAGTTGCCGCCGTCCCAAGCGATGCCTTCGGGTCGGCGCCGGCCCACACCGCTGTGCACATCCGGTCGATCGAGAGGAAATAGTCCTGCGCACCGGGCATGATCGGGTCGAGCAGGCCGACATTGGCCGAGTTGTTGAGGTTGGCCAAGTACTCTTTGGCGCTCGGGAACAGCGCGCCATAGAGCTCCGACTTGAAATGCGAGATGCGGTACGGGTCGCGCAACGCATAGGGCAGCATGCAGCGCGCCAGCGAGACGGGCGGCGAGCAGGCCCACTGCATGAACAGATACGCCGCCTCCGGATTGGGCGAATCCGCCGACAACGCCTTGTTGTAGCCAGTGGCATGTTCCGGATTGCCCGGCACGACTGCATAGCCGACCTTGCCAGCGATCTGCGACTGCGGAATGAAGTTGATCGCTGTGGCGGACTGCGAATAGTTCGCCGCCATGCGGCCGGTAGGCGGCCACGAATAGATCATGGCAACTTTTCCGGTCAGGAACGCCGCCCATAGGGATACGGCGTCGAGTTCGTTATTGCCGGGGATCGAGGCCTTGTTCGCCGCTAGCATGTTCGTCAGTGTCTTGACGCCGGCGTCCGAAGCCAAGCCGGCTTTCATGTCCTCGCCGAACAGTTTTCCACCGTTAGCGCGGAACTGCTGCAGGAAGTCGAACTGGTTGCCCGGGCTGCCCGCCTTGCGGAAGTGGCCCGCGCCATAAACCTTCGGCGCCATCTGGTCGGTGATGAACTGAGCGATCTGGG
Source organism: Mesorhizobium sp. WSM3224 (assembly GCF_000427725.1). Classification (GTDB taxonomy): domain Bacteria; phylum Pseudomonadota; class Alphaproteobacteria; order Rhizobiales; family Rhizobiaceae; genus Mesorhizobium. The sequence goes on along the minus strand of NZ_ATYO01000011.1, from coordinate 90,623 downwards.
CGTACTCCTCCCAGGTCTTCGGCGGCCCCAGTTTGGCGTTGAACTTGCCCTGGTAGGCCTCCATCATCTTCGGATCCTCGAAGATATCCTTGCGGAAGTAGAGAGCGAACATGTCGCCGTCGTCGAAGAAGCCCCAGATCTTTCCCTTGTAGGTCGGCAGCGCCTTGTAGAGAGGATGATAGTCCGCAAGGTCGGCCGGGTTCATATATTTGGCGATGTAGTCGTCAAGAGGTGCGATGACGCCGCCATCGGCGAGCGACGGCGTCCAGGCTGGCGAGATGTCGAGAACGTCATAGGCGCCTGAGCCGGCAATGTGCTCGGCGACAGCCTTAGAGTACTGGTCCGGGTTCGATAGTTCGACCACATTCGACTTCATACCCGTAAGCTGCTCCCACATCGGCCCACTAAAATTGCGTGGGTCGAGAGCCTGCAGCCCTGCTTCGTAGGTCATGTTCAGCGTGACGCCAGAATGCGTCTTGGCAGCCTGGACCGCACGGAAGGCGGAACCATCCGCCGGGCCTTCCATCGACGCCTTCATGGCCGCCGCCTGTGCCTGGCCGAGCGGGGAAGCAGCGTCCGCCAGTTCGAGCTTCTGCTGCGCTAGCGCCCAATCCGTCATCATGGCGAGTATCGGTCCGGAAGCTGCCAGCATGCCGGTCATCTGCCCGAAGCGGGTTATGAAAGTTCGGCGGGTGGTTTCGCCGCGCATGAAGGCGTCGACCTCACCTTCGAGGCCTGCCTGAAAGTCGCGTTTGTCATGATCGTTCATAGTACTTGCTCCTCCCATTACGTTTGGCTTCACTCGTCCGCGGGCGCGGCGGTCGAGCCTTCCTCCCGTGAAGCCGACGCAAAGGCTGCGGCGGCGCGCCGAATGCTCGTACTCCTAAGTCCCGAGGCGGGCAGCGAAACCGGCCAGCCGATTCTTCCATACTTCGTTCGAAAGCACCTCGCGATTGACCACGCCGCGCGGCTCTCGGCCGTGCTGGACCTCGAGCACCGCCTTGACGTCCGCGGCGCCGTTGCCGGCAAAGCACTGGTCGGTCCAGCAGAGCGCGTGCGGCGTCAGAATGACATTATCGAGCTTGAGGATCGGATTCTCGGCATCCGGCGGCTCCTGCTCCAGCACGTCGAGCCCCGCGCCAGCGATGCGGCGCTCCTGCAGCATTTTCGTCAGCGCCTTCTGGTCGATGATCGGGCCGCGCGCGGTGTTGATCAGGTAAGCTGTCGGCTTCATCAGGGCGAGCCGCTCGGCATTGACGATGTGGTGGGTCTCGGGCGTCAGCGGACAACTCACCGACAGTACGTCGGCGCGGCGGAACAGATCCTCGAGCCCGACCAATTCGACGTCTAGTTCGGCAGCCAGCTTCCTGTCAGCGAATGGGTCATAGGCGATGAATTTCATGTCGAAGGGCTTCGCCATGCGAAAGACTTCGGCGCCGATGTTGCCGATGCCGAGCGATCCCAGCGTGCGCCCGACGAGACCGACGCCCATATGTTCCGAACGCTGATTGAACCCTTCAGGTCCCTTGCGGGTCAGCGCGTCCTTCGTGAGCAGTTTGCCGGTCAGTGCCAACATGAACGTGATGACGGATACGGCAACGGGCCGCCGCACCCCGTCGGGCGTAATGACCAGGGCGATGCCGGCGGCGGTGCAGGCCTCGACGTCGACGGTATCGTAGCCAACCCCGAAACGAGCGACGACGGCTAGGCGGCCGCTCTTCGGGACACTCATTGCATCGAAACGATGGGTTAGCAGGATCAGCGCATCGAAATCCTCAAGCTGCTCGGCGTGCAGTGGATTGTTCGATTCCAGGAAAGCCATCTCGACGCCGGGCGCATTGCGTAGCGGCTCCAGGTCGAAGTCGGGATAGGTCGGCGAGTCGTCCGGCTTCCGGAAATCACCGGAAAGCGCCACCCTGAAGTTTTCGCTGTCCATCATCTCCTCCGCCCTTACTGGCACCCGGCCCGGATCTTGGAGACCGCGTCGGCTATCGCATCGTGCAGGACCCAGACATCGCCCGAATAGCAAATGAAATCGAACCCTTGTGCGTAGAAGTCGTGACCCTGCTGGACGTTGGGCACCAGGCGACCGAGCGATTTGTTGTGGCTCTTGGCGGCGGCAACGATCTTGTCCATCGCGGCGGTAAAGGTGGGATGGGCGAACTCGCCGGGGATACCGAGCGAGACCGACAGATCGAAGTGTCCGACCCACAGACAATCGACCCCGTCCAGTGCCGCGATGCCGTCGATGTTCTTGACGCCGTCGGCTGTCTCGATCAGGCAAATGAACACCGAGCGCTGGTTGGCCGCTTCGAATTTATCTGCAACCGAGCCCGGACGGTAGCGGTCATGCGCGATCTGCAGCGCCACGCCGCGAGCGCCAACAGGATGATATTTCATAGAATTGATGATGTGCTGTGCCTGTTCGACGGTACTCACCATCGGCGCGATCAGGCCTTCCGCGCCCATATCCATGGCGCGGGCGAGGAAATGATAGTCCTTCGACGGCACACGCACCATAACCGGCAGGTCGGCAGCTTCGAAATAACGGATCGCGCTCTTCACCGTTTCCAGGCTGAAGCCCGAATGTTCCATATCGAAGAAGGCGAAGTCGCAGCCGGCGGACTTTAGAATGTGCCCAATTCCCGGCGTCGCAAACTCGGCGACAAGCGTGCCGAGCTTAATCTGCCGGTGAGCGGCTAACGCCTTGAGCCTTGGCTCTGACATGCACTTCCTCCCTTCGCCCGCAAAGGGGCGCAATCCGATTATGTCTTCAAGGCGCAGCCTTCGAAAACGAGGTCGCAGATCGTCACCGACTTGGAGTCGACGAGCGGCGTGATCTGAGTATTGAATTCGTCGAAATGAGCTGTTCGGCAGTGTTCGTCGAAGGCGGCTTCGCTATCGTAAATCTCGTAGAGCACGATCCGGTCTGGCTCGCCGCGCGCCTCCGTCACGTCGAAGCGGCGACAGCCGGCCTCGTTGCACACCGACGCAGTCGCATTGGCGTCGACGAGCTCTCTAAAGCTGTCTCGGGTGCCCGGCTTGAGGCGGAAATCGACCCAGACAACGTAGCCGGTCATCACTTGGGCCTCGCGATTTCCAGATAGCGCCTCGAAACATATTCCAGATGCCTGCGCATCGCCGCTTCGGACCGGTCCGGATCGCGCGCGGCGATTGCCTCGAAGATTTGGCGATGGGCTTCGTAGGCCTTGCGGTCTTCACCTTCGGCCAAAGTCGTGCGCCTCTGTTCGAGCAGCCATTCGGCTAAAGCGGCGTGGATAGCTGTGAAGATTCGATTCCGGGTGATCACTGCCAACACGTAGTGGAAATCGACGTCGGTGCGCTCGAATCGCGTGAGATCGCCGATGGACTGCCGGTTAATCTCGAGCGCCTCCTTGAGCCTTTCAATATCGTCTGGCGCGGCATTCACAGCGGCATTGCGGGCAAGCCCGACCTCGAAAAATAAACGCGCGCTCTGGAAGTCGTGAACACCGCCCGGGGCCGAAATCATGTGCCGCGCCGGCCCTGAGAGGGCGTCGATCACGAATTGGGGGGTGGGTCGAGTGACGCGGGCACGCTCGCCGGACCTCACCTCGACAAGGCCCATCTTGCTCAGATGCAGCAGCGCCTCACGGATTGAAGGGCGCCCGACCCCGAACTGCCGCATCAGTTCCCGTTCCGACGGGAGCCGGTCGGCTTCGGCCACTTCTCCATTGCGGATCATTCGCTCGAGGTGTGCTGCGACCTCGTCCGAAAGCTTCCGCTGTTTAATCTGAACTCCAATCACGTGGCATACCTTTTATACCAGCGCCATCAAGCTATTGCCATAGGGCCCCTATGTCAAACACAACTGATATCGACAGACGCTCGTCTCCGAGCGCAAACAAGCGAGCGAGGCAGCGATCAACCAACGATTGGCGAGATTGAGCAGGCTGCCATTACCGATGGCCTAGACCCTCATCTTCGTCTTTCATTGCCGCAAGAAGGGCATCCCCAACCGCGCCGGATCGATCCGATCAGCCTGTGCCAACGGCCAACGGCTCCGATGCTCAAACGTTTCGGGTTTCGGGCGCGGCTGAAGAGGTTGATGACTGCCGCACCCGGAGCAGTTCGACGAATCTCCTTATTTCGTGGCCTGTTGAAATGCAGCCGCGTCTTTCTGGAGCCGATCGATCCGCGCCTGCTCAAGCTGCCTTTGCCGCCCGCACGGTACTGCATTACTCAGCGACTTAACCTAAGGCATTCAAAAGTATGAACTTATTCGGCTCAGTCCGTCCCATCATCGTCCCGACCCGCCATCTCGAATCGTGGCGCTCGATCTCGATTTGCTGTCAGGTAGCTTGCCGACGATAGCAAAAGAACGCCTCCTCAATAGTGGGTTTTGCGATGTAGCGGTCTACCGACTCGAACCCCCATAGATGCTCAGATCAAGGTTGCACCACAGCGGATCCTGACAGCCCGACCTCCTCCAGAAGCGCGCGCATCTCGACGGGAGCCGCAAGACAGAAAGTTCGAAAAGCTTCTAGGAACCCCAGTCGATCGCCAATTGCAGAACCGGCTGACGAACAGTTTGGAGCCGCAAGCTGACCAACGGCTTTGGTATGGAAAAGCGGACGGATCCTACCAGCACGTCCCGGCCATCAGTACCGGTCACCAACCTGCGAAGATGACGATGATAGTATCGCCGGAAGCGAAACCGTATCAAACCTTGAAAGTACCAGCATCTGCTTTTGCATCAACGTCGGTGATTAACATATGCCCCCGGCGATACTGTGATCAAGTCGCGAGTTCGGCGCGAGCAAGCGCATGTTGCGCAGTCAGGCTGCTGGCCCAGAAAACCGGGACGTCCCCGTCCATGATTTCGACCGCGTCGCCCCAGTCGGGAGCCATCAGATCTCCTATTCCGATAATCGATGGCTCTCCGACATGGATAGGAGAACCATGGGCAAGCGGGAAGCGTGCGGTGAGGGCGCGAACCTTGTCGACATCGCCCTGTCTTATGGGACGCATGGAGACGACCATCTCGCCATCGAAAGGTCCCGCGCCGCGCGTCATGATTTTGGTCCGGAACTTTGGCAGGGCCTTGCCGCGGCCGATGCTGCGCAGCTCGACGCCCTTTTCCACGAGAGCCGCTTTGACGGTAAGCGCGCTGCCGAGTGCGAAAGCGGCAAAATCGTCCTGCCAGAGGTCGATGATATCCGTCCGCTGACGGATCACCTCGCCAAATCGGTGGATATTGTATTGCGGAGCGTCGGTGCGGATATCGATATCGCCCAGCGCTGGAAGCAGCGGGCTGCCGGCGCGGCTTACCCCCACCAGTGGGCAGGCTTGAGGGTTGCGGACGCAAAACCGATGGAAATCGCCGGCAAAGCGCCGGGGCACAATCACGACGTTGGCTTGGAGCTTGCTCCTCGCAAGTCCGTCTGTACGGCCTTCATAGGCCCCCGTCCTGACCAGCCTGCGCAGTTTATCTGCATCGGTCAGCCGCAAATTGTCATAGAACAATGAAGTGACTTGGCGAGGCATGGCTTCCGCAAATATGCACGTTCCACGGAAGAGTGTAATATCATCGGCGAGTCAGCCGATTGTCAGATTACCATGATCTTTCCTCTTCGATAACTTGTATTTATCGATAGTTGGCAAACTCTACCGCTCGCCTTTGGCTCCGTTTATGCGATGAGCAGCTCGCTGTAGCGCTCGCCGTTCGCTGGACCCGAGTCCCCAAGCGCACGGTTTGGGAGACTGAATTACCCAAAGTATTACCCAAGAGTTTGACTAGCTAGTGCGTAGGTCGTCAGTGTAGCTGCACCGCCGATGACAAAATCGGGGAGGCGTTTGCCCATCGACATGGTCAGTACCGTGTCGAAGACCGGCATTCCGCTGTGCGCCAGAAAGGCAGCGAACTCGCCATTGTCCATGTGGGTGTCGATCCGCAGGAAAGATCCCGAATGGTCGGCCACGTGCGGCCGGACGGTGGCCACGGCGTCAGGGTCGCTTTCCGCCACGACCGGCCCCACGACATGGCCCCGCCCGAACGGCCGGCAGAGCGCGAAAGCGCTCAGCCTGTCACCCCTGAAAAGACCATAGCCGGCCGAGTGTGCGAAAAGCTTTTCGATGAGCGCCGCCCGCCTCACGCCAAACCCTGCCGCGTCGAGCGCGATCACGGCGGCAATATCATTTTCGCCCAAACTCCGGACATCGCCCCGAATATTTGCCGGCGCAACGATCGTCTGCGCACGGGCGATGCCCTGGCATTGATAAACGGTCTTCTCCGGCTGGAAGTCGAGGGAGAGATAGAGCCGCCTTGCCGCGCGCGTTGCGTTGAGGCGCAAGTCGCGGCCGGCGACCTTGTCGAAAACCCGCTTCATCAACCATTGCCCCGCCCCCAGCGTCTGGAGCCGCGGCGAGGTGATGACCATGCCCACGGTTGCGAAATCGGTACCATGCGCGAACCACATGGCCGAACCGAGAACCCGGCCGATCTCATCGAGCGCCACCAACCCCTCTCCCGATTGGCGTAGGAATTGCCAGTCTTCGGCGCGATGCGGCCATCCTACGGAGAGCGAGAGCGCGTGCAAACGGTCCAGTTCGACGTCTTCGATGTCGCCAATCCGCATCGAGAAGGTATCGATTTTCAAGCTTCCGGACGGCTTCAATTCCATGCCCCTGCGAGATTTCCGCAACCAGAGCGCCACGCACCGATGGCCACCCTCTGCCGCCAACGCTAAACGAGCAGACCGATACGATTTGCTCGAAAGCCGCGCAGCAACGCAAGATTCAACTGAAACATTTCAGCTTTCGGCACGCAATCGCGAATGAACGCGCACATCCTCTTTGGAAATCTGGCAGCATCTGGTCGACGGCACCGATTCCGGCGAACCCGAAACGCTTTGAGGGCTGGAATGGACGTCTTCGACATCCTCGATCGTCTCGTCGCCTTTCCATCGGTCGCCGGCAGGCCGAACGGCGATATCGTCGGCTGGGTCGCGACCTATCTCGCGGAACTCGGTACCCAGGTCACCGTGCTTCCAGGGCCGGAAGGCGATCGTTCCAATCTTTTCGCGACGATCGGCCCCGCCAATGTCCCGGGCTACATACTGTCCGGCCATATGGACGTTGTTCCCGCCAGCGAGCCGCAATGGAGTTCGAACCCTTTCGCGCTTCGCCAGGAGGGCGAACGGCTCTACGGACGCGGTACCACGGACATGAAGGGGTTTCTTGCCGCGGCACTCGCGGCCGTGCCCACGCTTGCGGGACTGCGCCTTGCCAGGCCAATCCACCTCGCCTTCTCCTACGACGAGGAGGTGGGATGTCGCGGCGTGCCGCATTTGATCGCCCGCCTTCCCGAGCTTTGCGCCAAGCCGCTCGGCGTCATCGTCGGCGAGCCGAGCGGCATGCGCGCCGTGCGCGGCCACAAGGGCAAGGCTGCCGCCCGCGTGATTGTCAACGGGCGCTCCGGCCATTCCTCGCGGCCCGATCTCGGCCTCAACGCCATCCACGCCATGGCCGCGGCGCTGAGCGCGGCCGTCGACGAGGCCGAAGGGCTGACGCACGGTCCGTTCGACCTTGCCTTCGAGCCGCCCTACTCCTCGCTGCAAGCGGGCGTGGTGGCAGGCGGACATCAGGTCAACATCATCCCCGACACCTGCATGCTAGACCTGGAGGCACGCGCCATACCTGGCGTCGACCCGGCGAGCCTGCTGGCGCCTGTGAGGACCCGCGCAGAGGCCCTTGCAACCGAGGGCTTTCGCATCGAGTGGAGCCCGATGAGCGCCTATCCGGCGATGTCGCTGCCACCGGATGCGCCGCTTGCGGGACTGCTGTACGCCCTGACCGGCGAAGCACCGCTTGCCGCCGTCAGCTACGGTACGGAGGCCGGGCTTTACCAGGCCGCTGGGTTCGATGCGATCATCTGCGGACCCGGTGATATCGATCGCGCCCACAAGCCGGATGAACACATTCTCACCAGCGAACTCGCCGCCAGCCAGCGATTGATCGAGGCGCTGGGCGCCCACTGCGCGGCTTGAAGGAACCCGGAATGACATTCCTGTTCAATTCCGATGCGCGCCGCGGGGCGATCTTCGCCGATGCCTTCGCGAGAGAACTGCCGGACGTCCCCTTCACGATGGATGCCGGAACGGTCGATCCCGACACCGTGCGTTACCTGATCAGCTGGACCGTGCCGGATAATCCCAGCCACTACAGGAACCTGGAAATCCTGTTTTCCATCGGCGCCGGCGTCGACCAATTTCACCTCGATGCGGTGCCTGCGAACGTGAAGATCGTGCGCATGATCGAGGAAGGCATTGTGCGCATGATGCAAGAGTATGTGACGCTTGCCGTGCTCGCTCTCCACCGCAACCTGCCTGGATATATGGCGCAGCAGCGCGCCGGCACATGGGCCGATATCGCACAGCCGCAGGCCGGGTCGCGCCGGGTCGGCGTGCTCGGCCTCGGGCAGCTTGGCCAAGCCGTCCTCGACCGACTGAAGCCCTTCGGCTTCCCGCTTGCTGGATGGAGCCGTTCGCCGCGGCGGATCGAGGGCGTGACCTGTCATCATGGCGAGCCCGGGCTGAACGAGATGCTCGCCGCCAGCGACATTTTGATCTGCCTGCTGCCGCTGACCGAGGAGACACGCGGTTTCCTCGATGCCGACCTGTTTGCGAAACTGCCCAGGGGCGCGGCGCTCGTCCACACCGGCCGGGGGCCGCAGCTCGACCACGAAGCCCTCGTCGCCGCGCTCGACAGTGGCCAACTCTCTGCTGCGATGATCGATGTCACCGATCCCGAACCGCTGCCGGCCGGCCATCCATTCTGGTCGCATCAAAAGGTCATTTTGACCCCGCATGTCGCCAGCGTCACCCAGCCCGCCAGCGCCGCACAGGCCGTTGTCGAAAACATCAAGCGTTACCGCGCCGGTCTTGACCCCATCGGGCTCGTCGACCGGTCGCGCGGCTATTGAGTCCAACATGAAAGGCCATCCTTTGTCCCTGCTCAAGACCGTCGATACCAGCCCAGCCTTCCCGCCGCGCGAATCCGCGGCGCTGCCTGAACGGCTGATTTCCGGCAACCCCGCCTTCAAGACCTGGGCTCAGGATGTCGCCAAGGGCGACCTCGTCCATACCGGCGTCTGGGAGGCGACGTCTGGCGAAACGCGCTCGATCAAGGGCGAGACTTTCGAGTTCTGCCACATCCTCTCCGGCGTGATCGAAATCACGCCCGACGGCGGCAAGCCGGTGACCTACCGCGCCGGCGACAGCTTCGTGATGAAGCCTGGCTTCACCGGGATTTGGAAGACCATAGAAACGGTGCGCAAGATCTACGTGACCGTAGGGTGACGGGAGCGCGGAGGCGCCGGCCTCCGCAACAGATTTTGCCGTCTGTCATCGCCGGCACACAACAATCATCCGCGACCGATCGTCGAACGGTGCATGCTGCGCCAGAGCCCGCGCTAGGCTCCTGCAGAATATTCCAGAGTGGGTGCCATGGGCCTGAGCTTCGACCCGGATACCGTCTCCCTTCCCATCGGCCATTTCATTGGCGGCGAGTTGATCGCGGCCGAGGGTGCGATCGAGATGCGCCGACCATCGGATGGCAAGGCATACGCTGCCTGCCCGGTGGCCGGCGTCGATATGATCGGCCGTGCCGTGGAAAGCGCTAAGGCCGCGCTGAAGTCCAGCAACTGGGGTGGTGTTCGGCCGCGCGAACGGACGAAGGCGCTCCAGGCCTGGGTCGACCTGATCGAGGCGGAGGCCGAAACGCTGGCCAAGATCGAGGCGCTGTGCTCCACCCGCCCCGTCGGCCAGCTCGTTGTCGGCGACATCGCGATAACCGCCGAGCAGATCCGCTTCTTTGCCGAATTCGCCGACAAGGAAGGAAGCGAGCTCGTGCCGACCGCCGACGCCACTCTCGGCATGATCATGAGCGAGCCCTATGGCGTGGTCGGCGCGATCACACCCTGGAATTTTCCCATCTCGATGGCCGGATGGAAGCTCGGTCCGGCGCTGGCAGCGGGCAATGCGGTGGTGCTGAAGCCATCGGAAATGACGCCCTTCTCGGCCGTCTATATGGCGCAACTCGCCGTCAAAGCGGGCCTGCCGGCAGGGCTCATAAACGTGGTGCTGGGAGACGGCCCGACGACGGGCACGGCGCTGACCGGCCATGCCGAGATCGCCAAGGTCAGCTTCACCGGCTCGACCCGCGCCGGCTCGGCGATCATGGAGAACGTTGCCCGCACCGGCGTCAAGCCGATGACGCTGGAACTCGGCGGCAAGAGTCCGCAGGTCGTCTTTGCCGATGCCGATCTGGAGAAGGCGGCGACGGCCATCGCCGGCAGCGTCACCTTCAATGCCGGCCAGGCCTGCGTCGCCGGCACGCGGCTGATCGTCGAGAGGAGCGTGGCCGACAGGCTGACGGCCGCCATACTGGACAAGATGAAGGCGGTGCGGCCCGGCGCGACCTGGAACGAGGCGACGCAGTATTCGCCGATCATCTCGGAACGACAGCGGGCGCGTGTCGATAGCATCGTGCGGGCCTCCATCGCGACCGGCGGCGAGTGCCTGACCGGCGGCGGCGCCATGGACAGCCCCGGCTATTTCTACGAGCCGACACTGATCGCCAATGTCGACCAGGCCAACCCGGCGATCGTCGAGGAAATCTTCGGCCCGGTCCTGACCATCCAGACCTTCGAGACCGAGGAAGAGGCGCTGGCGCTGTCCAGCCATCCGACCTACGGGCTGGCTTCCGGCCTGTTCACCTCCGACCTGTCCCGTACCATCCGCTTCGCGCGCAAGCTTGAGGCCGGCACCGTCTGGATCAACCGCTACAGCCGCTCGCGCGACCATATCCTGCCGACCGGAGGCTACAAGCGCTCCGGCATCGGCAAGGATCTCGGCCGCGAGGCCTATCTCGCCAACCGCAGGACCAAGAGCGTCCTGATCAGCCTCTAGAGAGATGCCGATGAAGTCCTATTCGATTGCCCTGATCCCCGGTGACGGCATCGGCAGCGATGTGACCGCCGCCGCCTGGACGGTGCTGGAAACGGTGGCCGGAAATTTCGGCTTTGCGCTGACCGGAACCGAGTTCCCCTGGTCCTGCAAATTCTTCAAGGATACCGGCCGCATGATGCCGCAGGACGGCATCGAGACCTTGCGCGGCTTCGACGCCATTCTTCTGGGCGCCGTCGGCTGGCCGGCGGAGGTGCCGGATTCGGTCTCGCTGCACGGTCTGCTGCTGCCGATCCGCAAGGCATTCGTGCAATACGCCAACATAAGGCCGCACCGCCTGCTGCCGGGCGTCAACGGCCCACTGCGTGCCGAGAGCTTCGACATCCTATGCATCCGCGAGAACACCGAGGGCGAGTATTCGGGCGCCGGCGGGCGCGTGCATCAGGGCACTCTGGACGAGGTCGCGGTGGAAACCTCGATCTTCACCCGCGCCGGCGTCGAGCGCATCCTGCGCTTCGGCTTCGAGCAGGCGCGGGCGCGTCGACGCAAGCTGGCCTCCGTCACCAAGTCCAACGCGCAGAAATATTCGATGGTGTTCTGGGACGACATCACGCGAAAGCTGGCTGCGGATTATCCGGACGTCGACGTCACCAGCTATCACGTCGACGCGCTCGCCGCGCGCATGATCATGGCACCGGAGAGCCTCGATGTGGTCGTCGCCTCCAACCTGTTCGGCGATATCCTCACCGACATCGGCGCAGCGATCCAGGGTGGGCTCGGCTACGCCGCCTCCGCCAACATCAATCCCGACCGCTCGGCACCATCCATGTTCGAGCCTGTGCACGGTTCCGCGCCCGACATCGCGCATCTGGGCATCGCTAATCCCATCGCTACTATATGGTCCGGCGCCATGATGCTCGACCATCTCGGCGAAGCGGCCGCAGCCGGGCGGGTCATGCAAGCGGTCGAAGCGACAACCGCGCGCGGCATTGGAACCATTCCGGGCAAAGACAGAACGCAGGCCATCACGGCCGCCGTCGTCGCAGCGCTCTCCTGATTGCAAGGTCGTTTGATGAAAAACCTCAAAGACAAAAGTCTCTTCCGCGAAGCCGGCCTGATCGACGGCAAATGGGTCGCTGCCGGATCCGGCAAAACGGTCGATGTTGTCGATCCGGCTGCTCAGTGCGCGATCGGCACGGTGCCCGACATGGCCGGTCCGGAGACCCGGGCGGCCATCGAGGCCGCGGCGTCCGCTTATGCTGGCTGGAAGAAGAAGACCAGCGCCGAGCGCGCTGGCCTCCTGGAGGCCTGGCATGGCCTGATGCTGGCGCATCTGGACGATCTCGCGCTGATCCTGACAACGGAACAGGGCAAGCCGCTGGACGAGGCCAAAGGCGAGATCCGCTACGGGGCTTCCTTCGTCAAATGGTTTGCCGAGGAGGCACGCCGCATCAACGGCCACACCATCCCATCACCGACGCAAGACCGCCGCATCATCGTGCTGAAGGAACCGGTCGGGGTGTGCGGCATCATCACGCCGTGGAATTTCCCCAATGCGATGATCACCCGCAAGGTCGCGCCGGCGCTGGCGGCCGGCTGCACGGTGGTGATCAAACCATCCGAGTTCACGCCCTATTCGGCGCTAGCGCTCGGTGCGCTTGCCGAACGGGCGGGCATCCCCGCCGGCGTCATCAACATCGTCACCGGCATGCCCACAGAGATCGGCAACGAGATCATGGCGAACGAGACCGTTCGCAAGATCTCCTTCACCGGCTCGACACGGGTCGGGTCGATGCTGATGCGCGGGGCGGCCGACAGCGTGAAGCGGCTCAGCCTCGAACTCGGCGGCAACGCACCCTTCATCGTCTTCGACGACGCCGACCTCGATCTTGCCGTCGAGGGCGCGCTGGTGTCGAAATTCCGCAATGGCGGCCAGACCTGCGTCTGCGCCAACCGTATCCTTGTCCATGCCGGTGTCTATGAAACCTTCGCCGCGAAGCTTACCGCCCGCGTCAACGCCATGACGGTCGGGCCGGGCACTCAGCCCGGCGTCGCCATCGGGCCGATGATCAACATGGCGGCGGTCGAGAAGATCAACCGCCACGTCGAGGACGCACTCGCCAAGGGTGCTGCGATCATCACCGAGAAACCGGCGTTGCCGGAGGGTTGTCAGTACGTAGCGCCGCTGGTGCTGAGCGGCGCCACGAAGGACATGCTGCTCGCCGGCGAGGAAACGTTCGGGCCGGTCGCGCCGCTTTTCCGCTTCGAGACGGAAGAGGAGGCGGTCGCGCTGGCCAACGGCACGCCCTATGGGCTTGCCTCCTACTTCTACACCGAGAATTTGAAACGCGCTTGGCGCGTCAGCGAGGCGCTGGAGTTCGGCATGGTGGGGCTCAACACTGGCTCGGTCTCGATCGAGGTCGCCCCGTTCGGCGGCGTCAAGCTGTCCGGCCTCGGGCGAGAAGGGGCGCAAGCCGGGATCGAGGAATATCTCGAGATGAAGAGTTTTCACATTGGCGGCCTCAGCTAAGGCAATTTGGCTGAAGCCTCGGCGGAGCGGGGCCAGCGATCACCGAATCCGGTCGAGCGCCTTGTAGTAGAGGCCGACCATCGGCAGGAACCAGGGTTTGCCGGAATAACCGGGTATGGACGGCCACCCCAGTCCCTTCATCGGATTGCGATCCTCGCGGCCGAGCATGGCATCGGCCAGGATCATGCCGAGATGGGTGGAGAGCTGGGCGCCATGGCCGGAATAGCCCATCGCGAACCAGACGCCGTCATGATAGCCGGCGCGCGGGAAGCGGTCCTTGGTCATGTCGACCAGCCCGCCCCAGCAATAGTCGATCTCGACCTTGGCGAGTTGCGGGAACATCGCCGCGAGGCCTGCCTGTAGTATCTCGCCGCTCCTGGCATCGGAGCGCTGGTCGGATGTCGCCGAAAAGCGCGCGCGTCCGCCGAAGATCAGCCGGTTATCAGGCGAGAGCCGAAAGTAATTGCCGATGTTCATCGAGGTCACGCATGTCCGGTTGCCAGGCATGGTGGCGGCGATCTCGGCGTCGCTCAACGGCCGCGTGGCGATGATGAAGCTGCCGACGGAGATGATCCTGCGGCGGAAATAGCCGAAATTCGGCGTGGTGTAGGCGCCAGTCGCCACCAGCACATTGTCGGCGCTGATCCGGCCGCGCGAAGTGGTCAGCTCATGCCTGCCGCCGGCCTGTTTGCGATCCGTCACCACCGTGTTCTCATGGATGATGGCGCCGCGGCGGGCGGCCGCCGTGGCGAGCCCCGCCACATAGCGACCCATATGCATCATGGCGCTCTTCTTCGACAGCATCGCGCCATGGAAGGGCGAGCCGATCTCGGATTTGAGATCGGCCGCCGAGAGCAGCGCCGTGTCCGGATCCACTTCCGCGTGAAGAGCTTCGAAATTGCGGGCGATCGCATCGAAATGCTGCGGCTTTGAAGCGAGCTTCAGCTTGCCGGCGCGGCGGAAATTGCAGTCGATGCCTTCCTCGGCGACCAGCGCCTCGATGGTGTCGACGGAATCGTCCAGCGCCCGGTAGAGCGCGATCGCGCGTTCCTTGCCGAGCTCCGCCTTGGCCGAGAGGTAGCTGTGGGCCAGTCCGTTGTTCAGGTGCCCGCCATTCCGACCGGACGCCCCCCAGCCCACCCGCTCCGCTTCCAGCACTACCACCCTGGCGCCAGCCTTCGCCAGTTGGCGCGCCGCCGCGAGGCCGGTGAATCCGCCGCCGATGATGGCTGCATCATAGTGTCCCTCGACCGGGCCTTGCGCGCCGCCGGAAAAGAACGGTGCCGTGTCGTGCCAGTAGGACACCAACTTCATCGCCGATCCGCCTGTTTCAAAGCCCAACCACGCCCGGAAGACCGGAAATGTCCGATATCTCGACATAGCCGTAGTACGGGTTGGCCGGTTCGTGGCCGCGATTGACCCATACCTTGTTCTTGATGCCGAGATCGTGTGCCGACATCAGGTCGTAGCGGAAAGAGGACGAGCAGTGAAGAACATCCTCCGGGCCGCAGCCCAACCTATCGAACATGTATTCGAAGGCCTTGAAGCGGGGCTTGTAGGCCTGCGCCTGCTCGGCCGTGTAGACGGCATGGAACGGGGCGCCGAGCTTCTCGACATTGGACATGATCTGCGCGTTCATGGCGTTCGAGAGGATGACCAGCGGAATTTCCTTGGCGACTTTGGCCAGGCCGGCCGGAACGTCGGCGTGCGGTCCCCAGGTCGGAACCCGCTCATAGACCATCCTGGCGTCGTCGGGGTTAAAGGTAACAGCGTTGCGCTTGCAGGTGCGCTCGAGCGCATTGTGGATGACGTCGGCATAGGGCTTCCAGTCGCCCATGATCTCGTCGAGCCGATAGGCCGAGAAGTTCTTGATGAACTCCTGCATGCGCGGTTCGTCGAGCCGGCTGCCGTAGAGGTCGCGCGCCGCTTCCGCCATCTGAAAAAAGGTCAACGTGCCATAGCAGTCGAAGGTGATGTATTTGGGCCTGAAAGAAGCCATGTCCGTCGATCTCCGGTGGAAGCACATCCGTGCTGGGATGTATTTCATCATAGGACGGCAGACGGCGACCCACCTGACCGAAATCGCCTTCCTGAAAGCAGAAAGTTCCGTATCCGCTATCCGGTTTGGCACGCTGTAGCATCTGGCGCGCCGATGGCGGCGCCGCGCAGCGTGAGGCGCTGCAATCGGGGACGGTGCCAGCACAAGATGCGGCGCACCCATCGCGCAAAGGCGAAAGATACTGCCAAAACCAATGCCTTCAGACGATCTGCGCCGCGCCGATGACCGACACTTGGGCAGCAGACGGAAGGATGCCTCATGCCGCAGGGCGACATCGAACTCCAGGCCTTCGGGCCTGACCATATTGAGGGAGCCGTAGCGCTTTCTCGCCAGGAGAACTGGCCGCATCGCCCGCAGGACTGGCAGATGGCGCTGCAGCTCTCAAGCGGCGCCGTTGCTCTCGACGACCACGGCCGCGTCGCCGGAACCATCCTGGTCACGCCCTACGGCATGGATTGTGCCATGATCAACATGGTCATCGTCGACAGGAGCGCGCGCGGCAATGGGCTTGGGCGCCGGCTTATGGATAAGGCCTTCGCCTTGGCCGGGAACCGTCCGCTGCGGCTCGTCGCGACGGCGGACGGCATGCCTCTCTATGAGAAACTGGGCTTCGTGCCCTCCGGCACCATTGTGCAGCATCAGGGCGAGGTCGCGGCGCTTGACGCGCCTGAGCGCGTGGAGGCTGCAGGCAAGGACGACCTGCCTGAACTCAAGGCTATGGACCGCGATGCCTATGGCGCCGACCGTGGGGTTCTGATCGACGCGCTGGCTGAGAGAGGGCAATTCGCCGTCGTCCGCCGCAATGGCGTCATCGAGGCCTATGCCGCGATCCGCCCGTTCGGACGCGGCGAGGTGATTGGTCCGGTCATCGCGGGAAGTATCGACGAGGCGAAGGCCCTGATCGGCTTCTTCGCCGCGCCGCGCGCCGGCGCTTTCCTGCGTGTGGATACTGGCAGCGGGACCGGCATCGCCAGCTGGCTCGAGGAAATCGGCCTCGCCCATGTCGGCGGCGGCGTGGCCATGGACCGTCCGCCCAAGAACGGCGCGGAACAGGCCAGGCCAAAAGTTTACGCCCTCGCCAACCAGGCGCTCGGCTAGGAGGACAACAATGCTCGCCAATTCCCTGATCGAACTCGACCGCGCCCATCTCGTCCATCCGGTCTCTTCATACCGTGGTCATGAAGCGCAAGGCGTGCGCGTCTTGAAATCGGCGAAGGGCGCGACCGTGACCGACGCCTCCGGCAAGCAACTCGTCGACGGTTTTGCGGGGCTGTGGTGCGTCAACGCCGGCTACGGCCACGACAGCATCGTCGAGGCGGCGGCCCGGCAGATGCGTGAGCTTCCCTACGCCACCGCCTATTTCGATCTCGGTTCGGAGCCGGCCATCCGGCTCGCCTCGGAACTGGCCGAGCGCGCGCCAGGTGACCTCAATCACGTCTTTTTCACGCTCGGCGGGTCGGACGCGGTCGACAGCACGATCCGTTTCGTCCGCTACTACTGGAATGCCAGGGGCGAACCGAAACGCGATCAGTTCATTTCCATCGAACAGGGTTATCACGGGTCATCGGTGGTCGGCGCGGGCCTGACCGCACTGCCCGCCTTTCACGCCGGCTTCGGCATTCCCTTCGAATGGCAGCACAAGATCCCCTCGCCCTATCCCTATCGCAACCCGGTGGGCGAGGACGGGAACGCGATCACCGCCGCATCGCTAGCCGCGCTGAAGGCCAAGATTGAGGAACTCGGACCGGAGCGGGTCGCCGCCTTTTATGCCGAGCCGATCCAAGGCTCGGGCGGTGTCATCGTCCCGCCGAAGGGCTGGATCAAGGCCGTGCGCGAGCTCTGCCGGGAATACGGCATCCTGTTCGTCGCCGACGAGGTGATCACCGGCTTCGGCCGCACCGGCCCCCTGTTTGCCTGTACGGAAGAGGACATCGTTCCCGACTTCATGACGAGCGCGAAGGGGCTGACCTCGGGCTATGTTCCAATGGGCGCCGTGTTCATGGCCGATCATGTCTACGACGTCGTCGCCGATGGCGCGGGCGCCTCGGCGGTCGGCCACGGCTATACCTACTCGGCCCATCCCGTCAGCGCCGCCGTCGCGCTCGAGGTGTTGAGGCTCTACGAAGACGGCCTGCTGGAGAATGGCATCAAGGCCGGCGCTCGCCTGATGGCGGGACTGGCAGGCCTGAGCGATCACCCGCTCGTCGGCGATGTGCGCGGTCGCGGCATGCTTGCAGCGATCGAACTGGTGGTCGACAAGCAGAAGAAGACGCCGCTACCCGCATCGGCCATGCCGGCGCGGCGCGTCTTCGACAGGGCATGGGACAACGGTCTCATCATCCGTGCCTTTGCCAACGGGGTTCTCGGCTACGCTCCCCCGCTCTGCTGCACCGACGGCGACATTGATGCGATCATCGAGCGCACGCGCCGGACGCTCGACCAGACGCTGGACGATGCCGATGTCCGCCGGGCCTTGGCATGACGGGCGACCAACACCGCGTGTTTCGAAATAGCGCCGGGGCAGACGATTTCGCAATTTTGTGCCGCAGCCCAGCGCCTTTTCGGCTAATCCAGCGCGGGGGAAGTGCCAGACTGTCCTTAAGACAAGGCCAGAAGTCCCAAATTTCAGGGCTTTTGACAGGTCGACGCCCACGGAATTTTGTTCTGTTCAGCACCATGCAATTCGGCCGCGCGCAGAGGAGAGCCAGTCTTGGCCAGGGGCTTTAGCGAATTCAAGTACATGACCTTCGACGTCGTCGGCACGCTGATCGACTTCGAAGGCGGCATCACGACCTGCCTGGCCGGGATTGCCGCCGATGCTGGCGTTGCCATCGATGGCGAAGCCGCGCTGGCCCTGTATCGGCAGGCACGCTACATGCCCGATGCGGGGCTGTTTCCCGACGATCTCGTGCGGGTCTACATGGTTATCGCGCCGCAACTCGGCCTGCCGGCCGAAGAGAAATACGGCGTCAGGCTGCGGGACTCCGCCAGCGCCTGGCAAGGTTTCCCCGACAGCGCGGCGGCGTTGGCCGAGCTTGCGAAATCCCACAAGCTAATAGCCATGACCAATGCCCGGCGCTGGGCGCTCGACCATTTCGAGAAGCAACTCGGATCACCCTTCTTCGCCACCTTCACCACCGACGACACAGGCACGGAAAAACCGGATCCGGCGTTTTTCCAGAAGCTCTTCGATTTCGTCGCCTCTCACGGCGACGGCAAGGACGACATCCTGCACGTCGCGCAAAGCCAGTATCACGACATCGGAATATCCCGGACACTTGGCCTGACCAATTGCTGGATCGAGCGCCGGCACGCCCAGAAAGGCTATGGCGGCACGATCGAGCCCGAGCGCTTCACCGCGCCGGACCATCACTTCACCTCAATGGCCGCGTTGGCGGCGGCCGTGCGGGAAAGCCTGAAGGAACGAACCTGAGCCCAAGCCCGGAAAGCCGCAGCAAGACGAGCATCCCGGAGAAACAAATAGAAAGGGGAATGACATGACCGACAAGATCCCGAACTGGACCAGCGCAGACGATGCCATGGTCGAAAACGCCATTCGGCGGGGCGCGAGCCGCCGCGAACTTCTCAAGATGCTGTTGGCCGGCGGCGCCGCGGTTGCCGCGGGCAGCCTGGTGCTCGGCCGCGCCACCAATGCCGTCGCTGCTGAGCCGGTTTCCGGCGGAAATTTCAAGGCCGCCGGCTGGTCGTCATCGACCGCTGACACGCTTGATCCCGCAAAGGCGTCGCTCTCCACCGACTATGTCCGCTGCTGCTCGCTCTACAACCGCCTGACTTTCCTCGACAAGGATGGCGTCACGCAGATGGAGCTGGCTGAAAGCTTCGACAGCAAGGACGCCAAGACCTGGACAGTGAAGCTGCGCAAGGGCGTCACCTTCCACGACGGCAAGGACCTCACCGCCGCCGACGTCGTCTTCTCGCTGAAGCGCCATCTCGACAAAGCGGTCGGTTCCAAGGTCGCCAAGATCGCAGCGCAGATGACCGGCTTCAAGGCGGTCGACAAGTCGACCGTCGAAATCACGCTCGCCGACCCGAATGCTGACCTGCCGACCATCCTGGCGCTGCATCACTTCATGATCGTCCAGGACGGAACCACGGACTTCTCCAAGGGTAATGGTACCGGCGCCTTCGTGCTGCAAACGTTCGAACCGGGCGTGCGTTCGGTGGTCACCAAGAACAAGAACTACTGGAAGTCGGGCAAGCCCTATCTCGACTCCTTCGAGTTCATCGCCATCAGCGACGACAGCGCCCGCGTCAACGCCCTGCTTTCCGGCGACATCAATTTTGCGGCCTCAATCAATCCGCGAGCGATGAAGCTCATCGGCGGCCAACAGGGCTTCGAATTGTCGAAGACGACTTCGGGCAACTACACCGACCTCAACATCCGGCTCGACATGGATCCGGGCAGCAAGGCCGACTTCGTTGCCGGCATGAAGTATCTCGTTAACCGGGAGCAGATCGTCAAATCCGCATTGCGCGGCCTCGGAGAAATCGGCAACGACCAGCCCGTCTCGCCGGCCAATATCTTCCACAATCCCGATGTCAAGCCGAAGGCTTTCGACCCGGACAAGGCGAAGTTCCACTTCAACAAGGCGGGCCTGCTCGGCCAGTCCATCCCGGTGATCGCCTCCGACGCCGCCACCTCGTCGATCGACATGGCGGTGATCATCCAGGCCGCCGGTGCGGATATCGGCATGAAGCTCGACGTCCAGCGCGTCCCGGCCGACGGCTACTGGGACAATTACTGGCTCAAGGCGCCGATCCATTTCGGCAACATCAATCCGCGCCCGACGCCGGACATCCTGTTCTCGCTCCTCTACGCTTCCAACGCGCCGTGGAACGAAAGCCAGTACAAGTCCGAGAAGTTCGACAAGATGCTCATCGAGGCGCGCGGCTCGCTCGACCAGGCCAAGCGCAAGGAGATCTATGGCCAGATGCAGGCTATGGTCTCCGAAGAGGCCGGCACCATCATCCCGGCCTACATTTCCAACGTGGATGCCCTCTCCAGTAAGGTGAAGGGTTTGGAGGCGAACCCACTCGGTGGCATGATGGGCTACGCGATGGCGGAATACCTCTGGCTCGAAGCCTAAGAGAAGCCTGCCGGGGGCCGGTCAGCCGGTTCCCGGCACTGCATTGCGCAAGATTGTTTGGCCGAACGCAACCGCCGGGAGCGCTTCAATGAAGTCAGGGGTTCTCAACCTCGTGCTGAAGCGGCTGGGGATCGCGGCCATCACGCTTTTGATCGTGCTGTTCGCCGTGTTTTTCGCCACCAGCATGCTACCTGGCGACACCGCGTCGATCCTGCTCGGCCAGGCGGCGACTCCCGAAGCGGTCGCCGGCCTGCGCGAGGCCATGCATCTCAACGATCCGGCGATCCTGCGCTTCCTGCTCTGGCTTGTCGGCCTGCTCCACGGCGACCTCGGCACCTCATATGCCAACGAGATGCCGGTCGCGGCGCTGATCGGCGGGCGCCTGGTCAACACCATGAAGCTCGCCGGCATTACCACGCTGCTCTCGGTGCCACTGGCGCTGACGCTCGGCATCACCGCCGCCATGCTGCGCGGCTCTGTCTATGACCGCACCGTCACCATTCTTTCGATCGGCGTCATCTCCGTGCCGGAATTCATGGTCGCGACGCTCGCGGTCCTGCTCTTCGCCGTTTATCTCAGATGGCTGCCGGCGCTGTCCTCGGTCAACGAGGCGCATTCGCTGACCGACCTTGTGCGCATCTACGCGATGCCCGTGATCACGCTCACCTTCGTCATCTCCGCCCAGATGATCCGTATGACCCGCGCCGCGGTGATCGAAACGCTCTCCACGCCTTATGTTGAGATGGCGCTTCTCAAGGGCGCATCGCGCAGCCGTATGGTTCTGAAGCACGCACTTCCCAATGCGCTCGGACCGATCGTCAACGCGGTCGCGCTCTCGCTGTCGTATCTAGTCGGCGGCGTCATCATCGTGGAGACGATCTTCAACTATCCCGGCATCGCCAAGCTGATGGTCGATGCCGTCGCCACCCGCGACCTGCCGCTGATCCAGAGCTGCGCGATGATTTTCTGCCTCGGCTACCTCTTCCTCATCACCGCCGCCGACGTCGTCGCCATCATGTCCAACCCGAGGCTGAGATGACAATAGCGCGCGCCACAACCTCCCGGCGGTCCTTCCTGGGCCACAGCTACAGCCTCGTCGGCGTCGTGGCCGCTTTGGTCATCCTGGCGTGGACGCTCATCGCGATCCTGGCGCCCCACGTCACTCCCCATTCCATCGGCGACATTGTCGACGACGACTATTTCGGCCCGATGCGCCAGGGACTGTGGCTCGGTTCGGACTATCTGGGGCGCGATATGCTCTCGCGGGTTCTGATGGGCGCACGCTACACCGTCGGCATATCGCTCGCAGCCGTCTCCATCGCCTGTTTTTCGGGCGTCGTGCTGGGTATGATCGCTGCCGTCACCGGCGGCTGGCTCGACACCTGTCTCAGCCGCTTCCTGGACGCCATGAACTCCATCCCCAGCAAGCTGTTCGGCCTTGTGGTTGTCGCCGCGGTCGGCTCGTCGATCCCGGTGCTGATCCTGACGCTCGCCATCATCTATATCCCCGGCGCCTACCGCTTCGCGCGCGCTCTCGCCGTCAACATCAACACCATGGACTTCATGACCGCCGCCCGCGTCCGCGGCGAAAGCATCATCTACCTCGTCGGGTCCGAGATTCTGCCAAACATAATCCGCCCGGTGCTGGCTGACTTCGGCCTGCGCTTCGTCTTCATCGTGCTTCTGCTCTCCGGCCTCTCCTTCCTTGGCCTCGGCCTGCAGCCGCCGCTCGCCGACTGGGGCGCGCTGGTGCGGGAGAACATCGGCGGCCTGCCCTTCGCGGCTCCCGCCGTCATCATTCCCTCGCTGGCGATCGCCAGCCTCACCATCAGCGTCAACCTGCTGATCGACAACCTGCCGCAGAAGATCAGGGACCGGGACGCATGACCAATCTCGTCGAGGTCAGGAACCTGAGGATCGAGGCAACGACCGATGCCGGGCGGGTCGTCGAAATCATCAGAGGCATCAGCCTCGATATCGCCGACGGTGAGATCATCGCGCTCATCGGCGAGAGCGGTTCCGGCAAGACGACGGTGGCGCTCTCGCTCATGGGCCACACAAGGCCCGGCTGCCGAATAAGCGGCGGCGAAATCAACGTGAACGGCAAGAACATGGCGGCGCTTTCCGAGAAGGAAAGGGCCAGGTTGCGCGGCACGGCCATTGCCTATGTTCCGCAAAGCGCCGCCGCCTCCTTCAACCCCTCGTCCACCATCATGGAGCAGGTGATCGAGGTTACGCGCATCCACAGGCTGATGCCGCCCGAGCAGGCGCGAAAGCGAGCGGTCGAGCTTTTCAGGGCCCTGTCGCTGCCGGACCCGGAAGGGATCGGCTCCCGTTATCCGCACCAGGTTTCGGGCGGGCAGTTGCAGCGGCTGTCGGCGGCCATGGCGCTCATCGGCGATCCCAAGCTGATGATCTTCGACGAGCCGACGACGGCACTCGACGTGACGACGCAGATCGACGTGCTGAAGGCATTCAAATCGGTCATGCGCGCGGGCGGAATAGCGGGTGTCTACGTTTCCCACGATCTCGCGGTCGTCGCCCAGATCGCCGACCGCATCATGGTGCTGAAGGGCGGCGAAGTGCAGGAGACCGGCACCACGGCTCAGATTCTTTCGGCTGCCCAGCATCCCTACACGCGCGAACTGCTGGCCGCCTTCGAGCCGAA
The DNA here is from genome assembly GCF_000427725.1 of Mesorhizobium sp. WSM3224. Lineage (GTDB taxonomy): Bacteria > Pseudomonadota > Alphaproteobacteria > Rhizobiales > Rhizobiaceae > Mesorhizobium. The sequence continues at coordinate 67,312 of NZ_ATYO01000011.1, read as the reverse complement.
GCCGCGCCAAGCGCATGCGGACGCGGATGCCGGCGCGAGGCCGCTGCTTCGCATCGACAATCTGACGGCCGGATACGGACCGGTGAAACCTGACGGGCAGCCGGTTATCCGCGCGGTCGACTCCGTCAGCCTTGTCGTGGAGAAGGGACGCAACCTCGGCATCATCGGTGAATCCGGCTGCGGAAAATCGACGCTGGCGCGCGTCATCGCCGGCATCCATCCGGCGGCGGCCGGCGATATCGTTTTCGATGGCAAGCAACTACAGCGCGTCGCAGGGAAACGCAGCCAGGACCAACTGCGCGAGATGCAGATCGTATTCCAGTATGCCGATACTGCGCTCAATCCGGCAAAGCCGGTGGAGGACATCATTTCCCGGCCGCTGGCCTTCTATCACCGCCTCGACAGGCAGGCGCGCTCGAAGCGCGTCGACGAACTGCTCGACATGGTTCGCCTGCCCAGGGCGCTGCGCTACCGTCGCCCGTCGGAGCTCTCGGGCGGCCAGAAGCAGCGCGTGAACTTCGCGCGCGCCCTGGCGGCCGGACCCAAGCTCATCATCTGCGACGAAATCACCTCGGCGCTCGACACGGTGGTCGCGGCCGCCGTGATCGAGCTGCTCAAGGAGTTGCAGCGCGAGTTGGGCCTTTCCTACATTTTCATCAGCCACGACCTCTCGGTCGTCGAAGCGATCTGCGACGAAATTATGGTCATGTACAATGGCGAGCGGGTGGAGCAGATCACGCCCGACAAGCTGAAGGCGCCCACCCACCCCTATTCCAAGCTTCTGTTCTCCTCGGTGCCGAAGCTTGACCCGACGTGGCTCGATAGCCTCATTCGCGACCCCGAGCTGGTCAACCTATACGGCCATCGTTGATTTACATCGGAAACAGACTGGGCAGCGGCATGTGCGCCTTGACGATGGGAGACTTCAGCACGACAAAGCTGAAATATTTGTCGATGCCGATATCCATGTCGGTCAGCCGCTCCATGATCGCCTGGTACTCGCCGATGCCGGCGGCCACGAATTTCATCAGGTAGTCGTAGCGGGCGGAAACGCGGTGGCATTCGACAGCCGCATCAACCTTATCGATGGCGGCAAGGAAACGCGCGAAGTCGATTTTGGCGATGGTTCCTTAGCGTGATTTCGGTGAAGACGGTAAGCGTCCGCCCCAGCTTCGCGATGTCGATCTGCGCCGAATAGCGCATGATATAGCCTTCGGCCTGCAGCTTCTTTACCCGCATCAGACATGGGCTGGGGGAGAGATTGACCAATTCCGCCAGTTCCACATTCGTGATGCGGCCGTTCTTCTGCAGCTCGGAGAGGATCTTGATGTCAATCCGATCGAGTTTCATGGGCTAATGTGCTTCCTGTCAGGGCAAATCAGCCCACCGCAGCCGGCTTTCACCCTGTCTACAATTGCGAGCAGAGCCGGTAAGCCTCATAGATCGACGAGTAGATGTCCCGGCTGGCAACCGCGTCTCCTATGCGGTGCAGGACAAACGATCCGGCAGCTTGGGGACCATAGTCTCCCTTCGTTTCCGTTCCCGTCATGAGTGCTATGTCGGTGACGCCGTTGTTGGCGGAGCGGATACGCAATTCCTGGTAGGTATCCTCCATGGGCACCGTACCGCGCTCGACAATGAGTTGGGCTGCCGTCATTTCCGTTTCCGCGCCGGTGAGCTCATGCCGGAACGTGGCGGCAATCCCGTTGCCCTGGCGCGCTGCCTTGACCAGGCGCACATCGCTGACGACCCGGACGCCGCGTTCGGAGGCGCGTTTGCGGAAACTTACCCTGTCCGGATAGGGCGTTTCGATCGCCAAGGTGTCGTCTGCTATGACCATACTGACCACGCGCCCCGGGCGGGCCAGATGCAGGGCGCAGGAAACTGCGGCCTGGCGTCCGGTCTCGTCGTAGATAAGCACATCGTCCTTCGCCGGCACAGCCCCGGTCAAGACGTCCCAGACGCTGTCGCAATGTTCGGCGCCCTCCAGCCATTCCATGTCCGGAATGCCGCCGGTGGCAACGATGACCGCGTCTGGCTTTGCGGCAAGGACGATTTCTGCGTCCGCATAGGTGTTGAGACGGACTTCCACGCCCAGGCGCACGAGTTCGTCGACGCGCCAGTCGACTATGCCGATGAGATCCTTGCGGTCGAAGGCGGAGGCCGCGACGAGCACCTGCCCGCCAAGCCGCGCCCCGGCTTCAAGCAAGCTCACTCTGTGTCCGCGCTCGGCGGCGACCCTTGCCGCTTCCATCCCACCCGGGCCACCGCCGACCACGATCACCCGTTTCGGCGTTTCGGCCCGCACGATCGTATGGCGGATGATCGTTTCATGGCCGCTGGCCGGGTTGTGGATGCACTGGACCTTTTTGTAGAGGCAGTAGGATGCGCCGACGCAAGGGCGGATGCGTTCTTCTTCTCCGCGCATCACCTTGTTGACGATATGGGGGTCGGCAATATGCGCCCGCGTCATGCCAACCAGGTCGACGAGGTTCTCGCGAATGGCATGCCGGGCGGTGGCTACGTCGCGAATGGCTGCGGCGTGGATGATGGGCAGCCTGGTTTCCCGTTTGAACTGCCCGACCAGCGGCAGAAACGGTGCGCTCGGGCTGAACATGCCGGGCATGTTCTGCTCAGCCAGGGACAGGTCGGTGTCCATGCGGCCAAAGATGCAATTGAAGAAGTCTATATGGCCTTCCCGCTCGAACAGCCTGGCGAAGGCAAGGCATTCCTCGAAATCCGACCCGTCGTCGGCGGCCTCGTCGATCACCAACCGGATGCCGACAGCAAGGTTGTCGCCTACCGCACGGCGAATCGCCTCATGGACCATGAGGCCGAAGCGCGCGCGGTTTTCGAGTGAACCGCCGAAGCCATCCGTGCGTCTGTTGGTTCTGCGCGAGAGGAATTGCCCGATCAGATGGCCGCCGGTGACGGTTTCGATGCCGTCCATACCGCCGTCATGGCAGCGCTTGGCGGCACTGGCGTAATCCTTGACGATCCTGTCGATGTCCGCGCCGTCCATCTCCTTCGGAAAATTCCGGTTTCGAGTCTCGCGAACGCGTGAAGGCGCCACCGGCGGCAACCAGTTTCCGGCATAGGCGGTAGCGCGCCGGCCAAGATGGGAGACCTGGCACATGACGACCGCGCCGTGGGGATGAATTCGCCGCGACAGCGACTGGAGATGAGGGACGATGCGATCCGTCGAAAGGTCCAGTTGACCGCCGCCCCAGCTCGAATCGGGCGAGGTCATTGCTGAGCCGCCCGCCATGGTCATCGCCAGGCCGCCGCGCGCTTTCTCCTCATGGTAGCGCTGGTAACGCTCGAGTGGCAGGCCGCCATCATCCAGCATCGAGGCATGACTGGTGCTGACGATGCGGTTGCGCAGCGTCAGCCCCTTGAGCCGAAACGGCTGAAGCAGAGGATCGCTGGATGTGCTGTCTGCTTTAGATGCCGCTGTCTTCACGTCCTGCTCCACCCCATTCATGATGGTTATAGTTCGCCATTTACGAGACCGCGGAAAGCTTGAAAATTGTTGGGGTGGCTATACGCTCGGCGTATGGCTGGTTTTGCAAAACTCGTTCCTTCCGCGCGCGGACTGCTTGTTTTCGAGGCTGCTACCCGGTTGGGTAGTTTCACGGCCGCGGCGCGCGAGTTCAACGTCACGCAACCTTCCATCAGCCGCAGCATCGCCCAGCTTGAGGCCGATTTTGGCGTCGCTCTTTTCACGCGGGGCCCAACGGGGTTGGCCCCGACCCCGGACGGGCGCGCCCTCTATTCGGCTGTACGGGAAGGATTTGACGGCATCGAGGAGGTGATCCGGAGAATTAAGCAGAACAACGCCGCGAAGCCTGTGGTCACCCTTTCCCTGTCGAGCTCTCTGGCAACGCATTGGTTCGTTCCCAGGCTGGGGGCTTTCCACACGCGGTTTCCCGATGTGGACCTCAGGTTCGAACTGATCGCGGGCGTTCTGCGGGGGCCTGCCGAGAATGTCGACCTTGCCATGAGGATCCTGACCGATGACGATACGCACTATCACCATTGGGCATTCTCGCCGGAAATCATCGTTCCGGTGTGCAGCCCATCCTACCTGTCGGCCCACGGCCGGTTGATGCATGCCGGAACCGGGGAAAGTCATGTCCTGCTTCACCTTACCGACGCCAAGGAGCAGTGGCTGAACGCCTGGGGCAGTGTGGCGGACCGCAAGACCAGCAAGGCGAAGTGGCTCGAATTCTCGGACTATGCGGTCGTCCTGCAGGCTGCGATGAACGGAGAAGGCGTGGCGCTCGGCTGGCTCAGCAACGTTTCAAGGGCACTGCTTCAGGGAACCCTTGTCCCAGCCTCGGACAGACAGATCAACACGGGCAGGATCCATCAGTTGATTGCACCGCGCTCACGGCTGGTACGACCTGTCGTCGCCGATATCCGCGCCTGGATGGTCGCCGAGATGCAAGCCGAATTGGAGGCATTGCACCCGATCTTGCGGCCGGACATCTTGTAGCGCGCTGCAATCGACAATTGCAGCGCGCGGCGCGGCCGCCGCTTGCTACCTCGGAAACAGACTGGGCAGCGGCATGTGCGCCTTGACGATGGGCGACTTCAGCACGACAAAGCTGAAATACTTGTCGATGCCGATATCCATATCGGTCAGCCGTTCCATGATCGTCTGGTACTCGGCGATGCCGGCGGTCACGAATTTCATCAAATAGTCGTAGCCGCCCGACACGAGGTGGCATTCGATGACCTGGTCGATCTTCTCCACCACGGCCAGAAAGCGGGCGAAATCCACCTGGCGATGGTTCTTCAAGGTGATTTCGGTGAACACGGTCAGCGTCTGGCCGAGCTTGCCGATATTGACCTGCGCGGAATAGCCTTCGATGTAGCCTTCCGACTGCAATTTCTTAACCCGCATCAGGCACGGGCTTGGCGACAGATGCACCAGATCAGCCAGTTCTACATTGGTGATGCGGCCGTTCTTCTGCAATTCGTACAGAATTTTGATGTCGATCCGATCCAGTTTCATGGTCGTCTCCGAAGAACGCATGCCACAGCACAAAATGCTGCCTTGCCAAGAGCCGCCGACACTACCACAGCTCGCCTGCCTGTCCATCCGAATGGACAGGGCTTTGAAACGCATGGGCTCTCGAATTGTGCAGGCTTATCGGAATAAAATTCTGCCTCGGCCTCAACTGCGGCAGCGGCTGCCTGCGCAACACGGTAGATTGGCGCTTCAAGGCAGAGAGGCCATGCGCGCACCGCTACAGCAAATCGAGACATCCGGCGACCTGCCACAGACCGCGGACGCTGTGGTGATCGGCGGCGGCATCGTCGGTGTCTTCGCAGCCTATTACCTGGCACGACGCGGCCTGAAGGTCGCGCTTGTCGAAAAGGGATGTATCGGCGCCGAGCAGTCCTCCAGAAACTGGGGATGGTGCCGGCAGCAGAACCGCGACGCCCGCGAGTTGCCAATGGCGACCCGCAGCCTCGATCTGTGGGACACCTTCGCGACGGAAACCGGCGAAGACACCGGCTTTCGCCGCTGCGGCCTGCTCTACCTCAGCAATGACGAAGCGGAGCTCGCCGGCTGGGCGCGCTGGCGTGATTTCGCCAGAACAGCCGGCGTTACCACGCACATGCTCGACGGCACCGAGGCCAGCGAGCGAGGCAGCGCCACGGGCCGGACATGGAAGGGCGGCGTCTTCTCGCCGACCGATGGCACCGCCGACCCGTCGCGGGCAGCACCCTCGGTCGCCCGGGCCATCCGCAAGCTCGGGAGCACCGTGCATCAGAATTGCGCCGCGCGCGGTATCGAGACCGAAGGCGGGCGCCTGAGCGCCGTGGTCACGGAAAGCGGAACGATCCTGACGAAGATGGCGGTGCTGGCCGGCGGCGCCTGGGCCTCCTCGTTTTGCCATCAGTTCGGGTTCCGCTTTCCGCAGGCTTCGATCCGCTCCTCCATCCTGTCCGTCTCGCCGGGCGCGGAGGGCCTTCCGGATGCGTTGCACACGGCAAGGATCTCGGCCACGCGCCGTGGCGACGGCGGCTACACGCTGGCCATAAGCGGACGCGGCCGCGTGGATGTGACGCCGCAACAGATGCGCTTCTCCTCGCGGTTCCTGCCCATGTTCCTGAAGCGGTGGCGAAGTCTCGCGCCGGGCGGCCTGCAGGGCATGCGTTCGGGCCACGAAACGCTCCGGCACTGGCGGCTCGACCAGCCGACGCCGATGGAGCAGATGCGCATCCTTGATCCGGCCCCGGACCAGGCGACCATCCGCCTGACCCATGCCCGGGCGCTCGAACTTCTGCCGGCACTGCGCCAGACCAGGATCAGCGCGGCCTGGGCCGGCTACATCGACAGCACGCCGGACGGCGTGCCTGCCATCGGCGAGATCGATACCGTTCCGGGTTTCTTCCTGGCTGCCGGGTTTTCGGGACACGGCTTCGGCATCGGACCCGGCGCCGGACACCTTGTCGCCGATCTGGTGACTGGCTCCAAACCGATCGTCGATCCGAAGTCCTACGATCCCCAGCGCTTCGACGCTTCGGCCTGGGGGAAGGTCGCCGATTTCTAAGACCTGATCCGTGCCGACATCCAGCCTCTGGAACCGCATCAGCCTTCCCGGAGAAAAGCGCCGATGGGCGCCGGCCGGACAGGCGCCTGCCCGCGAAATCGGCCGACAGCGCCGGGCGTGCAGCCGGCCTGCACAGCTGCGAGTTCGACGGCAGCCAGCTGGCAATAGCGCCCCTGGCAGCGCCCCATGCCGGCGCGCGACAGTGCCTTCACCCTGTTCGCCTCGCCGCTACCAAGATCCACACTCTGGCGTACGTCTGCGGCACTCACATTCTCGCATCGGCAGACGACCGCGTCGTCGGGAAGCGCCCGCACCATCGCGGCCGGCCAGGGAAAGGCGCAGGCCAGACCGCCCGCAAAGCGCTCGAGCCGCGCAAGCTTGCGCAAATCGGCGCTGGCACAGGGCGCCGGCAATCCGAGATCGGCAAGGCACGCCGCCGCGGCGAGACGCCCCGCTATCTCCGCGCCGTCCGCTCCCAGAAGACGAAGCCCATCGCCCGCAAGATAGACGCCGTTGCCGGCCCGACCCATCCGGTCGGTCTTGGGCAGCCATTGCCGCCACTGCTCATCATAGCTGAACGCGCATCCAGCCAGATCGGCCAGATGTGTCTCCGCCCGCAAGTGCCAGCCCATGCCTATCGTATCGCATTGAGTGAGGCGCTGCCTTCCGCCGGCATCGCGCCAGCACATCGCCATGACACCCTTCCCGTCGGCCTCGATCCGTTCGAGCGTCACGCCCGCGTGGTAGCGGCCGCCGAGCCTCGCCCGCAGGGCCAGACCGCGCAGCGCGACAATAGGACGGGTGGCAAGCTGCCAAAACCCACGCGCCTGCCGATGCCAGGGAGAGGTGTCCAGCACTGCCGCCACATCCGCTCCAGCCTTGACGAGTTGGGCACCGACCAGCGTCAGCAGAGGCCCCGATCCGATCAGGACGATCCGCCGTCCGAGGGCCACGCCCTGCGCCTTGAGCGCGATCTGCGCCGCGCCAAGGCTGTAGACGCCGGCGCTCTGCCAGCCCGCGACCGGAGCGACACGGTCGGAGGCGCCAGTCGCAAGGATCAGACGGTCATAAGAGATCATCTGCGCGCCGCCTTCCCCCAACACCTGCAGCCGACCTTCATGCACGGCGACGACCGAGCTCGCCGCGCAATGAGTGAGCCGGCCGTCTGCCGCCAGCCGGTCGAAGAGCGCATGCAGCGCGCGTGCCTTCGCCGCCTCCGATCCGTAGAGCTGCTCTGGCGTGCGGACGAATTCCGCAGGCGGACGGCGGTAGATCTGCCCGCCGGCGCTATGCCCTTCGTCGATCACCACCGGGTGCAGCCCAGCCTCGATGAGCGTCGCGGCCGCCCTTATGCCGGCGGGACCGGCGCCGACGATCGCGACCCGCGGCAAGGTCTCGCTCACGGCCAGCTCTCCGGCGGCGTCGTTCGCAACCGCATGCCTTCGGCGATAAGTGCCGAGCACGCCCGCATGCGCGGTCCCTCGTCCTGCCACACCCAGCAATCCTGGCAGGCTCCCATCAGGCAGAATCCGGCGCGCCATTCGGGCCCGAATTCGGACTTCCGCAATGCGTGCCCTGAAGCCAGCATGGCGGTCAGCACGGTGTCGCCCGCCAATGCAGTGCGCGTCTGCCCGTCGAGAAAGAAATGCAGCTGCGTCCGGTCGCGCTCGGCCAGCCGAACGATGCGGCCGGCGGCGATCATTCCGCGGCCTCTCGCACCAGGCGAGGACGAGGCAGTTCGGGAAACCGTTCGCAGACTGCATCGAAGGCCGCCTGGACGCCTTCCGGCCCAGAGCGCCCCACCATGCGGCGGAAGATTTCCGTCTTGGCGAAGAACCGCCAGTGGATCGGCAAATCCCTTAGTATGGCGGTGAGCCGGTCATAGGCGGCCGGCGACCACTGCGCTTCGTAGCCTTCGCGCTCGGGACCGAAATGGAAATGGCCGGCAGCCGGACCCTGCCGCGCGCGCAGCCTTTGCGTCGCCTGTTCGTCGACCTTGCCGCCGCGGATGGCGACGCCATAGTCGCGTTCGGCCGCGGCCGGCGAGACATAACCGCGCCGCACGTCCTGCACGACCCGCCAGGGCTCGCGCTCAAGCGGATCGCCGCGCCCGCCGCCTCCGGCGGAGCGGATATCGAGCACGTCACCGGGCTGGAGAACCGCGGTGTCGATGTTGCCCAGCCGCCGCTCGTGCCCGGTTCCCGGATTGACGACCATATCCGACAGGCCGGCCGCCTTGCCGCCCAGCACGCCCCAGGGACGGAAGAGGCTGCGGTCGCGGTTGCGCGCGGTGATCCTGGAATCGGGGGCGAAGACGCGGAAGGCCATCTCGGTCGCCAGGCCGCCGCGCCAGCGCCCCGCACCGCCGCTGTCGCTGGCCAGCCCGTATTTCAGGAATTCGACCGGGGTCTCGGTCTCGGTGATCTCGATCGGCGTGTTCTTGAGATAGGCTGCGTCCGCGCCCGATCCGTTGGTCCCGTCGCGATGCGGCATCGCCCCGCCGCCCCCTACCACGGGGTTCACCGCCGCGATGACGGTCCGGCTGGTGCGCTCGTCGGTGGTCATGACGTTGACGATGCAGTTGTTGCCGGCCGGCGCGGCGGGCAAGCGCTCAGGCACCGCTTGCGAGAAGGCGCCGAAGATGACCGACCGCAGCCGGGCGCAGGTGAGCGAGCGCATGCCGACTGCGGCGGGGTGGACCGGGTTCAGCACCGAACCTTGAGGTGTGATGCAGGTGAAAGGCCGGGTGAGGCCGGTGTTGAGCAGGATCTTCGGGTTGAGCGTGTAGAGCACGTAATAGACGCCCACCAGCAGCATGGTGTGTCGCGGGTCACCGCCAGAGGGCACGTTGAGCGAGGAGCCGAGCTGTGGATCGGAGCCGGTGAAGTCAAGCACCGCCTCGTCGCCCCTGATCGTCAGCGTCAGCTTCAGCCGGCAGGGATTGGCCTCGACTGAATCCTCGTCGGCATAGTCAGCAAATTCCCAAATGCCGTCGGGCATAGAGCGCAGCACGTCGCGCGCCTGCGCCTCCGCATGGTCGAGAAGAGCGGCAACGCCTTCGACGAAGCCGGCCTTGCCGAACTTCCTCACCATTGCCTGGATCTTGCGCTCGCCCGTATTGAGCGCGCCGACCAGCGCCTTGATGTCGCCGATGTTGAGGTCGGGCTTGCGCACGTTGGTGCTCATGATCCGGAGAATCGCCTCATCGAAGACGCCCTCGTTCACCAGCTTCATGGGAGGAAAGCGGATGCCTTCCTGATGGATTTCGGTCAGCGCCCGGCTGAGCGAAGCCGGCACCGCCCCGCCCATGTCGGTGTTGTGGATATGCCCTCCCGTCCAGGCGACGATCTCGCCCTGGACGAAGACCGGCTTCCACAGATGCGTGTCGGGTGCGTGCGTGGCTACATAGCCGGAATAAGGATCGTTGGTGAACGCAACGTCTCCCGGCCGGTAGTCGTCGACCATTGCGATAGCGCGGTGATACGAAAGCCCCGGATACCAGGTGGCGCCAAGCTCCATCGGGACGGCGAAGGTTGCCCCTGAACGGTCCATCAGCATCACGGTAAAATCCTGCGTCTCCTTGACGAAGGCGGAGTGCGCGGTGCGATGCAGCGTGTGGGCCATATTCTCGGCGGCCGCGCGGGAATGGTTGGCCAGGACCTGAAGGTTTGTGCGGTCAAACATGGCTCACTCCGCAAAGGTCAGCAGAAGGTTGAGGTGGCGGTCGACCCTTGCCTTTGCCCCGGCGGGAATGGCGAAGGTGGTGTCTTCCTGAACGACCACGGCAGGCCCGTGGAATGTGCTGCCCGGCACGAGGGCTTGCCGGTCGTGGAGGTCGACGGTCTCGACGCCCAGGCCCGTATAGACCGGGAGCCGGCGCGCCGGGATGGCCGCACCTTCCACTTCTTCGGTCTGCGGGAGGGAGAGTTTCGGCCCGGCGCCTATGGCGGACAGCCGGACGTTCACAAGTTCGATCTCGCCGTCCGGATCGTGGAAGTCGTAGAGCTGCTCATGGGTGCGGTGGAAGGCCCGCGCGATGGCGGCCGCGTTGCCGTCCGTCAGCCATTCCGGCGAGAGGACAACCTCGATCTCGTAGCTCTGCCCGATATAGCGCATGTCGCAGGACAGATTGAGCTCCGCCGCTGCATCGTGCCCCTGCGCCGCAAGCCAGTCGCGCCCCTCGCGCGCCAGAGCCTCGAAGGCCTCGCGAATTCCTGCAAGCGACATGTCCGACAGCGGGCTGAAGATGGTGCGAATGAAGTCTCCGCGCAGATCCGCCACCAGCCCGCCGAGCGCCGACACCACGCCGGGCCGGCGGGGCGCCATGACGCGTTTCATCCCGAGTTCGCGAGCAAGGAAGGCGCCGAGCATCGGGCCGCCGCCGCCGAACGGCATCAGCGTGAAATCGCGCAAGTCCATGCCGGCGCGCGAGGTGAGCTTCTCGACCTCGACGAACATTTCGGACACCGCGATGTCGAGGATCGCCTGCGCGGTCTGCTCGATCGGGCGGCCGAGTCGGGCGGCAAGCTCGCCGACCGCGTGATGCGCCAGTTGGGTATCGATCCGCAGTTGGCCATAGGCCATCTCGCTGTGACCGAGCCATCCGCACACCACCATGGCGTCGGTCACCGTCGCGTGCTCGCCGCCGCGGCCGTAGCATGCCGGTCCCGGTGTCGAGCCGGCCGACTCCGGCCCAACCCGCAGCACGCCTTGCGCGTCGACACTGGCGATCGAGCCACCGCCGACGCCGATCGAGCTGACCGAGACGGAAGGGATATAGAGCGGAAATTCGCCAATCAGCTCGCCGGTGCCGAACTGCGGCTCGCCACCGATGATGAGCGCGAAGTCGGCCGAGGTGCCGCCGATGTCGAGAGTAAGAACCTTGTCTTCGCCTGCCTGACGCGCCAGCCACGAGGCGCCGATGACGCCGGAGGCCGTTCCCGACAGCAGCATGTTCACGCAGGCGTGCTTGCCTTCGGCAGCGTTCATCAGCCCGCCGTTCGACTTGGTCAGCATGGGGCGGGCTGGCGCGCCGAGACCCTTCAGCCGCTCTTCCAGCGCCGTCAGATAGCCCGCGACGCGCGGATGGACATAGCCGTTGAGAATGGCGGTCGAGCTGCGCTCGTATTCGCGGATGACCGGCCAGACCTCGGCCGAGCAAAAGACGAAGAGGTCGGGTGCAAGGCGCGTGATCGCCGCTTTCACGGAAGCCTCCTGCGCGGCGTTGCGCCAGGAATGGAGGAAGGCCACGATGATCCCCTGCGCTCCGTTCGCTTTCGCCACGGCCACCGCCCTCTCCACCGCCGCCAGATCCGGTGCCTGGGATTCGCTGCCATCGGCGCGCATGCGAGCCGGAATGCCGAAGACCATGTCGCGCGAGATCAGCGGGTCCGGCCGCGAGCAGAACAGCGAATACATGTCCGGCATTCGCAGCCGCGCGAGCTCGATCACATCCTCGAAGCCGGCATTGGTGAACAGCGCGAGCGGCGCGCCCTTGCGTTGGATGACCGTGTTGATGCCGACGGTCGTGCCGTGCACGAAGCGCGTCATGTGCCTAGGATCAAAGCCTTCGCGCTCAGCCAGAAGAGTGAGACCCGTCATCAGCTCGGCGCCCGGGTCTTGCGGCGTCGTCAGCACTTTCAGCGAGGCGACACGACCGGAACGGGCTTCAAGCGCGCAGAAATCGATGAATGTCCCGCCGATATCGACGCCGACCTTCCAGTCGGCTCCGTTCTGCGCGTCGTTCGCCCCGATGACACCATCCATGATGCGTCCCTTCCTGTCTGCCGACTGAAGCTGGCATGACCGGATGGTTCGGGTCCAAGATGGATGACAGACAAAGATATAAGCCTTGCTTATGCCCTTGCGGGGCCTTCACCCAGGACAGCAGAACAGGCTGCGCGGATTTCATCGCGCATCAACTCATCGGCACGTGAAAGCCCTCGTGCGCGCGAGGTGAGCAGCGCGATCGGAAATTCCGGCCCCGCAGCAAGCGGCCTGATGGCAAGCCCGGCAAACTGGTGCCACGGCAGCAGCGCGTCGATAAGGGCGATTCCCAGGCCGGCCTGAACGAACCCGACGGCGGAGATGGATGCGTCAATCTCGAGCGACGGCGAAAGCGCCACGCCCTGCGCGCGGGCTGCATGGGCCAGTTCGTCGGCGGGATGCGTGTTCCCGCGATAGGATATCAATTCTTCGCCGACGAGATCGGCGAGCGTCACCTCGGTTTTCCCACTCAATGCATGCCCAGCGGGCAGCAAGCATGAGAAGCCGACGCTGCCGATCACTTCCGCCTCGATATCGGGAGGCAAGCGGTCATCCATGGCCACCCCGACGCTGGCATCGCCCGCGCGCAGCATGTCGATGATCGCCGCGATCGGCGCGCTGTGGGAGCGCAACAACATATTGGGATGCTTCGCCCGGAATTTCGTGAACGCGCGCGGCAATATCGCCATGGCGGGCGGCGGGGACGCAGCTACCCTCACCAGCCCGGCGCGCCCCAATCGCAGATCCGTGGTCTTGCGGCGCAGCCCGTCGAGCCCTGCCGACAGCCTCTCGGCATCGGGGAAAATCTCCAGAGCCTCCGGAGTCGGGCGTAGCCGGCCCTTCACCCGCTCGAACAATGCGAAGCCGAGTTCGTCCTCTGTGTGAAGCAGAATCTGGCTGAGCGCAGGCTGGGAAATGTTCAGCATCCGCGCGGCGGCAGTCACGGTGCCCGCGCGCATGACGGCTATGAATACCTCGAGCTGACGCGCCCGCATTGCCACTCCATAGGTCAAGCTTATGGCTGCTACCCAAACCCATCTTTGACGCAATGCAGCGACGCGGACAAGATCGGCGTTCAAGGATCATCCGCCCTGCACAAGGAATGACGATGGACGTGATCGTGCTGGGCGGCGGACTGATGGGGACGGCTTCGGCCTATTTCCTCTCCGGGCGTGGCGTACGCGTGACGCTGATCGAGCGCAATCGGATCGGCACCGGGGCAACCGTCGCCTCCTTCGGTAACATCCGGCGCACCGGGCGTCATCTGTCCCAGCTCCCGCTGGCTCACCGCTCGCTCAGGCTGTGGGGCGAGACCGAAAACATGCTTGGGCGCGACGTGGAATTCCGCGCCACCGGTCATATCCGGCTGATCTTCGATGAAGGCGGTCTCACCGACATGCGGACCTACGCCAAGGCGGCGCGACCTTGGGGCCTTGAACTCCAGGAACTCGGGCCGCGTGAAATCCATGCACGCTTTCCCCGGCTCGGTCCCGAGGCGATCGCGGCGTCGTTCTCGCCGCAAGATGGCAGCGGCAATCCGCGGCTGATCGCGCCGGCCTTCGCCGAAACTGCCCGCAAGCTTGGCGCGGCGATCGTCGAGGACGCCAGGGTCGAACAGATCGTGCGGACGGACTCCGGTTTCCTTGTCGCCACTTCAAAAGGCAGGTTCGCCGCCGAGTGCTTGCTCAACACCGCCGGAGCCTGGGGCGCGCGCATCGCCGCGCAGTTCGGCGAAGAGGTTCCGCTCGACGTCCGCGGCCCGCAGATGGGGGTGACCGAGCCGCTGCCGCATCGGATCCTGCCGGTGGTTGGCATCTGGACCCGCGACAAGGACCATGGCGCCTATCTGCGTCAGGTCGAGCGGGGCAACATCGTGTTCGGCGGCGCGGCCGAAAGGGTGCAGGTGGACCTGGAGCCGGGCCATGCGACGGCCGATCCCACGCACCTTTCGCTGCAACTGCGCGCGGTCGCGCGGCTGGTGCCTGCAATCGCGCGGGTCGCGGTCATCCGCACCTGGTCCGGCTGCGAGGGTTATGTGCGCGACATGCTGCCGGTCATGGGACGCTCGGCGACGACGCCAGGCCTGTTCCATGCCTTCGGCTTCTGCGGACACGGCTTCCAGCTTGGCCCGGGCGTGGGCGACGCCATGGCCGAACTCATGACGACCGGCCGTTGTGAAACGTCACTCGACGATTTCAGAATCGATCGCTTCGGGTAGATCACCTGGAGACAGGCTCCCCTTGGACGCGGAAAGAACAACGATCCATCCGTTCGAATGACCACTATTGGGCAACTCATTTCTGACGGTTAACCTCCCCGGGAGGCGGCAAGCCGACTACAAACTTTGCCGGGAAGGAGCTCGCCAAAAGAGCAGCAACCGCCATCTCCCCACCGCTTGAAAGTGTAGGAATGAGGCGAATAGGGCTGATCAGCTAGCGCGCTAACTTTCGCGATTGCACCAATTCCAGTGTGCCGTCCGGAATTATCTGTCGCTGTCCGGAATTAAGCCGGGCTGCGGAGGTCGTCTGCGGCGGCATTTCGGCGCTCGTGTAGAAGCCTGAGCACATCGCTGCCGCACGACATGCCGCGAAGCGTGGTCTCTATCCGGGGAAGACGAATGCTGCCGAAGCCGCTGGTCCCGGCAGCGCAATTCTGGAGGAGATGGCAAAGCGCGCGAAGGGAGGTGTTCTCACCGTAGATAACAATCGCTTCGTAGGCGTCGGCTCCCTCAACGTTGTGTTCCGCGCCGATCCTCACGCAGTCCTCCCGCGTCGGCTGCCCGATCTCGAAACGCATGCCGATACGGCTTTCGATCTGATCCACAGCGTGGGTATCACGCCTCGTGCCCGCTAACCGATGAGTGTTGCCGGTGAGCAGCAAAGCGAATCCGCATCGCTCCTGAAGATGCAGCAGCTCCCGCAAAACAGTGGGTGTGAAGTTCTGATATTCGTCCACCAGCAACGAACGCGTCGGGCCGTATCGGGCGCCCAAAAAATTCATGCAATCCTTCGCAAGATCGTATGTGTGCTTGCTGTCCCTTTGGACGCGGTAGGCGTCATGCAGCATCAGGAACATCGGCCTGATAGCCTTGGTATGCTGCGCAACCTCACAATAGGCAGCTCCGCTTTGGGAGGCTATCCAGTTGAGCGCTACAGTCTTTCCGAGTCCGGCTTTGCCGACCGCAAGCACCGGATATCGCATCTTGACCGCCGTATCGAAGGCAGCCCGCACGGTGAGCGCAGCCCGGGTTTCAACGAACATCGTCATCCGACGATCCTCTTCACCAGATCCATCTGAGCGGCTATGCGCTCGTCCTGTTCGCGTCGGCGCTCTTCGGAGAGCAAAGGCTTCTTCGGCATCACGATCCGCGCCGGCCGCTTCGCCGGATCGTAAGAGACGATGCCGACGGGCTCGTTGGGGACCGTGTCAGGCTGGGCTTGGCCGCGTGCGATCAGGCGTGCAGCCACGTCGATATCAGGCGCTGACCGATCGAGGTCACGCACCGCCTGCCGATGCACCTTTGCGCGTTCGGCTGATGCTTTTGCGCCGCGCCTGTCGAGCGGATGGAACTCGACGTCGGGAGAGGCTATGCCGACTCGTTCACCATAGCGGTCAAGCAGCAGCAACTCGGCCGGTGTGTGATAGGCCGGCACACGAACCCAGATCTTCTCGTGCTGGTAAGCCTGCAATTCCGGGCATGTCCAATGACGGCCACCGACCGATATCGCACCCTGAATAACCGACCGCTCTTCGGTTCGCGCACATGCCGCGCGCACTTCATCGCGGCTCATCGCAGTCGGTGCCCATCCGGCCCCAAGGTGTTTGCGGAATGTGGCTTCAGGTGAGAGACCTTTGAGCGCGCTCTTTTTGCCCTGCGCAGTGTGATTATAGGTGCGCACGAAGCCTTCTATGGCCGGCACCACATCTTCGAACGCGCCGAACGGAGCCACCGTCCTGCCGATAGCCTCCTGCTTCTTGCTCATTCGGTTGCCGCCGATGTGGCCGCGCGCCGTGCTGAAATAGCGCGTCTCCAGATCGCCGAATAAACGCTCAATCGGCTTTGCGGAGGCGTTGTAGGGCAAAGCATTGATGACGTGGGTTGATCGGGACGGGCCATGGAAGCCCGGCACGGTAAGCAGCATGGCGTCGTCCAGAAAGGCGGCGAAGCCGAATTCTTTGCCGTTGTCGACATAGAGCGACTGCGGCATGCCCCACGCTTCGATCATGGCCGCGAAGACTTCGATCACGTCGCGGTTTTGCACGCCGCCGCGCTTTTCGAAAAAGATCAGCCCTATCCAGAGGCGCTGCGTCGCCCAGTCTAGGAAGCCGATCAGCCTAGCAGTGGCGACAGTGCCGTCAGGACGAGTGAGGTGAATGTCGACGGGGTGAACATCGCCGACCACCAGTTCCATCGGCTGCATGCAGGCGACGGTGCGCCGGATACGCGGCCGGCGATCATCGTAAGCCTTATGGTCGCGCTTAAACCGGTGGACGTTTCGGAAGTGGAGTTCCGCTGAGACGAGGTCGGTTGGAATAGAACAAGCGCGCTCCATCACGTTAGGATCGCCGGGGCGGAAGCCCCAGGCCCGAGTCGCGTCGATCAGGAACTTCTCGGCTTCTTGCAGGGTGTGGCCCCACGACATGCCGCCTTTGAGCAGGCCGCGGATTTCCTGCTTTAGGTCCTCCGCGATCTTTGCCTTGGTGGATGCGTCGAACGGGACCAGCTTGTCCCACCTCCGGCTTACGACGACACGCTTCTTGCCCCTGTCCGATCGACCATGCCGTCCGACCTTCAAGTCTTCGTCAAAGCGTGCGGCATGGCGCTGCAGCGTCCGCAGGGAATAGCTGACCGCCGTGCCCTCCCAGTTCCGCGTTGGGTTGTCTGCTAGCTCGGCCAGGGCGTCGGTGCGGGCAGTCGACTTGACCGGATGCTGAAGCGCTGGCCTCAGGTAATCGAGCCACCACGTGTGCTCTGCCGTCCTGCCGGTGATTGATTTTGAGTGGTTTTCAACGAGGGTTTGAGAGACCTTTAAACGGTGCTGGTATTCGAGCGGCAGGGACGTGGAATTCACCTGATATTGCTCTCCGGCGTTCCCGCCGCGCCGACCATTGACCTTCCGCACTTCAAGCGAATTTTTTCGCCAGCGACGCCGACGAAGAGCGCGGTGAGCGACTTGCCGCCCAATGCCGACCAGCGCAGAAAACTCAACTGTGGTCAGCCACTCACTCATAGTTAGCAACCTGGCGTCGACGCGGGGCAAGTCCTGAAAATTTTGTGGGGAAATGCTACATCGCGAACGTGTAGGCTATTTGACGATCGTCCCAGACCACCTCGCGGAGACAATATCAATGTCACCCCCGGCGAGTGCGGGCGCCACTCGCTCAATGAGGGTTACCAAACCTGTCGCTGGAGGTTACCAATGCGCGTGTTGGTTGGCCTTAGGTTCCCAATCGTGGCTGCAATAGCTCAATCAAAACATCCGCTTAAGGTCAGTCGCGAATTGATTGTCGTTGGGGCACATTGGTAACCTGTTGTCCAAAGGGCATTGGTAACCTCTTTGGGCGAAAGCGGCGGGATATCATCCACTTAGAAGTCCGGCCGACGACAGATAATTCTGGACTCTTGCCCCTCACGACGACAGATAATTCCGGACGTCATACCGTTGAATTCCTTTTAGGCGACTTTCGAAGCACAAAAGACGAACGTGTAGACGTTGAGTGTTCTTGACGTCACAGCTCTGGCGCAGTCCCGAGGTTAACGTCCGTACCAGCTTACGAAAAATCTTGTGCGGGTCCACTTTTAGGTTGGAGAGGCCCGCTCGTGGCTATCGGCTACGCGATCGGGACGCACCACCTACAGTCCGAGATAGGCCCGGCGCACCTCCGGGTCGTCGATCAGCGCCTTTGCCGCGCCATGGTGGACGATGCGACCGGTTTCCATGACGTAGCCGCGGTCGCCCGAAAGCGCCGGATGCATGTCCTGCCCGACCAGCGAGATCTTCACCCTTCGTGCGACTAAAGCGCGTCGCGCTGAAACGAATTCAGCTGACGCGCTTCAAGTCTTTGTTTTGATGCATGTCGTTCCCCCAAAACCGCTGAGCACTTTTGGGCGACATGCATTAGCATACAAGATCTCAGTGGCAATCGGCGAAGCAGTTTCTACCGGCAATGAAACGGGGAGGAACTGCCGTGCGAAAAAAATAGCTTACGCGGCTTGCGGGCCAAGCGAGCGGCTACGTCGCCTTTGTATCCAGAAGATCAGCCCGAACAGCAGAATGGCGGGAAGCGCGAACCAGTAACGCGACGGGCGCGCGGCCGGCACCAGCACCTGATTGATTTCGTCGCCGGGCTGAAGACCGAATTTGGCCGCCTGGCTACCTAGCCGCACGACACCTACCGTTACGCTGTCGCCGAGCGCACTGACATCCAGGCCTGCAGCCTTCAGGCGTTCTGCGGACGAATTTCCGGGCCCGAGTTGTAGCCTCACCAGCTTCGATATCTCGTCGCCATTGATGTTCAACGTGGTCAGCCGCAGGCGAATAGCGCCTCCGTCCGCTGTTTCGTCGACGACATGGCCAAGTTCAGAGGCAGGCATTGCCTTGTACGGCTCGCTCACCTGATCAAGGACGAAACCCGGCCTGAACAGAACGAAGCAGATCACAAGCAGCGCGATCGTCTCGTACCAACGGTTACGGGTTAGCATCCAGTTCTGCGTTGCCGCGACAAAGGAAACCATGGCCAATGTGGACGTTGCCACCATGGCGACGAAGTCGAAGGGCCCTTCGAGATCGATCATCAGCAGGCCGGTGTTGAAGATGAAGATGAACGGCAACAGGCCGGTACGGATTTCATATTTGAAGCCCTGCCAGCCGGTCTTGACCGGATCCGCCCCGGAAATCGCCGCCGCGGCATAGGCTGCCAAGCCCACCGGCGGCGTAACGTCCGCCATGAGTCCAAAATAGAACACGAACATGTGGACCGCGACCAGCGGCACGGCGAGGTCGTTCTGCGCCGCGAGACTGACGAGCACCGGTGCCATCAAAGTGGCGACGACGACATAGCTCGCGGTCGTCGGCATTCCCATGCCGAGGATGATGCAGATCACCGCGGTGAACAAAAGCATGATGATGAAGCTGCCGCCCGAGATGAATTCGACAAGTTCCGTCATCACCAGCCCAATGCCAGTCAGCAGTACGGTCCCGACGATGATGCCAGCGGTTGCGGTGGCGATACCGACCGTTGTCATGTTGCGTGCGGCAGCGCTCAGTCCGCCGAAAAGGTCGTCGAGACCTTGGAACCAGTGCGGCCCAAGCGCCTCATCCTTGCGGAAAAATGCCGTCAGAGGCCGCTGTGTTACGATCAGTGCCATCAAGGCAACCGAGCCCCAGAAGGCTGAAAGGCCGGGCGACAGTTCCTCCACCATCAGGCACCAGATCAGCAGGATCACCGGCAGCAGGAAATGCAGGCCGGTGCGCGCCGTCTCGCCGAAATGCGGAATCCGGACGATCTCGCCTTCCAGGTCTTCAAGCGGTAGATCGGGATGACGCGCGCGGTAGGCGACAAGGCCGATATAGACCGCGACGAGTGCGGCACCGATCATCCAGGTCGCGGCTGCGCCGAACGCGACCTTCGTCCAGCCAATCCCGTAATAGACGAAACCTGCAAGGACGATGAAGCCGCATACCCCCATCAGGCCGCGTAGCACACCCTGAAATGCCGAATGCGTGCTTCTCGACGGTAGGCCCTTCAGCCCCATCTTCATCGCCTCGATATCGACGATGTAGAATAGCGAGCCGTAGGTCAGCAACGCGGGATAGAAAGCATGCTTGACCACCTCGGCATAGGAAATGCCGACATATTCCGCGATCAGGAACGCGGCCGCGCCCATGACCGGAGGCATCAGCTGGCCGTTGACGCCGGCCGCGCATTCTATTGCGCCGGCCTTCACCGCCGAATAGCCGACCCTGCGCATCAGCGGGATGGTGAAGGTCCCGGTCGTCACCACATTGGCGATCGATGACCCGGAGATCATCCCGGTCAGGCCCGAGGCCACTACACCGGCCTTGGCCGGCCCGCCGCGATATTTGCCGAGCAGTGAGAAGGCAAGCTGGATGAAGAAGCCGCCGGCGCCGGCGCGCTCGAGCAATGTGCCAAACAGCACGAACATGAAAACGACATTGGTTGAAACGCCGAGGGCCACGCCGAACACGCCTTCGGAGGTCAGCCACATTTGCGAGGCCGCGCGCGGCAAGGTTGCGCCCTTGTGAGCGAGCAATCCGGGCAGATACGGGCCAGCGAAGATATAGACCAGCATAATAGCGGCGATGACGGTGATGGCCGGTCCGACGGCGCGGCGCGCCGCTTCGAGCAGGATGAGCACGCCAACGATCGAGACAACAAGATCGGCCATGGTTGGAAGACCAGGCCGCTGGGCGATATCCTTGTAGAAGGCCACCAGATAAAGCGCCGCCGCCGCACCGGCGATGCCGAGTACCCAATCGGACAGCGGAACGCGGCGGCGCGACGACGACTTGAACGCCGGAAACGTCAGCATCGCCAGGAATAGGGCGAACGCGAGATGAATGGAGCGGGCGATGCCGTCGCTGACGACGCCGAAATTCAGCATGAAGGGAATGGGCGACGCATACCAGAGCTGGAACAGCGACCAAGCCAGCGACACGTAGAGGATCAGCTTCGCGGTGAGGCCGGCCGGCTTGCGTCCGCCGGTGTCAGCCTCGGCGACGATCTCGTTGAGCTTGTCGATGTCGACGACGGGTTGGTCAGGCGTTTCCACCTGCTGGCTTTGATTTGTCATCGTTCCCCACGCTCATTTTTTCTCTTATGATTGTATTGCGAGGCGCCTATCAGGCGCCTCGCAATGGTTGGCCTACATCCAGCCCTTTTCCTTGTAGTAGCGCTCCGCGCCCGGATGCAGCGGCGCCGACAGGCCGGCCTTGATCATCTCCTTGGGATCGAGATTGGCGAAGGCCGGATGCAGCTTCTTGAAGTCGTCGAAGTTCTCGAACACTGCCTTGACCATTTCGTAGACCACGTCATCGGGCGTAATGGCGTTGGTTACCACCGTGGCGCGCACCCCAAATGTGGTCGTCGGGTCGGGATTGTTGGCATACATGCCGCCAGGGATGGTGGCCACCGAGTAATAGGGATGCGCCGCCACCAGCGCGTCGACCGCTGGACCCGTCAGCGGGATGAGTTTGGCGCCGCATGCCGTGGTCGGATCCTGGATCGCGGCGGACGGGTGACCGACGCCGTAGAAGAAGCCGTCGATCTTGTTGTCGCAGAGCGCGCTACCCTGCTCGTCGGCCTTCAGTTCGGCGGCCAGCGAGAAATCGCCAAGCGTCCAGCCCATCTGTTTCAGCAGTTCCTCCATCGAGGAACGCGTGCCTGAACCGGGATTACCGACGTTGAAGCGCTTGCCCTTGAAATCCTCGAATTTCTTGACCCCGGCATCCGGTCGCGCCAGCACGGTGAAGGGCTCGGGGTGGACCGAGAACACGGCGCGTAGATCCTTGAACGGCTTGCCGTCGAAATTCCCGGTGCCGTTGTAGGCCTGATACTGGACGTCCGACTGGGTCAGGCCGAAGTCGAGATCGCCGGTCTGGATGGAGTTCACGTTGAAGACCGAACCGCCAGTCGATTCCGTCGAGCATCGGATACCGGTTTTCTGGCGATCCTTGTTCATCAGTCGGCAAATGGCACCGCCGACGGCGTAGTAGACACCTGTGACTCCGCCAGTGCCGATGGTGACGAAGCGCTGCTCCGCCGCATTCGACGGCAGCGCCAGCAGCATGCAGGCCGCCGCGCCAATCAGTGTTTTCATTGAACTACGCATGTTGCTACCTCTCTGGTGGTTGTCCCGGCCTCGCGCCGGTGACGTTTTGGAACTGGTTGGCGGCTGGGGCGCGCATTCACGTCGCCGAAGCGATTGCCGCATCGACCGCGTCGCCGAGGCGCTCGACGATCCGGTCGACGTCCAGTTCAGCGACGATGAAAGGCGGCGCAATCAGCACGTGATCGCCGCGAACCCCGTCGATCGTGCCTCCCATCGGATAGACCATCAGCCCTCGGGCCATCGCCTCCTTTTTGATGCGGGCGTGAAGCTTGATCTTCGGGTCGAAGGGCAGCTTGGTCGCTCGATCGAGCACAAGCTCGACGCCTTGAAAAAGGCCGCGGCCGCGAATGTCGCCGACATGATGGTGATTGCCGAAACGCTGGCGCAGCCGTTCGTCGAGCCGCGCGCCCATTGCTTTGACATTGTCGAGCAAGCGGTCGCGCCGGATCACTTCCTGCACGGCAAGGCCGGCCGCGGCCGCCATCGGGTGACCCATATAGGTGTGACCATGCTGGAAAAAGCCCGAGCCGTTGGCGAAGGCGTCGAAGATGTGCGGGCTGAGCAGCACTGCGCCGATTGGCTGATAACCGCCGCCGAGTCCCTTGGCGATGGCCAGCAGGTCGGGAGCGATGCCGTCCTGTTCGCAAGCATGCAGGGTGCCGGTGCGGCCCATGCCGCACATGACCTCATCGAGGATGAGCAGCACGCCGTAGCGGTCACAGATGACGCGAATGCGCTTGAAGTAATCTGCGACCGGCGGCACCGCGCCAAGCGTGGCGCCCACAACAGGCTCGGCGACGAAGGCGATGACTTCGTCGACACCAAGTTCGATGATCTTGTCTTCGAGTTGCTGGGCGGCGCGCGCCGCATAGGCTTCGTCGCTTTCGCTTTCCTGGCGGTAGCGATAGGCGTAGCAGGGATCGATATGATGGGTTTCGATCAGCAAAGGCTTGAACTGGGCACGCCGCCATTCGTTGCCGCCGGTGGCGAGGGCACCGAGTGTGTTGCCGTGATAGCTCTGCCGGCGCGCGATGACATGGCGCCGTTGCGGTTCGCCTTTCTCGACAAAATATTGCCTGGCCATCTTGAGCGCGGCCTCGATCGCTTCCGAGCCGCCACTGACCAGATAGACGTGGTCGAGCCCTGTGGGTGCATCCTCGACCAGTCGATCCGCCAATTGTTCCGCTACCTCTGTCGTGAAGAAGCCGGTATGGGCGTAGGCAATGCGGTCGAGCTGGGCGTGGAGCGCGGCGATGACGTCGGGATGACCATGGCCAAGGCAGGATACGGCGGCGCCGCCTGACGCGTCGATGTAGGACTTGCCCTCGGCATCGAACAATTCGATGCCCTTGCCTCGAACCGCGACCGGCAGCGTCGAGTGGATGGCTCGATGGAGGATGTGTGTCATGACCTGTTTCTCAGAGCACCTTCTTCGGCGGACGTTGATTCAAATGGGTGTTGAGGGCGGCGCCCTGCTCATCGAAACGTCGCAAGGCCTCGACAGCGCTCTCGCCTGCCTGTCCGGCGACCAGAGCGCCGAGGATTTCCGACACGATGAAAGCCGGCGTCATGGTGTGAAAAAAGGACGGGCTGCTAGTCGGCACGATGACCAGATGGTCGGCCAGTTGCGCCAGTGGCGCTACCTCACTGTCGGTGATGGCAATGATAGGCACGCCACGGCCGGCTGCGAACTCGACAAGCTCGATGGTGAAGCGCGTGTAGGGCAGAACGCTGGCGGCGATCAGCACGTCGTCCCTGGTTGCGCTGCGCAGAGCATCACCGTCTGTTCCGCCGATGCCGTGCAGCAGAACCGACTTCTCGCCGATCAGCGACAGGATGTAATGGAGATGCCACGCCACCGCGTGGCTCGACCGCAGGCCCAGGCAGTAGACGCGCCGTGCCGCGGTCAGAGCCTTGGCCGTTTCCACCAGCCGGCCGATCGACCTGCTT
The DNA here is from genome assembly GCF_000427725.1 of Mesorhizobium sp. WSM3224. GTDB lineage: Bacteria > Pseudomonadota > Alphaproteobacteria > Rhizobiales > Rhizobiaceae > Mesorhizobium. The sequence continues at coordinate 43,174 of NZ_ATYO01000011.1, read as the reverse complement.
TCGGCCAGACAGGCGACCTGACTGGAAATCGACTGCAGGATATCGGTCGCCAGGGCGTGATCGCCCTTGAGCTTTTGGCTGGCGACCTGGACGCCGGCCTTGCCGGCGAAACCGATCTCACCGCCGCGGATCGCGGCGGCGTGGATCTCGCGTACTGTCTCGTAGCCATCCAGGCCCAGATGCTGTGCCAGTCGCGTCATGGTCGCCGGCTGCACGCCGGCTTGCCTGGCCTGCTCGCGCATCGACAGCAGCGCGACATCATGTGGCCTGTCTAGGACATACCGGGCCGCGGACCGGAGCTGCGCCGACATTCCGTCGAACGCATTGATGATCTGTTCAGCAAGTTCCCCCTGGTCCATGAATATTGCTAGCTCGGCAGATCAACGATTGCAACATACGTTTCAATATGATGAACTTCTGATCCGTATGAATCTTCTAATATTCGGTACACCTCGTTGAGCCTCACCAACAACCTCAGCCCGATCACCATCGCCGTTGCGCCGAACGGCGGTCGGCGCACAAAGGCCGACCATCCCGCAATCCCGCTGACACCGGCAGAATTGGCACGGACCGCCGCCGAATGCGCCGAAGCAGGTGCGGCCATGATTCACGTCCATGTGCGCGACAGAGACGGCAATCATCTGCTCGACGCCGACGCCTATCGCCAGGCGATCGCCGCCATCCGCGATGCTGTCGGCGATAGGCTTGTCGTCCAAATCACATCCGAAGCGCTGGGCATCTATTCGCCCGCCGACCAGATGGCTGTCGTGCGGGACGTGAAGCCGCAAGCGGTGTCGTTGGCGCTTCGCGAAATCGTTCCGGACTCCGCATCGGAACCGGCATTCGCGAGCTTCATGACCTGGCTGCATGCCGAGCGGATATTCCCGCAGATCATCCTCTATTCCCCTGAGGAGGCAATTGGGCTGTCGAACTTGCAACAGCGCGGCCTTGTTCCATGGTCGGACGTGCCTGTGCTCTTTGTTCTGGGCAGCTACACACAGGGACAAATTTCTTCTCCCTCCGATCTTCTGCCATTCCTCGCCCAGGACATGCCGCGCTTTACGCATTGGAGTGTTTGCGCTTTCGGTCGCAACGAAGCTGCATGCGTCACGGTCGCCGCACTGCTCGGCGGTCACGTCCGGATCGGCTTCGAAAACAACCTTGTTTTGCCGAACGGCAGCATCGCCGCATCCAATGCTGAACTGGTGGCGGCTACCGCGCAGATATTGGCGGATTGCGGGGCCAGTATCGCCTCTGCCGCCGACCTGGCAGCGACGTGGGCGGACGCCGTCCGCTGAGCGGAAACAAATAACCTGTCGATGCGCTCAACAGTCGCCAGCGATTGGCGGCATGCCCCTAGGCAGCCGCCATTGTCGGCAAGTGTGCGACGGAAATCCTGCCACTTGGTCCGGCCGCGACGTTTCTCAGGTCTGGCCAACTGACCACGCCAACAATGCCCCAACTTCACATAATCGCGACTGTCTGGAATAGTTTTCGGCCGGGCTCGGTATATTATGCGGCATCGAGGTGAAGTTTGTCCGTGCTCGCCATTTTGAAGAATTTCCGAGTGCTCAAGCACAGCGTCCCAGGCGTCAGAGTGCGGGAGATGAGTGCGAATGTACGAGTATCTGCGCCGACGTGCTCGCGACCGAAAATTCTGCCAATCGGACCCAGCATCCCCCTGACCCATCTCCCAAACTGGGTCGCCCCTGCAGAGATGGACTCATCATGTCGATCAACAGGCCGATTTCCGGCCATTTTCGGCCGGGACGGCGGAAATCAACCTGAAACAACGAGCGTATCTAAAACGGAGGAAACCATGGCAGCCAATCAAACAATTTCGCAACGCTTCGACGAATATCAGCCCTCCAAGACACTATGGTTTTGGTCAATAGCAGGCGCAGTGGTGCTGACGATGATGGTCGGCTTCACGGCTGGCGGTTGGACTACGGCCGGAACGGCGTCTGAAATGGCGAAGACGTCCGCCATCAAGGCGCGGGCTGAACTGGTCGCCAATCTCTGCGTCCAAAAATTCATCACTGCCTCGAACGCGAGTGATAACTTGACCAAGCTGAAGGCAACGTCTTCCTACCAGAGGGACAGTTTCATCAGCGACGGCGGCTGGGTGAAACTGGCCGGAATGAAGAAGGATGCCCCGGGCGCCGCGGACCTGTGTGCGGACAGGTTGGCGGCGATGGACACAATCCCGGCCAACAGCGTGGCTCAGGACAACACCAAAAGTTGACCGCCACTCCAGAATCACCCGGCAGCGCGCGTGCACTGCCGGGCATTCATCGCGATGGAGGCCAGGCCATGTATGAAGCGTGGTTTTCAAGGCCGGTGCCAGTGGCGACCGGCATTTCCGGCGAGATCAAGAACCTCTCCAACGCCAATCAAGCGGTCGACTTGCTTACCAAGCACTGGCGCAGTGCAGGAAGTCAGAAGCATCTGGCGGCGCTACGCGCCTGCCGCCAAGCCATGAATGGCGCCATTGCGGCCGACGTCGCCAGGGACGCATTGGTCGATGCGGCTCGAGAAGCGCACATGCTCGTCGAATAAGCCTAAGCACCGAGCGATCGGACGCAGTGAGCGGCGCCTCTGACGGCGTCTGACGATGATCGACCCCTCCCACATTCGTAGGTAAACGACCATGAATTCCGGAGCACCGCTCGGCTTCCTGACAGTCCGCCGGCTGGTCGGACGTCGGTTGCAATTTGTGCTCGCCCTTTTCATTCTTACAACCGCGCTGATCTCGATACCCGCACCGATGACAGGGCTGCGGGCGGAGGTCCGAGCTCTTCCTCTACCTCGCTTCGTCTCGCTGAAAGCTTCATCGGCCAACCTTCGCGTCGGCCCTGGCACCGGCTACGACATCCAATGGGTCATGACACGCCCGGGCATCCCGCTGGAGATCTACCAGCAGTATGGCAATTGGCGCCGCGTAAGGGATTGGGAGGGAACCACCGGATGGATCTTTGGACCCCTGTTGTCGGGGCGCAGAACGGGGATTGTCGCTCCCTGGACGAAGAACAATGTGGCGCTGCGCAACAGACCGACAATCGATGGTCCCATCACCGCCTGGCTCGAGCCTCGCGTCCGAGTCAAACTGACACGGTGTGACGGAAAGTGGTGCGCTGTCGCGCTAGGGGAGACCTCCGGTTTCGTCAAACAAACCAACTTGTGGGGCGTCTATCCCGGCGAAGTGCTTTAAGAAGGGGTGGCTCAATATGACCGACCGAACGGTGTTGATTTCCGGCGGGGGCATTGCGGGACCTACCCTTGCCTTTTGGCTCGCCGCTGCCGGATTCCGGCCGACTCTGATCGAACAGGCGCCTGAATTGCGCACCGGGGGCTACGTCATTGATTTTTGGGGCCTTGGCTATTGGATCGCCGAAAGGATGGGCCTCGAGGCAGACATCAATCGCGTGGGATATCATGCGCGCGAAATGCGCATCGTGGACGATAACGGAAAGCGCGTCGCAGGCTTTGGCACAGACGTCTTCGGCGAGTTGACAAACGGCCGCTATGTCACGCTCGCGCGCAGCGATCTCTCGCGGCTGCTCTTCGAAAAGGCCAAAGACAGGACAGAGATCATTTTCGGCAATGAGATCGTCGGGCTTGAAGATGCGTCAGCCGGCGTGCGCGTTCGTTTCAAACATGGAGGCGAACGCAAGTTTGTTTGGTGATTGGCGCGGATGGTTTGCATTCGGGCGTTCGGCGGCTGGCATTCGGGCCCCAGCGTCAATTCGAGAAGAAACTCGGCTACGCCGTCGCGGCATTCGAGGCCGAAGGCTACCGCCCGCGCGACGAGGACGTGTATTTGATGTACGGGCGGCCAGGGCGAATGCTCGGCCGGTTCACGCTGCATCGCAATCGCACGCTGTTCCTGTTCGTCTTCGCCGTCGGTAGCGAGCCGTTGCCAACGGCGTTAGACATGCAAAAGGAAATGCTGCGCAACAAGTATGCCGATGGGGGGTGGGAATGCCCTCACGTCCTGGAAGAGTTGAATCGTACTGACGAGCTCTATCTCGACAGCGTCAGCCAGATCATGATGACCAGCTGGTCGCACGGTCGCATTGCCCTTACCGGTGATGCCGCTTTTTGCGTTTCCCTGTTGGCGGGACAGGGTTCAGCCTTGGCGATGATTTCCAAGTATGTGCTGGCAGGCGAGCTCTTGAAAGCTGGCGGACGGCATCAGGAAGCCTTCCTCCGTTACGAAACATTGTTGCGGGACTACATCCGAAAAAAGCAGCAAGGCGCAGAGCGGTTCGCGGCCGCGCTGGCACCGAGGACACAGTTCGGGCTGCTGTTCCGCAACTTGGTTACAAAGGCATTCGCAGTACCTGGGCTGGCGCGTCTGGTGATCGGGAAGGAAATTACCGACGCCGTGCAGCTACCTGACTATCACTGGCGGCGCCCAATTAATTGATCGTTCTAGAAAGGAACGTCAGCCTTGCGAACGGTAAACGAGGCCCGGCTCAACGATCCATTCGCCGGGAGAGAGTGATTGGACATCGTAACGTCCGTCGGACAGTCGAGCCGCAAGTCCAACGTAGCGGTAGCGGGTGCCTGCGGAATCCGCGACCGTGGCGAAGATCGGTTGATCAGCAAGGTAACCGACGATTGTGCTATCGGCGCCAAACTCCGGAGCGGCCGGCCCGGCAATCCTGAGAATGTAGTATTCGATCGGGATGCTTCTTGCACCCATGCGCATGAGTATGCCTTTCCTTAGGAGGAACGGCGCAAGCGAGTATGCTCTCACCGCCTCAATAAATCCAATGAAATGACCTGCGACGTCGGTCGGGCATCCGTGGCCTCCCCGCTTGGCGGAACGGAACCGAATGCGCGAATTGCTCTCCAGTTGAGTGGTCGATTTCTTTAGGGTGTATGCATTTGCCGGCCGCTTAGGTCGGCCGAGCGTTCACTTTTTCGCGTGCGGTTTGAATTGACTCTTGGGGGTCACATTTAAGGCGTAGCCCCCATTCGTCGCCCGTACCGAACCGAGGCAAGCGGACGCTTGGAAGCGACTATCAGGCTTTCGCCGGGCACAGGGAGGCAGGCATGTCACCATACGGGGTGGCTGATTCCATCGAACTCGCCATTTTGACAAAAGCGTTGGACGATTATTGCGCCGCGCACCAGATCGTTGACGACTCTGACCGTGAGCGGATCGCACTAAAGGTGATGAGCCTTTTCAGACGGGGCGTGATTACGCCCGAGCAGTTGTCAGCAGAACTCGAAGGGCAGTGTAGCGACCCTTGGCCTTCGACCCAACACTGACGCGGTGGTCCAGAGACACGGCGGCACTGTGGTGAGACGATGATACCAATGCACCTGCATGCGGACGCCAAACGCCTCACTTTCTCGGCCCATTTGCGCGCAATCATGGCAACTTCGCCAAGCTCAAAGCGGTCTTCTCCCGGCGGCTCAAAGCGCTGAAAAGAGACAGCGAGACAATCCCTTGAACATGCTGATCGCCATCGCCTTGACGTTTGTCGCAGTTATTGGTTCGTCTTCCCTGCACTATGAGGCAATCCAACGCCTCGACAGATTGGCCCGCAGGTCAGCTGGGGCTTATCCCGCGCTGCTGTTCGTTATCTGCGGACTGGTTGGACTTCATCTTCTGGAGATCGGGATCTATGCTGCGATATTCCACCTCGCGGACCAGACCTTTTCCCTCGGCGATTTCAACGGAAAGACCTTTCCGTCGAGCATGGACTATTTCTACTATGCAGCAGAGGCTTACGCCTCCCTGGGGTACAACAACGTCATACCCGCCGGTGAAATGCGGCTCGTCACGTCCATAGCGCCACTGAACGGATTGCTACTCCTGACCTGGTCAGGCTCGTTTCTCTTCTCGCTGGTAGAGGATTGGCGAGGGAAGGGAAAATGAGCCCCGCGCGACGCTTCGCGCTGGCTAAAGGTCTCGTTCATTTCCAGCGGAGCGACCTTTTCGAACCGAGAATCGGCAGCAAGCGTCATCACGCGTTATTACAAATAGGAACAAATCCGTGAACACGGCCGCGCGGGATGATAATCGCCCAACTCGTGCCACAATAGAGGCCCCCATTTCTTCCCGTGCAAAGCCGCCAAGGCTTTGCACGAAAACGATAATTTTCAATTTGTGAGCGGGAGGAATCCATGAATCCTGCGGGTATTCGCGCGCCCTTTTCAAACCCAACAACCTGTGTCGCAACAGCCATATTGGCGGTCGGCCTCGTTTCAGCTGCACCTCAGGCACACGCGCAAACCGCGGCGAGTGCCGCGAGCCAATCGCCGACCGGCTTGTGGCTAACCACGCCTTATCCTGAATTCTCGGCCCAGGCCGGCAAGAATGTCAGCGTGCCCCTAAGTCTGGCTAACCGCGGACTGCCGCCGCAACGTGTCGAGCTCGGCGTCGATGGCTTGCCCGACGGCTGGAAGTGGGAGATCGACGGCGGCGGCAAACCCGTTACCGCGGCAATCGCCGGATCCGATGGTACGGTCGGTCTGACACTGAAGTTGACGCCGCCGACAGGTGATGTCGGCAAGGGGATAAACTTTGCCGTGTCCGGGAAGGCCGGCACGGAAGCTCTCAAATTGCCGATGGTGGTGACGCTTGCCAAGACCGAGCCGGCGAAGTTGACGCTGGAACCCAAGCTCCCTGCGTTGCGCGGCACCGCCAAATCCGCCTTCGACTTCCAAGTCGACATCAAGAACGATGGCCAGGAAGATTCGACGGTCAACCTGCTTTCGAAGGCGCCGCCCGGCTTCCAGGTGACCTTCAAGCAGGGTTACGGGTCTCAGGAACTGACCAGCCTGCCGCTGAAAGCGGGGGAATCGAAAACGCTCTCGGTCAGCGTCCAGCCGCCGGACAACGCCCAGGCTGGTCAATATCCAGTGGCGGTCGCAGCCAGCGGCGGTACCGCCAGCGCCGACACAAAACTGCTGCTCGACATTACCGGCAGGCCATCCGTTTCTCTTTCAGGTCCCCAGGGCCGGCTTTCCGGCGATGCCACGGCGGGTCGGGAACGCACCTTCACATTCACGCTGTCCAACAGCGGGTCGGCACCGGCCCGCGATCTGAAGCTTTCGGCGAGCCCACCATCCGGCTGGAAGGTCACCTTCCATCCCGAGAAGGTCGACGAGATCGCACCAGGCGGAACATCCGATGTCGGCGTCTCGATGACACCTTCGACCCAGGCGATCGCCGGCGACTACATGGTCTCGGTCCGTGCCAATGGCGAGGGCGCATCCGATAGCGCCAATTTCCGGGTGACCGTGCGCACATCCACGCTTTGGGGAGTGACCGGCCTCGGCGTCATCGGCGCCTCTGCATTGATGCTCGCCTTCGCCGTGACTCGGTATGGACGGCGATGAGCCCGGTTATCGAAGCGCGCGGCCTCGTCAAGCGTTACGGTCGATTTCCGGCGGTCGACGGCATCGATCTCACTGTCGAGAAGGGCGAGGTATTCGGTTTGCTCGGCCCTAATGGCTCGGGGAAGACCACCACGATCCTCTTGCTTCTCGGCCTCACTGAGCCGACTGCGGGCTCGATCCGTGTTCTCGGACTCGATCCGCTGCGCCAGCCGCTGACCGTCAAACGGCAGGTCGGATACCTCCCCGACCAGATCGGCTTCTACGATCATCTGACTGCATGGGAAAATCTCGCCTACACGTCAAGGCTTGCAGGCCTGATATCGAAAGAGGCCGACACGCGCATCATTGACGCTTTGGCGCGGGTGCGGCTCGCCGACGTCACCCATCGCCACGTCGCCACCTTCTCGCACGGCATGCGCCAGCGGCTCGGACTGGCCGAGGTGCTGGTCAAGCAAGCCAAAATCGCCATCCTTGACGAACCGACTTCGGGTCTTGACCCGCAATCGACGCAGGAACTTTTGGAGCTGATCCGTGAGTTGGCGGCCGAGGGCGTGACGTTCGTGCTTTCCTCCCATCAGCTTGCGATGATGCAAACGATCTGCGGCCGGGTAGCGCTTTTCCGCAAAGGCCGCATCGGGCTCATCGGACGGGTCGAAGATCTCACTGCCAACGTCCTCGGCGGCTCACATATGGTTGAGGTCGAGGCTGAAAGGGCCGATCTGCCAAAGGTGCTCGCCGGCGCGCCACACATATCCGGCCTGGCCCCGCTGGGTACGGGACGCTGGCGCATCGATGCCGACGCGGACGTCAGGGCCGACATTGCCCGGCGCATCGTAGACGCCGGCGGCGCGCTTCATTCAATGACCATCCGTCAGGCCACCCTTGACGAGGTCTATGTCCGCTTTTTCGAAGGAGACAACCATGATGTCGCGGCGTGAAGGATCGCCATTTGCCGGCCTGTCGACGATCGCGCTCAAGGAAGCCGCCGATCACATGAACAGCATCCGCATCCACTTGGTGATGGTTCTGGTGCTGCTTACGGCAATCGGATCGGTCTATGCCGCGATCGGCCAGATCAAGGCCACAATCGGTGAAGATCAGTTCCTGTTCCTGCGGCTGTTCACCACCGCGCAGCAACCCCTGCCTTCCTTCGTCTTCTTCCTCGGCTTCCTGATCCCTCTGGTAGCGATAGCGCTGGGTTTCGACGCCATCAACGGCGAATACAATCGCCGCACGCTGTCGCGCATCCTGTCGCAGCCGATCTACCGCGACGCGCTTCTCACCGGCAAATTCCTGGGCGGGCTTCTGGTCATCGCCATCTGCCTGCTGGCTCTGTGGCTGCTGGTCACCGGCCTTGGCATGCTCCTGCTGGGGCTGCCACCCAGCGGGGAGGAGATCGCCCGCGGCCTTGCCTTCCTGTTTGCTTCCTTCGTCTATGCCGGCGTTTGGCTGGCGGTAGCGATGGCTTTCTCCACCATCGTCAAATCGCCGGCGACGTCGGCGCTCTGCGCGCTCACCGCATGGCTGCTGTTCACCGTGTTCTGGCCGATGCTGGCGCCGCTGATCGCCGGCGCCGTCGCGCCGATCGACCCTCTCGATCCGATGACCGCGGTTCATCAAATCGACATTCAGCAGGCCATCGCCCGCATCTCGCCCAACACGCTCTACGGGGAAGCCACGCTTGCCTTGCTCAACCCGGCAACGCGCTCGCTCGGCCTGCTGTTCACCGACCAGTTGAGCGGGGCACTGATGGGAGCACCCCTGCCATTCTCGTTGAGCGTGGCGCTGATCTGGCCGCAGCTCGCCGGCATGATCGCCGCGCTTCTAGTGCTGTTCACCATCGCCTACGTTTCGTTCCAGCGACAAGAAATAAGGGCGTAAGCGGTGTCGCTTGCCGCCCAAACAGATGTCGGACGTGCGAGCATCGCGCAAGAGAACTCCGCCCCCCGCGCGGTGCAGTTGGATATCCCGCGACTGGGGGTTCAATCAGGTGCCAAGGCACGCCGCCTCGCGCTTTCCGCAATCATTTTTGCAGCGTTGAGCCTTCTTGTTCTGGCATTCGGCAGCACGATCCAGGGCATCGATTATCATGCCCTCGTGCACACCCTCAGTCATTTCCCTGCGGCTGCGATTGGCGGGTCGATCCTTGCAACAGCGGTAAGCTTCGCGGCCGTCATCGGGCGCGACATCTGTGCGGTGTATTACGTCGGCGCTCGCACGCCCCGCCTAGCGCCCGTGGTGGCCGGTTTTTGCGGTACCGCTCTCGGCAACGCTGTCGGGTTTGGCACTCTCACGGGCGCGGCTGTCCGATACCGCATCTACCGTGCCGCCGGGATTCGGTCCGATGACATTGCCCGCCTCCTTTTGTTCGTCGCGGGCGGGTTCGGTCTCGGCCTTGCCGGCTTCGGAGGCTTGACGACCCTGATCGAAGCGGTGCCGGTCTCCCATCTTCTGGAGTGGCCGACAACCTTTTTGCAGGTCGTGGCAGGGGGCGCGCTCGCTGGGTCGATCATACTGCTGTTGTTTGGCTTGCGCGGCCCCGTCCGCATCGGCGGCTTTTGTCTTGCCCCACCGAGCAAAGCGATCGCCGGCATGCAGCTTGGGCTGACGGGTGTCCGGCTCTTCGCAGCCGCGACCGCACTGTGGATGCTGCTACCGGGGGCTTCAATCGACTTCCTTAGCTTTGCCGCGATTTTCTCTGCCGCTACCGCTTTGGGCGTTGTCAGCAGCTTACCAGGCGGCATTGGGATATTTGAGGCAGCTGTTTTCTGGGCTTTTGCGGGACATGCTTCCGTAGACCAGATCGCGGCCGCGCTGCTGGCGTATCGGGGGATATATTTTGCGATGCCGGTGGTGCTTTCCGCGGCTCTGCTCGCAATATTCGAAGCTCGGCTTGCTATTGGAACGAGGAACCCTACCGCAGGCGATCCTCTCATCGAGGCAGCAGCACGCCTGACACCGCGCTTCATGGGTGTCATCGCGTTTGCGACCGGAGTGATGCTTCTCGTGTCCGGGGCGACGCCGACTTTCGGACACAGGCTGGCCATCCTCTCGATGCAACTGCCTCTTTGGGTGGTGGAAACCTCTCATTTCATGGGCAGCCTGTTGGGCGTCGTATTTCTTTTTGTCGCACGCGGATTGTTCGAGCGACGTGACGGCGCCTGGTGGCTTGCGCTATTGATGGCCACAGCGAGCCTCGGCTTGTCTTTGGCCAAGGGACTTGCCTATGGCGAGGCTGGATTCCTCGCTATTGTGATCTGCCTCCTGCTCGCCACCAAACGCCAATTCGACCGGCCAGCGTCAATGCTGGACCACCCCTTTACCCTGGGATGGATCGCCGCCGCCGGTCTGATAGTCATCGCAACGAGCGCGATCTTCTTTGTTGCGTTCCGGAATGCCGACTACACAGCACGCGATCTGTGGTGGCAATTCGAGTTCGACGCGCAAGCTCCCAGGGCGCTGCGTGCCTTGCTTGGCGCGGCGGTTCTTGCCGTCGCAATCGGCCTTTGGCAGTTGCTTCGCCCACCAAAAGGCCTTGCGACGCGTCCGAACCCAATGGTGCTCGGGCAGGCCTCGCGGATCATTCGTGCGCAGGACAGGAGCCAGGCAATGCTAGCCCTCATGGGTGACAAGAGCCTGATGTTCTCGCAAACGGGAGACGCTTTCATAATGTATGGAAAGCGCGGCCGTAGCTGGATTGCGCTCTTCGATCCCGTAGGTCCAGTCAAGGAATGGCCGGAGCTCATCAAGGGGTTCGTCGCATTGGCCGCCAGTCACGGTGGCCGCGCCGCATTCTACCAGATCCGCCCCGAAAACCTGCCGTTCTACCTGGATGCGGGCCTTTCGGTGATGAAGCTTGGCGAGGAGGCATGCGTGCAACTGGCTGCCTTCGAACTGAGAGGTGGAGCGAGTGCCCACCTTCGCTATGCGCTTAAGCGAGGCGAGCGTGAAGGATTGACGTTCGACCTGGTGCCGCCTCACCAGACTGCCAGGGTCATGGATGCTCTGACCGACGTTTCGGTCGAGTGGCTGCGTTCGCGCAGGACCAGGGAAAAAGGATTCTCGATCGCTGCGTTCGAGCCGGCCTATCTGGGCTCTCAGTGGGTCGCCCTCGCTCGCCAAGGCGATGTTCCCGTCGCCTTCGCAACCGTCATGACGACTGGAACCTTCCAGGAAGCGTCGGTTGGCCTGATGCGGCACACTGCCATGGCATCGCCTTACGCCATGGAATTCCTGTTCACGAAGCTGATCCTCGAACTCAAGGACATACGCTATCGCAGTTTGAGCCTCGGCATGGCTCCGCTGAGCGGCGTGCTGGCGGCTCCGCTATCGTCGCGATGGCACAGGTTGGGTGAAATGATCTGGCGATATGGCACGCGCCTTTACAATTTCCAGGGCCTCAGAGTTTTCAAAAACAAGTTCAATCCGGTGTGGGAGCCGCGCTACTTGGCTGCCTCGGGCACGTTGAGCCCATTTGTCATCCTGGCGGATGCTACGGCTTTGATTAGTGGCAGGTTCAGGGGCGCAGGAGCACGAACGCAGAATGAATAGTCTGGCCTTTCTGCTGGCAGCAGCATTCGCAATCCTGGCGCCGACACCATCACTGGCGATCGAGGGCGGCCGCTACGGGGATGTCCACCTTTTGGTGCCGGACGGCCAGATCCAGGGATACGTCGTCTTGTTCTCTGATGAGAACGGATGGAGCGACGCGAACCAGGCGACGCTCGCGGCACTCGGACGGCAGGGGGCGCTTGCGGTCGGCGTGGACACCAAAACCTATCTGGCCAAGCTGTCGGAAGAAAAGGAGCCCTGCCATAACCTCGTGGGCGATGTGGAGGTCCTTAGCCGCCGGCTGCAGCGTGAGCACAGTGGCCTGCAGTACCATTTTCCCATTCTGGCTGGTGTCGGTGCCGGCGGTACGCTTGCGCGGGCCATTCTGGCGCAAGCTCCCGTCAACACGCTGGCTGGGGCTGTCTCGGTAGATCCGAGCGTGGTTCTTCCCAGCGAGCGCCCGCTTTGCGCGGGGGCGCCCTCGTTTCCGGAGAAAGGTGGTTTCGCGTACGGGCCGTCCCAGGCCTTGCAGGGATTTTGGAGCCTTGGCTTCACGGCAGGAGAACCGCAAGACGCACGCGTTCATTTTACTTCGCTCCAAAGCGCCGGTGCGGCGATGAGCATTCAGTCTGTCCCCGGCACCCCGGCCAGCGCCCTCCCCTCGCTTGTAGCGCCACATCTCGACACGGGCGGCGTCAATGGTGTCTCGGCGCTTCCCTTGATCGAGCTGCCGGCGTCACATCCAACTGGGCTGATGGCCATCGTTCTGTCAGGCGACGGCGGCTGGCGCGACCTCGACAAGACAATCGCCGAAGAGCTGCAATCGCGTGGGGTGTCCGTAGTCGGTTGGGACAGCGTCCGGTATTTTTGGAAGAAAAAAACGCCCGAACAGACCGCGGCGGACCTGACCGCGGTGATCCAGACATACCGTGAAAAATGGCACACCCAACACGTGGCCTTGGTCGGCTACTCCTTTGGGGCAGGTGTACTCCCGTTCGCCTACAACCACCTCGCCACCAACGTGAAAGCACATATAGCGCAAATCTCCCTACTGGGGTTCGCGAATACAGCCGATTGGGAGATTCAAGTCGCAGGATGGCTTGGCGCTGCTCCCAGCTCAGAGGCTATCCCAGTCGCGCCGGCGATCCAGCAGGTGCCACCGGATTTGATCCAATGCTTTTATGGGGACGAGGAGTCTGACACATTTTGTCATGCGCTCTCCCAGCGAGGTGTTGAGGTGATCAAGACACCCGGCGGCCACCACTTTGACGGCAACTACTCACATTTGGCCGAGCAGATCCTGGATGGCTTCAAGCGGAGGGTCGCTGCCAAGATGTAGCGCCCGTTGACAGCACGCCGGTCTGGAGTCCGACACGGCCACGGCATGATCGCAGCACTTCTGGTACTGTTCAGATTTGAGCATAGGAAGTAGCTGACTATTTGTCTAGTCAGGAATGGAAGCTTCCGACCTTCACGGCAATCGTCAGTACGAGATCATCTCAAGGGCAGTGCCCGGATGGATTATTCGCCAACGTTACAAACTGTTCATACAATGGAAATGACGTCGTAATGTGCGCCTCTCTATTCTTTTCGGTACGATGCCCATCAGGGCGAGATTCTTGCAAAGAGGATACGAAATCATGAAAAATTTCCCCAGTATGGCTTCCAGTACGCACAAACGTCTGATGGCTGCCGCTGCGTCCCTGACTGTTGCCGGGGTGATCGGCGTCGGGGCCTATGCCACCAGCACAAGGCCCGTTCTGGCCGATGCCGTGCACGTTCAGACAGCGCAGCTACCGGGCTTCGCCGATCTCGTCGAACGGGTCACGCCGGCGGTCGTCAGCGTCAAGGTCAAGGCAAAGGTCCAGTCGACCGCCGACGACGGCTCCAACGATCAGAATGGTTTCGATAACTTGCCCGACAACCCGCAACTGCGTCGGTTCTTCAAGGAATTCCGCGGCTTTGGCGATCAGGGCGGCGAGTTCGGCATGCGCCGCTTCGGTCACCGTGACCACAACGGCCAACCCCGTCCGGTCGCGCAGGGCTCCGGCTTCTTCATCTCCGAAGACGGCTATCTCGTCACCAACAACCACGTCGTCTCGGAAGGCTCGGACTTCAGCGTCGTCACCAATGACGGCAAGGAATTCGACGCCAAGCTGATCGGCACCGATCCGCGCACCGATCTCGCCGTGTTGAAGGTCGACGGCGGCGGCAACAAGTTCACCTATGTCGACTTCGCTGACGATTCCAAGGTCCGCATCGGCGACTGGGTGGTTGCCGTCGGCAATCCGTTCGGCCTCGGCGGCACCGTCACCGCCGGCATCGTCTCGGCCCGCGGCCGCGATATCGGCGCCGGCCCCTATGACGACTTCATCCAGATCGACGCCCCGGTCAACCGCGGCAATTCGGGCGGCCCGACCTTCAACCTCAACGGCCAGGTGGTCGGCATCAACACCGCCATCTTCTCGCCGTCGGGCGGCAGCGTCGGCATTGCCTTCGATATCCCGGCCTCGACCGCCAAGCAGATTGTCGAGGACCTGATGAAGAACGGTTCGGTACAGCGCGGCTGGCTCGGCGTCGAGATCCAGCCGGTCAGCAAAGACATCGCCGAGTCGCTCGGCCTGAAGTCCGAGAAGGGCGCGCTTGTCTCGAGCGCCCAGGACGACGGCCCCGGCAAGAAGGCCGGCATCGCTGCTGGCGACGTCATCACCCAGGTCGACGGCAAGGATGTCGCTTCGCCGAAGGAGCTCGCCCGCTTGATTGGCGCCTATGCGCCTGGCAAGTCGGTCGACGTCACGGTCTGGCGCGACGGCAAGACTCAGACCGTCAAGGTCGATCTCGGCACACTGCCGGCAAGCGACAAGCAGGCCTCGAATGATGGCAAGCGGCAGGCGCCCCCCGCCAAGGCCGACACGCTTGCCGAACTTGGGCTCACTGTCACCAAGGCCGACAACGGCAAGGGCCTTGTGGTCACCGATGTCGATCCCAACAGCACCGCCGCGGACCGCGGCATCCAACCGGGCGACGTCATCACCTCGATCAATTCGAATAAGGTCAACACCACCGACGACGTCTCGAAGGCCATGGCCGATGCCACCAAGGCCGGCCGCAAGGCGGTGCTGATGCAGATCACCCGCGACGATTCGAACCGCTTCGTCGCACTGCCTGTTACCAACGGCTGATCCTGCCCAGAAATTAGGGTCGGTTCGCCAACAGTTTGACTTTTCAGTGCGTCGGTTTTTCAGACCTTTGAGCCGACGTACTGAAAGGGACGATTGCTGGGAATAGAGAGGTGTCGAATACCACCGGGATCGCCTAGGATCGCATTCTCACCCGGAAACTGGCGCCCCGCTTCCGGCTATCTCTTCAGCGGCGCGAGCAACGAGAGAGCTTAAGTGTCTCCGATCCGAGACGGGAAGCGACGCGCTTGCCCAGCTTCCTGGGCGCAATCAAAGCGTAGCACACACGAGACCCCTGCCCGCGTCGTCATCCGCGCACCTGCTTAGAACCTTCCTGCTCAATTGGGCGGCTCAAAAAGCCATAGCGACAAGCCGATCGCAACGATCGCCAATACGACCAAGAACAGCGCGGTTTCAATCGTTCTGTCCATCCCCAAGAAAGCTAGTTGCCTTTGCCTGAATGACAAATCAAACCGGCGTCAAGCTTCCACCACCACCCTCACAGTACCCAGCGGAACGCTCGTCTGAGTTCGGCAGTCCCGTCTTTCTCGTACCATCGGCCATGCGAGACTATGACGCGTTCCGGATGCCAGGCGAGCATCTGGTGAATCGCCAGTTGCAAGGCCTTGCGGCGACGACAAAAGCTCAGCCGCATGTCGATCGGCGCCTTGCCGTCCGGGTCGGCAACCCCGGCGAGTCTGATCAGCAGCCTAAAGAGCCAGTTGTGCACCCGCTTTGGCTCAAAATTCTCGATTAGATCGGTGAGGACGAGCGTTCGCGAGGCGCGATGAAAAAGAACCGCTTCTGTGAGGACATCGCCCCGTACGACCAGCATCTCAATCTCGCCAGGCCACGGCGAGTCCCGACCCACCAGCAACCGGTCAACCTCGATCGGGCGCTTGGCCCGTTTTTGCAAACCTCGCACCGCGAGAACGTCCGCTCTGGCTACGGCGGCTTTCCAGTCCGGCACCCACCAGTAGTGCAATGAATTCGGGGCGACCAAAAAACGGACTGGCCCCAGCATTTCGATTGCGGAGCGCAGCGCGGGCGTGAGGGCCACGGGCGAATGGAGGATCAGGTCGCCGTTGCGGAGCCGAAGGACTGTCATCCGCGTGGTGAAAGGAAGCTTCATTGATCCGAAGCCGAACTCAATCTGCGGTCCATCAACGATCCACACATCGGGAGCCACCGGCTTGAGGACGTTGATCGGTTCGTACAAGTCCAAACTGGAACGAGCTTTGGGTATTAGCGGCATGGCCTAACTCAGCGCTCAATCCGAAAATGGCGCTTTCCCGAGCTTGCTTGGGCAAGCAGGCGTCTTAGAACGATATGGCGCGCTCGCGTCACTTGAGAAGCGCCTTTTGGCGGATTGCCAGCCATTCCTGAAGGACAAGCCGAATGACGTCCGATCTCGCGACCTTCATTTCAGCAGCGGCTTCGGCCAGCGCGATCTCGATGCTTGGGTCGAACGACACTGGTGCCGATTCCCGCAACATGGTCGCGGCGCGGATATCGGCAAGCCGCACCTCATCAAGGTCATTCCCAGGGCGCTCTTCCGATCTGGCCGTCATGACGGCAACTCGGGCAGTTCGTTTGCCTGCGGGACGTAGTCCCGAATAGCGACGATCCAATCGTCCCTTACCGTGGCCAGGACCAAGCGGCAGCCCTGCGGATAATATCTCGGTAAAGCAGCGGCCTGATCAACGAGAGCCGCTCCATTCAGCCCACACAACTCGCCTCCAAGCAGCCAACCTTGACATTTGTTGTCATCCACCACCGCGATGTATTCCCCATCGCAGGGATAACCGATTAAGCCAATTTCTTCGTAGTCCTTCAATCTGCGCTTCTCGTTGGCTGCCTTCAAAGCGACTACCTCTCCTCGGTTGAACAAAGACGGGAGGCATTCCAGCGTAACGGCCCGGCATCACCCCAGCCTGATGCCGGGCCGTGAGGAAGTGCCCGCGCGGTCGCACTTCCTAGACCACAGGGCCATTTGAATCCGACATGGATTCGTTTGCGCATGCAACGAGCGGTATCGTTGGACCTTGTTGCCGCGCCTGCGATAGCCAAACCCCGCGATTCTCCTGAGAGAGCCCCTTCATGGCGGCGCGCGCTGCCGAGGTGATTTCGAACGCACCGCAAGACGCACACTGAAACTCTGCCTTGCGGAGCGTGATTTCAGCCTCCAAAGCCGTTCCAGCGCAGATTGGGCATGAGGAAGGATAATATCTCCTCTCAAAAGGCAACATGTTCATCGTGTAAATCTCCCAAACGGCTCGCGGCCGGCGGTGAAGCGCTAGACCAGTGCCAGTGGCGCTCCAGTACGGAAAAATCTTTTACTCTAATATTGCGCCCGTCTGATTCTTCTTCCGGGCCATTGGACCCATGATCAACCTCTTGTCTTGGGAGCGACATTCCTCCGCGTGGCGACTTCGATCTGCTTTGCTTCCACCTCGAGCCGGTCCGGCGCGGCGGAGCCCATCAAGGCGTAGGCCGTGCCTCCCGATTGCCAGTACACTGTTGGCACCCGACCGTCCGTAGCCGTGGTCGGCGGCACCGCATCCTCGCCGTTCATCGGGGCGGCGACAAGCGTGATGCGGCCGACGCTTGGCGTGTCGGCAGTCACGACCAGGCTTTGCTTGCCGTTCCATGGCTGCACCTGGACATCTTTGACCACCCAAACCGACGGAAGCGTCGGCATGCTGACGTTGACGGCGCCAACCAGCCGCTCGATCTTGTCCTGCTTCGGCTCGACACCCCTCTCTGGCCCGGCATTGAGTTGCGCGACCCGCAAGGCGTCCCGAGCGGCCAGGATGAAGGTTGCGTCGGCCGTCTTGCCTCCCTGGCGAAGCGGCACGGTCAACGAGTTGGCCGACCACCCGATAGCCACCAGCGCTACAGCGGCGACTTGAAGTCTGAGCAGCGCAAGGATTTTCCTGCGGCGAAACGCCCCTTCCAATTGCTTCGCCTTATCCACGCTCGCGCCGGGCGGAAACAACCGCCGTGGCTGAGAGTCGCGCAACGCTTCCATGCGCTGTGCGTGAGCGAAAACCTCTGCCGCCAGTTCAGGTTCCCGTGCAAGTCGGGCTTGCAGGTCGGATCTCTGCGACTGCGATAACTCACCGTCCAGCAGGCGGCCGATATCCTCTTCGGAAATGCTATCAGTGGGCCACATCGCGCCCTCCCACGAGCTTCAAATGACCGGAAGCCCCGTCATCCGTGTTTTCCATATTGTGCTTCAAAGCGGCGCGAGCCCGGCTCAGGCGGGACATCACCGTTCCTATAGGCACTCCCAGGATCTCGGCTGCTTCCGCATAAGTGAAGCCCAGCACCCCAACCAGATGGAGTATTTCGGCCTGATCGGTCGGCATTCGTGCAAGAGCCCGTCCGACATTGGCGAGTTCAGCCGAATGTTCCTGCGAAGGCGGCAAGGCGGAATCGCACAGATCGGCAAATGAAGCCATGCGCTGCCTGAGGGAATGAACTCGACTGGCATGTGTGAGAAAGGTGTTTCGAACGATCGTAATGAGCCATGGCAGCAATGGACGAGAACTGTCGTAAGTGCGAGCCAAAGAGAGCGCTCGGACAAGAGATTCCTGAACCAAATCATCTGCCTCGGAATCGTTGCCGGTCAACACCCGGCCGTAGCGCCAGAGATCTTCCAAGTGCGGTATGACGTCCAAATTCTTCATATCACCAAAGCTGTTTCTGCTCCCTAAGCCACACCCGCTCAACCCTCTCGCGTCAAAGCGGCAAGAGAAGCGGCCCAGCGGTTAGGGACAGGCAACCGCTGGGCCGATTGGGAGCGTGCTCCTCCCGACTGCAAGAACTGAGAGCCATGCATCCTCAGTTGCCTGCGCCGCTCCCTGTGTTCCGACATGGCCCTCGAAACGCTTCCAGGTCGGGCTCACCCTCCTTCCACCATTTACTAAGATCAGCCGAAAACTATTCCAGGCGACAGCGAAATTCTTTTTTGAAGGGCAGGTAGGCCTCATTGGCACTGTGACTGCGGAATAAAATTCCTTGTTCAAGGGTATCATGAGAAGCCGTGTTCACCCGAACGGCAGGGATCACTTGTGAGAGCGGTACGATGCAACTTGGCGAGATAATTGCAAATACCTTCGCCGCGATCTTGGTGATATGCGGTCTCGCCTTCATCTTCTTGGTAACCGGACGGCTCGTCTTCCCCAGGCGCCAAGCGCGAATGGTTGTCATCTTGTCGGCCGACCAGGATACGACAGCCTCGATCATCAACACCCATCCGCGTCTGCCGACGACCTTCAACCTTGCGCTCGCCCCGTCCCGGCCCCTAGGAAGAAACTGACTGCAATACGGGACGATGGCAAAAGCCGGCTTGGGCCGGTGAATATGGGGCGGACATGGCTTATGCGTTACTCCGGCAAGCCGGCAGCATTTAGTGCCTCACCGAGGCATTGCGCGAGTGCAGGGTCGCAGTTGACGGCTGCGAACTGCCGCCCATAGCGGAACGTCGGATGCAACTCGCGGACCCGCGCAGCGGCCGCCCTTGCTTCTTCCAGCCGGCCGAGCTTGGCCAGGGCGGCTGCCAATTGCACATAAGTGATGCTGTGCGCGGGATTGGAATGAACGGACTTGTAGGCGGTGCGGCAGGCTTCATCGTAGCGGCCGCGCAGCAAATGACTCATCGCCTGCGCGTCGAATGCGGCAAAAGCCCATGGATCGAATGGGCTGAGCCGCATCCCCCGCTCGCTCCACTCGATGGCCCGCTCCGCTTCACCGGCCCAGCCGAGAATGACGCTTCCCAAAATGTAGGTCAGGGCGGACGACGGGCTGATGGCGAGCGCAGCCTCCAAGGCGGTGAAGGCAGCCTTGCGGTCATGTCCATCCATGCCCACGGAGAACCCCGCAAGGGTCAGCGCGGTGGCATCGTCCTGTCCATGAAGGATGGCTGAGCGCGCATATCGTATCGAAGCGGCGCGGTCGGCTTCCTGCAAGCCGGCGCGGAGAAAGAGGCAATGGTGGCACATCGCAGCGTTGCCATGCGCCAGAGCATAGGCCGGATCGAGCTCGATGGCACGTTCGAGTAGCACGAGCGCTTTCTTAACCCGCTCCGGCATGCCGGAATCCACGTCGAGTTGCGCCCGCAGCACCAGATCGTAGGCATCGAGACTGTCGGGCCGCTTGCGCTTCACCCTGTCGATTTCTGCGCGCCGCAAGCTCGGCGCGATTGCGCCGACAGCCGATAGGGCAATTTCATCCTGCAGCGCAAAGATATCGGCGGAGCTGCGATCATACCGCTCGGCCCATATGTGTGCGCCGGTCGATGCATCGATCATCTGCCCGGTCACGCGCACGCTGCCGCCGGCCCTTCGCACGCTGCCTTCGAGCACATAGCGCACGCCAAGCTCGCGCCCGATCTGCTTAATGTCCACCGCGCGACCCTTGTAGGTGAAGGTCGAGTTGCGCGCGATGACGAGCAGCCAGTTGATGCGCGCTAGCCCAGTGATGATATCGTCGACGATGCCGTCGGCAAAATAATCCTGGTCAGGATCGCCGCTCAGATTCGAGAACGGCAAAACCGCGATCGACGCCTTGCCGGGCAGGGTCGGCGTTGGCCTGACGAGGATCTCGGCTGCCGGATTGAGGTCATCAACCGAGACTGCCGGTCCGACATAGCGATAGCCGCGTCGCGGCCGCGTCTCTATCCAGCCCGCGCCGCCGGCCAGGTTCTCGATCACCCGGCGCACCGCCGCAATCTGGACCGTCAGGTTGCTGTCCTCGATGGCTTGCCCGGGCCATGCCGTTTCGATCAGCGCCTCTTTCGAAACCAGCACGCCCGTCCGCTCCACAAGCAGCGCAAGCAGTGTAACTGCCCGCTGACCGAGCGGCGTCGGCTCGACGCCGTGGAACAGAATCCCGGCACCGGCGTCCAGGCGAAATGGGCCAAAGGCGAGGCTTCTTGCCATCCCCGAAGGAGATACCGTTTGCGAATTTTTCGCAATCATTTCGGAGCGGCTTCACGACTTGTCGAAATGGCGGGCGCATCTTGACCGGGTGCTTGCCGAACAGCACCGAGCCAATGGAGGATCAGATGAGCGCCGCTCCCGTCATTCGCATGCCAGGTGAGAATAAAGGGGTCATGTTGCGTGGCCATCCGCTGGCGTTTCTTGTCACCGGGGAGAACACGAAGCACACGAGCATGTTCGACTGGACGATCCCGCCACGGTTCGCCACCGGCCTTCATGTTCATCGCGTGCAGGAGGAAACCTTCTACCTGCTTGAGGGCGAATGTGTCTGGCACGTCGGCGAAAAGACGATCCGCGCCACGCCGGGTACCTACCTGTTCATTCCACCAGGCGTGCAGCACAACATCACCAATATCGGCGACAAGCCGGCGCGCGTGCTGATGACTGTTTCTCCGCCCGGGCACGAGCACTATTTCGAGGAGCTTGCGAAGGTGGCCGCGCACGGCTCTCCGGATCCGGAGGCGCTTGCCGAGCTGCGGAACCGGTACGACACCGATCAGATATCAACCCTGACGACAAACGCGTAGCCGCAGGGGCGAAGACCTTCATGGGGTAGTGCAACCGCGGTGTTGTCGCCCGGCGTTGCCCGCTTTCTGCACCCAGTAAGCTGACCGCAGAGCTCCGCGTATTATCGCCCGGCGATGTAAGTACGCGAGGATTTCGTCGAGCTGTAGCGCAATACTGCAGCAGCTCGACGGGGTCACCTTCGCTTGCGTAGCGGCTACGACTGAATCGACCACAAACCCAGCAGAAGGGAGAGAAACCATTGGCAAACGCAAAGGCGCAACAGACTCGAGCATTTGAATTTATCAATCCTGCCGGCCTCTATGACCCGTCGGCCAATGGCTATTCGCATATTGCCCGGCTCGGCATGGGCGCCCGCATCGCATTTATAGCTGGGCAAGGCGGTGAAACGCCGGACGGGTCACTTTCGCCTGACTTCCGTCTTCAGGTACGGCAAGCCCTCGATAATCTTGCGGTCGCTGCGGCCGCAGTTGGTGCGAATCTGCAGGGCGTCGTCAAACAAACGATGCTGGTCGTCGATCACGATGAAAAGAAGCTTCACATTCTTGGCGAGGAGTTCGCACGTGCCTATGGTCCCGGCATGATGCCGACGGCTACGTTGATCCCGGTTCCACGCTTGGCCCTCGACGGCATGCTTTTCGAGGTGGAAGCGATCGTCGCGATTTCGGCAGAGTAGTTGTGAACCGCCGAGCGGCTGATGGGTGGTTTGAGCCGACTGCCGCCGGGGGCAGAGTCAATTGTGACACTGAAGCTATCTTGGCAAGTCCGGGCATTCGAGCATCCTGACTCCATCGCTCGTTCAGAACCGGGTAGAACGCTCTGCCGGTTGAGGCGACTTTAAACCCTGGCAAGAGCATTCCGGATTTGCCGGAAGTCGTGCGGCAGTCTCCAGCGCGACGCGCGAGGCTGTCATAGAGAGGCTCGGCAACACATGCTCCTGCAGCAATTCCTGCCGACTGCGGTCCATATAGTCGTTGAAACCTGCGGTCACGAACGCAAGAGGCACGAAACACGCGCCTATCTCGCGCGACAAGGTGGCCTCAGGGGCGATCGAATGGTTGAGCACATCCGCCCCCAGGTTTCGAAACGCCAAGGCTTCGGCCGGGGTGGTCAGCCGCGGACCGTAACAGTGGCCAGCGACCAACTGCTGCTCGATGCCATGAACGCGGCATTCGGCTGGCCAATGGCGCCGGGCAGTTTCGGCCAGAATCGCCGCACATCTTGGACATACAATCTGCTTGCCCGAGCAGTCGAAGCTCTGGCGGCCAGGCAGCAGCGAAAACGGGGTCTGCGTCAGTTCGATGATATCGGCGTTCACCACCATGTCGCCGGGCTTGATCGCCTTGTTGACGGCGCCGATGGTCGAACACGACAGGACTTGCCTTACCCCCGCGCTCATCAACACCCAGAACGCGCGGCGATGGCAGGAATGGTCTACATGGTCGCGGGGATTGCCGTGCGAGTACATGCACAAAGCACGCTTGGTTTTGCCTTCGGCGGAAATCGAGGCATCGAACTCGAGAAGCTTCCAGTTGTCGCTGCGACCGAAAGGCGTTTCAAAACTCATGTCCCGCCGCAAGGTGCGCACACCCGCGAATTCGACATCTTCCGGGAAGGCAAGCCCCCAGTTTGCCGAGCCGGTGATGATCGCCAACCCCACCTGGGGTATGTCCGTTGATTGATCCGCCGGAGCACCGGCTGCGTGATGTTCTGTAGGCATGTTTCCAGTCTCTGTCAGGATTTTTGGCGAAGGCTCACGATCAGGACGGCGACCAGGACGATGACGGTCCACAAGGTCGAGATCGCCGCAATGGTCGGGTCGATCTGATCGCGCAGCGACAGGAACATGAGCTTCGGCAGCGTGCTGTTTTGACCGCTGGCGACGAAGATCGAAATGACGGACTCGTCGAGCGACGTCAGAAAGGCCATCAGCGTGGCCGACAACAGACTGATCTGAAGTTGCGGAACAATTATCCCGCCGATGGCTCTTGGCCAGTTTGCGCCGAGGCTGCGCGCCGCCTGCACCTGGTTCCAGTCAAAGCGGGCAAGGGCCGGCAACAACACAATGCAGGCGACCGGAATGGCCAGCACCACATGTCCGACCAGCACGCCGAACAGCGTTCCGACCAGACGTTGCGCCGCCAGCACGAAGAAGAGACCGATCGCAAGCAGAATTCCTGGCACGACTGAGGGGGTGAGCAGAACGCCCTGAATGGTCGCCGCAGCCTTTCCGCCGAGCCGATTCATTGAGATGCAGGCCAGCAGCGCCAAGGGCACCGCGACCGTCGCCGTCAATGTCCCAAGGATCAGGCTCGTCCTGAGCCCGGCCATCCATGTCGCCGAACCGAAGAAATTCTCGTACCAGCGTAACGAGTATGCGCGCGGCGGGAACTCGAGAAAATCGGACGCTGAAAAGGAGAGCGGCACGACCACCAGCGTCGGCAGCATCAGGAACGCCAATACGAGCGCGCAAAAGCTCCATAGAAGGATAAGGGCCAGTCTGTTGTCTGGATAGGCTTCAAGCATGGGCTGTATCGACTTTGTGCCCGGCAATCAGCCGCCGCGCAGCCAGGAACATCATCCCCACCAATGCCATCAAGATGAGCAGTAGAATGCCCAGGACGCTCGCCGAGCCCCAATCCTGGAACGTCGATAGCGTGCGCTCGATCCGCGTGGAAAGAGGATTTACCTTGCCGCCGCCAAGCACCGCCGGCGTGATGAAAAACCCTATGGTGTAAATGAAGACGATGATCGAACCCGAGAAGATGCCGCCGGCAGAAAGCGGCAGAATGACCGTGCGGATCGTTTGCCCGAGCGTGGCACCCATGCTCGCCGACGCGCGGACGAGGTTTGCATCGATATCGCGCATCGCCGCATAAACGGGCAGCAGAAAAAGCGGCAGCATGTAGTGAACCATGCCAATGAGCGTTCCCGTGAAATTGTAGACCAGCGGCAATGGCTCGGCTGTCAGGCCTGAGCCGGTCAAAGCCGAGTTGATCAGGCCATCGCGTCGCAACAGGACGAGCCAGCCATAGGTGCGCACCAGAATGGAGGTCCACAACGGCAGCATGACGAATGCCATCAACAAATTGGCCACCCTTGGTCTGGCGCTGGCCAGGGCGAGCGCCAGGGGGGTACCGAGAAGAATGCAGATCGCCAGCGTGGCCAGGGACAATTCAAGGGTTGTGACGAGCGCCGACCATGTCAGTCCGCTAGAAAGCACCTTCTCGTAGTTGCCGACGGTGTACTCGCCCGCCGTGGTCAGGAAGGATTGCCGGATGATCCATAGGATAGGCAGTATCGCCGCCAGTCCCACGATGAAGAGCGCAGGCAGTGAAAGCGAGAGGAAGAACCGCCGCTCGCGTCGAGCGTCTGCTGCCAGCGCAGGATCGGCAAGGACGGTCACGCTGCCGCTCCCGGTATCGCGTGAACTTTCGTTGCTGGTGCATAGGCGGTCACCCGTTGACCGGCGGCAAGTTCGGCGCAGCCCCCGGCAAGTGCTGACGGAATGCAGACAAGGACTTCCTGCCCGCCGTCAAGCGCCAGCGTCAAAAGCCAGTTCTCGCCGCGAAACGTCTTGGCGCGCAGCATTCCCTCAAGCACCATCCCGTCTCGCCCGGCGAGCGTCGCATCAAGATGGAAGCTTTCCGCGCGGATCATCAAAGCTTCGCGCGACGCATCGGCGCCGTCGATTTTGCGCACCGATCCCGGGGCTACAATGTTGGCCTCGCCCATGAACTCCGCGACAAAGCGGGTCGATGGACGATCGTAAATTCGCTGTGGCGTGTCGATCTGCTGAATACGGCCGGAATTCATCACCGCAATCCGATCTGACATGATCAGTGCTTCGCGCTGGTCATGCGTCACATAGATCGTGGTGATCCCCAGATCATCGTGCAGACGCCGAATCTCGTACTGCATGGTTTCGCGCAGATTTTTGTCGAGCGCCGACAACGGCTCATCCATCAGCATCACGCGTGGCTCGAAGACGATCGCCCTCGCCAGCGCTACCCGCTGGCGTTGGCCGCCGGATAGCGCGGCAATATTGCGCTCCGCCAAACCTTCGAGCTTCACGCGGGCCAAAGTATCGAGCGCCCTCTGGCGGGCCTCGGCTTTCGGCGTCTTGCGCAGCACCAGCGGATACTCGACATTTGCCAGGACGCTCATGTGTGGAAACAGGGCATAGTTCTGGAAGACGATGCCGATGTCCCGCTTGTTGGGGGTTAGGCGGGTGATGTCCCGATCACCCAACAAGAGTTTACCGCGATCCAGCCGGACAAATCCGGCCAGGGCCATGAGCAACGTGGTCTTGCCCGATCCGGACGGCCCTAGCAGCGTAAGGAATTCGCCAGCCTGAATGTCGATCGAAACATCATCCAGCGCGACATAAGACCCATAGGTCTTGCGCACGCCGTCGATGGTGATCGGGAGCGACTTCATGATGGGCTCCAGCTTTGGAAGTTGACGAATTCGAGACTCAGCGGTTCATCATTTCATCAAAGGCCTTTTGGGCGACCTCGCCGTTCTTGACCCACCAGCCGGCATTTGAGAACACCGAAGTGCCTGCGTTTTCAGGCGCGGTCGCCAGGGTCTTCAGACGGTCTTTGGGGATAAGGCCACCCTCATAGCCGGCTGGATTGACCGGTCCATAGGCGATGAAGTCGGTCAGCTTCGCCACGCGCGCGGGCTGTGTCATCGCCGCGATGAGCTTCATGGCCGCTTCCTTGTTCGGCGCCCCCTTCGGTACCGCTAGGCAGTCCGTGCCGATGACGGAACCCTTGAACGTGTAGTCAACCGTACCGCCATCGGCTTTCACGGTCTGAGCTCGTCCATTCCAGGTGACCAGCAAATCCGCTTCGCCGTCTTTCAGCAATTGCGCGGACTGCGCTCCCGAGGTCCACCAGACCGAGACATTCGGTTTGATCGCTTCAAGCCGTTTGATGGCGCGATCCAGACCCTCCGGTGTGCTGAGCACGGGATAGACGTCCGCCGGCGCCACGCCGTCGGAGAGCAGCGCGATCTCTATCAAATCCTGCGCATTGGCGCGCAGGGCGCGACGGCCCGGGAACTTCGCGACATCCCAGAACTCCGCCCAGGTCTTCGGCGGGTTCTCGCCATAGGTCTTGGTGTTCCACGACATGACGGTGCCATAGGAGTCGAACGGGTAGCAGTAGTCGGACTTTGCGCCGTCCGGCACGGACTTTGGATCAATGATCTTGTAGTCGAGCGGCTCCAGCAGCGACTGTGCGGCCGCCTGCGCGCCTTCCGGTGAGCCCAAGTGGATGATGTCTGTCGAGACCGCGCCCGAGGTGACCTGCATCTTGAGCGCTGCCAGGCCGTCGCTCTGCGTCTCCTCGCGAACATCATAGCCAAGCTCTTTTGCAGCGGGGGCCCACATGGCCTCCTTTATGGCGTTCCCATAATCACCGCCTGCGGTCGTGATGGTGACCGTCTGGGCCGAAACGGGCAGGGCAACGGTGGCCGCGATTGCGGCCAAGGAAATGCGTAGCCAAGACATAGGTTCTCCTCCCTAGGATTCATTGAAATGTCACTCAAAAGCGCTATTTTTGTTAATCGTAACGTTACGATTGCATCCGAAGACAACGGAGTCAAGTTGCTTTAGCGAGAGCTTGGATTGACCGTGAGTTGGAATCCGGTAACGTTGCGACGGTCTGCAAAATCAGCCGGCGCTTTCGCAAATGAATTCAGGCGATAATGGTCAACCTAAAACAGATCGCGGCGGAACTTTCCCTTTCAGTGACCACGGTATCGCGGGCTCTCAAGGACGGACCGGAAGTGCATCCCTTGACCACGGCGCGCGTCAAGGAGGTGGCGAAGCGGGTCGGCTATGTCCCGAACCATCATGGTCGCGCGCTGAAAACCGGACGAACCCTGACCTTGACGGCAGTGCTGCCGATGGAAACGCGCGACTACCTTTCCGATCTGGCGAAGCTCCCTCTGGTCGAGGGTATGACGCTGGCGGCGAGGAGAGCGGGTTATAGTCTATCCATCTATTCCACCACGCCCGACGACGACCCGGTCGAAAGCGTGCAGCGCCTGCTTCAGGCGCATAGCGCGGACGGCCTCATCATCACACGCCTGGTGTCGGGTGATCCGCGCGTCAAGCTGCTGCTGGATGAACTCATCCCATTCGTCGCGTTTGGAAAAACCGACCTGGATACCGCGTATCCTTATGTCGATATCGACAATGAACAGATTGCCTACGAGGCGACCCGATGGCTCATGGACAAGGGCTGCCGACGTATTGCCCTGCAGCTTCTCGTTCCGGAGGATCAGGCGAGCACCATGCGTCTCGCCGGCTATGGAAGGGCGATGGCGGAGGCCGGTATTCCGATTGACCAGTCCCTGATCGGCCATGGCATGTTCACCATGGAATCAAGCGCCGCCTGGTTCGATCGCTTACTGGGGTCGCCAAATCCACCGACGGGCTTGGCTTGCGCCAACGAGCTGGGCCTTCTAGGGGCATTACACGTTCTTGGCAAAAGAGGTCTTGCGCCGGGGAGCGACGTCCACATTGTCACTCGTGACAGCACGCGGTTGGCACGTTTCCTACCCGCCAAAATTGGCGTTCATTCTGTCGACATGGCAGGGATCGGGCGTACACTCGTCGAAGTGCTGGAGAGGCGGATCGCTAATCCGCTCGGGCCGGTGGAGACAATCTTGTTCAATGGTGAATTCGACCCCGGCGAATAGTCGGGCCGGAAGAGGCGAACCAGTTAGCCCTCAAGAAGAGAAGCGCAGATGTTCGTATTTCCCGAACACTATCTCGCCCAACCGACTGGATCAATGTCCGTGCCGCATCTTTGCCCGCCACGAGTATGCGATCCGACAGCTCCGTTCCTTCTCCGCTCGGGCCAGTTGGAGCGCGCCGACAGCGTCGAAACCACACCCAGCGCCGCGCCTTCCGGATCCTTGGGCCGCGGAAGCGCTTCCGCGGTTGGATAGCGAACGTCTCCACACCGCCGGAGCCAGGCTGACTGTCTGTGCCGGATCACCTGATCCTTTCCACGTCGTCGATCGGAGAACTTTATTGCATAGGTTGTGAGCCGCATTCAGTACCAAGATTCTTCGCTAGGAACGTTTCGAGCAAGAAAAATACCGACCCAACAGCGGCCGCGTGGTACCGTCGCGTTCCGTGATTGATGATCCGGTCCGCGATTGATGATCATGGAATGGGAAAGCCGCAGATTTAACGCTACAGGGGCTACCCAGCTGTTTGATCAGAAGGTTGAAAGCTGGCAATCAACGAGGAAAGCTCGGGCTCGTCGACCAGACTGGCGGCCTGTTGACTGGTCAGCCACCTTCTCTGACGCTGACCTCTTTCTTTCCAGTTGGACAGTTCGGCCTCGACCTCAAGGGCATAGACAGTCACTTGGATCGGGACGAAGGCGTTCTTCACGCGCTTCCAATATTGAAAGGCTCCCACCGGAGTCGGCTTGACCTGTCCCGTGACGCCTGCCTCCTGCTTGGCCTCAAGCGCGACAGCCTGTCGGTCGCTCTTGCCCTTCATCTGCCAGCCCTTCGGAATTACGAACCGCTGCGTCCCTCTTGAGGTCAAGAGGAGGAACTCGATCGAATGGCCATCCCCTCGGCGATAGGGAAGTGCTCCGACCTGATTGAGGAGCTGCCCCTTGCGCGTAAACTTTTTCGCGTTTTTTATCTTCATTTGCTGCCCAAATCATAAGCCAACGAATGATTCGATCAAGGCCATACCGACCTCCTTGCATAACTCGCGCAATTGGCCGGGTCTGCCGTGCGCACAGGGCGGATGCATCAATGAAGCCGTGAGCCGATCGCGTTGGCCTGAACTAGTTTCCGGAAGCGGCATGACGAGTCTGTGACGAAGACATCGGTGAGCCTGGCTTCGAGGTTGACTTCGTTGAGCCGTGTATCGATGAGCGTCTACATTGCCGCAGCCCCGTCGCCAGCGTCGGAGCCGGGCTTGCAGAATTCCTGCCATGGAACTGGAGGGCGCCCTCTCCCAAGTGGCGGCATGAACACGCTGGCTGGAGTGGCGCTACCCAAATGGCCGACTATTTTCGATTTCCAGGTCACCCCTATGAGGTCCGGCGCGCTGAGCTGGAGTTGATTATCCGTGAGCAGCCGCTGCTGATCGGGCTGAGGGCTGAAGGCTTGCGCGATGCTTGGCTGGTCTCTGACGCGATTTACAACACCGTTTGGAATGTCCTTACCGGCCGCCCGGTCCCTGACGATCGCAAGCACCCACGGTGCTCACCCGACGCTTACCTTGTTCCGACCCCTAATCTGGGAAGAGATCGCTGTTCTTGCCGGTGTACGCTGTCGTCTGTAATCAAACGATAGCCTATGCGCCGTTCGCCAACAGGAATTAATGCTCGCTTCGAGGGGTTCAGCCAAATATGGGTGCTCAATCTCGTTGCGAGATGAATCATTCGAGACCTGACCTGACCCGGGCAGGCACCATCGACCTCACGCTCGCGCTGCCGCGTTGGCGACCACAAAGACTGCATAGAGCGACTGTCGCGCCGTGATTAACAGGCGATTGCGCTTGGGGCCGCCGAAGGTGAGGTTGGCCACCGTCTCGGGGATGCGGATCTTGCCAATCAGCGTGCCGTCGGGATCGAAGCAATGGACGCCGTCGCCGGCGCCTGCCCAGAGGCGGCCAGCCATGTCCACCCTGAACCCGTCGAACAGGCCGGCCGTGCACGTAGCAAAAATACCGAGTTCGCGCAGCGTGCTGCCTTCGACCGCGAACTTACGGATGTGCCTTGGCCCGTTCTTCTGATGCGTGACGCCGGTGTCGCCGACATACAAGATGCTCTCGTCCGGCGAGAAGGCGAGACCGTTGGGCTTGGCCATCATCGCGACGACGCGCGTCACCTCGCCGGTCGCGGGATCGGCGCGATAGACGTGGCAGCCATCGATCTCCTGATCGCCGCGATCGCCCTCATAGTCGGTGGCGATGCCGTAGGGCGGATCGGAAAACCACACCGTGCCGTCCGAGCGCACCACCACGTCATTGGGCGAATTCAGCTGCTTACCCCCGAAGCGGTCGGCGATCACCGTGATCGACCCGTCATGCTCGGTGCGCGTGACGCGGCGCGACCGGTGCTCGCAGGTGACCAGGCGCCCCTGCGTGTCGACGGTGTTGCCGTTGGCATTGCCGGACGGCGCGCGGAAGACCGAGACCACGCCATTGGTCTCGTCGTAGCGCATGAGCCGGTCATTCGGGATGTCCGAGAACACCAGATACCGGCCGGGCGCGAACCACGCCGGACCTTCCAGCCAGCGTCCCCCGGTCCACAGCCGCTCGACCGCGACATGGCCGACGAAGCAGCTCTCGAACCGTTCGTCGAGAACCTCGAAGCCGGCGCCCTCTATGTCTCCGAACATGCTTGATCCCTCCGCGATAACGGCTCATCGATAGCCTTTGCGGCCTGCCATTTTCAAGACTTGACCTGCAAAAATGTTAGCGATAACATCGATGCCAATTCAGTCTGTTTGCTTGGCTTGGGAGGAGGCCAAAACGATGCGGCCCAAGCTCATCGAATTCATCGATATCTCCAAGCGCTTCGGCGGAACGCTGGCGCTGAACTCGGTCTCGCTCGACATCCACGCGGGCGAGATCGTCGCGCTGCTCGGCGAGAATGGCGCCGGCAAGTCGACGCTCATCAAGACGCTCGCCGGCATCCACAGGCGCGACCAGGGCACGATCCGCTTTCGCGGCGAGGACTACCACCACCGCCCGCCGCGCCCCAACAAGCCACAGAAGGTCGCCTTCATCCATCAGGACCTCGGCCTGATCGAATGGATGACCGTTGCCGAGAATGTCGGCATGGCGCAGGGTTTTTCACGCCGCTCCGGCCTGATCGACTGGCGCGACACCGAGCGCCGCGCCGAGCGCGCTCTGGCGCTGGTCGGCTGCGCCTTCGATCCGGCGACGCGTGTCCAGGATCTTTCCCGCACCGAAAAATCTCTGGTGGCGATCGCGCGCGCCTTGGCCACCGAGGCCGATGTGTTGGTGCTCGACGAGCCGACAGCAAGCCTGCCGGCCGACGAGGTCGAGCGCCTGTTCGAGGCGCTGCGGCCGCTGCGCGAGCGCGGCGTCGGCATGATCTATGTCTCGCACCGGCTGGACGAGGTGTTCCGCATCGCCGACCGTGTTGCCGTCATGCGCGATGGCCGCATGGTCGCGGTGAAGCCGGTCGCCGAGACCACGCCGCAGGAACTGGTCGATCTCATCGTCGGCCGACCGGCGCACCAGATGTTCGCCAAGTCGCAATGGACGGACGGGCCGGAGCGGCTGAGGGTCGAGAGCCTTACCTGCGGCAGCGTCGGCCCGGTCCGCTTCGAGGCGCGCTCCGGCGAGCTGCTCGGCCTGGTCGGCCTGCGCGGCGCTGGACAGGAGGCCGTCGGGCGCGCGTTGTTCGGCGCCGAGCCTTTCGAGGGCAATGTCTCGCTCGACGGCAACAGCCTCGACCTGTCCTCGGTCGGCGCCGCCCTTGCCGCCGGCGTCGGCCTCATCGCACGCGACCGCACCGAGGAGTCGGTCGCGCTGTCGCTCTCCGTGCGCGAGAACATGTATCTCAACCCGTCGGCCGTCGGCCGCGGCCTGTTCTCCTTCATGAAGCCGGCACGGGAAAGCGAGCTCACCCAGGAGCTCGGCGCGCGGCTCGGGCTCAGGCCCAACGATCCGCATTTGCCGATCGAGGCGCTCTCCGGCGGCAACCAGCAGAAGGTGGTCGTCGGCCGCTGGCTGGCGACGGGCCGCAAGCTCCTGATCGCCGAGGATCCGACGGCAGGCGTCGATGTCGGCGCCAAGGCCGAGATCTACAGGCTGATCGCGGTTGCCGTCGAGGCCGGGCTCGCGGTCATCGTCGTCTCCACCGATTTCGAGGAGGTCGCCCATATCTGCCATCGCGCCCTCGTCTTCTCGCATAACCGCATCGTGCGCGAGCTTGCCGGCGATGCCTTGACCACGGCGGCGCTCATCCGCGCTGCCTCTGTGTCCGAAGCCGCCTGAGGAGGATCCATGAACTCGATCAAATCGACGGCGCTGGAGCCGACCCGCTCGGAACTGTCAGGGCTGAGCTTTGCTCAGAAGGCGGCGCGCTACCTGCCGGTCTACGGCCTGCCGATCCTGACGCTGCTCTTGATCCTGCTGTTCTCGCTGCTTCTGCCGCGAACGTTCCCGACGCTGCTCAATCTGCGCTCGATCGTCTCCGACAAGGCGATCATCGCGCTGCTGTCGCTGGCGGCAATGATCCCCATGGCCTCGGGCCGCATCGACCTGACGGTGGGCTACGGCATCGTTCTCTGGCACATCCTGGCCATCAGCCTGCAGACCGCCTTCGGCGTGCCGTGGCCGATCGCGGTGATCATCGTCATCCTGCTCGGCGTGCTTGCCGGCTTCATCAACGGCTGGCTGGTCGAGGTGGCACGCATCGATTCCTTCATCGCGACGCTCGGCACCGGCACCGTGCTCTACGCTTTGGCCATGTGGTACACCGGCGGCCGCCAGGTCGTCGGCGTGCTGCCTGACGGCTTCCTCTCCCTCAACGGCACGATGCTGTTCGGCCTGCC
The DNA here is from genome assembly GCF_000427725.1 of Mesorhizobium sp. WSM3224. GTDB lineage: Bacteria > Pseudomonadota > Alphaproteobacteria > Rhizobiales > Rhizobiaceae > Mesorhizobium. The sequence goes on along the minus strand of NZ_ATYO01000011.1, from coordinate 9,972 downwards.
GATCACCGGCTACTACGTGGTCGTCCTGGCGCTCGCCATGTGGCTCGTGCTCGAATACATGCCGCTCGGCCGCTACCTCTACGCCATCGGCGCCAACCCGAAGGCCGCCGCGCTCAACGGGATTCCGGTACGGAAATTCGTCATGGGCGCCTTCGTCGCCTCAGGCGCGCTGACCGCGCTGGGCGGCGTGCTGCTCGCCTCGAAGCTCAGGATCGGCCAGGCCAGCGTCGGTCTCGAATATCTGCTGCCGGCACTGGTCGGCGCCTTCCTCGGGTCGACCACCATCAAGCCCGGCCGCGTCAATGTCTGGGGCACGATCATCGGCGTGGTCATCCTCGCCGTCGGCATTTCCGGCATCCAGCAGTTCGGCGGCTCGTTCTGGGTCGAGCCGCTGTTCAACGGCGTCACTCTGCTCGTCGCGATCGGCATTGCTGGCTACGCGCAGCGCCGCCGCGGCGCGGTCGTGCCGTCCCAGGCACCCGCCAATCAACCAGCCACCAGCCAACCAACAACGACAACCAAAAATGCTTAATGGGAGAAACGATATGCATCGCAGGACAATCCTTCAGCTTGGCGTCGCCTGCCTGGCGCTCGGCATCGCCTCGCCGACCCTTGCCGACCCGATGGCCGAGGCCAAGGCGGTCGTCGACAAATACGCCAGCAAGGTCGAGAAGTGGGACGGGCCGACGACCGGGCCGAAGGGGGCTGCGGGCAAGACCATCGTCGTGCTTGGCGCCGACATGAAGAACGGCGGCATTCTCGGCGTCACCAAGGGCGTCGAGGAGGCCGCGGCGGCACTCGGCTGGACGGTCAAGACGCTTGACGGCGCCGGCTCCATCGGCGGCCGCACGGCAGCCTTCGGCCAGGCGCTGGCGCTCAATCCCGACGGCATCATCATCAACGGCTTCGATGCCGTCGAGCAGAAGCCGGCGATGGAGCAGGCGAAGGCGGCCAAGATCCCGATGGCGGCATGGCACGCCGCACCGACGGTCGGGCCGATCGACGATCTCGGCATCATCGCCAATGTCTCGACCGATCCGATGGAAGTGTCGAAGGCGGCGGCCGACTGGGCCTTCGTCGATGCCAAGGGCAAGCCCGGCGTCATCATCTTCGCCGATTCCACCTATCAGATCGCCATCGCCAAGGCGGACCGGATGAAGAAGGAGATCGAGGATCTCGGCGGCAAGGTGCTCGAATATGTCGACACGCCGATCGCCGAGACCTCGCAGCGCATGCCGCAGCTCACCACGTCGCTGCTGCAGAAATACGGCGATCAATGGACCCATTCGCTGGCGATCAACGATCTCTATTTCGACTTCATGGGACCGTCGCTGGCAGCCGCCGGCAAGTCGGGCACCGACGCGCCGATCAGCGTGGCCGCCGGCGACGGCTCGGAATCGGCCTACCAGCGCATCCGCTCCGGCCAGTTCCAGAAGGTGACGGTGGCCGAGCCGCTGAACCTGCAGGGCTGGCAGCTCGTCGACGAGCTCAACCGCGCCATGGCCGGCGAGAAATGGTCGGGCTACATCTCGCCATTGCACGTTGTGACCTCGAACAATGTCGAGTTCGACGGCGGCCCGGACAACCGCTTCGACCCCGGCAACGGCTACCGCGACGAATACAAGAAGGTCTGGGGCAAATAAGCTTCGGCAGTATCTGTCGGAACAGCCAAGGGCCGGCTGTCACCCCGCCGGCCCTTGGTTTTCAAAAGCGTTCAAGCCGTGTGGCGCACGATCACTTTGGGTGTCATGCCGACGACCACCCGGTCGTCCGTCGCCCGGCGCCCGTTGAGGAGGTCGAGCACCAGCTCGGCGACGCGGATGCCGATCTCATGCGCGCCGACATCGATCGTGGTGATCGGCGGCACCGACTGCTCGGCAAGATCGTAGGCGCCGAAGCCGGCGATCGCGACGTCGTCGGGAACACGGATGCCGCGCCGCAGGCATTCCATCAGCGCACCGAAGGCGGAAAGGTCCGACACGCACATCACCGCCTGCGTGTCTGGCCAGCGCGAGATCATCTCGACCATGGCGGTGGCGCCCTCGCGCATCGAGATCGGCGGCACGCCGGAGGCGATCACGCGCGAGGCGTCGAGGCCGCGGTCCTGCAGCGCCGCGACGAAGCCGCGCCGCCGGTCGAGGCCGCGCGTGTCGCGCGAGGTGTCGCCGCCGATGAAGCCGAGCCTTAAATAGCCGCGCGCGACGAAATGATCGACCATCAGCCGCCCGGCGTCCGCGTTGGAGAAGCCGACGACATGGCCGATCGGCTCGCTGGGCAGGTCCCAGGTTTCCACCACGGGCACGCCGGCATTGGTCAGCATCTTGCGGCAGCGCGGCGTGTGCCGGCCGCCGGTGACGATGATCGCTTCCGGCCGCCGCCGCAGCAACTGCCCGACCAGGCGCTCTTCCTCCTCGACATTGTAGTCGGTGAAGCCGAGCAGGATCTCCAGACCGCTGTCGCGCAGTCCCTCGGTCATGCCGCGCACCGTGTCGGCGAAGTTGGCATTGTTGATCGAAGGGATTGTCGCCGCGACGAAACCGGAGCGTCGTGAGGAAAGATTGGCGGCGATACTGTCGAAGACATAGCCGAGCTCTTCTGCTGCCCGCAGGATGCGGTCGCGTGTGTCCGCGCTGACCGAGGCATCGCGCTTGAAGGCGCGCGACACGGTCATCGTCGAGACGTTGGCGCGATGCGCGACATCGGCCATGGTCGGGCGTTTGGGCGGAGGCTGCATGGCCGTACGTTATCGATATCACAATGGAATGCAACGCACCGCCGAAGCTTATGCAAAGGCGATCTGGACCTTCATCGCGCGGCTTCGGTCATTGGCGAGCTCGAAGCCCGCCAGAGCCTCGTCGAAGGCCACCGTGTGGGTGATCAGCGGCTTGACGTCGATCAGTCCCTTGCGCATCAGCTCGATGCCCACCGCGAATTCCGGGTGAAAACGGAACGAGCCGTTGATCGACAATTCCTTGGCGGTAACCGTCGACATCGGCAGCGCCATCTCGGCGCCACCGAGGCCGAGCTGCACAATGGTGCCGCGCGGTCGCGTCGCCGCGATACCTTGCGCCAACGCTGCCGCAGCACCTGAGCATTCATAGAGGACATCGAACGTCCCCTTGTCGGCGAGATAGGGCGCCAAGCCCTCAAGATCGGTACGGGTGTTGATCGCCTTGTCGGCACCGGCGCGACTGGCCATCGCCAGGGTGAAATCGGTGATGTCGACGGCGACGATATCGGCGGCGCCGGCACGCCGAGCGCTGATGATCGACAACAGGCCGATCGGACCGCAGCCGGTCACCAGGACGCGCTTGCCGAGCATCTCGCCGGCCCGGCGCGTGGCGTGAAGGCACACCGCCAGCGGTTCGGCCATCGCCGCCTCGCCGGCGCTCAATCCATCGGCCGGCACGCACTGCGGCGCATCCGCCACCAGCATTTCGCGGAACGCGCCCTGGATGTGCGGGAACGGCATTGCGCTGCCGTAAAAGCGCATGTTGAGGCACTGGTTGTGCATGCCCTCGCGGCAATAGCGGCAGCTGTAGCAGGGCCGCGACGGCGAGACGGCGACCAGTTGCCCACGCTCCAGCCCGCTGACGCCGGGCCCGATTTTTTCGATGACGCCGGAGACCTCATGGCCGAGGATCATCGGCTCCTTCAGGCGCACCGTTCCGAAGCCGCCGTGATTGTAGTAGTGCAGGTCGCTGCCGCAGATGCCGCCGGCGGCGAGACGCAATAGCACCTGGCCCGGCCCCGGCTCCTCGACCGGGCGGTCCTCGATGCGCAGATCCTTGGCGGCGTGAATGACGATCGACTTCATAGCGGGCGAACTCCTACAGCACCGGTGTGAGCAGGGGCTGGCCGGCGAAATGAGCGGCAAGGTTGTCGCGCACCAGCTTGCCCATCGCCTTGCGCGTTTCGACCGTGCCCGAGGCATGGTGCGGCTGCAGCAGCACATTGTCGAGCGCGAGGAAGCGTGGATTGAGCTTCGGCTCGCCTTCGAAGACGTCGAGCGCGGCCGAGCCGAGCACATTCGTCTCGAGCGCGTCGAGCAGCGCCTCCTCATCGATGTTGGACGCGCGCGAGATGTTGATCAGCATGCCTTCCTCGCCAAGCGCCGCGATCACGTCCTTGTTCACGATGTGGCGCGTCGCGGCGGAGGCGGCAAGCGTCACGAAGAGGAAGTCCGAACGCCCGGCAAGCGCAACCGGATCGGCGACGAATTCCCAGCCCGAGGCGAAATCCTTCGGCGCGACATCGCTGTAGGCGATGTCCATGCCGAAGCCGGCAAGCCGCTTGGCCACCTCATAGCCGATACGGCCGAGGCCGAGCACGCCGGCCCGCCGGCCCCAGACGCGGCGCTTGAGCGGATAGAGCCCCCTGGCCGCCCAGCTGCCGTCGCGCACCCAGCGCTCGGCGCCGATCATGCCGCGCGACAGGCAAAGCATCATGGCAACGCCGAGATCGGCGACATCGTTGGTCAGCACGTCAGGCGTGTTGGTGACGCGCACGCCCCGCTCCCGGCATGCCGCGAGATCGACCGCGTCGAACCCGACGCCATAGACGGAAACGACCTCGAGCGAAGGGCAGGCCTCGATCATGGCGCGGTTCGCGCCAAGCTCGCCGCGCGTGGCGATGCCACGCACAAGTGGCCCGACCTCGGCGAGGAAAGACGGCTTGTCAGCCGCCTCGAAATAGCGATGCACCCTGAAGGCTTCGTTGAGCGGCTCCTCGTCCCATGCGGGATAGGGTCCAACCTGAAGGATGTGAGGCCGCTGCATCGGTTTCGCTCCACTAGACTTGACAGAAGATGTTATCGATAACATAACAAGCTTGCGTGCCGCGAGGCAATCGGGAAAATTCAGATTTATGTCATCCACCCTGTTCGATCTCACCGGGCGCACAGCGCTCGTAACTGGCTCCTCGCAAGGCATCGGCTTCGCCTTGGCCAAAGGCCTCGCCGAAGCAGGCGCCAAAGTGGTCCTCAACGGCCGCGACGACGCGAAGCTGAGTGCCGCGGCCAGCCAGATTCCCGGCGCCGCGAGCCTCGCCTTCGACGCGACCGACCATGACAAGGTGCGGGCGGCCATCGACGCTTTCGAGCGTGTCGGCGGGGCGATCGACATTCTGGTCAACAATGCCGGCATGCAGTTCCGCACGCCGCTCGAGGACTTTCCCGCCGACGCGTTCGAGCGCCTGCTGCAGACCAATGTCGCCAGCGTCTTCCATGTCGGCCAGGCCGTGGCGCGGCACATGATCGGGCGCGGCCGCGGCAAGATCATCAACATCGCCAGCGTGCAGACGGCGCTCGCCCGCCCGGGCATCGCGCCCTACACGGCGACCAAGGGCGCGGTCGGCAACCTCACCAAGGGCATGGCGACGGACTGGGCGAAACACGGGTTGCAATGCAACGCGATCGCGCCCGGCTATTTCGACACGCCGCTCAACGCAGCCCTTGTCGCCGACCCGGCATTCAGCGCGTGGCTGGAAAAACGGACGCCCGCCGGGCGCTGGGGCAAGGTCGAGGAACTGGTCGGCGCCTGCGTCTTCCTGGCCTCCGACGCATCATCCTTTGTCAACGGACACATTCTCTATGTCGATGGCGGCATCACGGCTTCGATCTGACCCGCCGCCGCGCATGGTGGTCATGGGCGTCACCGGTTCGGGCAAGACGACGGTCGGCGAGGCGCTCGCCCACGCGATCTCGGCGACATATGTCGATGGCGACAAGCTGCACCCGCAGGCCAACATCGCCAAGATGAGCGCCGGCATTCCGCTTGACGACGCCGACAGGTGGCCTTGGCTGGCCAAGGTCGGCGAAACCCTCAGCCAACAACCCGCGCCGGTGATCGTCGGCTGCTCGGCGCTGAAGCGGGCCTATCGCGATTTCATCGCCGAGCGGGCTGGCGCACCGGTGCTGTTCATCTATCTCGACGGTTCGCGCGGGCTGATCTCGAAACGCATGCATGAGCGCACCGGCCACTTCATGCCCACCAGCCTGCTCGATAGCCAGTTCGCGACGCTTGAGATGCCGGGCGAGGACGAGAACGCTATCGCCGTGGCGATCGACGCGCCGCTCGACCAAATCGTCGCCGACATAGCAGCCAAATTCGGAGAGCTACCGTCATGACCAACAAAGTCGCACTGATCGGCGCCGGCGCCATGGGCGGGGCGATCGGCGAGCGCCTGCTCGCCACCGGCAATCGCCTCGCCGTGTTCGACCTCGACAAGGCCAAGGCGGAGGCGCTGGTCGCCAAGGGCGCGCTCGCCATGGCGAGCGCTGCCGAGGCGGCCGCCGCGGCCGACTACGTGATCCTGAGCCTCAATTCGGCGCCGATCGTGCGCCTCGCCGTGTTCGGCGACAGCGGCGTGGCTGCAGGCGCCAGGCCCGGCACGCTGATCGTCGACATGTCGTCCATCGATCCCGACGCGACGCGCCAACTGGCCGCCGACGCAAGCGAGAAGGGTTTGCGCTGGGTCGACAGTCCGCTCTCGGGCGGCGCGCCGAAGGCGCTGATCGGCGAGTTGACGCTGATGGCCGGCGGCGAGGCCCAGGATGTCGCGGACGCCCACAAGGTGCTGCGCAACGTCGCCACCAACTACACCCATATGGGCCCGGCCGGCGCCGGCCAGACGACCAAGCTGCTCAACCAGGTGCTGTGCGCCCTGAATTTCATGGCTGTGGCTGAGGCGACGCGGCTGGCGCTCGACGCCGGCGTCGATGCGCTCAAGATCCCGCAAGCGCTAAGGGGTGGCCGCGCCGATAGCGCCATCCTGCAGGAATACCTGCCGCGCTTCGCGACCCGCGACTACCGGCGAACCGGCCGCATCGACAACATGGTGAAGGACCTCAACGCCGCGCAGGATCTGGCGCGGCGCACCCACACGGCAATGCCGCTGACGGCCGTCTGCGCCGAGGTGCACCGGTTGCTGACGGCCGCCGGACTGGGCGGCGAGGACCAGGCCGCGCTGATGGAATTTTTCCAACGCAAGGACGAGGAGGACGGCAAATGATCACGCGCTACGCACTGTTCGAGGGCAAGGTGAAGGACGGCCACACGGAGGCGTTCCGCAAGGACGTCATCGAGACCGTCCTGCCCAAGTGGAAGGCCTTCCCCGGTGCGCTGGACGTGCGCGTCTCCTTCGCCGAAAAGCGCGACGACGGCGCGCCGGAATTCCCGATGATACTGGCAATCAACTATCGCGACATGGCGGCGGTCGACGCCGCCCTTGCCAGCCCCGCCCGCGCCGAATCGCGCGCCGCGACCGAGGCGGTCCTGGCCAGATATTTCGAAGGCCGCATCCACCACCACGTCACCATCGCGAACGAGTTCCCGTTGGCGGGAGATTGATCACCGTCAGGAGAGGATATTGGATCTCGTGGGGGCCGCAGCGCGCAACTGCAGTGAGGTAGGATCGGCGCAATGCCGTTGTTTTTGCACGCTTTTATATCACAATAGGTGTCACAAAATCTAGCACCGCTCGCTGCCAATGCACCCCAGCTTTTGCCAAGCCACGCGCTCTATAGAGATGACGATGCGGAACAGGATAGCTCGAGCCATGCCTCGCCCGTCGGACGGCCTCGCATTGGGGTCATCGAGGCGATCCTGCGCGGTCCATAACGGACGCGAAACGCACACTGGCCTACCGTAATCGCCCTTGGGGGAAGGACTTCGAGCAACCATTGCCTCCGCAACGGCACGGCTCTTCGTCGTTTGTCTCCAGCCTCTAAAAAGATGGATTCACAGGTCCGAAAATCTTCCAGCCAAGTTCGAAGCTGATGCTAAATTAGCAACCACAATTTCAGATCACTACTAGGTCATCCGCCGCCCGGCATTATGGTTCTGCGAAATCCATCCAACCTATAAGAATTCTATGGATCCATTCTTCGAGCTGCCGCTTCAGCTTCCAATCCGAGGATCGCGGCAGATCGTTACGGCGCTGCATGGTCAATTGCGGCAAGCCATCTTCGATGGACGACTAAAGGCGGACAGCCCCCTACCCCCCACGCGACAACTCGCAACGTTCCTCGGTGTCTCACGCAACACGGTGATCGCGGCCTATGATCGCCTTATCGCGGAGGGTCATGCGTTTTCCAGGCAGGGATCGGGGACACGTGTCTCGCGCCTTGCCGTGCCGGCGATGGAGATGAGCAATACGGCATCCCGTCCTGCTGCGGAGGAGGACAGGGGAATTGCTCGGCGATGGCCCCTGGACGAAGCGCCTCCAGCGCATACGTCGCCTGCAATACGCTATGATTTCCGTTTGGGTATGCCTGACATTGGACGCTTCCCGTTTCAGATATGGCAGAGGCTTCAGACCCGCGCACTCCGGTCGTTGATGCGGTCAACCGCCACATACGAAGCCCCCGAAGGGCGCTTCGATCTGCGGCAAGCAATCGCCGGGCACGTGTCCTTCGCGCGAGCCGTCGCGTGCGATGCGCAGGACGTGGTTGTTACTGCCGGGGCCCAACAAGCTTTTGATCTCATTGCTCGCGTCATGATCGAGCAAGGCCGAACCCACGTGGCCGTGGAGGACCCAGGCTATCCGCCGGCGCGCTGGGCCTTTGCCAGGGCCGGTGCGAAGGTCACGCCTGTGCCGGTGGACGGTGAAGGACTGATCGTTGAGCGGGTTCCGGCCGATATCGCCGTGATCATGGTGACGCCGTCGCATCAGTTCCCCGTGGGTGTTGTCATGTCACCCCGGCGTCGCGCAGAGCTGCTCGACTTCGCCAATCGACATGATGCGGTCATCGTCGAAGACGACTACGACGGTGAATTCCGCTTCAGCGGACTCCCGGTCGAGGCTTTACAAACGCTCGATCGCACCGATCGGGTGTTTTACGTCGGGACGTTCTCTAAAAGTCTGCTGCCCGCCCTTCGGCTCGGCTACATAATCGCTCCTTATTGGGCACACGACCCATTGATCGTCACAAAGCAGGCCTCGGACTGGTTCTCACCTTCGGTAGCCCAAGGTGCACCGGCCGCCTTCATCACGGAAGGCCATCTTGCGCGGCATGTTCGCGCAATGCGCCGCATCTACGGTGAGCGGCGCACTGCGATCAATGAAGCTCTGGCGCGCCATTGCGCCGATATCATGCGGCCCATCCCGTCTTTGGCTGGACTGCACATGGCGGCGCATCTCGATCGCGGGGTTTCGAGCAATCTCGACCAGGTCCTAAGCGCCCACGGTCTGGCGATAGAACCGCTTGAGCGTTACCAGATCGAAGATCGGGGCTGGACCGGTCTGGTTCTTAGCTTCGGAACAATCGGCACTGCGGAAATCGATCCCGCGATTCGACTTCTGGCGAACATCCTGGGGAAACGCAAAACTTCATAAACCCGGCGTAGGCAAGCCGTCCTGGCGTTACGCCTCGGCGAGCCGCATTTCCACTAAGGCCTGTTTACAGTCAGGATTCCCAAAGCGGCAGAAAATTGATTCAAGGCTGGAAATGGAGACCTAGCCTTTGATTCGATTGATGTTGAGCGACAGCCAGTGGGAGCGGATCGCGCCGGAGCTGTCGGGTAAAGCCGGTGATCCCGGCTGCAGCGGGCGCGACAACCGGCTGTTTATCGAAGCCGTTCTTTGGATCGCGCGCACCGGCTCGCCGTGGCGTGATCTGCCAGAGGTGTTCGGCAAGTGGTTCACCGTATATACGCGCTTCTGGCGCTGGGCGCAGAAGGGCGTGTGGGAGCGTATCTTTAAGACCCTCAGCGATGATCCCGATTTCGAATATGTCCTTGTCGACGGCACGCTCGTCCGGGTCCNCCAGCATGGCACCGGCGCAAAAGGGGGACTCAAAATCAGGCCATAGGCCGCTCGCGTGGCGGCCTGACCACCAAAATCATGGCCTTGGTCGATGCCCTCGGCAATCTCATTCGCTTCGTCCTTTTGCCCGGCCAGCGTCACGACAGCATCGGGGTCGAGCCTTTGATCGCCGGCCTCGATTTTGAGGCACTCCTCGGCGACAAGGCC